>WXFH01000030.1 GCA_009881125.1 Acidaminobacter sp. | reverse complement strand
TTTTGTGTCTTTAGGTAGCACATGTCGGAGAAAGTGGATTAGGTTGTGTACAACTTAGTTTGCTTTCAGCAAAATACCGTCTGCCAATTTGAGTGAAAAAGCGCCATTAAGGTATAAAAGGGATGTATGAAAGTAAAACATGAGGAGAATAGTTATGGATCAAACGGTGGCAGAGCTCTTAAAGAAACTCAACGTTAAGGATCAGACTACATTATTTGCTTTGAATGCCCCGGAAGAATTTGAACGTGTACTGACGCAGTGGCGGGACCAATTAACGGTTCTAGCTGATCCACCTGGTGCGCCTTGCCCCTTTGTTCTGATCTTCGCGAGGGACCAAGCGCAGCTGGAAGAGAGTAAACCAATCCTTAAAAGCGCCATGGATCCATCAGGGTTAATCTGGGTGGCGTATCCCAAAAAATCATCCAAAAGATACAAGTCAGATTTAAGCCGTGACGACTTTTGGGACGCTCTTAAGGACCTTGGCTTGGAACCTGTCAGACAGATCGCGCTGGATGAGGACTGGTCTGCGCTTAGGTTTAAACTTGGGAGTGAGATCAAGCGGAAAAACCAGTAGTGAGAATGATTTTGCTGAAAAAATAAACCAGCCTGTTTGGCGGTCATTGGAATTGACCATCAGATTAGGCTGGTTATTTTTTAAAAATATGGCGCTGAGTTTGCCTTTAAATTAAAGCTGAGTTGTGAGGAAAAGAGGCAGGGTCATGTGGGAGATTTGGTCCTGGAGCTCTTCGATGCCGTCCAGGTGGCGGTCTTCGTCGTTCAGGATGGACTCGAGGACTTCACGGGTGGCGAAATCTCTGACTTCACCGGCAAGGACGATTGCGTCGTTGTAAGCCTTGACGGCATCAACCTCTGCCAATCGGTCGTTTTCCAGCTGCTTGGCGGTATCGCTGCCAATATGGACTTTGTTGAGCTGGGTCACAATTGGAATACCTTCAAGGAACAAAATTCTGCCGATGAGTTTCTCCGCATGCTTCATCTCATCAATGGCACGTTTTTCGAAATGTTTATGTAGTTTTTCATAGCCCCAGTTGGAGCACATCTCGGAGTGGACCATGTACTGGTTGACGGCGGTGAGCTCGTCGGACAGAAGACCATTCAGCGCGTCGATCAATTCTTTGTTGCCTTTCATACGCTCAACTCCCTTATTTTAATGTTTTGTGCATCGTTATCTAATTTCCCTTTTTTGCGGATTATAAACGCTATATTGTCAAGTTGGTATGGGGGAAAGTGAATTAAGTTGTGTGCAATGTAGTTTGCTTGCTGACGATCATGGCATGAAAGTGAATAGGATATCTAACTAAACCATCCCCCTGTTGCACTCTAACGTGCAAGGGGGATGGTTTTTTGTATCATCTTAGCAGCTCGAACATTCCAACTATGAACAATGCGGAACCGGCAAGAGCGAAATACCCGCAAATCACCATCACAATATAAACCGCTATGGCGCGTTCTTTGTGTTTCAACAAAGCTCGGATTCCGGTAATGAAGGCTGCACCTGCAATGATAAAAGTAAGATAGATCGCAGTGCCCAAAACAGGACTGTTTATTGGATTTGGATATTCAATGTCGTTATTCAAGGCTCTCGACAGGTAAGTACCTAAAAACGTGAACATGATAAATATTGCGAACAGTATGACCGACCACTGTCCGGGTTTAGATTTGGGAAGAAAAGTGGTCTTCATGACATAAGCCTCCTTTTCAAAGTGAATTGAATGCAAGTGGTCAGTTGGTCATTTATGTTTATACCCTGAATTGTATAAAACTAAAGTGCGTTTTTCACGTAATCAGACGCAGAAAGGGGGAGGTGTAAGGTGGTGTCAACAGCTGCGGATACGACTGCGGCCAGCACATAACTATGCCTGTCAAAGCCTATGAATTCTTCACCCGTTTTAGAAGTGGAGAATCAATCAATGGCCGGATTAAAGTTAGAAAATTGAAGGGTTCACCTGCTGAATAATTCCCGAGAGAATGGATATAAATACATATATTTCTTATAGGTCTTCATGTGCTTCACCGCTCCCTTTCAATCAGTTCCCTCAAACACCACCGCAAAATTTCAACTTCTGTCGAATTGATCCGTTGAACTGATCCGTGACCTGAAGCCGCCCTTAATCATTTTATAACGAAGACAAAGTTATCGAGGTAAATGCTGCTGCGAATGCATCTGCAATGGTCGTGGATAAGGCAACCTCAAAGGAGGCGACTAAACTTGTGAAGCCCTTCAAACTTCCGGATCATTTCCTCCTGGGCAGTGCGACCTCCGCAATGCAAATCGAGGGCGGCGACCGAAATAACACCTGGTTCAAGTGGTGCGAAGAAGGCCGCATCAAGGACGGCTCCAGCTGCTTACGCGCCGCTGACCACTGGAACCGCATTGACGAAGACCTTCGACTGCTGACAGACACCCACCAGCAGGTTTACCGCATGGGCCTCGAATGGAGCCGCATCGAGCCGGAAAACGGCGTTTTCAGCGACGCCGCCATTCTCCACTACCGTCGGGAGCTGTCACTTCTAAAAGAAAACGGCATTCAGCCGATGGTCACCCTCCACCACTTCTCCATCCCGCTCTGGTTCGCCGACCTCGGCGGATTTTTGAACCCGAACTGCGCCACCTATTTTGAACGCTATGTGCGTTATGTCGTCGAGCATCTGGGCGACCTCGTCCAGGACTATGTCACCATTAATGAGCCCAATGTCTATGCCACCAACGGGTACTATTTTGGCATCTGGCCTCCGGGAGAAAAGAACTTTCGTATGACCATGAAAGTCCTCGCCAATCTTGCCCGCTGCCACATCAGAGCCTATGATCTGATTCACGAGCTGCGTTCCAATCGCAACAGCGGGGGTCAGACCTGCGCTGATGACGAACAAGCAGACTATGGGGGTCAGACCTGCGTGGGCGTGGCCCATCACCTGATCGATTTCGTGCCCTACAGCCCAAAATGGTTGGATCGCGCTGCGGCAAAGCTTATGTCCTATCTGTTCCAGGGCGCGGCAGTCATGGCCTTTACCACAGGACGTCTGCTGCCGCCCCTTAGCCTCTCCGGTGTGTTCAAACGCAGTCAGGTGGTTTCAGACTTCATGGGCATCAATTATTATTCGCGTCATGGTGTCCACAGCCGGGGCTTCTATACCGAAATGCTGCCGGACAAGCCCCAAAATGATCTCGGCTGGGAAATCTATCCCGAAGGCCTCAAAAGAGTCTGCCGATGGTCCCACCGCCACCACCCATCCCTCCCCATCTGGATCACCGAAAACGGCACCTGCGACGCTGCAGATGCCTTCCGTACTCAATATATCTACGACCACCTAAAGGCCGTTTCCGAGCTGATCGAGGAGGGCCTTCCGGTAGAGCGCTACTACCACTGGAGTCTCCTGGACAATTTTGAGCTGCTGGAAGGCGAGTCAGGTCCCTTTGGACTATTCGCCGTGAACTTCGAAACCCAGGAGAGGACTCTTCGAAAAAGTGGTGAGTTTTATGCTGAGCTTTGCAGAAATCATGGTGTAATGGAATAAAAAGGATGAAACTTGGTGTCAGACACCCGGTTTCATCGCAATGCGACATTTAAGCGATTTGGAAAGATTTGCGGACTTGTGATAGATGAGCTAATTGTGTGGGTATTGAGGTCACTGTAGGGAGAAAGCGGAATAGGTTGTACACAATCTAATCCCTAAACTGCCCATAGTGGTATCGAAATACCCTTATTTAATTTAGATCAGATCAGGAGGTCGAGGCTATGTTCGAGGATTTAGGCGAATTTCTGGGCGGCACCATTATCTTTCTCTATGGGTTGACGATTCTCAACTTTTTCGTCAAATGGGTGAATAAGAAATTTCGCGCTCAGATCAAAAAGAATGATCTGGTGTTTAAGGGCTTCAGTGCGTTGATGAAGGTCGTTGTCAAGTATCATAAGGTGTTTGGTGTTATGACCATCGGCGCGCTGCTCTTGCACTTTTTGGTTCAGTTTTTTACCTATGGGTTCAGTCTGACCGGAGCAATGGCAGCCTCAGTCCTGATTTTTCAGGTCGCGCTGGGGGGCTATGGCTTTTACAGGAAAAAGCGCGGCGGCCTTTGGCTGAAGCTGCACAGGGGGATCGCGGTGCTGCTCATGATTGCGATTTATTTGCATGTGGAATGATGGGGATGAAGACGAAGACGAAGACTATTAATTTTCGGAAGAGCGTTTTCCCAATTTTGTTTATTCTGCTGGTGATCCCTTTTGTGATTGGTGGTTATGTGACCACTAGCATGAGCTGTGGGATTGTATCGGAGGTTGAGGCTCTGGAAGCTCTGGAAGTGGGTGCCAATATTCAGGCGGACTGCATCCTGGTTCTTGGCGCCGGGATTAGGCCTGATGGGACGCCGAGCTTCATGCTGAGGGACCGGCTGGACAAGGGGATAGAGCTGTATGAGGCGGGTGTCGCGCCAAAGCTTCTTCTCAGTGGAGACAATGGACAGGAACGCTATGACGAGGTTAATGCCATGAAGGGCTATGTGTTGGCCCAGGGCATTCCGCCCGAGGACATCTTTTTGGATCACGCGGGCTTTTCGACCTATGATTCAATTTATAGGGCTAGAGCGATCTTTGAGGTTGAGGAGGCAGTGGTGGTCACCCAGAAGTATCACTTGTACAGGGCGCTTTATATTTCTGAGAGGCTGGGCCTGCAGGCTGTGGGTGTCAGCGCTGAGGGCAATCATTATGCAGGTCAGTGGGGAAGGGACGTCAGAGAATTTCTGGCAAAAAACAAAGATTTTGTCATGTGCTTTATTAAGCCGGAGCCAAAGTATTTGGGTGAGGTTATTCCTATTACGGGGGATGGAAGGCTGAGTCATGACTGAGATGGAGTGGTGAATAGGGAGTCGGAAGCTGCTGGCGAAAGGTTAGTGGCGCCGGCTTTCGTTTTTTTGATGGAGACTTGCTGGAAGAAGGTGTCAGCGGCTCATGCCTATTGACCCTTTCTTCTGCTTCCAGGGTTCATAATCAGAAGTTTGGGGTATCAATGCAATAGGCACCTTCACACAGGCTGTACCGGTCGAGGAGGTAAAGCCATGGCAAACCAAAGGTTAATGGAGCACTGGATTGAAGCGTTAAAAAACGCGAACAGCCTCGAAGAATACAACATACTGCTCACGCAAATGGAAAACGAGCTGACCGAAGCCGAATGTGAAGAAGTGCTTGAGGTACTTGAGGAACAGAATGATTTAGAGGGTTGAAGAATCATTCATTCTCAAAGGGATGCACAAATTAAATTAAATTAAATTTACTGCTGCCTGAAAAGCAGCAGTTTTTTTACTTTACAAAATGGTATAATATGGATATTGTGAAAATATAAAGAAATATAAATTAAGGAGAGGATCCATTGGAAAACATCAACCCCGAAAACTTCAACCCAGATATGCCCGCGTTTGAAATGCACACTGAAATTTTTCCCTGCAGCAACATAGACCTTCTATTTTTTGAAATCCTGGCAAAGGTTCCGGAAGCAGAGGTTCTGGCAGAGAAATTCTTTGACCTTCATCGCGAATTAGTACTCAGTGGAAGAAGCACAGAGGAAGAGCTCGTCGACATGCACCGGCAATATGAATCGCCCAAGCGGCACGCTATTTCAGATGAGGTCTTCTACCAGACCTTGGTTAAAACCATCTTTTATTCGGGCTTTCGACCGTCAGTGATTGACCGCTACATGCCTGCTGTCTTCAAGTATTTCGAAGACTTCAGAAAGGTCGTCCACTATGAGGACAAAGCCCTTGAAGCTATGCGCAGTGATCCCAATATGATCAAGAACAGGTCCAAAATCAAAGCCTGCTACGATAACGCCTGGGTCTTGCTGGACCTGACAAATCGCTTTGGATCGGCACAAAATTTCTTGGATCACTATCGTGATTTTTTCGACAAGCACAACAGCTACGCATTGCTTCAGCTGTATGACGAGCTTCAGCAGAATTTCTACTTCCTGGGGGAGATGACCACTTTAAACTTCATGACGGATCTTGGGTTTGAAGTCTTCAAGCCGACTCGGGAAGTGATGCGCGCCTTCAAACGCCAGGATCTCGTTTCTTATGAGTGGGATTACCTCGAAGCGGTTTACGTGGGGCGCGGTATCAGTGCCGCGACAAGGCTTCCGCTTGAGTATGTCGTGAAGGTGCTGCAGCAGTTTGGGCAGTGAGGGAGGTTGGGAAGAGTCCTTCTGTAAATAAAAAAGAAGTTGGCCGATGGTCGAGAGGGGGGGACTTCAGGTGACCATCGGCCAACTGTCCTTTTACGCTCTTCCAAGGCAAACTTCTCCAGTTAGATTGCGGCACTCGTGACTAAGTGCCGCGCTGCTAAACATTTTTTATCTCTTTTGGATGGCGATCAGAAACGGCGGATCGCTGCGCCAATTGCGCATGCTGTACTGCAGGACCGTGAAATCCGTCTGGTCCAGGCCGTCCACAAACGAGAGCAGCTTGTTCTTCTCCTCCGGGCCGCCGTCATGACCGTAGTAAACGACGAAAATAGCCATGCCGCCAGGCCGCAGCCTGGGAAGCAGACTTTCCAGACAGCGCAGCGTCGACGACCCCTGGGTCACGATGCCCTTGTCACCACCGGGCAGGTACCCCAGGTTGAACTGGGCCGCGCCAATGGTTTGCGTCTCGCCAAGCCGCGCTGCGGCATGCTCGTGGCTTTCTTGAAACAGAGTCACGCGCCCGTCCAGCCCCGCCGCGATGAGCTTCGCCCGGGTGCTCTCAACGGCCTGTGGCTGAATGTCGAACCCCAGTACCCGTCCGGTCGGACCGACCAGCTCGGCCAGCAGCAGCGTATCATGACCGTGGCCGATGGTCGCGTCCACCACCACATCGCCCGCCCTGACGCACTGGCGAAGCAGGGTGTGGCTAAAGGCCAGCGGGGACTCAATCATGGTGTTCACCCCGCTTTCGGATGTCGCGCATGCCTTGATAGCTGCCGCGACGTCTCAGCTCGGCGTCAATGCTGTTGAGGACTTCCCACTTATGGAGACTCCAGAGGGGTCCAATCAGGGATCTTCGGGGGGCGTCTCCCGTCAGTCTGTGAATCACGATCTCTGGCGGGATCAGCTCCAGCTGGTCACACACGAGGCCCACATACTCGTCTTTCTCGAGAAACTGCAGCCGCCCGGCTTCGTAATCCTGGACCAGGGCGGTATTTTGCATGAGATGAAGCAGGTGAATCTTGATGCCTTGAATGTCAGAGTCGAGGAGGACCCGTGCCAGGCTTTCCATCATCCTGTCGCGGGATTCGCCAGGCAGGCCGTTGATCATGTGGGTGCAGACCCGGATGCCATGTTTTCTGAGGGCTTCCACGGCTTTAAGGTAGGTGTCGTAGGTGTAGCCGCGGTTGATGCGTTCGCCCGTGTCATCATGAATGGTCTGCAGACCGAGTTCCACCCAAAGATAATGGCTTTTATTAAGCTCTGCCAGGTAAGCAATGGTTTCTGGGGGCAGGCAATCCGGACGGGTCGCGATCATGATGCCTACGACGCCTTCTTCCCGGAGAACCTGTTCGTAGCGCTCTCTCAGGACCTCTACCGGAGCGTAGGTGTTTGAAAAGTTTTGGAAATAGGCAAGGTATTTCGTCGAGTTGGGCCACTTTTTGTGCTCGAGTTCGATGCCTTTTTTCAGTTGGACGGGAAGCGGATCCAGATGGCTTTGGGCAAAGTCTCCCGAACCGGACTCTGAGCAAAAAGTGCATCCGCCGGTCCCAATGCTGCCATCCCTGTTCGGGCAGCTGAAGCCGCCATCCAGAGCGACTTTGAAAACTTTTTCGCCAAATTGTGATTTCAGATGCTGGCTCCATGTATGATAACGTTTGGCGTTAGGATCTTCCAGGTTGAATGGGTACAAGTGTGATCACCTCAGGCACTATTTTATCACAAAACCCAGGAAGGAAAATGGCTTGGGCGCCATTTTCCTCAGTTGATGCGGGTGGAAGAGACAAGGTGGAAGGCGGTGTCAGACACCGCCTGACCTCAATAATGTACGCTGTGTACGTTTTATTCGTTGATTAAACAACCGCGCACACCCGTGACTTCAGTCGTGGGTTAGCGGTGCCTTATGTATAGTTATGAATTAAATTGTAATCCTTCAAATTACTTTGTTACAACATAGCCATATGTTATAATGGTACTGAGGTGTTGTGGAATGTCAAAAGTAAAAAAGGGTCGAGGTTATGTCTACTCCATTCAGTATCATATTGTCTGGTGCGTCAAGTATAGACGAAAAGTTCTGACAGGTATTGTAGAAGAAAAGCTCAAAGAAATCCTTTTTAAAATAGCGGATGAAAATGGATTTACTATCGAAGAATTTAACTGTGATCAAGATCACGTTCACTTGCTGATCGACT
>WXFH01000029.1 GCA_009881125.1 Acidaminobacter sp. | reverse complement strand
AACCAAGTTATGGCAAACTCGCATCATAGGTTATTTGAACGGGAAGTAGGGTTTGAATCCAAACCGGTTATGAAGCTGAAATAAGGGATCTGAACCGACCCCTTAGGGGGATGTTTTTGCCAATTACTACCATTGACTTCTTGTGGTATCTGGCACTGAAAATTGGAATTTTTAGTAACTGTTGTCTGAAAGGGTTGAAATAACTAACTTACTAAGTTGACAACTTCATCTACTTCACAGACGGTGACAGGTACGGGCAGGTTTAATTTACCTATTTATTATTCAGGATAAAGTTCATCCTCAGTAACTGTGCCTCCAACTAAAGTGATAGTAATTGCTCCATCTGCATCATATGCTAAAGTAAACACAGCTGCTGGATCTTGTGCTGAAGTAGGCGCGACATCAAGATATTCTGGAATTAAATCTGCAATTGCAGGTTCAGCAGTTCCGGTATCAGCCTCATAAATTGCGATTGCACTTGCTATAGTTCTTGCTGAAGCTTTATCAGCTCTAATTTCTGCCCCTTCTCTAACACCCAGTAATCTAGGGACAGCAATTAGCATCAAAATCCCCAAAATAGCAATAACCACAATCAGTTCAATCAACGTGAAGCCTTTTCTGTTATGAAGTCTCTTATTAAAGAATCTTAACATGTAAAACACCATCCTTTTCTCAACTAGTTTTTTTCATGCCTCTCTAACGTACTTCTTTTCTTTGTTGTTGGCTCTCTCAATAACCTTCGATCAAACCAATCACCAGATCAGCCACTTCTTTCAACTAACCAAGCTCTGTGCTGTACTAATTCCAACCTTGTACCCTTAATACCCTTTTTTCAGCCCCCACAAACCCTTTATAAAACATTATTGTGGGCATTCCAACCAACCACTTATTCTTCTGCTTTCACCCCCTTAACCTTCTTATTAGCTGTTGATCCTGAATGCTTTGCTGGATGCTTCGAAGTTGGCGACTACCTCTTCTCTTCTCTTTTTTCTCTTAATGTTCTAAAGGAAGTAAGTACCACCCAACACAGTCCTGATCGCGCCCAGCCGACCCTAAAACACTAATAGATGAGACATGCTTTGATTTGCATCATCGTAGACGGCCAACTTATTTAATCTTTAATTACCGCTACTCCGCTTCATCTTAAATGATCTTTCTCCATTAATGCTTTAGAATAAGTTGGGCGAAGCCCCAGCTACCTATAATTTTCTTAGGGAACCCATCATTCAGAACTGGCCTCTCTCAAAGATCATCCGCTTCTGACATTCTTGACTATGTTATACCTGCGAGTTCTGCTTTCAGACACGGATTGACCGTATTCTATAAAGTTTTTTTATTAACATTGGTTTTCTATACCTTAAAAAGCTCCGAAAATGAACATTTTGATTGATTTAAGTTTCCTTTGATTACAAGCTTCGTTAAAACCCCAATGTTTCAGTTTCAAGGTGTGATATCACCTCTCACCCAACCCAACGCCCCCGCCCCTCACCAACGGTTTTTAGGTCTATGGGCTCTTCAACAACATCATCGTTTAGTTCCTCCCCCATCCTCTCCAGACTCTCCTTCCGAATCCGGCTCACTTTCTTCTGTGTAAGCCCCGTCCGGTCAGCCACTTCCTGCTGGGAGAGATCCTGGAAGAACAGCATCTGGATCACTTTTCTCTGCAAATCACTTAACCTTTTCATCGCCTGAGCTAATACAATCCTATCCTCAATCGGCAACCTAAAGGACTCATACTCCGTACTGTGAATCTTCGACGTATCAATCTCATCAAAGCTCACAAGACCCGCTTTCATGACTTCCTCAATGGCGCTTTCACGCACCTTGAGCTTCTCTGCAATGACCTTGACACTCGCCGCTTCACCATGGTCTCTGAGATACTCATCCATCACCCTATCCACCTTGCCCTGTAACTCGACAATACACCCAGGTCTGTAATAGGATGCTTGTTTTCTCACCAGATGCCGGATTTCCCCCATTATGCAATGAGAGGCATAGGTGGCGAAGCTGGCTTCTTTTGTCTGGTCATAACCCTTCAGTGCTTTCATCAGTCCCAGATAACCCGTTTGAGTGAGATCATCCCTGTCGCAGCCTTTGCCATAAAGATGGGCGTAGTAACGGATCAGCTTCTCAGCGGATTGCATGACTGTTTTAAGTGATTCGTCATCCAGCCGGACGAAATAGCGCTGTGCCGCTTCATCTAAAGATAATAAGGCTTCATTCTCACTCATGTGACTCAACCACTTTCTATTGTACCGTCTTCAGCATGTCAAACATTGGCATCATCATGGAGATGACTATAAAGCCAACTATGACACCCATGACGACGATCATCATTGGTTCCATAAAGGTCAGGAGACGCTGTACCTCAGTTTCCACTTCTTCATCGAAGAAGTTAGCGGTTTTGTCTAAAATATCGTCCAGTGTTCCTGACTCTTCGCCAATCTTGATCATGTTGTCGACCATGGGCGGGAAGTGACCTGTTTTACGAATTGGAATCGATAAGGCGATCCCTTTTCGGACATCTTCTTTTGATTCAATGATGCTTTCCGCAACGACTGTATTGCCCACGGCGCCGGCCACATTTTCCATGGCCTGCAGCAGTGGGATCCCGCTGGCGAGAAGTGTGGACAGCGTACGGCAGAAACGGGCGCTGATGACTTTACGGGTTAAGCCTTTATACAGTGGCAACCGCAGCTTGTAACGATCCACTGCTCGTCTGCCTTCCGGTGTAGAAGAATAGCGTTTAAAAAGATAGACTGTACCTAAAATGACCAACAAATAGACGTACCAAAAGTTTCTGAAGGAATTGCTGATCGCAAGCAGCAGACGCGTAGGCGCAGGCAAAGGAACACCACTGCCTTCAAACATACTTAAAAATGTAGGCATAACAAAGGTTAATAGGAATACAACCACTGCCGTTGCGACAATGGCTAATACTGCCGGATAAACCATGGCACTCTTGACTCGATTGTTAATTTTAAATTCCTTTTCGTAGTGCGTCGCCATACGTTCCATGACAACATCCAGGCTTCCGCTGGCCTCACCTGCCGCGACCATGTACGCCATTAAATTAGGAAATACATCGTTGTGTTTTTCCATTGCTTCTGAAAAAGTATAGCCTTTCTGAACATCCTCATAAATATTACTGATGACCTGTTTAAATTTCTTATGATCTGTTTGCTGCCTTAAAATATCGAGTGTATTGACAATGGTGACGCCAGCATTGAGCATGGTGGAAAACTGTCTTCCAAACACTGCAATGTGCTTGATACTGACTTTGTTCAATAAATTGATATCCTTTAATTCTTTTTGTAAGACCTCTTCAACACTTACAGGATAATACTGTCGCTCTTTCAGCCTAAGAATCATTTCTCCGTGTGTCGCAGCTGTTTCAGTGCCTTCATAAGTGGCGCCGTTTGGGGTGAGCGCTTTAAATTTATAAACTGGCATTCGGCATCACTCCTTTAGTAGATCGTGCCAAGTTGGCCTTTAACATAATCAAAGTCCATTGCGTGAGCCTGGCAAGCATCCCTTGAGATAACGCCTTGCTTATAAAGATTTAGCAGCGCGTTATCCATGGTTTGCATACCAAACTTAGAGCCAGTCTGGATATTTGTCTGAATTTGATGTGTTTTTCCTTCGCGGATTAAGTTACGAATTGCATTCGTTGAGGTCATAACCTCAAAGACCCCTACTCTGCCTTTTGAAGCTTTTTTTGCTAAAAGTTGCTGAGAGATAATGCCTTCAATGACCGCTGCGAGCTGAACCTTTATTTGCTCCTGCTGATAAGGAGGAAAGACATCAATAATCCGGTCCATAGTATTGGCTGCACCTAAAGTATGCAGTGTAGAAAGCACCAAATGACCTGTCTCTGCGGCGGTAACGGCAATGGAGATAGTCTCAAGATCCCGCATTTCGCCGACCAGTATAACATCTGGATCTTCTCTAAGTGCAGCTCGAAGACCGTTAGCGAAGCTGTTGGTATCGCTACCGACTTCACGTTGGTTGACAATACTTTTGTTATGAGTGTGAAGATATTCAATTGGATCCTCCAAGGTCAGGATATGACAGCTGCGTTCTGAGTTGATCAGGTCAATCATGGACGCCAGCGTTGTGGATTTTCCGGATCCGGTTGGGCCGGTCACAAGGATCAGTCCGCGTTTTTTTCTGGAGAGATCAGCCACAACAGGTGGAAGTCCCAAATCCTCAAGGCTCGGAATGGCACCGTAGACAACCCGGAAAGCCAGACCGTAGCTGCCTCGTTGACGGTAAGCATTGACACGGAAACGCCCCACATTCGGATAGGAAAAAGAATAGTCCAATTCGCCCCTTTCTTCTAAGGCGTCAAATTGATGGCTTTTCATGGTTTCTTTGACCATAGCAACTGTATCTTCAGGTGTTAGAGGTATGTCCGTTAATTTAACGAGCTCTCCATCCAATCGCATAATGGGCGGTTGTCCAACTGTAATATGAAGGTCCGAGGCCTTGCTTTTGACGGCCTGGTCGAGATAGGTTAATATGCTCATCATTCACCCTCCTAGTCGAGCGAGTATGTCATCCTCATGAGTTCATCCACGGTCGTGACGCCCTCCAGAACGAGCTGCTTACAACTTTCTCGCAATGTGGTCATACCGTGCTGAAGTGCCACGGCTTTAATCTGATCAATCGTTTGATGCGCGTCAATCATAGACTTTATTGAATCATACATAGGCAGTATCTCATGAATCGCGATTCGACCTTTATAGCCGGTATGGTTACAAACGTTGCAGCCTGTGCCTTTGTGCAGCAGTTCACCATTTTGCATTCCTAACAGAATTTTTTCTTTAAGCTCTGGCTCATACGACGTTATGCAATTAATGCAGACCCTTTTAACAAGACGCTGTGCCATGATGCCAACAACAGAACTGGAAACCATGAAAGGCTCTATACCCATGTCCATGAGACGTGAAATGGTCGAGACAGAATCATTGGTATGAATAGTACTGAGCACCAAGTGACCTGTTATTGCGGCGCGAACTGCGATCTGCGCCGTTTCCTGATCACGTATCTCACCTATCATGATGATGTCCGGATCCTGACGCAGAATAGAGCGAAGGCCGCTGGCGAAAGTCAAGCCGGCTTTGACGTTGACCTGAGCCTGGTTAACACCGTTCAGCCTGTACTCAACCGGGTCCTCAACTGTAATGATGTTCCTATTGATTTGATTGAGCTCATTAAGTGTTGCATAAAGCGTCGTTGTCTTGCCAGAGCCGGTAGGACCCGTTACCAGAATGATACCATGAGGATGTTGAATTATTCTCTCATAGAGCTCTAGGTTCTTTTCAGAAAAACCCAACTCATTTTTAGTGAGCATAACACTGCTTCGATCAAGCAGACGAATGACCACCTTCTCACCATATACTGTTGGCATAATTGAGATACGCATGTCAACTTCTTTGCCATCAATAACCATTTCAACACGCCCGTCTTGCGGAACGCGTTTTTCGGCAATGTTCATTTTACCCATGATTTTGATCCTGGTAACAATGGCTGAGTGGCTAATTTTTTCCGGACTCATGATTTCCTGGAGCTCGCCATCCAGTCTGAAACGGATGCGCAAGTTGCGTTCAAGAGGCTCAATGTGAATATCACTAGCCTTCAGTTTGATCGCCTGTTTGATGACCGAATTCAGGAGCTTGACCACAGGCGCATTTTCGACATTAGCCAGGACCTCATCATCCATATACTCTGAGAAGTCAGATGCATAGGTTTCAGTAAATTCCTCCAGTGCTTTTTCTGCGCTCTCCTTCTCGTAATAGAGCCCTATGGCATTAATAATCTCAAGTCGGGTTGAGATGACTGGATCTACGTTTAACCCTGTAGCAAGTTTAATGTCGTCAATGGCAAAAATATTCAGTGGATCCGCCATGGCTACCGTCAAGATGTTGTCTTTCCTTTTAATGGGAATCAATGTGTGACGTCGAGCCAATTTCTCAGATATAATACGAGGCACTTCCGGTGGGATATAGGTCTTTTCCAATTCCACATGAGGGATGCCGAGTTGAAATTCCAAGGCATCTGAGATTTGAGTTTCATCGACATGTCCAAGTTCAATCAGGACTTCACCAATTTTGCGACCGCTCTTTTTTTGTATATCGAGTGCACTATCGAGTTGTTCAGGCGTGATAAGTCCAACGTCGATCAGCAAATCTCCGAGACGTCTGTTCCTTGATTTTTTCATGTGAATGCCTCCGGAATAGAAAATTGAATACCTATTATTGCATGCTTTCTAAGAAATATACTGCCTCCGCTCGAGTCATGAACGCATTTTCATCTGCAATACCTTTTGAAATATGGCCGGTAATGGTTTGGATCTTCTCAGCTTCAGATTTCCAGTTAAAATCAGGAGATTGCAAAACCTTTTGCATAACGAGATCAAACTCCTCATAAGTAATAGGATTATTTGGTCTCAAGGTACCATCTTCATACCCAATAATATACTCACTCAGAAATCCTTTGAAAATTGCTTTTGCCATTACGCTTTCATAACGGCCAAGTTCCATATAGTCAGAGAACTTAGTTAGATCTACTGGTTGTGCCGGTGTTGGCCATTCAAACAAACCATCAAGCAAAATGATCAGTTCCCCTCTTGACAATGAAGAATCAGGATAAAAGAAATTATTCGCGTCACCATAAATCAACCGTTTTTCTCCAAAGTTGTCAATAGAAGACTCAGCCCAATGGCCGGCAATATCTGCAAACTTAACATAAGCAGTTTGCACAGTGTTTATACTTTCACTTTTCATTAAATATCTCGTGCCTGAAAAAGGTTCGCCGGGAAGTGGGGTAAATGGATTTCCTTTAATAAAAGTATCATTATTGAACCACATTACTAAGTTTTCAGCAGAATGTGTCATCTCGGACAAGTCATGAAGTTCCATGGAAATCTGTCCGGTGAGTAATGTAGTTTCATCTTTTGTCATGGTAAGACCAGAAATTAAAATTCTATTATCAAATTTCCATATAGATTTCAAAAGAGTCCAAAGAGAAGTGTATTCGCCTTCATATGAAAGTACGACAGGCTGCATTTTCACAGAACCGCCTTCAAGCTCTTGTGCTTGAGGTTCCTCGAAATTTATTGACAGATCTTTGATACCAGGTGTCTTCAGAAGCTCGTTAAACAGTAAAATGAGATCCTCCTGCTCTTCAATCAGACTGAAATACTTATTTCCTATTGATTGAATGTCATTGTCAAGGACTTCCCACTCTGAATTCAGCTTTGCCAAGGACTGATCAATTGTCTCAAGTTCAATTTTTTTTGCTTGCCAGTCGTTTAAGACAAATTCCTTTTCATCTAAAGACACCCATTGTTTCAATACTATATAATTAAAAGTTAAATAACCAATAATTGCAAATGATAAAAAAATGAGAAGGAGCTTTTCACGGTTAGTTAGTCTCATCAGCGGTCGCTCCCTTCACGCTTAAGGTCATTGAAAAGTCATAAAATCCGGCTTCTGTATTGACTATATTTCTGACAAGCAGATTCTCAAATTTTCCGGTATTTCTTAAATTGTATTCCAGTTCTGCAATAGCTGGCTTATTTGTGGCAGAACCGGAAATTTGAATTGCTTGATCAATGGTAAGTGACAAATTTTTGACTTCAAGATCCTTTGGTACCGTACTCATTAGACTGAATAAAAATGATTCATCCAGCCACTCCTGTTCTGTTAGTGCCACATCTATTGATTTCAGAATATCCAGTCTGGTTTTTCCATCAACAATACCCGCACGCAATTCATCTGCTACAGCAAGCAATGAATAATTAGGATTCTCCAGGACTTCTGTCTCAAGCACTTGAATTTCTGAGTCAAGCATAAAGCTCTTGATCAAATTATACACTGGCAAGGCTCCAATTAGGACCACAAGCAGTGCAATTATCAATGGATAGTTCACATAATTTGCATTGCTGTTTTTTTTATTTCGATCCACAAAAGGTTCAAAAAAGTTATAATCTCTCATTATTTTCGCCCCCTATCGTCGGATCATGGCACCAAGCGCATTGACAAATGGCGTCATAGTCTTGGAGGAGGAATTTTGAATAGAAACATTTGTAATTTGACGAATTTTGGTAGTTGGAATACTAAACGCATCCTGCAGATACTTATCAAGTCCCTCCATTTTTGAAGCCCCACCATACAAGTAAATTTTGTCAATAGCGTTTCCGGCGCTGCGTGTTGTATAAAATTTGAAAACTCTCTCAATTTCATTGATCCAAGAATCAACAACATTTTTTACAATATTGCGAACCCTCATAGTCTCCTCATCCTGTAAAAGAAGCTGAGCTTCTTCTTGATTGAAGACTTCACTAATATCAACAAGCGTAATTTTCTTTTCTTCTGCTTCGTGTTTAGTATAATCCAGAAAACTGATAAGACTCTGGTCTATTGCCTCAGATCCTTGAGAAATGAGCCTGTTAAATTTATATTGACCTTTGTCGAACATCACCACATTGATGTGACTAACTCCTAAATCTATAACTGCAATGGATTTCGAAACGATATCTGTATCACCGTTAAAAAAGAATCCGTTTTGCAACAATTTATCTACAGCATTAGACTGTAAATCTAAAACATGGGCGTTAAGATCTACCGAGTGCATCAAATCAAAAAAACTTCTTGCCATTTCCTTTGGCATAGCCGCTGCGAGAAGTCTGGCTTTTTTTATGGTATCCTCCTCAAAAGTTTCAATAATCTTGGATTGTACAATGTAATCATTCATTTCTATTGGCATATACTGTTGAACTTCAAATTCCAGCATTTTGCTTAATTGTTCTTCGCTAATAGAGGGCAACGTAATTTCTCTTGTGATAATTTCGTTGTTTTCAACAGAACAGATCACGTAAGAGGGTTTAATTTTTTCGTTTTTTAAAAATTCTTTTAAATGGGTCTTCATCAATTCAAAGTCAATTATTCTTCCTTTTTCATAACTTCCAAACGGCGTTGGAAATTCAATGGCACGTTCAATAGTCATGGACAACTTGCCTACTTTTCCAAGGACGATTTTTGTCGTATGCTGACCAAAATCAATTGACAATATCTCTTTTCCGAGTAGTTTAATTTCTTTTGATTTTTTCACGGTGCCGCCCCCTTTAATATACAGATAGAGTCAAATACCAAGTCACAAGTTCATTTCCAAAAATTGAGGTTAAGTATGCAGCAAGCGCTATGAAGGGACCAAAGGGAATCGCTTCCTTCCTGCCTTTGATTCTAAATGCGAGCAGTGCTACAGAGATCAGAGCGCCGCTGACAAACGAGAGCATCATGAGAAGAAGCAGGTGCTGCCAGCCGAACCATAGTCCGAGGACCGCCATGAGCTTTATGTCACCGCCGCCCATGCCGCCGTTCGAGACGATTGCGATAAGTAGGAACAAGCCGCCCCCAAGGAGAAAGCCAATACCTCTTGGGATCAGGGCCGAGAAGCCTTGTGCAGGCACAATGACTGCAGCCAGGTACAGGATGCCGACAATTCCAAGGATCAAAGTCAATCCATCCGGAATAATCTGAAGATCATAGTCGATCATGGTCATGACGATCAGGATAAAGGTCATAATGGCAAAGAACGCAAAAGTGAGATTTAAACCAAGAATGTGAAACTGAAGTGTGACGAGGAGCGCTGTTATCAGTTCTACCATGGGGTATCTCGCGGAGATCTTCTCGCCGCAGGTACGGCATTTCCCGCCAAGGGCAATGTAACTGAAAAGTGGGATCAGCTCATAGGCTTTGAGCCTCGTGTCACAGCTGGTACAGTGGGATCCCGGGAAAACTATGGACATCTCTCTGGGGATCCTATAGATGCAGACATTCAGAAAGGACCCAACCAGAAGACTGTATACGAAAACGAGGATGTAGAGCGCGATTTCCAAGGGAACCTCCTAATAAAATTAAGATTATGACACTCTATGCTTGCTTATTCCCATTTTTGACCGTTCTAATTAAAAAATCATATAAAAGTATAAATGATTTTTTTAACAGTGTCGAAAACGGCTTTTTTTGAAGGAAATAAAGTTTGTCACGATTAATGTCAAGTTTTAACTTATATTCGCTTTTTATTCCCAATTTCCTTTTTAATTAACATAAAAAACAATAATATTTTTCTTGAAAATCAAATAAATTTACTCGTTATGAGAAGGTTTAAGGAAAATATAGGAACGAAGTGACTGTTCTCCATTTTTAAGAAGTTTTTCATTATTATTTACAAGTTGTTAAATGTCAAAAAAATACCTGAAAGTCAGCTCTTTAGCGGACTTTACCTCATTATAGAACAATATGAACAAAATACAAGGCCTTTTTATTTAATAAATCCATAATATTATGTAAAAAGCTATAAGCAACATAAAACCTCCTATAGAAAATTTCTATAGGAGGTTGGGTTAAAAATTGAACGTTCAAATAATTATAACGTCGTTTGATTATGTTAATACTGCTTATTTTACTGATATTTGTCAGAAATAACTTGGCGAACTTTGGAGACCATGATGTCTATGGCGACCTTGTTATAGCCGCCTTCCGGGATGATCAAATCCGCATATTTTTTCATAGGTTCAATGAATTGGTCGTGGGCAGGCTTGACGGTGGTCAGGTATTGTTTGATGACCGCATCCAGCGTTCTGCCCCGCTCTTCGATATCTCGTACTATGCGGCGGATGATTCGGACATCCGCATCTGTATCCACGAAAATTTTGATATCCATGAGTTCTCGAAGGCGTCTGTCCTCCAGAATCATGATGCCCTCCAGGATGATGATGTCCTTAGGTTCAATTTTGACAGTCTCTTTGATGCGGTTGTGAATGGAGAAATCATACTGTGGCTGATGAATCGACTTGCCCTCCAACAGGCTCTTCAGCTGTTCGATCAACAGATCGTTGTCAAAGGCAAGTGGATGATCGTAATTGGTTTTGACACGGTCTTCAAAGCTGAGACTGGACTGATCTTTGTAATACGCGTCTTGCATGATAATGGCGATGTTCTTTTCAGGCAGAGACTCGAAAATCGCTCTCGCCACGGTGCTTTTACCGGAACCTGTACCCCCTGCAATGCCAATCAGAATCGGTCGACTCATGACCACTCAGTCCCCTTCCCTTTCACGTCTTAGAATATCCAGCGGCTGAACCGGCTCGGCCATCTTCATTTTCAAAATCATTTGAGCGTGGGGCGCGCTGTCGATAGGCTCGTCCTTCTCATTCAGCATGATTTCAATTTTTTGACGATAGTCGCCATTTGCCTGCCTCATGACTTCGATCTCTTCGCCAATCAGCATGCGGTTTCTCTGTTCAATGGTGGCCAGTTTGGTCTGGGGATCGTAGTCCCGGACAACGCCCACAAAATCATAACCCCTGACATAGCTGGAATTGTGATAGAGCTGATCGTTTTTGTCCGGCTTATCAAAGAAGAAGCCGGTGGTAAATTCGCGGTGGCTGGCCTTTTGAATTTCCTTCAGATCCTCCGGAACGAACTTGTAATTTTCTGGATCCGCGTAATAGCGGTCGATGGCGCGTCTGTAGACTCTAATGATATTCGCGACGTAATAGATGCTCTTCATGCGGCCTTCAATTTTGAGGCTGACGAGACCGGATTGAATCAGCTCCGGAATGTAGCCAATCATACAGAGGTCCTTGGAATTGAAGAAAAAGGTGCCTTGATCTGTTTCTTCAACGGGATAAAATTCATTGGGGCGCTTCTCTTCCACGAGCCTGTATTTCCATCTGCAGGCCTGGGCGCAGTCTCCGCGGTTGGCGTCGCGATCTGCCATGTAATTGGACAGCAGACATCTGCCGGAATAGGAAATACACATGGCGCCATGGATGAAGGATTCAAATTCCAGATCCTCCGGAGATTTTGAGATCGTCTCTTCAATTTCTTTGAAGGAGAGTTCCCTCGCCAGAATGACTCTGGAGACACCTTGGGCGTGCCAGAACCTGGCACTCATGAAGTTTGTATTGTTGGCCTGAGTACTCAGGTGGATTTCATAGTTAGGCAGTTTTTCCCTGACCATCATCATAGTGCCGGGATCCGACAGAATGAGGGCATCAAAAGGGATCTTGCCAATGTCCTCAATGTAGGCATCCAGCAGCGCTAAATCCTCATTGTGTGGAATGATGTTGAGGGTCAGATAAACCTTCTTGCCGCGTTCATGGGCATAGGCAACGCCCGCCTGCATCTCCTCAAAGGAGAAGTTTTTGGCGCTGGCGCGAAGGCCAAAGGTTTGCCCGCCAATATAAACGGCATCTGCGCCGTAATGAAGGGCAAATTTGAGTTTTTCCAGGTCGCCGGCCGGGGCGAGGAGTTCGGGTTTTTTTTGCATGGGGATTTTCCTTTCTTGCGGCGTGGGGATGGGGTACGATGGATGCGAAGTGACTGTTTTAAAGGGGGGTGACAGGCACCAATAGACTGACTTTGGCCTATTGGTGCCTGTCACCCTTATTTAACTTCAACAGTGGGGATGGGGTGCGTTACGTGTTAAGTGATTTATTCTAAGAGGGTGACAGGTAACGAAGTTACCTGTCACCGCACCGGCGTTACTCCCTCAACAAAGCTACTTTCGCGAAAGACTCACTGCAAAACCATCCCCAATTGGGACCAAAGAGGTAATAAAGTCCTCATGAGCCATCAGATAGGCTAAATAGGCTTTTAAATTCTTCGCAATGGTCTTGAAGCGCTTGTCTACGGGTTGGTCGTCGGCGATCAGGCCTCTGAATAGAACGTTGTCAGAGATGACCAGAGCGCCAGGGGCCAGCATAGGGGTTACCAAGTCAAAATAGGTTTTATAGTGGCTTTTGGCGGCGTCTATGAAAACGAGGTCATACAAGTCAGAAGGCTTTAAGTGTTTTAAAACCTCCGCGGCATCCCCTTCCAGCTGCTCAAAGACGACGTTCGTCTTTGCATTTTCAAAAGTGGTCTTTGCAAGTTCTAACATCTCAGGGCTTTTTTCAATGGTTGTGATCTTGCCTTCACCCATTGCTATGGCCATTCTGACGGCGGAGTAACCAATAGCAGTTCCAATTTCAAGGACGTGCTTAGGCTTTTTCATAGCCGTCAGGAGCTCCAGAAGCTGAGCGCTTTCTGGCTGAAGGATGGGCACCCGGTGCTCTGCGGCGTAGGCTTCCAGGCTTTTAAGAAATGGATCATGAGTAGGTGTTAAAGTCTGCAGCGCCGCAACCAGTGCGGGATTCACTATATTCTCCCCCGCCCCCATCAGTTCTGCTTGCTCCGTTCAATGGCCTGAAGATGCTCATCGTAGGTCTTTGAGAAATAATGAGACCCATCTCCCAAATTGGTGGTGACGAAGTAGAAATATTCCGTGTCCGCCGGATACAAGGCGGCTTTAATGGAGCGCTCACCCGGAGACGCAATAGGCGCCGGCGGGAGGCCAGGGTATTTGTAGGTATTGTATGGGTTGTCTATAGCGATATCCGCGTTGGAAAGCACTTCCTTGCGCTCGCCCAGGATGTACTGGACGGTGGCGCAGGACTGAAGGGCCATTTTGGTCTTAATGCGATTATAGAAGACCCCTGCAACAACAGGCCGCTCATCATGGACCATGGCTTCTCGCTCTACAATGGAGGCCATGGTGATGACCTCGCGGACGGTTAGGCCTAAGCTTTCCGCCTGGGTGTAATACTCGGCTTTGAATACCTCATCGAACTTCTTCAGCATGGCATCTATAATGTCGTGCTCGGAGGTCCCAACGTCAAAGGTATAGGTTGCCGGGAATAAAAAGCCTTCCAGATTGGTGTCGCGGTCTTCGGGTGACAGAAATTTGTAGTCGAAGTCCCCCGTCTTTAGTTCTTTGTAGAACAGGTCTTTGTCAATGTGACCATCGGCAGACAAGCGCTCTGCGATCTGGACGACTTCAAAGCCTTCCGGGACGACCACTTTGAAGGTATTTCGGTAGACTTCGCCACCGGAAACGACTTTAACTACCTCCTCAACGGACATGGCTTTCGAGAACTGATACTGCCCTGCTTGAAGCGCCGCGGCGGCGTCCATGTCTTTGACCTTTTTGACAAAGGCGTCCGCGCTGCGGATCAGCCCTTCGGATTCCAGCAAGGCCCCAATGGACTTTGCGGTGGAACCGGAGGGGATCTCGATAATCACGGCGTCCGTCGCCCCAGGGTCCACTGCCGTGAAGTCCTGTTCGGACACGCAGCCCGTGAAGACCAGCATGGCAATTATTATTAGAAACAGGTTCAAATATTTTCTTATTTGCACTTTAACACCTCGCAGCGCGAATAGCGCTCACATAAAGACAAACCCAGCCAGGCCCATGCAGGCGAACTGATCCTGGATAGGCGTGCTAAGTTTGTCTGTGATTGCCCAAACGACCGTATGAAATTACCTTTTATTGACTTTTATCAAGCTCCATGACGTCGCTGAGGATCTTGGAGACATCCTGCATCATCAGCGTAAAGCGCATCTCTGCGCTGATAAAGTCGCGGGCCAGGGGATCAATGGAGGCAACCTCCACGAGCTTTTGGAGCTGTTTCATTTCAAACTCAGAGGGCTGCTCCCCCATCATTTGCTTCTTTTGAAGCTCAAACTGCTTCCCATGGAAATCATCAATCATCTTCTTGACCGGTTCAGAGGTCTTGACCGACGCTTCCATTTGCTTGTAGACTTTGTATTCCTGGCTGTCTTTAATAGCACGCGCCAGATTGTTTGCAGCGTCATAGACATTCATGTCTGTGCCTCCTCGGAAGCTTTTAGACTTCTATGATGACCGGCAGGATCATAGGGCTTCTGCGGGTCTTTTCATAGAGATAGCTGCGCAGCGCGTCGCGGATGGAGGACTTGAGTCCGGTCCAGTCTCTGACGTTCTGGGAAATGGCTTTGTTCAGCGTATTGACAATGGTGTCTCTTGCACCGTTCATGAGCTCTTCGGATTCTCTGACATAGACAAAGCCTCTGGAGATGATGTCCGGTGCGTTGACCATCTCGCCGGTATCCTTGCGGATTGCAACGACGACGATCATGAGGCCGTCCTCTGCCAGATGCTTGCGGTCTCTGAGGACCACGTTGCCGACATCGCCAACGCCAAGGCCGTCGATCATGACATTGCCGCTTGGAACCGGCTTGCCGAACTTAGCATGCAGTCTGGAGAACTCGAGGGTATCACCGGTGCGCATAATGAAGATATTTTCACCGGGAACACCCATTTCCTCTGCCATTTGTGCATGGCGTCTGAGATGGTTGTACTCCCCGTGGAAAGGTACGAAGAATTTAGGCTTCACAAGGGCGTGGATCAGCTTGAGCTCACCCTCGCAGGCGTGACCGGAGGTATGGACGTCTGCCAGCTCATTGTAGATGACGTTGGCGCCCTTTTCATACAGCAGGTTGATGATTCTGGTGACGCTCTTTTCATTGCCCGGGATAGGCGATGACGACAGGACGACCAGGTCACCCTGTCTGATTTCCACCTGACGGTGCTCGTTGGTGGCCATTCTGGACAGGCCGCTCATAGGCTCGCCCTGGCTGCCTGTGGTGATGATGGTGATCTCGTTGTCCGGATAACGGTCAATGTCCTTGAGGTCAATGAGGGTATCTTCAGCGACAGCGAGATAGCCAAGATCCATGGCTACAGAGGTTACATTGAGCATGCTCCGACCCGCGAAGGCGACCTTGCGGCCGTTAGCCATGGCGGAGTTGATGACCTGCTGGACTCTGTGGACGTTGGAGGAAAACGACGCGACAATGATTCTGCCCTCGCAGTGGTGGAAGATCTCGTCGAAGGTCTCCCCAACATTGCGCTCACTCATGGTGAAGCCGGGACGCTCAACGTTGGTGCTGTCCGCGAACAGCGCCAGGACGCCTTCTGCGCCCAATTGCGCAAAGCGGGCAAGGTCGGTCATTTTGCCGTCAATAGGCGTAAAATCGACTTTGAAGTCGCCGGTTTGAATAATAGTGCCCACCGGTGTTTTGATCGCTAAGCTGAAAGCATCCGGGATGGAGTGGCTCACGTGGATAAACTCGATCTCGAAAGCGCCAAGCTCAATTTTGTCGCCGGCTTTAACAATGGCTTTGGTATGCTTCCCAAGGTTTTTGTGCTCCTTGAGTTTGTTTTCAATGAGGCCCATAGTCAGCTTGGAGCCGACCATGTGAATGCCGGAAATCTGCTTCAGAACATAAGGCGTCGCGCCTATGTGGTCCTCGTGGCCGTGGGTGTAGATCAGGCCGCGGATCTTGTCCTGATGCTTCTTTAAAAATGTGATGTCAGGGATGACAATGTCGATACCGAGCATGTCGTCATCCGGGAAAGCGAGACCAGCGTCAACAACAATGATGTCGTCCTCGTATTGATAGGCCGTCATATTTTTGCCGATCTCATTCATTCCGCCTAAAGGCATGACCTTCAGATGGGGCGTTTTTACCATAAATTTCACCTGTTCCTTTTTCTTTGTTTGTTCCTAATATTGATAATTAAAAGAGAGACCTTGTATATAATAAATCACAAGGTCTTTTTGCAGCTGCTGCAATAACCTATGAACTTGAGCCGGTGATCCGTGATCTTGAAATCATAATCCTTTTCGATACGCTTTTCCAGATCGTCGAGCAGGTCCTCCACTTCAATGATCAGACCGCATTTACGGCAGATCAGGTGGTGGTGCTGGTGGTCGTCTTCACAGCTGCAGAGCTCATAGCGGACGCAGCCGTCCTCGAAGTTGATCTTCGAAAGGACCTTGAGATCGCTCAGGAGCATCAGGGTTCTGTAAACCGTGGCAAGCCCAATATCAGAGCGGCGCTTCCTCACGATGTCATAAACTTCCTCGGTGCTTAAGTGATGCCCGGGGTTTTCAAGAATCGTTTCAAGGATAGCCTTACGCTGTGGCGTGAGCTTGTAGCCCTTCTCCTTCAATTGATCCTTCAAGGCATCGATGGATTGTTCCATAGTTCACTTCACCTCACTGGTTTAGGTGTAGATTGTCTGACCCACTCGGGACCACAGTGGATCCCGAGTAGGTTCAGGGCTTATTAGTGCTTGATTTCTTCGATTTCGATCTCGTCGTCTTCGTCTTCGTCAACTTCCATTTCCTCGATGAGATCTTCGTAGGCAGCCGCAACCGCTTCGAACTCTTCGTCATCCAGGACGGTTTCCATGATTTCGTTGCCGTCTTCATCCACGACAATTTTGAAAATAACCGCTTCTTCAGAGCCGTCCAGCGGGAGCATGACGGCGTATTCGCTGCCTTCGACTTCCATAGTCACAATGACTTCAAATTCAACGTCGTTGCCATCTTCATCCGTTAATACAATGATACGATCCTCTTCCATGTCAAATCACCTCATATTTTTTTGGTGGTCCATATAATTCTGTAAAATAAAGACAGCTGCGACGGTATCAACAATCTGTCTGCGGTTCTCCCTGCGCATATCCACCTCAATTAAGGCGCGCTGCGCAGAGGCGGTAGTCAGCCGTTCATCCCAGAAGACAATCTCTACAGTCTTCCCTACCATTCTATCAGAATACTTGAGTTTTTTTTCTAATTTTTGTGCAAAACCTTGAGTTTTTTCGCCTTGCGGGCCCAAGGTGCCGTTCATGTTGAGCGGCAGACCTATGACAATTTTGATGATGTTGTTTTCCAGGATCAGCTCGACCAGGCGGTCAATGTCCTCTTTCAGGGAGACGCGGCGAATGGTTTCTTTGGGCTGAGCGGTGAGGCCAAGACCATCAGAGATTGCTATGCCGATGGTCCTGTCACCCACATCCAGACCCATAATTTTTTCCGGAGTTAAATTTAAAATATCAAATCACCTTCAGACAGAATTCTGGGCACACCGCGCTGCAATAGCCGCACAGGACACACTTGTCGTGGTCGACGACGGCGCGGGCACCGGTTGGTGCGAAAAGCGGATCCTTCATCACTTTGATGGCCTGCTGCTGGCAGCGCCGCTCACAGTTGCCGCAGGCGGTACACCAGTCGTGGACCAGCAAGTGGCGTTCTTTTTGGTTCAGCTTACTTTGGATCTCAGGTGGGATGGGCCTTGATTCGAAGAGCGCCAAGTTGGCGTCGATCTCTTCAAAGGACTGCATTCCGACGGCAATGGCGTCCAGATCCGGGTTTCCGAGGAGAAAATCAATGGCCTCCTTGGGCGTCTGGATCAGGTGTCCACCGGCCAGGGGCTTCATGGTGAAGACGTCACCATCGGCAAATCTCGTTTTAAAGGCATGGATAGCTGCCAGCATATCCTGCACGGTCCCATCCTGGATGCCGATCCCCTTCAGGTTGAGAATGGGATGGATGATGTCGAGCTCGGGGACCTTGACGGCGGCGTTGACGGCAACCACAAAATGGGTGGACAGACCAACGGCTCTCAGGACGCCCTTTTGCTTTTGCTCCAGAAAATAGTCCAGTGCCTCTCTGTGGCCCCGAAGGGTGTGGGCGCTTTCCTGTTCGTGGAGCATAAACAAGTCGAGGTAGTCTGTCCCAAGGGACTCAAGGGCGTGGTTCAGACTGGCCTCGGCTGTTTTGAAATCATAGGCATAGGATTTCGTGGATATGACGTAGTCCCGGCGCGGAATGGCCTTCAGGGCCTCGCGGATGTGGGGATAGGTGCCGTAGAGTTCGGCGGTGTCAACGAAATTGACACCGCGCTCATAGGCATAGACGAGAAGGTCGCCGCCGGCCTTAGGTGAAAGGTCGCGCTGGAGGGGCCCCATGGTGAGGGAGCCGAAGGCCATGCGGGACACCTCAAGACCGGTGCGGCCAAGGGTAACTCGTTTCACTGGCTTTTTCCTGACTACTCGACGTTGTGGTCGAGGTAGAATTTGAGGAGTTCTTCGAGAATCTCGTCGCGCTCCACCCTGCGGATCACTTTGCGGGCGTCATTGTGCGTCGTGATGTACGTAGGGTCGCCTGAAAGCAGATAACCGATCATCTGGTTGATTGGATGATACCCCTTTTCCTTCAGAGCGCCATAGACATACTTGAGAATCTCCTTGCGCTCGTCCGATTGCTGCTGATCTACGTTGAATTTCATGGTTTTATCCATAACACAACCCCCTTGACACGGTTATACCCAATTTTGGGTCGAAACTACTCATAGAAACGTGGATTTGAAGAAAATTTGGGAGGAAATTGGGCGGTGGGCGGAAGAAGGGGTCGATAGGCTCTGATAGACGCCAGCCGCAGCCGCAGACACCTTCTTCCATTGTGGAAATTGGTGTCTGCGGCTGAAGCCTGTCGACCCCTTCTTCCACTTTTTAAGCTTCGAGGACCTCGATCGCCTTCTTGACTGCTGCTTCCACCTTGGACGGGTCTTTGCCGCCGGCTTGTGCCATATGCGGTGTGCCGCCACCGCCGCCGCCTGCGACTTTGGCGACTTCTTTGATGATGTTGCCGGCGTGGGCGCCAAGGGCAATGGCACCAGGGGCAGCCATGACGACGAAGAGTGCCTTGTCGCCGCTTGGCGTGCCAAGGACGACTACAGCGTTCTCAAGCTTGTCTTTGAGGCGGTCGCCAATGTCTTTGAGCATGTCGCTGTCGGCACCATCAATTTTAGCGGTGACCACGTTCATGCCTTTGATATTTTTAGCGCCTGCGATGAGCTCATCAATAGAGCCCGCCGCTAGTTTGTTTTTGAGTTCCTGGAGCTCTCTCTGGAGGGTCTTGTGCTCTTCCATGAGGTTCTCAGCTTTTTTGATGAGGTCATGCTGAGGGGTCTTCAGGACTTCGGAGGTCTTTTCGACCTGGTTCTCGAGTTTTTTGTAGAGAGCATAGAAGCCTCGGCCGGTGACGGCTTCGATTCTGCGGACGCCGGCTGCGACGCCGCCCTCTGAGGTGATCTTCAGGGCGCTGACTTTGGACGTGTTGTCCAGATGCGTGCCGCCGCAGAGCTCGATGCTGTAGTCCCCTGCCTTGACGACGCGGACGACATCGCCGTACTTTTCGCCGAAGAGCGCGGTGGCGCCCATCTCCTTGGCTTCCTTGATGGAGCTGTAGAAGGTTTCGACCACGTGCGGCGCGAAGATCTGAGCGTTGACCTGATCCTCAACAGCCTTGACTTCTTCCGGTGTCAGGTGCTGGAAGTGGGTGAAGTCGAAGCGGAGTTTATGCGGATCCACGAGAGAGCCAGCCTGGTCGACGTGTGCGCCCAGGACCGAGCGCAGGGCTTTGTGGAGAAGGTGGGTCGCCGTGTGGTTTCTGGCGGTGTCGAGCCGGAGATTCTGGTCGACTTTGGCCGTCAGGGTCTGACCCCGTGTGAGCGTGCCTTTTTCCAGTTCGCCTACGTGGACGATCATGCCGCCGGTGCCCTTTTTCGTGTCGTGGACGTTGAAAACGGCGCCGTCATCGCTTGTGATAACGCCTTTGTCGCCGACCTGGCCGCCGCCTTCAGGGTAGAACGGGGTCTCCCGGAGGACGAGGCGGGCTTTGATTGGAGCGTTGTCGACAGTGAGACCATCGGCTAATTCCTGCTCTGTGGAGATGGCGAGGAGCTCCGCGGTAAGTTCCAGGGTGTCATAGCCTTTAAAAGTGCTGGTGACTGCCGATGGCAGCGCGCTCAGCGGATCGCCTTCCCAGCCAAGCTCGTCGGCGTCGCCGCGGGCGGAACGGGCACGCTCGCGCTGAAGCTCCATCTCGTTCAGGAAGCCATCGTTGTCGACGGTGAAGCCCTTCTCTTCGAGGATCTCTTTAGTGAGGTCCAGCGGGAAGCCGTAGGTGTCATAGAGGCGGAACGCCTTGTCACCGGTGAGAATGGTGTCGCCTGCTTCTTCCATAGCGGCAATATCTGCCTGGAGAATGCTGAGGCCTTGGTCGAGAGTCTGCTGGAAGCGCTCTTCCTCGATCTCAATGATCTTCTTGATGTAGTCATGGCGCTGCTCGAGCTCAGGGTAAGCTTCTTTGGAGACGGCGACCACGGTGTTGGAGAGGTCGGCGAGGAAGCTGCCCTTGATGCCCAGGAGCTTGCCATGGCGGGCGGCGCGTCTGAGGAGACGTCTGAGGACGTAGCCGCGGCCTTCGTTGTTTGGCAGGATCCCGTCCGAGACCATGAAGGTGACAGCGCGAATGTGGTCGGTGATGATGCGGATGGAGACGTCGTTGGCTCTCAGGACGCCAAACTTTTTGCCGGAGACTTCTTCGACGCGCTCTAGGATGGCCTTGATAGTGTCGACGTCAAAGATGGAGTCGACGCCCTGCAGGATGCAGGCAATGCGCTCGAGGCCCATGCCGGTGTCGATGTTTTTCTTGTCGAGGAGGTGGTACTCGCCGTTTTCATCCCTATTAAACTGGGTGAAAACGTGGTTCCAGAACTCGAGGTAACGGTCGCAGTCACAGCCGGGTTTGCAGTCCGGTGCGCCGCAGCCGTAGACCGGGCCGCGGTCGAAGTAAATTTCTGAGCAAGGGCCGCATGGGCCGGTGCCGATTTCCCAGAAGTTGTCCTTTTTGCCCAGGCGGACGAGGCGCTCTTCAGGGAGCTTGATGACGTCGCGCCAGATGGCGTAGGCTTCGTCGTCATCTTCAAACACGGTGCCCCAGAGGAGGTTCGGGTCCATTTCGAGCCATTCGGTGACGAATTCCCAGCCCCACTTGAGGGATTCTTCTTTGAAGTATTCGCCAAAGGAGAAGTTGCCGAGCATTTCGAAGAAGGTCGCGTGGCGGGCGGTGTGGCCAATATTTTCAATGTCGCCGGTGCGGATGCACTTTTGGCAGGTGGCCATGCGCACGTTAGGCGGCGTTTCAGCGCCTGTGAAGTAGTTTTTCAGCGGGGCCATGCCGGCGTTGATGAGCAGGAGGCTTTTGTCCTGCTGTGGGACCAGGGAGTAGCTGGATTCGACGGTGTGGCCTTTGCTTTCGAAGAAGTCGAGGAATTGCTGTCTGATTTCGTTGAGACCGAGATTTTTCATGGGTGATTTCAGTCCTTTCGATGGGAGTTGGGGGTGCATAGTGTGGAGAAAATGGATTGTATTGTGCGCAATTTAATTTGATGAAATTCTGTTGAATGATGTTTAAATTGATTTCTTGAGTCTGATGCTGCGAAACTCTTTGTATACAAGACTCACGGCAACAAAAAAGACGTCAGATTGGATCAGGGACGAGCGACTTTTGTGCCCGCGGTACCACCCTGATTATCCCCTTCTGAAGCAAGTGAGCCTAAGCGCCCACTACTATAAGGGAATCTCTCTGAAGTCTTGAAAAACGTCGCGGATAACGCCCGCGTGGCGCCGGGTTTTGGCCGGTGCTCCGGAGTAGCATAGACGTCAGGTGCAGCGCTTTCAGCGGTTGGCTGCTCTCTGTCTTGGGGCGACGTTTAATTCTCCATCATTGCGGTTTCAGTATGAAGTGAAGTGGTTCCAAGTTAACACTATAGCGTATTGTAGCATAATTGAGAATGGTTTGCAAGATGTTTGTAAGTTAGAGGGTACACATTCCATATTTATCATTTAACCCCAGTGCACTTTGATCCTTTACGGTTTTACTGTGACCCATTTACTCTTGAATCAGCAATTTCATATACTTTCTGATCTTCTCTGACTGAGATTACAATAATCAACATAATTGAATCTGTTCGAATGACTTTATATACAACTCTAATTCCTAAATTCACAAGCTTTATTTTTTGTAAACCAGCAAGTCTGATATTTGAGTGATTGGATAAAGGTTTCCCATATCCTCCTTCACTTGTTGGCAACGGATTCGTGGAGACTTTTTCAATTGCTTTGAGTACTTGCAGCTTCTGTGAATGATCCAATTTTTTCAAATCTTTGACTGCGTCATTCAAATACTCAATTCTCCAACACATTATTCAATTTCCACCTCAATGTCTAATAATTCTTTTGTATCAATACCAAGTGATTCCATAACTAATGAGTGACTTTTAACATTTGTGAAATCAGTGCTAGATAATCTCTTTTCTGCTTCCATGAGCAAATTATAATTCTCAATCATTTCCACAATTTCATTATATTCTTCTGGCGAAATCAGAACACAGGCGGGTTTATTGTTTTTTACCACTATTTTTATGCCATCTTGATGGACTTCTTCGAAAATTTTATTTGCTTCACCTTTATTGAAACGTGTGATTGGAATAATCGAATTCAGCAAATTTTTAACAGTTGTATGATCGAACATTGATTACACCTCCTTAGCGATAATTGAAGATTATATAATCATCATACTTTCGAAAAGATATATTGTCAAATATATCGTTAAATATAACAAATTATAAATAGTTATATTTAACATTCTATTAAATCGTTACAATTTTAACCCATAGTAGAGATGTGAGACGTGTTGATTTTGGAGTTCTGCGACCATCGGCAGGGTTCCCCAGGGTTCGAAGCCAAAGGATTCGAGGAGGGCGATGCTGGGGGTGTTGCATTCGAGGAGGATGGCGACGAGGTTTTTGTAGCCGAGGTGGTGGGCGGCGTGGAGGGTGTGGTGGACGAGGTGGGTGGCGATGCCACGGCGGTGGGCGGAGAAGTCGATGTAGTAGCTGATTTCGGCGATGGACCGGAGGGCTTCGCGGCCTGAGCGGTAGGGCGACAGATAGGCGTAGCCGAGGACCTGCCCTTCTGACTCGTAGACGAAGAGCGGGTAGCAGTTGGTTTGGTGGTCGTCGAACCAGGCGAGGCGGTCTTCGGGGGTGAACGGTGTGGTGTCACAGGTGCAGCTGAGGGTGGCGATGGCCTGGTTGTAGATGTCGGTGAGTCGTGGCAGGTCTGACAGGACGGCGGTGCGGATTTGGGCGGTGGGGTTTGGTTGGTTTTTGGTCATGGGTTCTCCCCTTTTCTGAGTGGTAATGGTTCTATATGGATGGGTCTTATATGTGCGGGTCTGACCCCGGCTGCGTCAAGTTTGTACACGAGAGTCTGAACTAATTAGATCTGCGGATGCGCCTATTGACCCCGAATGTTCACTCATGTGTTGGTTGTGGGTCTGACCCCAATGGGTTTTTGTTGGTTCATTAATAAGATTATAATATAAGTAAGGGTAAGTATGGAAAGGTTTTGCTGGTGTAGGTCTTGAGGTTAGGGTGAAAATTTGGGATGATGAAATGGAATGAGGTTTGCTGCGTTCAAAGATGGATTAGGTGTTTTTCACTTAGGTGGAGGGAGCGATTTTGGTGTTAGACAATGAGAAATTGTTGGATTTTGCTCAGAAAGCAGTTCAGACTGTTAGTTTTACGAATGAAGAAGGTCCTTTAGCGTCGCTGGTTCTTGAGGAGATGAAGGCGCTGGGGTTTGATGAGGCATTTATAGATTCCACCGGGAACGTAGTGGGACGAATTGGCAATGGTCCGGTGGTCATTCAATTCGACTCCCATATGGATACAGTTGAAGTGCATGACGCGGAAGATTGGACTCACCCGCCCTTTTCCGGTGTCGTTGCTGATGGGTATCTTTGGGGCCGCGGCAGCGTGGACATGAAGTCGGCGTTGTGCGCCAGCGTATATGCAGCCGCTCTGGCTCGGGATCTGGGGTACCTGGAGGGCAAGACGGTCTATGTGACAGGGACAGTGTGTGAGGAATATTGTGATGGGGAGAATTTGAAGCATCTCTATGCGGAATTATCTCTGCGTCCGGATTTTTGTGTGATTTGTGAACCAAGCGACAATTTGATTGTGCTGGGGCATAAAGGCAAGGCGCAGATGCGGATTAAGACTCACGGGGTCTCTGCCCATGGTTCTGCGCCGGAAAAAGGCGTGAACGCGGTTTACGAGATGGCGGAGATTATTTCGAGAGTGGATGCGCTGAATAAGTCGTTATTCAAGACAGATGAGGCACATGGGACGGTGGTGCTCTCGGATATTTCGTCAGTCAGCGTGTCGCTGAACGCGGTGCCGAGTGAGTGCAGCATTTATCTGGATAGAAGACTTGCGGTTGGGGAGACTTTGGAGCAGGTTGCATCAGAGATGGAGGGGCTTATTGCCGGAAAGCGCGCTTCCTGGGAAGTCGGGACCCTGTATCATACGACCTGGACCGGGAAACCTTTGGTTTACGAGCCAATGCATAACCCTTGGAAGATTGAGAAGGATCATAGTTTGACCCAGGCAATGATTCGGGCGGTTGAAACTGTGAGTGGAACTGTGGTTGAGAAATTTGATTTTTGGGATTTTGGGACGAATGCCATCACACCAGTCGCCATGGGGATTCCATGCATTGGATTTGGTCCCGGTGAGTACAAGCTGGCCCACATGGTGAACGAGCGCTGCGCCGTGAAGCAGATTGAAGAGGCGTGTTTGGTGTATTGTGAATTGATTAAATAACCGCGCACACCCGTGACTTCAGTCGTGGGTTAGCGGTGCCTTATGTATAGTTATGAATTAAATTGTAAGCCTTCAAATTACTTTGTTACAACATAACCATATGTTATAATAGTACTGAGGTGTTGTGGTATGTCAAAAGTAAAAAAAGGTCGAGGTTATGTCTACTCCATTCAGTATCATATTGTCTGGTGCGTCAAGTATAGACGAAAAGTTCTGACTGGCACTGTAGAAGAAAAGCTCAAAGAAATCCTTTTTAAAATAGCAGATGAAAACGGATTTACTATCGAAGAATTTAACTGTGATCAAGATCACGTTCACTTGCTGATCGACTGTAAACCTCAGCATTATATTCCCAACTTCATCAAAGCGCTCAAAGGCGTCAGCGGCAGATTCATGTTTGAGAATTGTCCTTGGCTTAAAGACGGATTAGAGGATGATCACTTATGGAATCCAGGTTATTTTGTCGTTACGTATTCTGAAAATACTGAAGCTGAGATCAAAGCTTACATACAATCACAAAAAGAAAAATAGGGCGGTGCTGAGGGCATGCTGATTGAAAAGGGCTACAAGTACCGAATTCAACCCAATAAAACTCAGCAGGAACAACTCGAGACCATATTCTCAGCAAAGCGCTTCGTCTGGAATCATTTTTTGAAACTGAACATGGACCGGTATGAAAAGAAGGAACACCTCATCCCCTACAATAAGATGTCGAAGTTGCTCACTGAGCTTAAGGGAAATCATCTATGGCTCTATCAGTGCGAAAAATCTGTTTTACAGAACACACTTAAAGACTTAGCGAGTGCTTATTCACGCTTTAATAAAAGTCCAAAGAAATACTCAAAGAAAACCCTGGAAAAAGCAGCGCGGACAGGCAAAGCGCTTACCTTTTACGATCTTGAAGGACATCCGAAATTCAAATCTTACAGGGATTTAGTCCAGTCCTGCAAAATGAGCTGGACTGGAAACAATATTGAGGTCAAGGAAAAGGAAGTTCAGTATACCTCATCCGGAAAGTATAAAAAGCAAAACTGCAAAATCAAACTTCCAAAAGTAAAAGATGTCAAAATTGCCTATTCAAGACCCTATCAGGGTAGAATGGTGTCTGCGGCGATCACAAAAGAATCAGATGGAAAGTATTACGTCAGCCTGTGCTGTATTGAAATAGAGCATGAGCCAACTGCTGCGACGGGTTCAAATGTTGGTATCGATATGGGCTTGAAAGCGTTCTATTACACCTCTGACAAGGAAGTCGCGGAAAATCCAAAATATTACCGAAAATATGAAAAACGCATGATCAAAGAGCAGCGAAAGTTAAGCCGTCGTCAGAAGGGCGGAAAGAATCGAAACCGACAGCGCGTCAAAGTGAGCCGTTGGCATAAGCGGGTTAGAAACTGTCGAAAGGATTTCATTCACAGGCTGAGCACGTCGCTGATAGAACGCTACGATCAGATCTTCATAGAAGATCTAAATGTGAAAGGTATGATTAAGAACAGAAGACTGGCAAAGAGCATTGCTGACGCGGGCTTTTCAGAGTTCTTCAGACAACTGGAATACAAAGGTAAATGGAATTATAAGCTGGTTCGCAAAGTAGACAGGTTCTATGCATCCAGTCAAATCTGCTCTAAATGTGGTCATCAAAGTGAACAGACAAAGGATTTAAGTGTAAGGCTGTATCGGTGCGAAGAATGTGGATTAGAGATCGACAGGGATTTCAACGCGGCCATCAACATTCAAAAAGAAGGATTAAGAACTGCAAGTTAACGTAACAAGAACCGCAGGAACTGTGGGGATAGCTTGGTATATTTCGCATCGATGGATGTGAGGACCCAAGAATCCCGTGACTTCAGTCATGGGTGGTTCAATGGAGCGCTTTAGGAATTTTGCAGGTCTGACCCCGCTGGATCACTAAAATGCAAGATTTGTGCAGGTCTGACCCCGTTGGATCCTCATGCGGATCTGCGGCTAAGGTCTATTGACACCGGGCGTAACTTTTAGACTTTTTCAAACAACAAAAGGCCAACAAGTCGTACTCTATTACGCACTTTGTTGGCCTTTGATTTTATCTTTTTTACAATTAATAAACTTTCGCATTAATATAATAATCGCCCTTTTTCAACTCCGTGAAGATGATTTCAACATGCTCGTAGCCCTTGGCACGTAGTGCCTGGTCAATGGCATTAGCCACCTGGTCTTTGACAATCTGACCGCGTTCGATCCACTTGACTTCTATGACGGGAGCTGGTTTGACGATCTCTCCATCATAGACAAAGGCGCTTTCAACGCACTCAAGGGTGAACACGTTTCTTGGGGCATTAGTGAGTCCGGAAAGTGTATCGACCAATTTGGTGCTCATTTCTTTGATTTCTTCGATTTCGACGCCTTTAAAGATTAATTTTGGCATGTGGCAGTCCCCTTTCAATATGTTTTTTTGCTCGAATTAGAATTGAAAACTTTGAATTAAAACTTAGTAATGTACTGCATTCTCGTAGTAACTTTCTTTTCCAAGGGCTTCAAAAATAATTTCGATGTTTGGATAGCCTTTGCTCCGCAAAGCTTGATCTATGACACTGACCATTTCGTCTTTGACTGCCTGTCCCCTGTCGAACCACAACACCTGGATGACGGGATTGATTTTAACAATTTCTCCGTCGAAGACAAAATCACTGTCGTTCACCTCAAGAGTGAAATAGTCCCTCGGTGCGTCTGCAATTTTTGCCAGAGCGTCGACCAATTGGGTGCTGACGTCTTTGACTTCTTCTTGTTTAACGCCTGAAAAGATTAGCTGTGGCATATTGGTTCTCCTTTACCAATTTTTAAGGGAAGAAAGCGTTCTTGGCTTTCTTCCCTACAATGAACTTTAAACTTTTGTTGGATCACCCTGCTACTCTTCTACAAACTCTTCTTCGTCTTTTTGCGTCAATGTCACTCTGACTTTGGTGACGCGCTTTTCATCGACTTCCAGAACGAGGAAGGTCAGGCCGTCGTAGTTGAAGGTTGGGTGCTCCCCTTCATCCGGAATGTTGCCCAGTTCGCCGATGATAAAGCCGGTGACGGTTTTGAATTCTTCAGTGGGAAGGTTGACTTTGAAGTAGGCTTCGAGGTCTTCGAGGCTGGCGAGACCTTCGACAAGGTAGGAACCGTCGTCCTGAGGCGTAATATCCTGGAGGAGGTCGTCTTCGTCGTCCTCGTCGGAGATATCACCGACGATTTCTTCGAGTAGATCCTCGAGGGTGACAATGCCGGCGGTGCCGCCGTATTCGTCAATGATGACGGCCATGTGGACTTTGTTCTTTTTGAAGTCCCGCAGGAGATCATCTGTATGCTTGGAGGTTGGGACGAAGTAGGGCTTGCGGAGGAGGGGCTGGAGGCTGAAACCATCGGCAGAAAGCTCTGTATTGAAGGAGCCGGCGAGATACTGAATGATGTCCTTGGAGAAGAGGATGCCGACGATGCTGTCAATAGTATCGTCATACACCGGGATGCGGGAGTACTTCTCCTCGTTGATGAGGGTCACGGTTTCCTCCAGGGTAGCCTCGAGGGGCAGGCCCACGATGTCCATGCGGTGGGTCATTATATCGTCGACAGTCTTGTCGTTGAATTCAAAGATGTTGTTGATCATTTCCTTCTCGTCGATTTCGATGGTGCCCTTCTCCTCGCCGACGTCGACCATCATGCGGATTTCTTCCTCGGTGACGTTTTCGTTTTCGTGGAGGGGGTCAATGCCGAAGAGGCGGACGAAGAAGTTGCTGGAAAAGGTTAGAAAGCGGACGAAAGGATATGTAATGACGGAGAGAAGCGTGACAGGGCCTATGACGGCCATGGCAAAGTTCTCAGCGTTATGGCTGGCGAGGCGTTTTGGGACGAGCTCGCCGAGGACGAGGCTGAAGTAGGACAGGACCAGGGTGATGAGAACGACTGATAAGTTCACCTGGGTGGCATCTGATAAATTGAAGTTCATCAGTGTTGGTTTCATGAAGATGTAAAGACGCGGCGAAAAGTAGAGCGCGGCGAAGGCGCTGGCCAGGAAGCCGGCCAGGGTGATGCCGACCTGGATGGTTGCCAGGAAGCGGCTGGGTTCGCCGAGGATTTTTCTGAGTTTTATGGCTTTAAGATGGCCGTCTTCTGCCATGGACTGTATTTTCTTGTCGTTCAGGGAGATCAGGGCGATCTCGGAGGCCGAGAAGAATCCGTTGAGCAGGATCAGGGCGGCCAGGAGGAACAGTGGTGTCATCAGGTGTCATCCTTCCGGAAGCTGTGATGGCGTAGAGGGTTGTATGTAGTGCAGCTCTATGCTTAGGGGTGTGTTTTGTCCAGGTAACGATTTGGTTTGTTTTTGTCACAATTTTGAGAACTCTATTGCTATTATAGCACCAAATAGGCGGTCTAAAACAAAAGATTGTGTAAATTGGAGGAAATCATGCAGGACGGGGGATGGGCGTAAAAAAAGCCCTGCAATTTTTGGCTGGCAGGGCTTCTGGTGGTGAGTTGGGTTGTGTGATTGTGACCATCGGCAGAACTCTGTTTTTGAAAGCGGTCTAAAGTATAGTTCCTCCACCTATCAGCATGTCGCCTACGTAAAACGCGACGGCTTGACCCGGAGTGATGGCGCGCTGCGGGGTGTCAAAGACAACTTTGACGCGGTCCTCCCCTGCCGGACTGAGGGTGGCTGGGGCCGGCGGCGCGGCGTAGCGAATTTTTGCCAAGACGCGCATGGGTTCTGTGAGGGTCTCGAAGGGCATGAAGTTGAGGCCGTTGGCATAGAGGGTGTCTGAGAAGACGTCCTCTGCCCCGCCTATGATGACGCGGTTGGTGTCGGTTTCGATTTTAGTGACATAGCCGGGCTGGCCCAGAGAGAGGCCGAGGCCTTTGCGCTGGCCTATTGTGTAATGGACAATGCCTTTGTGTTTGCCAAGTTTTTTGCCTTCCGGGTCGACGAAGTCACCTGGGACGATTTGGTCGCCAAGGTGTTCTGTGAGGAACCGGGAGTGGTTGTCGTCCGGGATAAAGCAGATCTCCTGGGAGTCGGACTTGCCGCCGACGTGTGGGTCGAAGCGGGACGCGATCTCGCGGACTTTTTCCTTGGAGTCGAAGTCGCCCAGGGGCATCAGAATGTGTTGGAGCTGGTCCTGGGTGAGGTTGCAGAGGACGTAGGTCTGGTCCTTGCGCTTCTCTTCAGAGAGGCGGATGACGTAGCGGCCTGTGTCCGGGAGCTGCTCGACTTTGGCGTAGTGGCCCGTCGCGACGTAGTAGGCGTCGAGCTCGTGGGCTTTTTTGATGAGGGCGTCGAACTTGACATATTTGTTGCAGGCGATGCACGGGTTCGGCGTGCGGCCGTGCTGGTATTCGTCTATGAAGTAATCTATGACTTTTTCTCGGAAGACGGGCTTGAAGTTGATGACGTAGAATGGGATGCCTATTTTGTCGCAGACGCGGCGGGCGTCGTCTATGGAGGACAGGCTGCAGCAGCCTCCCTCTTTTTCGACGTAATCGGGGTCATCATCTTCCCAGAGCTTCATGGTGACGCCTATGACGTCGTAGCCGGCTTCCTTGAGGAGCCAGGCGGTGGCGGTGCTGTCGACGCCGCCGCTCATACCGACGACGACGCGGTTTTTATTTGGCATTGCTGTGATCCTCCGTTTTAATGCTCGTGCTCGTCGTCCTCGTGGCCGTGGTCGTGACCATCGTCATCCGGATTGAAGTTGGCGAGTTCCTCGAAAGTCAGGCCATTCTTGTTGGCATAGTCGAGGAGCGCGGCTTTGATGGCTTGCTCGGCGAGGACGGAGCAGTGGATCTTGACCGTCGGGAGGCCGCCGAGGGCCGAGATGACTTCCTGGTTGGTGAGCGTGAGGGCTTCCTTGATGGTGCGGCCCTTGATCAGCTCTGTGGCCACGCTGGATGACGCAATGGCGGACCCGCAGCCGAAGGTCTTGAACTTGACATCGACTATGCGGTTGTCTTCAATTTTGAGGTACATGCGCATGATGTCGCCGCATTTCGCGTTGCCGACTTCACCCATACCATCGGCATCAGCAATCTCGCCGACATTTCTTGGATTGGTGAAGTGTTCCATGACTTTTTCGTTATACATTAGCGGGTTCCTCCAGTGGCTTTTTCATATAGTGGTGAATAGCTGCGAAGTCGCTCAACGATTGGCTTCAGCTGCTCAATAACATAGTCGACGTCTTCGTCCGTGGTGAATTCGCCAAGGGACAGACGCAGGCTGCCATGGGCAATTTCATGAGTCAGACCAATTGCCATGAGAACATGGGACGGATCCAAGGAGCCCGAGGTACACGCCGAACCGCTTGAGGCGGCGACGCCCACGAGGTCGAGGCTCAGGAGCAGGGACTCGCCTTCGATGAACTCAAAGCAGAAGTTGACATTGCCCGGGTGGCGCTGGGTGCGGTGGCCGTTGAGGCGGATGTAAGGAATCGTGGCTTCGATGCCGGCGATCATTTTGTCTCTCAGGCGGATCAGGCGGGCGTTGTTTTCTTCAAAGCCTTCCGCTGCCATTTCGACAGCCTTGGCAAAGCCGATGATGCCCGGAACGTTTTCCGTGCCCGGTCTTCTCTTCTTCTCCTGTGCCCCGCCGTCCATGAGGTTCTTGATGCGGACGCTTTTACGCACGTAGAGGGCGCCTATGCCCTTTGGTCCGTAAAGCTTGTGGGCGGAGAAGCTCATGAGATCGATGTTTTGCTTGTTGACGTCGAGCTCGATCTTGCCGAGGGCCTGGACGGCGTCGGTGTGGAAGAGGACGCCGTGCTTTTTGGCGATGTGGCCTATTTCTTCAATGGGCTGTATAGTGCCGATCTCGTTGTTGACAGCCATGATGGAAATCAGGGTGGTGCTTGGCCGGATTGCTGCTTCCAGGTCTTTGAGGGAAATGAGACCATCGGCATCCGTCTTGAGATAGGTCACTTCGAAGCCTTCCTTTTCCAGCATCTCGCAGACGTGGAGGACGGCGTGGTGTTCAATAGTGGTGGTGATGATGTGGTTGCCCTTGGCTTTGTTCGCATAGGCGACGCCGCGGATGGCCCAGTTGTCGGACTCGGTGCCGCCGGCGGTGAAGTAGAGCTCGTCGGCGTGGGCGCCTATGGAGTCGGCAATCGTCTGGCGGGCGCTCATGACGCCTTTGCGGGCTTCGCGGCCGAAGGCGTGGACGCTGGAGGCGTTGCCGTAGATTTCGGTGAAATAAGGGAGCATGGCCTGGACGACTTCTGGTTTGACGGGTGTGGTGGCGGAATGGTCCATGTAGACGCTTCTCATTGGGCAGGACTCCTTCAGGATAATAGTCTGATCAATTTTTCTTTGCGGTGCCTGTGGTGCGCTTTTGTGGTGCGCTTTAAAGATTTATTTTTGCCGATGGTCAGCTGCCAGCGCATTGACCCTTCAATGAATTATTTGTTGCAGAAAAATTGTGTGTCGATTGGGCCGGCATGCATGCGCTTGTGGTCGAGGACCATGTCCTTGAGAGTAATGGTCGTGACGACTTGAAGCAGGCTGTCGCGCATTTTTTCGTAGATCATGTGGGTCACGCAGTAGTCCGCCTGCTCGCAGGCGTCGTCGCCCAGGAGCCGGACGCATTCTGTGGGGCCGAGGGGGCCTTCGAGGACGGTCAGGATGTCGGCGACGCTGATCTGGTCAGCGGGCTTGTTGAGGAGGTAGCCGCCCTGTGCGCCGCGGACGCTCTTGACGAGGTCAGCTTTTTTCAGTGGCGCGATGAGCTGTTCCAGGTAGTTGACGCTGATCCCCTGCCGCTCCGCAATGGAAGTCAGGGAGACTGGGACGTCGCCGTCGTTCAGTGCCAGGTCGAACATGGCTTTGAGGCCGTAGCGGCCGCGTGTGGAGAGTTTCATTTTTGTCACCTCATAGGGTTGTGGTGGTACTGGTTGGAGAAAGTGAATTAGGTTGTGTACAATGTAATTTTTATTGTCTTTATGATGTTGGGATTTTTGTTGTGATTTTTGTTGTGATTTAGTGTTGTGATTCAATCCCGAGTTTATAGGTGGGAATTCAAGTCAAGTATAATACGTGGTTAAGGTTGTGTCAAGGCTCACTGGGCGGAATTACGGCAGAAATCTTGCACTTTTTCACGTACAAAGCCGAGTGGATTGGTGGGGGATGCGGTTGGAATGTTACTGAAATATTACAAAGCTCTGGCACCGGTTTGAGTTGGGTGTCAGACACTCAGGTGAAGTTGGTGTCTGACACCAAAGTGAGTTGAGTGTCTGACATCAAAGTGAAAGTTGTCCGCGTCACCAGCATTGACTTCAAATAAAAAAGGCGTCTTCGCGGACACCTTCGTTTAACTCTTATGAATTAGTGTTCTGTTTTCTGTACTTCCCTGGCGAAGTGTGGTAAGTGCGCTTGAAGGCGTCATAGAAGGCGGATTGGCTGGAAAAGCCGCTGTCGAGGGCAATTTGGAGTATGGGTTTCGTGGTGGTGAGGAGACCATCGGCAGCAAGGGAGAGGCGTTTCTGGGTAATGAGCGCCGATGGCAGGCTGCCGTAACGAGTCTTGAACGCAGATTTAATTGGGTCCTGATGTGCGCCCAGGGCCTTCATCTGGGCGGTTAGAGACTCCTGCTCCAGGAGATGTGTCATGATGGCGTTATAGATTGCCTCGACATTTTCTTTGTACGGTTCATAAGTGAGCAGGTCGGGCCGGCAGCGCTTGCAGGGCCTATAGCCGGCGCGTTGAGCATCATCACTTGTGTCAAAGAAGTCGATATTTTCGATTTTGGGGTTTTTGGACTTACAGGACGGGCGGCAGAAGATGCCGGTGGATTTGACGGCGTAGAAAAATTGGCCATCGTACGCCGGGTCGGAGTTGAGGACGCCGGCGAGTTTATCTTGATGGGTGGGTCGCAAGGGTTTTCCGGGATGTTCATTTTTAGCCACGGCTCTCCCCTTCTTTCATGGCTTTAATGAGGGATTTATACTCGGCGCTGACTTTATTGGATTCGAGGATTTTTTGGAAAGTCTTTTGGCGGACGAAGACATCCTGGTCTATGGCCGCATCTGACGTTGCTGTGCTAATCGCGCCTCCGCCTATTGCGGCTTTGCCTATTGCGGCTGTGCCTATCGCCCACCGTTGTTCAAAATGCGTTAAGGTTTTTCCCGAGTCAAAGGCGAAGGCTTGGGAAAGTCCCCAAGCGATGGCCATCTTCGCATAATAGTCTTTGTGAGTGTGTGTGAAAAGGGCTTCCAGGACATTGTCGATCCAGTCATGGGTTAAATAATGATTCAGGAGCATGACCGCACCAAAACGAAATTCAAACTCATGGTCGGATTTCAGGCATTCCATGAGAAACGGCCAGACCTCTTCCCTTCTATCTTTTGCAAATTTAAGCCCGGCACAGAAGCTGTCGCACACGGACCAGTTGTCAATTCTGGGGATGAAGGCTTTTAGGTACGAGTAGGTCTGACCCCGCATGTCACTTTTAAGAGACGAGTAGGTCTGATCCCACGTGTCATCTTTTGAGGACAAGTAGGTCTGACCCCGCGTGTCACTTTTGAGAGATAAGTAGGTCTGTGGCTTGCGCCTATCGACCCCACCTGTTTTTTTTGTGACGAACCCAATGACCATGCCCTGCAGCATAGTTTCTTCAAAATAGGTGTCTGTGGGCGTGCTGAGATAATGCGGCCAGTCACCTTTCGCGATGTCGCCCGCAATTTGGCGCAGGATTGGCAGCCTTACGCCAAGAAGGTTAGTCGTCCCCGGCAGCAACGCAGAGGCGAACTTTTGGTAACCGGGTTCGGCGAGGGTCTTCAGGAGGTTCTGGAGATCATCGTGGAGGGAGGTTGATTCATTGATCATGGATTTTTGCGAAGGCGTCAGCATAGGACCTCCAGGAATAATTTTTGTTCAAAATATGATGATTATATGATTTCGATAAATGCAGATTTCCATAAATAGATGGACGCCACCGAGCCATAGGGCGAATAGGCGGCTTTGCAGGTTTCAAAAAAATCTTTGCCGATGGTCGGTACTCCATACAGGTTGCACATACCGCGTCGGATAGCCGCGTCACCATAACTTAGGATATTGAGACGGAGGAAGCCGTGGATGAGGGTGATTTCGGATGACCATCGGCCAATGCCTTTTAAAGAGCTGAGGTGATGGATGGCTGCCTCGTCGTCCATAGTCGCGGCGGCGTTCAGGTCGAAGGCGCTGGAGAGGATGGCCGCGGCGGCTTGGTGGATGGCGGCGGCTTTGTTGCGGGTAAGACCGCAGGCGCGCAGGGCTTCCGGGCCGGCGGCATAGACGGTTTGGGGGGTGACAGTCTGGAGCTCTTTTTTGAGGCGGGCCCATATGGCGTCGTAGGCTTTGGTGGAAATGAGCTGGCCAGTGATGGCGCTGGCGAGGGCGGTGAAGGGATCCGGGGCGACGGGGCGTTCCAGGCGGCCAAAGTGTTGGATAGCGAGGCCAAGTGCAGGATCTCGGGCGGTCAGATGCTCCAGGGCGTGGTCCGGGTATGGGAGAAACTGTGGGTTATTCGGCGGTATGGCTTTGGAATTAGTTGGGGTCATGGGCAGTTGCTGCGGGAAGGACGTGCTCCAATTGGAGCAAGGTGGTTTTAACGTCGAGGCCGGCAGCAAAGCCGGTGAGTTTGCCATTTGTGCCTATGACGCGGTGGCATGGGGTGATGATGAGTATGGGGTTGCGGCCGCAGGCGGTGCCCACTGCCCTGGAGGCGCTGGGGCTGCCTATGCTTTTGGCGATGTCAGCATAGGTTTGAGTAGTCCCATATGGGATTTGTCTCAGGGCGGACCACACGTTCTTCTGGAAGTCGGTACCGGTTGGGGCAATTGGAAGGTCGAAGGTTTGGCGGGCGCCGCTGAGGTAGTCTTCCAGCTGCTGGTGAGCCTCTCGGATTAGAGGTGTTTCTTTGAGGATGGGTGGCGGCGTGAGACGGCTGTTCTCTGAGCTTTGGAAGTTAGCGGCGGCGTCACCGATCAGAAGATGGGTGATGGCGGCGCCGTTGTCCGCTATAATGACAGGGCCGAGACGGGTTGTGTAGGAGAAGTAATGGACTTGCTGCATGTGGGGTCGCCTCCTGAAAGTTGGGTGTTTAAGGCTTGACTGTCTAATAGGATTCTAAGAGTTAAAGGAAGAAATGATTACTTTCATTGTAATATAAATGGCCAAAGATAACTTCCAGAAAAAGCGGAAGTAATTTGTTTAAATATAAAATGAACCAACGGGGTCTGAAGTGCCTGGCGGGCTCAGACCTGCATTGTTGAAGTACCTGGCGGGGTCAGACCTGCATTGTTGATGTACCCAACGGGGTCAGACCTGCATTGTTGAAGTACCCAACGGGGTCAGACCTGCAAAACCATTAATTTGAACCAACGGGGTCAGACCTACTCAAACTTATTCGTCAATACATGCGGGGTACAGATGGGGTCAGACCTACTACTTCGACAGATGGGGTCGATAGGCGCAGGCCGCAGCTTACTCGTCTATTTCAGACTGATGGAAGGCAATAATTTTTTCGATCTGGTTAAAGCGAACGTAAAAGCGGTGGCCTGGGGATTCAAAGACGGTAAAGTCGCCGCTGGGGTAAGAGCGGTGAATGCTGTGGACCCATTCGATCAAGGTGTCTTTTGGGATCGTGATGCTGGACTTGGTGAGGATGTGATGGTCGTCGTAAGCTTCTATGAACCATGCGATGTGTTGGGATTCGACGTCCATCGGCATAGTATTTAGTTTTTCGGCGTTGCAGGACTTGCAGGAAGCGACGAGGTTAAAGACGTCGTTGGTGCCGCCGGCACTCTTGGGGAGGTAGTGGTCGATACTGAGGGTGCCCATTTTGAGGGGCTTGCCGCAGAAGAAGCAGGTGCCGCGCTGGCGGTTGAAAAGGTAATGGCGGTCAATGGTGACATATTTTCGCGGGGACATGGTTCACCTGCCCTTCTTTTTTTAATGGTGGGTATTACAAAAGGCCGCAGTGGTCTACGGCCTTGGTGGGTGTTGGGACTTGAATTATGTGCGGTGGATGTTAAAGGTGGGTGTTGTCTTCAACGCGGGAAATGACGGGTTTGCCCTCGCGGTCTACCAGGAGGGTCAGGCCGGCGGCGGAACCATCAGACACAAAAAGGTAGTTGACGCCGGTTTCTCTATCAACGATAATCCGGGAAACGCTGATCTTGCCCTGGGAATAGATAGTCTCGAAGCGGTTGTCGCCTTTTTTGCCAAACATGGTCTGCCCCCTGTTCCGGTTGGGTGGTGGTTAGTTGTGATATAGATTTGAGACCAGTATATCAAATTGAGGCAGGGCCTGTCGAGAGAATTGAAGGGGACTTGCCGATGGTAGGCGTAAACCAGACCATCATGTGCCACAAAGTGTCTGGTACAAAAAACAAAGCGGTACCTGTCACTCAAATGAACTTGGGGTCAGGTACCGCAATATTTTTGTAACATTTCTCAAATTTTGCGCAGTTAGTCGCAGATTTCCCGCGCAAGCAAAGCCGCACCTATAGCGCCGGCGAACTGCGCGTCGCAGTGATGATGGACCTCAAGCTTCAGCTTTTCAGAGAGCATGTGCCTGAGGACATTTGAATTGGAAACACCACCGGTAAATATGAGTTGATCCAGTACCGAGATTCGGCTGGAGAGGTGCTGGATACGTTGAGAAATAGAACTTAATATGCCAGCGGCAATCGCGCCTTTGTCCGTTCCCTGGGCCAGAAGCGAGATAATTTCGCTTTCAGCGAAAACTGTACACATGGCGTTAATCGTGACAGCCTCATCATACCGTGCCAGTTGATCGAGTTCATCCACCTCGACTTCCAGTACATGGGCCATGACCTGCAGGAAGCGGCCTGTTCCGGCTGCGCATTTGTCGTTCATGACGAAGTCCTGGACGCGACCATCGGCATCTACGGAGATGACTTTACTATCCTGGCCTCCAATGTCCACTATGGTTCTGGCATTTGGATTGAGATACACGGCACCGCGGGCATGACACGTGATTTCAGTGACTTTTTTGTCTGCATAGGGTATGGAAACACGCCCATAACCTGTTGCGACAACGCGGGTGATATCCTCCTCGCGAGCACCTGCCTGTGTTAACAAAGTTGACTTGAGCAAATTGGCGGTCTCTTTGATATTCCAACCTGTTGGAAGAATCACTTTTTCGAGCCGGTCGCCTTGGAGAATCGCACCTTTGGCACACACGGACCCAATATCGATACCCATATATATCATTAGTTGAGTTCCTTTCTGTTTTGCTTATCCCGGCTTGGATTCCTGCTTGGATTCCTGCTTAGATCCCAGCTTAGATACCGGCTTATTCAGTCGGCCATTTATAATAAGGGAATAATATAACCCCCAGACCTACATTAAGCGGCTTAAAGCAGTTTAAAGCATTTCTATAAAAGCGCCAAGACGTGTTTTGAGCTGACCTGTATCCGATGATGCATAATCAGTTTCAAGAGCTATATACGGCAGGTTGTGTTTTTCCTTAACGTGGCGCTTGACGGAGAATCCTTCAATATTGTAGGTATGGCAGGCTTGCAGCACGACGTCAACAACGCCGTCCACCTTGAAGCGGGTAATGAGCTCGCTGAGCTTGTCAAGTCGGTCCTGGTTATTGGACATGACGGAGCACGGGGTGTTGAGATATTTGCGGGCAATGCCGTCGATGGGCTCAAGGGTCTCATCGATCATTTCCTCGACTGCTTTGGTACCGAAGCAGTTTTCGTAGGTGACAACGACGCCGCCATTTTCCTCAATTGCAGTTATTATTTTTTCCGTAGCGCCGGCTATTGGGCAGCCTGTGATGAGAATTCTCGGAGCGTTTTCTGAGATCTTACTGCCCTCAACTTTATATGTTTCGTAGATTTGTTTTGTCAGCGCCTGCATTTCCACGATTTGGGCTTCCTTGTCAAACTTAAACTCAGAGCCATAGAGGGCCTTGTGGATGTCGAGGCCGCTGACCGGCGGCGGTGTGAGGCTCATCAGGTTGTAGAATTCCTTAAGGGTTTCCCTTTGGCGGTTTTTAAGTTGAATGGCCTTCTTTAAATCCTCATTGGTGATCGTCACATTGAATTCCTTTTCAAGACGCTCTTTAAAACTTTGAACTTCTTCCCTGAAATAATCCAGGGATCTCTGAGATTTCCCCTCGTTTGGCAGCTGAAGGATGTGGGTCGGTTTGACTTCATCGAGGAGCTCATACATTTTCTTCTTCCCGTCGCAGGTGGTTTCACCGACAATCAGGTCAGAAAAGTAGAAGTACGGGCATTTGTCCGTGACAGCGAACCCATAGCTGGATTTGACGAGCGGGCAAAGGTTCCGCGGGAGGACCTTTTCGGATTCTGGGATCGTTTCATCGCTGGTGGCGCAGAGTCCGACGGGGACGGCGCCGGCGGCCATAATAACTTCGACGGGCGTGAAGGTGCAGTAATAGCCAACGAGATTTTTGCCGGCGTCTTTCACTGCTTTGGCGGCGAGGAAGCCTTGCTTGCGTGCATCGGCAAAGCTTTCAAAGATTTCAGGGAGAGTATTTCTTTCTGACATGAGTGTGCCTCCTTGGTTGGGTTGAAATAGGGTGAGTGCATTTTATAATTTTTGGAACTATGTAAGCGTTGTCGCGCATCATTTTATAAAACGTGCGGTCCCATACAGTTTACTAGGTGAGCTAAAGATCGTGAAATCGAAAGTTTGAATTGAGAATGGGGATCAATAAGTAATTGTCATACGGCATGTGTTCAAACCACCAATTTGTTCAATTTGAAGTCATAAAACCAATTTTGCCGATGGTCTCCCTGTCGCCAATTTTACAGCGCAAAAAAGCAGGCTCTAATAGACACCTGCTTGATAGCTGTTCAATCACAACTTAAAAGTCCAGACCGCCCTGCCCTCTTCCAGAGTGAGTGTGACAGTTGGACTGAGCTCGTTTAATAGTTCTTTAATAACAAATGGAAATTCAAAGTGATATAGTCGAGTTAGATAAACCATTCACAATTAAGGTTGGTTAATCATTAAAAATTTAGCTGCGTTCACCTTAATGTCCCATTTGCCAGGAGGCGCTGATCATGCCCGAAGAAATAGTGAAGAAAGAGACCAAAAAATGCAATTGTCCAGGCAAAGAAAGTAAACCTCTCAGCAGAGTAGTCACCATTCTTGTGATGTTCCTCGTCCTTTTGATGGTTGGCGCTGGCTGCAGCCGAGAGATGGAGAACGGCGGGCCTGAAGTGAACAGCGGGGGTCAGACCCAGTCGGGTGAAGAAAAGGATAGCGGGGATAACAGCGGGGGTCAGACCTACTCGGACGACGCCCCTTCCTTCACACCTGAAACTTACCCCAGGGTTGATGGTTCTACAGTGACTATTCCCCTCTCTGAAGCCTTGGCCGCCCGTATGATGGACATGTCTATGGAAGAGGTTCGACCTTACATTTTACATAACAAAACACACCAGGCATACGTCAACCTCATAGAAAAAAAGACGGATCTGATCTTCGTCACCGCCCCTTCCGAAGAGGAGCTTGCACTAGCCAAAGGGGCCGGGGTTGAGTTTGAAATCATTCCGGTAGTCAGCGAGGCTTTCGTGTTCCTGGTGAATGCGGATAATCCCATTGCAGGTCTGACCCCGGCTGAGCTCCAAAACATCTACACCGGAAAAATGACCAACTGGAGCGAGGTCGGCGGAAAAGATCTCGACATCATCCCCTACCAGCGCCCGGTTAACTCCGGCAGTCAGACGGGTTTTCTTGACATGGTCATGCCAGGTCTGACCCCAATGGATCCACCCATGGAGCAAGTGGTGGCAGAGATGGGCATGCTGATCGACGCAGTGGCCAGTTTTGAAAACGGCGAAGGCGCCATAGGTTACTCCTACTACTATTTTGTCATGGACATGTGGGGGGCTGAAAACATCAAACTGATCGAAGTTGACGGCACAGCCCCAACACCGGAAAGCATTACATCAGGCACCTACCCTTTCACCACTGCCTATTATGCCATCATGCGCCGGGACGAGCCAGAGGAAAGCCCTGCCAGACAAGTGGTCAGCTGGCTGCTTTCGGATGAGGGGCAGACCCTCGCAGAGGAGACAGGTTATGTTCGGGTCAAATAGAACTCCTTTGGGATTAAACCGGACCCGACTTCTCTTATCGCTCTTTATAGCCACTTCGCTGCTGATTTCCGGCTGCACGAAGCTCACAAACACACAGGAAACGCCGCCAGTGAATCCAGCAGACTCAACACCCGAAATCCAAACTCCTGACGCGGCCTCAAACAATAACCGCGATCCCCTCGAGCCCGCCCCTCAACCTGACCTGTCTAACCTGATTACGATCCTGAATCCATCAACGTTCAAAACTCTTTATGTTAACCCAATCACTTTCATCCCCTCACAGCAGGAGGTTCCGGGGGTGATCTGGCAAAGCACGTTCACAATTGAGGGTCTAAAGGACCAAAGCATCCAGGACGCCATCAACCAAGACCTTACCAATCTCTATACAGCCCTGGAGGAAGCCGGCCTGCCACCCTACCGCGGCATTTTTCAGCGCATCCCCCCAGGCACCCAGCCAGTGTCATCTAACCTGAACGCCACCTCCGCCTTCAATTTTGAAAACCTGCTTTCCGTCGCTGTCTACGCGGATCAAACCTATACAATGGAAGACCGGTCAGAATACACCAGCCGCCTGGAAGCCCGCAATTACAACCTCCGCACCGGCGACATCGTGCCGCTTCCCGAGCTCTTTGCCAATCCCGAAACCGCTATGAACCGCATCAATGACGAAGTCGCCAAAATGCTGAGCAGCCAGCACCCCGACGAAGAGCCGGGCTTCGAAAACGGTCTGTACTGGTTTCCGAGGCTGACCGCCCCCTTTAAGGGCCTCGAGGCCAACCAGAAGTATTATCTCCAGCCGAGCGGTATCGTCATCATCTTCGACCACCAGACCCCGGACTTCGACACGGGCTTTTACCCCGCCCAAATCACGCTTCCCTTCCACCTTTTCGAAGGCGAGCTGGCCATCAGAGAGCGCTTTGCCGATAGTCGCGGCACCAACCCCTACCTCACCACCGGCACCAGAGACCAGCAATTCGTCCAGTCTGACACCTTCTTCACCCAGCAGATTACCGCCGGCGACGAAACAGTCGAAAACAGCTCGGTCAGAACCTACCTGCACTTTCGCTACCCCAATAATATGCCGCCCGCCATTCAAGCCCTGGCCGAAACGACTCTCGAAGAGAGCAGACAGTTCCTAAAAACCCTTACGTCCCCAAAAAAACTCAGCGCAGGCGAAGAGCCCTATGCTGAGTTTTCGCTGGACATCACTGATGTTGGCCCCTTTTACACCCTGCGCCACTCCGTTTACAGCAATTGTGTACCAGACGGGGTCAGACCTGCTGGGTCAACAGACGGGGTCAGACCTGCATCGTCAACAGACGGGGTCAGACCTGCATATTCCGGAGAGTCTGTTTTCACCATTCGCGAGGGTCAGCCCCTCGACCTGACGACCAATCCGTCCTTCTTCGCCAGTTATGAGGCCGATGGTCGCCGGGTTACACTTGAAAGCTGTTTCGCACCCGGTGTAGATTATAAAGCACTGCTTGCCGTCGCCTACAATAAGCACGCCACGCAGTATGGCTACCCTACTATCCGAGAAGACCAAATCGACAACGTCAGCTTTTTAATTGGTCACACCGGCCTTGAATGTTACTTTCCCGACCTTGGAAGTTACGGCTATATGGGCATTGAGTACAAGGATTTGGGCTGCGAGAATTTAACGATCTTCGATAGGTGAAAGATTAATCATGCTTCCAAAAAGAAAAGTAAGGCCACTTGGCACGCCTGAAGTCGGGAACCGACCTCAGGCCATGCCAAGCGGCCTTACTTTTTACCTTGGTGTACCGTAGACCACCACGAAACACCATAATATACCATTTCCATATAACAAATCTCCCTCAATAGCGTCTGGAACCGCCGCGGCCCCGTCGGACCAAACTAACCCCCGAAGCCACATAAAGTCCAAAGAGAACCAAGACCCCGACACCAATCATTGCAGTGTACTGAATCATAGGATACTGCCCCGTCCAATAATCCCTGTGCTGGAGGTAAATCCCCACAAAGGCCCATACCACGACTAAAGCATACGCGTAGTTGCGATTTTTATACAAAGCCAGCAGTCCAAGGAGCACTGCGACAGCCATGACTACGACTGTCCAAATCTCTGGTGCCAACCCAAAGGCATCCCACTCAATACTAACAAAGAAAGCAGCGAAGTTCGCTATAGTTGCGACGCTGACCCAACCTAAATAGATCGAAAAAGGAAGATCCACAATAATGGACTGCAGCCCCGAACGTTCCCTCCGTGAGTCCCTGAGTTTGAGGAAAATCCCAATTAAGGATACGAGAAGGACCAGCATGAAAAGAATCGTCAGCGCCAGCTCCTGGTAATGCCAGAAGTATATCCAGGCCATGTTAGCTGCAGAAGCTATTATAAACAGTGCGCCTATATCCGATGTAACCCGAGAAACACCACGCTTTGCGCCTGTGGTCCATCCCATCTGGTAAATCACGAAAAATCCTAGAAGCAGATAAATGACACCCCAGATGGAAAATGTAATAGGTGCCGGGGCGAATAAATTGCGGTAGGCGTTCGATGCTTCCCCCGTTGTCAGCCCGTTGAATGGCAGGATGTTGGCAAGTGCGTTGACCGCCAGCGTGGCGGCGTAAAACAGGAGATTCAGATATTTCAGCGGTTGGCGAGATTTATTGTAAAGTTCCACAGGCATCACTCCCGTTAGTTGTCGTTTTTGGTGGGTGAAGGGTTGGGGGTTAAGGGACCATCGGCTAAAGCTTTGAAAGCTTTGAAAGCCTTAAAACCTTAAAAGCTTTACACTTCATCTGAGTTTGGGGATTCTTCCTTGATTTGATCAAAATCCTCAACGAATTCTTTGAAGCGCGCCATTTCATATTCCGTACGCTTCATGAAGGCTTTTTTCATGAGCGGGCCAAGGAAGCGCATGAAGCCGCTGAAGACGAACTCGTTTTCAGTGGACCAAAGCGTTTTGCCGTCGAGTTCCGAGAACATATTCGAGATGCGGTGCCAGAGCTCATCTGTCTCGTAGACGGCCGTGTAGGCGTCCGGCAGACGCATGTCAATCAGGGTTTCCGTCATTTCGAGGCTCTTCTTGCCTGTGTCAAAGACGAGACGCGTTTTGGCGTTGAGTGTGAAGGGCTCGCCTTCAAGGGTCTCAACAACGGTCAGGCCGCGCTGCCATTTAGGCATGTGTTCGGTCGCCATCATGAGCTCAAGGACCCTGCCTCGGGAATGGTTGATGACTATGGTATGATTATATTTCATATTTGGATATCCGCCTCTCTGGTTTTTGTTTTTGCCGATGGTCCACCGCCGCAAAAAGAAAGCGGCAGTATGTGCCGCCATAAAAACAAATTTTTGCGGGTTGGGGATCGTCGACGCTTAAGAGTTGCTAACCTTTTTAAACAGTTTAATCGTCTTAGAATCCTTCATGAGGATCTTCGTCTTCTTCATCTGCGTCGCAGGTGCCACAGCCACACCAACCACAGCTGCTCCAAAGGCCGCGGCATTTTTCTCTGAGGCCGCCAAACTGACCCTTGACGTAACTGCGGTTTTGCTTGCCGTCCCAAGGTGTCAGGAGAAATGCGATCATAGCCCCAATGGCCAAACCAATCAACAGACCTTCTACCAAGCGGATGGCATTCGTTTTTCGTCTGAGTTTTTCAAGCTCTTCATATTTATTTTTTCTTACGACTAACATGCACGTCACTCCTTTAAGCGTGTTTTTTGAATAACGGTTCGCCGTTAATGAATCTGCTGACGGTGTACGCGAACGCTGTCAGTGCGGCAATTTTCAGCAGCACGGCAAAGGCCGGCCCCTGATTGTGGCTGAGGATATTCAGATTAAAGAGCTGAATGGTGACATCCCTGTACTTGCTTTCGCTTTTGCTGATTTTTATGGGTTTTCTAAACGCGCTCATGTGATCACCTCTTAGGGCATTCATACCCTTTTCTCAATAAAAAATAAACATGGAATGTGAAAATCCGAAAAACATTGTACTGGAAAAAAGGGATAAATGTCTTTGACGCCGGCAGCAGAAAAACTTACTATGGACATAAGGTGGATCATGCGGGGTCAGACCTACTCGTGTACCACGCGGGGTCAGACCTACTCGTGTACCACGCGGGGTCAGACCTGCAAAAGTACCTGACGGGGTCAGACCCACTCATGTATGCGACGGGGTCGATAGGCGTTGACAGGCGTCAGCCGCAGCCGCAGCCTGCAAAGCACAATCGGCTTTTTCCGCCGCACCCGAACATCCCAACCTATTCTTTCCACGGAGGTATCCCCCTTTGAAAACCAACAAGAAATGGATGATCCTGGTCGCCTTTGTGTCGATCTTCGGACTCGCCATGTCCACCGGCATACGCGGCATTTTGGTGCCCAATTTCATAGAAAGCTTTAACGTGACGGACGGGCAGATTGGCATGCTCTTTACAGCCACAACCTTTTTCAGCGTGTTCGCCATTTACTTTGGCAGCCAGTGGGGCGAACGCTTTGGGCTTAAAAAAATTATTCTGATCGCCCAACTCCTGAATGGCGTGCTGTTTCTTGCCGTTTCACAAATTCAGAGCTACACGCTTTTCGTTATTGGCTACAGCTTGATTCAATTTTGCGTCTCCTTGCTCATTATCTCCCTGAACACCATGGCCACGGTCATTCAGGTGCGCTACCCTGCTATCTTAGTCAATCTCGTCCATTTCTTTTTCGGACTGGGTCTGACCCTCAGCCAAAGGGCCGGCGGAGAACTGGTGTCCCGCGGCTTTGACTGGGTCGATCTCTTCCAAATGGTCGGCATCCTCTTCTTTGTCACTGCCGTCCTCACCTTCTTTATGAAGGAGCCAAACGCTATGACCGGCGCCTCGAAGGTCAGGCTGAGCGCCCTCCCCCACAAAGCCTATCTGGTACTGCTGGCCCTTGGCGTCGGTTTCTACGTCGCGTCCGAGCTTCAGACCGCCAACTGGATTGTCTATTACCTCAAAACCATTTACAACTTTGCCGAAGACAAGGCCGGTGAGATCAGCGCGGTGTTTTTTGGTCTGTTTACCATCGGCAGACTCCTTGGAGGGGTGATCGCTGAGAAGCTGGGGTACGTGCGCAGCGTCGTAGTGTTCACCGCCTGCGCGTCGGTCCTCTACATCAGCGGGATGCTCCTCGGTGAGGCCGGACTGTACCTGATTGCCGGGTCGGGCTTCTTTTATTCTTTAGTATTCCCGATGGTCACCATAATCCTAGCCCGCGACTTCGGACAATTTCGGGCGACGGCCATCGCGCTGGTGTCGACGGCGGGCAACTTGATGACGCTCATCACGAGTCTCCTGATTGGCGGTGTGACGGATTGGGTCGGAATTGGAATAGGCTACTGGGTGATTCCAATCTCCATTACGTTGTCGGCGCTGTCGTTCATGGCAGCATTCAGCCGTCAGAGGAAATTGAGCTAACACATTGGGTCAGACCTGCATGGTTCAGCCGACGGGGTCAGACCTGCAATAATCCTGCATAATTTAATCAACAGGGTGATCCGTCGGGGTCAGACCTGCAATAAACTTGCAAAATTTGTGAATCGTCGGGGTCAGACCTGCAAAATTCGTAAATTTAAAAAGCCGCTGAGCTTGAGAGGATGCCGGGAAAGATGACCACGGGCAAACACTTTAGCTCAGCGGCTTTAATAGTTAAAACGCCATTCGATTTGATTAAATCAGATTGGCAGACGGATTCTGCCTTCGATGGCCACATAAGCGCGGCCGGAGATTTCAACCGTGCCATCGTCAAGCAGATCGAGGATCAAGCGGCCACCGCGCTTCGAAGACTGCACGGCGACGAGGTGCTTCTTTTCGAGCTCCCGGGACCAGTACAGCGCCAGGACCGTGTGAATGGAGCCGGTAATAGAATCCTCATCCACCCCAATCCAGGGATTGAAATACCTGGAGGCAAAATCATAATCCTCAGGATTTGAACTCCTGCAAGTAATGCACAGGCCGCCGAGGTCAAAATCAAGGTCAATGCCCCGCAGCTTGTTGAAGTCAGGCTTGATCCGCGACAGCGTCAGCTCGTCATCCACCTCAATGATCAGCTTCTTGAGATTGCGGCTGTACACAGCCCGCTGATAATTGTTGATGCCGAGGTACCAAAGCACCTGCTCAGAGGGGTCCAGCGCCTCGTAATCGTCCACGGGCAGCGTAAGTGTAATGTAGCCCCCTGCCGTTTTAGTAGAGATTTCGCCGATGATCGTCTTAAACACAATGCAGGGCGCACTGACACCCAGCTCCTGCTGAATCACTTTGGCCGCCGCGAGAGTCGCAGACCCGGAGAAATGGACCTCCGTTTCCGGCGTGAACCAGCGCAGCGCATAAAAGGCGCATTGATTCCGCATCACCTCATGGGGCTGGCGGATGACAAACGCGGTCTCAGAATGGTTCAGCTCAGAGGCGATCATCTGCATGGTCTCCTCGGAGAGCGCGTCTTCAAGCAAAATGACCCCGGTGGGGCTGCCTGCGAAAGGCGCGTCAGTAAAGGCATCGACGTGAAAATAGTGAAGTTCTTTTAGATCCATTGGAGATCACTCCGTTCAGCGACTTGATCAGTCTAGCTTGATGTGGCAATAGCCGCCGGGATTCTTTTTCAAATAGTCCTGGTGGTACTCTTCCGCTTCATAAAAATTCTTCAGTGGTTCGAGCTCTGTTCGAATTGGCAGATCATAGTGTGACCGCACTTTTTCGAAGTAGGCTTCAATGACCGGTCGGTCGGCCTCGTCCACGTAGTAAACGCCCGTGCGGTACTGATTGCCAATGTCTGGTCCCTGTCTGTCGATCAGCGTCGGGTCAATGACACTGAACAGCTTGTCGAGCAAGGTGTCCAGGCTGATGACTTCAGGATCATATTTGATTTGGCAGGCTTCAGCGAATCCGGTCTTGCCGGTGCAGACCTGCTTATAGTCAGGATCTTCAGTGATGCCATTGGCATAGCCGACTTCGGTATCCTCGACGCCGTCAATTCTCGAAAAAAATTCCTCGACGCCCCAGAAGCAGCCGCCGGCAAAGAAAATTTCCTTCATTTGAAAATACCCTCCTCAAAATGGAACATGTGGGGTCAATAGGCGCTAGCCGCAGACCTGCTCAAGTTCCGGATCTGGCCGCTTCTAGCAGCGCCGGTACACCCCAGGTGATCATCAGACCGGTTTCCAGGGTAGCCAGCCCATCGACAATGAGCTCCGGAAAACCAAAAGCCGTCAACAGCCAGGTCGTCGTCCCGTAAGCCGCAGCGACTGTCATTATGCCGAAAAGTAAATGTGCTGGCTTTGCTGGACGTAACAGGTCTGCGCCTGGATCTGCGTCAGCGCCTTTAACGGCAGTGCCTGTTGATCTCGACGTTAATCCAGAATTCCCATGCCCAATGGTCGCCCCAATCAGCAGACTTGTCAGCTGCACCGCGGAATGATCCAGAAAGACGAAAATTCCTATGGCGGACAGGGCGAATGTGGGGATGAGGAACCATCGGCTGAATCCCTTTAAAAAAGACGGACCAAGAAGGCCCAAAACGCCGCCAATCAGCCCGCCGGCCAGCACGTCCTGAGGCCAGTGCACGCCCAGGTAAAGACGCGACAAAGAGATCAGAACAATAAAAGAACAGGCTATGCCGATGGTCACACCACCGCCCCGTCTCCCCTTCCGAACGCCTGCACCGGCCGAAACCAGCGCCAGCCAAAAGGTCGCCGCAGTCTGGGCATGGCCGCTTGGGAACGAGGCGCTCCCTGCGGTGAAGGTCCAAAGGCCTTCAATCCCGGAGACGGCCTCAAAGGGACGGGGTGCATCTACAAAGTTTTTAATGACAATGTTAAGCAGTACGGAAAACACCACCAGCTGCATGAGTTCGAAGGTGTTTTGACGACTTTGAGGTCTTTTGGCGCTGCCTGAGCAGAGATCATGACTTGAGCTGAGCCGGCGGTGGCTGTTGAAGCGACCATCGGCAAATGCACTTGAACCGGTCCAGTACATCACGGAAAGCACCGCAATGTAAAACAGATCGTCGCCAAGCATGGTCAGGGCGCCCATGATCCAGGTCAGGACCGGGTGGCGCAGGGACTGGAACCAAAGCAATAGCTCAAGCTGCCAGTCGCCGAGGGGCAACCCGGACACGAGCAGGGCCGAAAAATTACCGGACGCGCCAAGCGCCGCCGCGCTGGATGAAGCCACATTCACTGCAGTTACTGCATCAAACGACATAATTTGATTTCCTTTTCCTTTGGGAAGACCTAAACGGTAATGGTCCCCTCCATATAAGTGACGACTTTGCCCATCAGCTTGATGCGGTCGCCAATGACCTCGACCTGGAGGCTGCCGCCGCGCTTTGAAAGCTGCTTCGCCGTCATGACCCTTTTATTGAGAACCGAGTTCCAATAAGGCGCCAGGGTGCAGTGGGCGGAACCTGTGACCGGGTCCTCGTCCTTGCCGGTGACCGGGAAGAAATAGCGCGACACGAAGTCGACGTCGTGACCCGGCGCGGTGCAGATGACGCCGTGGGTTTGGACCTTCAGGAGCTCCTCGAAATCAGGGTCGAGGTCGAGGATTTGGTCCTCGTCGTCGTAAATGACCATGTAGTCACGGGTCGCGTAGCGATACACATGCTTAGGGAGTTTGCCAAGGGCGAGGACCAGCTCGTAGGGCATTTCTGATCTGACCGCAGGGCGTGCCGGCAAATCGATAGCCAGGTGATCGCCCTCTTTATAGACTTCGAGAATGCCGCTCTTGGTCTTGAACTTGACGCGGTCGAGCTCTGGCTCGAGTTTGGTGAACACGATGTACGCGCTGCTCAGCGTTCCGTGGCCGGACAGGTCGAGCTCCTTGTTTTCAGTGAACCAGCGGGCGTCATAGTACCCATCTCGCTTAACAATGAAAGAAGTTTCCGATGGGTTGTTCTCCCTAGCAATTTTCTGCATGAGCTCTTCGTCAATAAACTCCTCCAGCGGACAGATGGCCGATGGATTCCCGGCAAACTGCCGGTCCGTAAACGCGTCGAGATGGTAAAACGGAATTTTCATTGAATTAGCCTCCATCATATTGCTCCGGTGATTAAGAAGTCAAAATTGAAATGGGTTGAAACTTTCAAAATGGACAGACTGGCGAGAACACACTCAAATAGTTAATCAGCGGAGCAATAACATTCATTTTCGATTTAAGTGTACACCATTTATCGCCTCGCGTGAAGGGATAATGACAGACGGGGTCAGACCTGCTATGCCGCAGGGTGATCCGACGGGGTCAGACCTACTAAACCGCAGGGTGATCCGACAGGGTCAGACCTACTAAACCGCAGGGTGATCCGACAGGGTCAATAGACGCAGCCGCAGACCTGCAAAACCGTCAAAAGCGCCCGCCTAGGCGCGGCCTTGATCTTGAATCTGGTCGTAGACTTTTCCTGCGTTATAGGAGCTGCGCACCAGCGGCCCGGAGGACACGTCCTGGAAGCCCATGGCCATGCCCTTTTTCGAGAGCAGCTCGAACACCTCAGGATGCACGTATTCCTTCACCGGATAATGCTCCGCAGAAGGCGGCAGATATTGGCCGATGGTCACCAGATCCACCTCATGCGCCCTCAGGTCAGACAGGAGCTTGAGGACTTCCTCTTCGGTCTCGCCGAGTCCCAGCATCAGCCCGGATTTCGTTAAAATATCCGGCTGCATGGCTTTCGCGCGCTTCAGCAGCTCCAGGGATCTCGTGTAAACCGCCTCCGGCCTGATTTCAGGATAAAGACGCTCAATGGTCTCAACGTTGTGATTCAAAATATCAGGGCGCTCAGTCATGATGACTTCCAGGGCGTCCCAGTTGCCGCGGAGGTCCGGGATCAAAACTTCAACGGAAGTGCCGGGAGACGCTTCGCGAATCGCCCGAATGACGGCGACGAAGTGGGATGCGCCGCCATCGGCTAAATCATCTCTGGTGACGGAGGTGACGACGGCATGCTTGAGACCGAGTTCCACCACGGCCTGTGCGACGCGTGCCGGCTCCTCGGAATCCAGGCAGAGCGGAGCTTCCTTGGTGACATTGCAGAACCGGCAGCCGCGGGTGCAGTTTGGCCCCATGATCAAGAAGGTCGCTGTCTTGTTGCCGTAGCACTCCATGCGGTTCGGGCAGTTGGCTTCTCTGCATACAGTATGCAGCTGATTCGCGGAGAGCATCTTTTCGACTTCTATGATGTCCCGCATCTCGCCTTTCTTAATTTTCAGCCACTCCGGCTTTCGCATCTTATCGTGGGAAGCAACATTTTTGGTGTCTTGGCAGCTTGTTTTCAAATTCGTTAAGTCTGGCATTCTCTGATGTTCCTTTCTCTAATTAGGGAATTTTGATGAGTTTGGGGGAAACTCGGTGTCAGACACCGAGTTTCTTTTTGGGAGAAACTTGGGGTTGATAGGCGCTAGCCGCTGACACCGAGTTTCTTCATTCTAAATTGTGTCGTCCGCTTCCGTCGCCATTTTTTCCTTCTTTTCTATAACGTGCACCAGGACAATGTTGAGAATCGCGGCGACCGGAATTGACAAAATCATGCCGATCATGCCGCCGAAGGATCCGCCGAGGGAGATGGCGAGCACGATCCACATGGGCCGAAGCCCTATATAATTGCCCATAATGCGCGGACCGACCAGATTCGCGTCGATCTGCTGGACAACCACAATCAGAATGGCGACCTTCAGGGCGTTCAGCGGATTATATAGAAGCGTAATGCCCACCGCCGGGATGGCCCCAATAAACGGGCCTACATACGGGATCACGTTGGTGAGGCCCAGCAGCAGCCCGAAGATCGCGGCATACCGAACCCCCAGGACCGTCATGCCAACGAAGGACAGCACACCCACAATGGTGGCCTGAACGATGAGTCCCGTCATAAACTTGGAGAAAATCTTGTGGACCTTGGCGCCCCAGTCGAAAATGGACTGGGCCCGGGCATCGTCGAAGGCCGCGCGGCAAAGTCTCACCATGGAGGCCTGCAGCCGCTTCTTGTCGATCAGCGTGTAAATGGACACGACGATCCCGATCATGGTGCTGAACACCGCGGACGTGACGCTCATCAGCCCTTGGGTCAGGTTGGACAGCAGGATGTTGGCCCACTCCGCCAGGCGCCCGCGGATGGAGACCAGTGCCTCTTGTACTGTTTCATTCTGGAGGATGCCGCTGTCGGACAGCTTAGTGTTCGCCATGTTGATGAGCCGCGGGACGTCAGCGATGATCTCGGAGGCGTTGTCAATGACCATCGGCACAACCAGCCAGCCGAACCCGGCCAAAATGACCAGGAGCAAAAGATAGAGCACGCCGATGGCCGCGCCCCGCCCAAACTTGAAGGTCCGCGTCAGGAAGCTGACCACCGGGTCGAGGATGTAGGCGATCACGAGGCCAATGATAAACGGGGTCGTGGCGCCGGCAATTTTCGCGATCCACGCGACAATAGCGTCGAAATGGTTGATCGTAACGAAAGAAACGATTAAACTTAAGCTCAGGGCAAGCATGGCGCCGAGCCACCGTTTCAGGTTCAGCTGCATGTGACACCTCCGGACGGGCAGCGCCACGCGATCGTGGCCGGCTCCGTAAATTTGCACAAGATTAGGACTATTATACACATACTTCAATCGCAGATACAAGTGTGAAAAAAAGGAGACATAACAATGCTGAAAATTTTATTTGAAGACAAGCACGTCATTGTGGTCGTGAAGCCCCCGGGCATGCCGTGCCAGCCGGATCCGACCAAGGCCCCTTCTCTGCTCGAGGCGGTTCAGGCTCACATGAAGGCGTCCGGCGAGACCGGCAAGACCGCGAAACTCGTGCACCGTCTCGATCGTCCAGTGGGCGGCGTCATGGTTTACGCCAAGACCCGCGAGGCGGCGGGCCACCTTAGTGCCCAATTTGCCGATGGTCGCATCAAAAAACGCTACCTCGCCGTGGTACAGGGTCAGCCCATAGACGACAGCGGCCACCTGGTTCATCAGCTGAGAACCACGCCGGGCAACGTTGTAGAAGTCGCACATGGCCCTGAGGGGCAGACGGCGGAGCTGAAATATCGAGTCATCGGGCGGACCGACGCTGCACTAACGGAGGCTGCCTCCCCTCTTGCCCTGCTGGATGTGCTGCTGCTCACCGGCCGGCGTCACCAGATTCGTGTGCAGCTTTCGGCCAGTGGCTTTCCAATTTTGGGAGATGCCAAATATAACCCGGACTTTGTGAAAGACGGCAACCCTATTGGACTTTGGTCGTACGAAATCAGATTTTATCATCCTGCAAAAAGGACTGCCTTGAGCTTCAGGGCGCTCCCGGGTGGTTTGAATGATGCAGGCGGCGCCAAGTCCTACCCGGCGCCTTGGCATTATTTTTCCAGTCAGATTGCGGCGCTGGAAGAGAAGCAAAACTAGGAAAATGGAATAGCATTTTAGATGCGGGTCTGACCCCACGTAAACACGTGGGGTCAGACCTGCATTTTTTATTAATCCGACGGGGGCCAACGGGGTCAGACCTGCATTTTTTATTGATCCGACGGGGTCAGACCTGCATTTTTCATCGCAATCCTGCAACTTTTATTGATCCATTGGGGTCAGACCTGCATTTTTCTATTGACCCGCATTACTCAAATGATACGGATGGGACCTAATCTCCGCCTCTGCTTCCTGCACAAAGCGGATCTCGTAAGGGTTGCCCATGAGCTGGGCGTATTCTCTGGCGCGGCCCAGGTGCTCATCGACACTCTCTGGAATGTCCGCTATATCCATAAGGCGGGCGAGATGGGCTTCCGCCTTGGCCCGGCCCCAAATGCTCTTGGTAAGCTCGAAAATTTCAACGGCCCGGACGACGGACTCCAGGGACTGATCCATCCTGCCCTGCCTGAACTGCGCCAGAGACAGATTGGTGAGAATCAGGGCGAGGCCGTTGGACGGCAAGCTGAGCTCGGCTTGTTCCATAGCGCGGGTTAGGGTGTGGAAGGCCTCATCGTAACGCCCTTCGCCTTCATAGGCCATGGCCAGGTAATTCAATGTCGCTGCCATGGCGGAATGGGTGCGGGGCTGTTCCTCTGTGAGAGGCTCGAGATACTGCAGTGCCATCATTAAGTAGTTCTGGGCGCTTTCAGTATCCCCGCTCAGCGTGGCATGAAGCCCTTTGAGGCGCCAGAAAACGTGGATGAGATCCCCGGTCGGCTCCCCCGGTCCGCCCATGAGGTGGCCGAGCTCGCTGAGGAGCGAGTCAAACAGCTCCAACTTGCCGGTTTGGATCGCATAGTAGATCTTTTGAAGGAGACAGAGCTCCAGCAAATCTTCGCAGCGGTGGATCTCGAAGTAGCGGATGGCTTTGTCGATGGACTCGAGACCATCGGCATAACGCCCTTCGCGAATCGCACGGCGGCCACGCATGTAGAGAACCTGGTGGTCGTAGGTGACGATGCTCTCATCCTTGGCATCAAGCCGGCTGCGGGCCTCGTCGATGGACTGCATGACCTTGTCCTCCAGGGTCAGACCCCCTTCGAGGTCGACGTTCTGGCCGCTGAACACTTCATGCCAGCGGTCGAGGTAGCGGCGGCCGTAAATGACGCGGTAGCGGTATTCGCGGCGTGCGTCCGACGCCAGACGGCTGTGGTGGATGACATAAGGCAATACGGAAACACCGCCGCGCTGGGCATACAGGTGCTCGTAGTAGTCAGCAATCTTTTTATGCAGGATCCTGCGTCGGGTGACGGAAATTTGATCGGTGAGGTAATCCTTTAGTTTTTGGTGGGTAAAATGGTAGATCAGGCGCTCGCCGTCCACCCACTCCTCGAGAATGCCCGCGCCTCTAAGAGCTTCGATCAGGTCCACCAGCTCCACGTCCTCGTAGGCAGCGATGGCCTGGATCGCCTCATAATCCGGGGATTCCATGAACAGCGCGGCGACATCCGCCACGCGCTGGGCGGGCTCGGAGAGGCCAATGAGCTTCGAACGCATGAGCTCGTCAAACTTCAGAGTGTCGAGCTTATCGATGGTCCCCTCGTTGATCAGATCCAGGTATTCCCGCAGGAGCAGTGTGTTGCCCTCGGAGGCCTCGATATAGCGGGACATGGCCGCCTCATCCAGGGTCACGGTCGAATTGCGAAGGCCGTTTCGGAGAAATTGCCGGGCCTCGACGGGTGAAAAACGTGCCAGTGGCACACGGAGCAGCCATTTTTCCTTGCAGCCGCAGGCTGTCATGAAGTCCAGCGCTTTGGATTTGACGTCCCGCGAGGTCATGATGACCATGACGTTTTTCAGGTGCTCGCGAATGAGCTCAAGGAGCAGATTGATCGAGTGGGTCTGACCCCAGTGGAGATCCTCGAAGATCAGAACCACGTTTCGACGCTGGGAATAGCGGGTGAGCAGGTCGCTGACCTCCTGCACCATGTCCTCGTAGCGGATGCGCTCGTCCCCTTCCAGACCTTGGGTCGCCATGGCCGGCGCTATGAAGTCCGCGAAGCCGAATATGCGGCTGGTGCCGGTCTCGCCCAGTTCCTGCAGCATTTCCCTCAGGATGCCGCGGAAAATGCGGTACGGCAAATCGTGCTCCATGGGGTACGCCGCCGCCCGCATAACTTTGACGGGGAGCTGGTGTTGCGGTTTGGTGGTGGGGTTGGGGCTGGAACCATCGGCAGAATTTTTTTCTTTTTTGCTGCCGATGGTCTTCTTATTATCTTTGTCTGCCTGATGGTCATAGGTGTGTTCGTAAGGCGGCGCGGCGGTTTTCTCGCTGAGCTCCAGTGCGCTGATGACGCGCTCCACCAGGGTGGTCTTGCCTATGCCGGCTTCCCCTGTGATGAGGATGTGGCGGTGGTGGTGATTCTCCAGAAAATTGTAGAGCTCGTCTTCGATGGCAGTAAGTTCGTCGTAGCGGCCAAAGAAGTAGGTCTTGGGACTCGCGGTGGCCTGAGCGGTCTGCTTGCCCTTGAGTTCGAGGATTTTTTCGTAGAGGCGGGTCGTGTCATTGTCCGGCACGACGCCTAGCTCGTCCTTCATGGTGCGCATCAGCTTCTGGTAGACCTCGATAGCGTGATTGTACTCCGAGGTGCGCAGGTAGAGGCTCATCAGGGCGCGGATGTTGTCTTCGTCATAAGCGTCAATAAGGACCATTTTCTCGCGGGCCTTGGCGGCCTCGGCGTAGTCGTCCTCTTCCTCGAGGCGGTTCGCAGTTTTTTTGTGGTGGTCGAAAATTTTCTGCTGAACGCTGCGCTGCTGGTCGATGAGCCACTCCTGGAAGAATTCGTCTTCTTTAAAGGAGAATCCGCTCAGAAGGGTCAGGTCCTCCCGGGTGACGGCCTGCACCGGCTCCAGCTCCCATAGGTCACAGCGCCAGACGGCGTCCTTGTTGAGTTGAACGCTGGAGTGGTTAGGCATGGAGAGCAGGTCCTCGGCGACGTGCTTGCGAATCAGGTAGAGGGCGTTGCGCAGGCTGCGTCGGGCGTATTCGGTGTCGCTGTCCGGCCAAAACAGGCGGCAGAGGGCGTCACGGGTGCTGGTCGTCTCCACGGCCATGAAATAGAGGATGGCCTCAGCTTTTTTGAGCGTCATATTGACGGGCTTGCCGCCGGCGTAAACCGCGGGAATCCCGAGGAGCTTCAGTTCTATTGCTGGAACCATGTAAACGCCTCCTGGTGGATGATTTCTATATAAAACCATTCGAAATGCATTTTGCAATTTTTTGTGGGGAGAAATGATTCGGTGTACAGAAGATCTGTTTAATTCATTATACAACAAAATTGCATATGCCTCACGTGATTGTCATATTCCGTAACTTTTTTGCATCTTGTGGGCATTGCAAAGGCTGTGAAGTGCTTTTCGGGTCTTGAAGTGCTTTGCAGGTCTGACCCCGTTGGTTGAAGTACTTTGCAGGTCTGACCCCGTCGGTTGAAGTACTTTGCAGGTCTGACCCCGTCGGTTGAAGTACTTTGCAGGTCTGCGGCTTGCGCCTATCGACCCCGTCTGTTCATGCTTCGCAGGTCTTGATATGCAGGTCTGACCCCAGCTGTTCATTAAAAAACCCCCTGCGCTCGCAGAGGGTCGTGTTTGAATCAAATTGTTTACGCCGCTTTCTTAACGAAAGTCGTAAGCGGATCGTGCTGCGGCGTTTTCTTGGATCTGAGATAGACGAACCAGTATGCGCCACCGACGCAAACGACGCCGCCAATGATATTTCCCAGAGTGACAGGAAGCAGATTTCCAACCAGGAAGTTTTTCCAGGTCAAAGTGCTCAGAACCTCTGCCGATAGATGCGAGGCCTCCGCCCAAGCCGGATTAGCCTTTGCAAGGATCCCGGCAGGAATGTAGTACATGTTCGCAACGCTGTGTTCAAAGCCAGAAGTGATAAACAGCCAGATTGGGAAGAAAATTGCAAGGATCTTGCCAGTCATATCTTTTGCACCGTAGGAGAGCCAAACCGCCAAAGTGACCAACCAGTTGCACATAATGCCAAGGAACAAAGCAGAATGGAATGGCAGGTTAACTTTATAAGCTGCGATCTTGATAGTCTGGCCACCAAGGAGCGCACCACCGCTGTTAAGCTGTCCGGAATAGACAATCATAAAAGTCACCAGCATAGCACCAATGAAGTTTCCAGAATAAACCGTTACCCAGTTTTTAAACATTTGACTTGGCGTGATTTTTTTCATCATGACAGCCGCGACCATCAGAGTGTTTCCAGTAAAAAGTTCCCCGCCGGCCAGGATGACCAACATCAAGCCTGTTCCAAAGATTGCGCCTGCGAGTGCCTTACCCATGCCATAAGTCGATGGATCTGCGAACAAATTAAAGGCAGCCATATTGGATCCTTGTGAAGCAAACGCTATAAATGCCCCCGCAAGGACACCAAGTAACAATTGTGAAATCGGACTAAGCGCCGCTTTTTTCTTTGCCGTTTCTACAGTAGCTTCTGCAATTTCTGCTGGGGTCAGCATTTTTTTCTCGTTCATTCATCTCTCTCCTATAAATGTTATCAATTTTATTTTATGATGGCGGATAAAAGAGTTACAACTTTTATTGTATTTATTTTAACAATATCATAGTAACACGACTTTCATAATTTCACAATAGTTTATTAGAATTATTGTATTAATAAAATTATTAATCATTTTTGCCTATTAATATTTCGTATTTATAAAATTTTCTGATAATTAACCTATGCAATCCTTCACAATAAAAATTTCACTTTGTATAATTAATCTATGAATTATTCTGACTCATTGATTATCCCACCAGGTGGAACGCAGCAATATCAACACTTTAACATCCGTAGTACGGAATAAAAGAATTTATAAATTCAAATAATTGCAATTTCCTAAAATTATAACTCAAAATGAACAGACGGGGTCGGACCTGCTGGGGCAACAGACGGGGTCAGACCTGCTAATGAACATATGGGGTGAACATATGGGGTCAGACCCGCATAACTTAACAGACGGGGCAAATTAACTAACGGGGTCAGACCCGCATAACGCATCCGTGATTGGTTACCTACGCCGCGTTGATGAATCTGGAAAGCGGATCCTGCTTCAGATCCTTCTTGTTTTTCAGGTAAATAAACCAATAGGCTCCAGCGACGAAAACCGCGCCGCCTACAATATTGCCAAGGGTTACGGGCAACAGATTGCCGATGAGAAAGTTTTGCCAGGTGAGGGTGTTGAGAGCATCGGCAGAGAGTCCTGAGGCAGCTGCCCATGCAGGATTGGATTTCGCAAGAATCCCTGCAGGCACATAATACATGTTGGCTACACTGTGTTCAAAGCCCGAGGTGATGAACAGCCAGATTGGAAAAAAGATAGCCAAAATCTTGCCTGTCATATCCCGTGCGCCGTAGGAAAGCCAAACCGCTAGGGTTACAAGCCAGTTGGCCATGATGCCCAGGAAAAACGCTGACAGAAACGGCAGATTCACCTTATGGACGGCGATCTTCAAAGTCTGACCCCCAAGGAGCCCTCCCCCGCTGTCCAGTTGGCCTGAAGCCACGATCATAAGGGTGACCAGCATGGCGCCAACAAAATTTCCGGTGAATACTACGGCCCAGTTCTTAATCATGACAGAAACGCGCACCTTTTTTGATAATACCGCCGCCGCCATGAGCGTGTTCCCAGTAAACAGTTCGCCGCCGGCCAGAATGACCAGCATGAGCCCGGTGCCAAAAATGGCGCCTGCCAGGACTTTGCCAAGCCCATAGGTCTCAGCCTCCGCAAACAGATTGAAAGCCGCCATATTGGAGCCTTGAGAAGCGAATGCGATAAACGCCCCTGCAAGAATGGCGAGCGCAAATTGAACAGACGGGGTCAGACCCGCTTTTTTCGTCGCGGTGTCAACCGCTGTTTCAGCAATTTCCGCTGGGGTCAGCATCTTCTTATCATTCATAGTCTTCACTCCTACTTGAGATACCATGTCGCTCAGAGGGATTGGCAATTTCTGAAAAGATCACGTGGGGTCAGACCTGCTTAACTCATCATGTGGGGTCAGACCTGCTTAACTCATCACGTGGGGTCAATAGGCCTTAGCCGCAGACCTACTAATCTCCGTTCTTCATGCCTTCATCTTAAATGATAACACATCTCAATTAGAAGTAAAGTGACTCAGATCACAAAATATCATAAATTTATTTTTGTTATCATTACAAATATTCAGACTTAACTCTCCCTCACTCAATCTTAAGCGAGGATCAGCAGCCCGTCTTTCCCCTTTCGAGACATAAAAAGCCCAGCCCCCCACAGCGTCAGGTGCCCCACAAAGCTTGGAAAATCTATATTGGGCGTACGTGGGACCATCGGCTAAAATGGTTTTGTGTACTTGCTCTATATAAATCTTCAAGCCATGGAAACGTTGACGTTCTGGACGACTGGGCTTAGGTCACTATTACTAAAGAAGATCACGCCGATGGTCATCCGGACCAGCACACCGCGGCCCGGACAACCCAACTCGACTAAAAGGTATTCTATTTGCCAGCCAGCGCCTTTTCAACCGCGGACTGGATCATGCTTTCATCCGCCACATACGGGAGGGCAAGGACGTCCTGGCCGCCGCGGATCTGGTTGTACTCGACGACCGTGCTGATGGAGTTCTCATTGCGAGCCCAAGCACGTCGGGAGACACCGTTCATAACGTCCCACGGAATCGCGCGCTGGATGATCGCGTCGACGCGGAGGCTGCCGTCGAGGACGAGGCCGAAGCCGCCATTGGTAACCTTGCTGGTGCCGACGCCACCGCCATTGTGGAGGGCGATGAGGCTCATACCGCGCGCCGCGTCGCCCGCGAAGGAGTGCGTCGCCATCTCGGCCATGATGTTGGAGCCGTCTTTAATGTTGGAAGTCTCACGGAATGGAGAGTCAGTGCCGCCAGTGTCGTGGTGGTCGCGGCCGAGCATGACCGGGCCAATCTCACCACTTCTGACCATTTCGTTGAATTTGAGGGCAATATTCATGCGGCCGAGGGCGTCCTGATAGAGGATGCGGGCCTTGGTGCCAACGACAAGCTTGTTCTTCATGGCGTCGCGGATCCAGACATAGTTGTCGCGGTCCTGGAAGCGTCTGTTCGGATCGATGACGGACATAGCAGCCATGTCGGTTTTGATGAGGTCTTCATCGGTGCCGGAGAGGCAGACCCAGCGGAATGGGCCGTAGCCGTAGTCGAAGAGGAGCGGGCCGAGGATGTCTTCTACGTAGGACGGGAAGACGAAGCCGTCGAGCTCGTTCACGCCGTTTTTGCAGATTTCGGTGACGCCGGCGTCGTAAACCGCCTTCATGAAAGAGTTGCCGTAGTCGAAGAAGTAGACGCCCTTGGCGGTGAGGCGCTTGATGACTTCAAAGTGACGTCTCAGGGTCTCGTCGACTTTCTTGTTGAAGAGTACCGGGTCTGACCCCAGCAGCGCAGTTCTCTCTTCAAAGCTCATGCCAGCCGGGCAGTAGCCGCCCTCGTAGACCGCGTGGCAGGAAGTCTGGTCGGAGAGGAGGTCGATGTGGATGTTGTTTTCATCGGCATACTCAAGGAGGTCGACGATGTTGCCGTGGAAGGCGATGGCGTGACCGACGCCCTCTGCCATATACTTGTAAGCGTTGTCGAAAGCTTCTTTTGGCGTCCTGGCGACGGAGGAAACCCAGCCTTGGGAGAAGCGCGTCTCGATACGGGACCAGTCGACTTCTGCGACGATAGCCGCGCCGTTAGCGATCTCAGCTGCCTTGCCCTGAGCGCCGCTCATACCGCCGAGGCCTGAGGTGACGAAAAGCTGGCCGGCGAGATCCGCGTCATCCGCGAGGCCCTTATTTCTGCGGCCTGCGTTGAGGATGGTGCTATAGGTGCCGTGAACGATGCCCTGTGGTCCGATGTACATCCAGCCGCCTGCGGTCATCTGACCATAGTTGGCGACGCCGAGGGACGCAGCGCGGGCAAAGCCTTCAGCCGTGTCGAACTGGCTGATCATGAGGCCGTTGGTGATGATGACGCGAGGCGCTTCCGGCGAGGACTTGAAGAGGCCCCTTGGGTTGCCGGACTCGATGTGAAGGGTCTGATCCTGGGTCATAATTTCGAGGTAGCCTTTGACGAGCCAGTACTGCATCCAGTTCTGGAAGACTTGTCCGCTCTCCCCGTAAGTAACGAGTTCATAAGGATAAAGGGCAATCGCGAAGTCTAGGTTGTTGTCGATCATGACCTGGAACGCCTTGGCTTCGAGGGTGCGGCCTTTGTATTCATCGATTGGGCGGCCAACGAGGTTGCCCTGCGGTCTGAAGCGGTAAGCGTAGATGCGGCCGTGTGTCAGGAGTTCGTCGAGGAATTCCGGTGCGAGGATCTCATGCCACTCTTCAGGGACGTAACGGAGCGCGTTTTTGAGCGCGAGACCAATTTCATCCTTAGTCAGGGTCATGGCACGCTTTGGCGCGCGGCGGATGCCTTCGACGAAAGTCGGGTAAGCCGGCAGCTCAGGGAAGATGTCCTTCAGTTTGACTTTCATTGCGCTTTCGATTTGTTGATTGCTAAGCATTCGAATGTCACTCCTTATCATATATTGGTCGCATTTTGGTTTACGGTGATGTGAAATTCTGTGAATTTAAGTCCATTAATTTAGACGTTGAGGACTTTGATCTTCATCTTAAAAAGCATTTTCATGCCGATGGTCACTTCAAAGTACCTCATGTGCTTCTCTTTGACTCGAGTATACAGTCGTAATGTCAAAAAAACGTCTAAGAGATTGACGATTTTGAAGAAAAATTAAAAATTTGTGTCAAATTACTTTTTGACGGTGGGTGCTGATGGGGGTGTCCGACGGGGTGTCCGACGGGGTCAGACCTGGGTTGACGTAAAATTGGACATACGGAGTATCCGACGGGGTCAGACCCGGGTTGACGTAATGTTGGATCGGCGGGGTACCGACGGGGTCAGACCCGGGTTGACGTAATGTTGGACTGGCGAGGTACCGACGGGGTCAGACCCGGGTTGAGGTAATGTTGGACTGGCGAGGTACCGACGGGGTCAGACCCGCGTTGACATAAAGTCAGTCAGCCAGGAGCAATAGACACTCGCCGCAGACCCGTTACGAAACATCCAGAATAATTTTAGTTTCAGACCGCATTCAACACGACTTGAGGCCCTGCTTGCCGCATTAGAAGCTCAATTTCTGCCTCTGAAGTCCCCTGATCCAGCCAAGTCTCTTCATCTTCTTCTCTCAAAATAATAGGTTCCCGATCATGTATTTCCGAAACCGGCGGCGAGCTTTGCCGCGTCAAAATGACATAAGCAAAAAAGCGATTCCCATCCGTTGCCGTAAACGGCGTATAAAGTCCTGCAAACGAAACTATAGATTTCTCTGGCCTCTCAATTCGAAACTTTGTACGATCCCCTTTTTCTCCATGCCACTCAAAAAAACCCGATGCCGGCACTATGCAGCGCCGCTTTTTCAGCGCGTCTTTAAACGCAGGTTTGACCCCGGCTGTTTCGCTTCTCGCATTGATGACAGGCCGGCTCATATTTGGATAAACGAAGCCCCACTTCATCAAACCCGCGCGAACTTCATCCTTTGCCTTAATGACAACAGGCGCTTCGTTAGTGGGAAAAACTTCGCGAGGTGTCCAAACCACCTCAGGGACGTCGTGGATTTTGTATCGCCGCAGTATCTCTTCAAAGGCTTCATCGACAAAATAGCGTCCACACATAACTCTGATCCTCCAGGATTACATATTTGACTGTTGCATTCCGGTTTATGTATACCCTTCTCGAATAAAAATATACTGTGATTCATTGGGGTCAGACCTGCAAGGTTTTAACGGAGTAAGACCCGCGAATTTAGACTTTGGATTAGATCAGCTAAGTTTCGCCCACTTCCAAAGGAAGCCGATTGCCTCTGGCAAGCGGCTTCCACACCTTTAATACGACAAAAAAACCCACCGCCGCAGGCAGTGGGTTTTCCGGGTCTTATCCAATTTTGTTTCTAATCCAAATCCGATACCCCGCCCACTTCATTTGCCATGATTGGCGAGGATGTGGGGTTGTGGGACCATCGGCGGAAAATATGGGCTTTAAAATTACTCAGCTGGCTTGTACTTGCGCTTTGGACGATCTGAGCTGCCATAGCTCTTGTCGCTGGAACCTGAATGGCGCGCATCACGGCCTTTGTAGGTTTTTTCACCGCTGCCGCCGCTGCGTGGCTTGCGGTCAAAACGGTTGTCCCCGCCGCCGCTGCGGCCACGGGCTTTGTCGATACGGACGCGCTTGCCTTTAAGCTTGGCGTTCTTGAGGATCTCGAAGACCTCATTGGCACGGGCTTCAGGGACTTCGACAAACGAGAAGTTCTCGTAAATGTCAATGTTTCCAACCTGCTCGCCAGTGACCGTGGTTTCCGAGGTGATCCACTTGATGACGTCACGCGGTTCGAGGCTGATGTTTTTGCCGACATTGATGAACAGTCGCACCATACCGTTGCCAGCGCCAGTGTCCCCAAAGCCGCCGCTGCTGATCTCGCATACGTTGCTGGACTCGACCTTGTAGCGCTCAAGCTCCATCTTCATGAGGATCGCTGCTGTTTCCAGAGAAGTCATACCCTCCTCTGCCATCGCTTCGAGGATCGCGTAGTATTTCTCAAGACCGCCGGACTCAGCCTCTAGTTTGATTTTATCGACGAGTTCCTTCGCCTTGATCTCCTCGATGTCCGCAATGGACGGGATTTCATGACGCTGAATCTTTTTCGAAGTATAACGCATGACGTCTTTCATCAGCAGGAATTCCTTGCCGCTGACAAACGTGAAGGACATGCCGTCTTTGCCCGCGCGTCCGGTTCTGCCGATACGGTGGACATAATACTCTTCATCCTGTGGCACATCAACGTTGAAAACGCACTCTACCCCAGTTATATCCAGGCCACGCGCTGCGACGTCCGTCGCGATCAGGAGCTCAATCGCCCCCGTACGGAAGCGGTCCATAACCGCGTCACGCTGCTGCTGCTTCATGTCGCCATGAATTTTATCGCAGGAGAAACCGCGCGTCTGAAGCTGCGCCGTGACTTCATCAACTTTTTTCTTGGTGTTGCAGAACGCCAGCGAAAGCTTCGGCTGGTACATGTCCAGGAGTCTCGACAGCACTTCGACGCGGTCGCGGGAGTGAACTTCGAGGTAGAACTGTTCGACATTCGTCGAAGTCAGCTCCTTGTGGACGACCTTCACCAGCTCCGGGTCGCGCTGATAACGGTTTGTGATGTCGAGAATCGCCTTCGGCATAGTCGCAGAAAACAGCACCGTCTGACGCTCAGGAGGTACAGTCTTGAGAATTTCCGTAATGTCCTCGACGAAGCCCATGTTGAGCATCTCGTCCGCTTCGTCCAACACGAGGAACTTGATCTCGTGCAGCTTCAGCGTGCCGCGTTTCAAGTGGTCAATGACCCTGCCAGGCGTACCGATAACAATCTGCGCACCCGATCTCAGCACGCGAATTTGTCGGTCGATAGGCTGCCCGCCGTAAATGGGCACGGACTTGATGCCGCGGATGTACTTGCCGAGGCGACCGATCTCCTCCGCCACCTGAATGGCGAGCTCACGGGTCGGGCAAAGTACGAGGGCTTGGGGTTGCTTGTTTCTAGGATCGATCTTCTCAAGAAGCGGAATCCCGAACGAAGCGGTTTTGCCAGTGCCCGTCTGGGCCTGGCCAATGACGTCTCTACCTTCTAAAATAAATGGGATAGATTGTGCCTGAATTGGTGTCGCTTCCTCGAATCCCATGTCGCTGACAGCTTTGAGAATTGCCTCGGAGCAGTTAAAACTACTAAATTTGATAGGTTCCATTAAATACCTTCCTTTTTTCGAATTGCAGAAATTACAATCGCTTGAAATGATCAGCCATTTGGCCTTAAAGTGAAAAATTCCGGGTTTGCAAGACCTCTATGACATAAACAGTAAGTAATTATTGAATTCAAGCGGCATTTCGGCCAAATTTCATTCTATAGTAAATCGCGCCATAAAGCAAGCAAAGTTACAAATTGATTTCGTTTTTTCTTAATTTTAGTGATTTAAATGATCAAAGTGATTCTGCCGATGGTCACCCCTCCCCCAACCCTTTCTCAAATTTACGTTGGGTGTTAAATTTAAGTTGAATTCTGGGTATATAAACTGCGAGGTGATAATTATGGTCTATATGTTACTTGCAGAGGGATTTGAGGAAATTGAGGCAATCAGTACAATAGATATCCTGAGACGCGGGGGCGTGGAGGTGACTACCGTGTCCATCGGCACACATCTTCAGGTGAGCGGCGCGCATCACATTAAGGTCATGGCGGATGCGCTGATTGGGGAGGTTGACCTGGATCAGACTGTCGAGGCTGTGGTGCTGCCTGGCGGGATGCCGGGGACGACGCACCTGGATGAGTCGCGGGACGTGGACCGGCTGCTGCATGATGCGGTGAAGAAAGAGCTGCTCGTCGCGGCTGTTTGCGCGGCGCCGCTGGTGCTTGGAAAGCGCGGGTTTTTAAAGGGCAAGCGCGCAACGTGCTTTCCGGGCTTTGAGGACTACCTGAAGGGCGCGATCCTGTCGGAAAACAGAGTGGAGCATGATGGAAATTTTATCACATCCCGAAGCGCCGGAACTGCGGCCTACTTTGCCTTTGAGATCTTGAAGGTATTGAAAAACGAGGCTATTTCAGCCAAGGTGAAGCAATCGATGATTTATCCGGATTGATGGGTAAGGTGGGAAAAAACTGCCAGCGGAAAGTCTAAGTAATGGACTTTCCACTGGCAGTTTTTTTTATTAACTAGACAATTCCATTTTAAAAAGTGAAATTAGGAAGGACTGTAAATGTACTATTTTAAAAAGCATTATGTCCACCCGGGTCTGACCCCGTCTGTTGAATGTACACTCATATCTTATGTACACCGGGGTCTGACCCCGCGTGTCAAGCACTGAAAAACACAGCGAGGATACTGCCCAAAACAACCAGGACGACATTAAGACGCAGCAGGGAAAGCGCTAGCGCCACGGCCAGACCCACTGCAGCTGATGAAACAGAGGTTGTCGAATATAGGATCTCAGGAAAAATGAGTGCGCCGAGCACTGCGAAAGGGACACATTTCAAGAAATTTTGAAGTCCTGAGCTAAGTTTTCGACCACGCAAAAGTGTCATTGGAACTAATCGAGGCAGATATGTAACTACGGCCATAAGCAGTACCGTGATGAATTGCTGAAGTGGATCAGTCACGTTTATGCCCCCCTTCCCGGCTGGAGTTATTTTCGGGTAAACTTATCTTTTCCAGCAGTTTACCGCCTGCGCCGGCAGCGAGCAGTGTTGCTGCCAGGATCCTCCACCCGCTGGCGAGACCAGAAAAAAGTGGCAAGTAATAGATCAGGCTGCTGATTGTGATGGCGAGGAGGGCGACAGTGACCATCGGCAGATTTCCTTTAAGGCCTGGGACGAGCAGGCCAATAAACATGGCATACAGGGCGATCCCCATGCTCGCGGCCAGGGCTCCCGGGATGGCATCACCCAAAAGAAGTCCAATCAAGGTGCCCGCGTTCCACGCGAGATAAGCGATTGTATTCAGGCCAAACAGATTCCAGGGCTCGAAAATGGGCTGCGGCTGGACGGACGCGACGGCAAAGGACTCATCCGTAACCCCAAAGGCGAGAACTGCCAGGAAGCGTTTGCCGATGGTCGCGGGCAGACGCTGTGAAAGGGACGAGGACATGATGAAATGCCTGAAATTCAGGATCAAGGTGGTCGCGACAATTTCGAGGGTCGAGGCGCCCGCGGCCATCATGCCGACGCCGACAAACTGACTCGCGCCGGCGTAGAGAATGGAGGACAGCGCTACGCCAATGCCGGTTTGAATGCCGGTGGAGGACGCTAAAACACCAAAAGCAATCCCGATCGGGATATAGCCTATCGCGATCGGGATGCCGAGTTTTGCGCCTTTAAGGAAGCTGTGACGACGGTTCATCGGTCGGCATCCTCACTTTCGCTTTCTTTTTTTTGCTTGAACCAGGCCTTTGATACTGCCGGCTTGCAAAGAATTTCGTCAACGCGGATGTCGAAAAAACGATGAGTGTTGGCGGGCTGCATGATCAGGGCGGAATCTGCGCCGCTGGTGCTGCCACCGATGGAAATCAGCCGCTGCTGCGTCGAAACCGCACCGGCATCTGCAGCCATCATGGCGACTTCAATGGCGACTTTGGTTCCCTCACCAAATAGTCTTAATGCGTGGGCGATTAGCTCATCTGTGCCGTAGGTCCCAAACTTGATCCGCGCCGCCCGACCGATGCCGCCCAAACTGTGAGCCGCAGTCACAACGATGGCCCCAGCCGCTTCGAGTTCTGCTTTGACTTCGGGTGTCAGCTCAGCGCTGTCAGGAGATTCAAACCCTGCTACATGGGAGACGACGATGAGGTTCTTTATTTGGCGGTTGGTGCTGCTAATTTCAACTTCGCGGGTCTCGGTGTTGCGGTCTTCGTCACCACGGGTCTGACCCTGGCTGTCAGATTCGCCCACAAAATCAAATTCTTTAAGTGCTTTTCGGGCTGTCTCTCCGGATGTTGAAGCTATTATTACGGTATCAATTTCGTTTATAATGGCAGCTTGCTTTACAATTTTTAAAACGTCCATTGTATTTCTGTAGCCCGGTTGTCTAAAGATCATTTTTACCTCCAGCTTAACATTAAAATAATTTACTTCAGTAATACTTGGCTTTTCTACGTTGGTTCCAGTAGTATATTTCGATGATGAAAATTAATAAAAACGGCGCCACGATAACAATTAAAAAACCTATTGGTGTTTTTGCATAATCAACAATGTAGCCCAACCACGGTAGAATTAACAAGATGTGATCTCCAAATGGTGTTCCGGGTCTGACCCCACCTGTGACTATCAGCGCTCCCGGATAACTGCTTTTCATTAAATTCGGATTAGAATTCTGCAATTCACCAGTGTTTGAATATATTCCATAGTCAGAAATCGATGCAATTCCACCATCATAATAACTTTTAATAACAACTGCCGATAAAATCACCAAGAAAATTATAAGCAAAAAATATATTAGGCGACCTAGAAATTCGAGAATCTTACCAAACCAACTTTCTCTCGTCATTTCATCATCTTGTTCAACATTAGTTATCTCTGTAACATCTTTTATATCCTCGGATCTATTTTCAATTTTTTTATTGTTTGAATTATCACTTTTTGTCGTTTCTATTTTGTCTGCGGGGATATCGTCATACTTTTGTTTTCTAAATTCACTTAATAATGGTTCTTGGTCAAAGTCGATACCTTCCATCAATTCTTCAAATTTTAAGGACGTCCAAAAATCAGATTTAACAACTTTAGCATGCACTTTGTCTTCAGCAATATTTTCAGAAATATTGTTCTGTTTTTGTAAAAGTTCTGGCGGGGTCAGACCCGTAAAACCGAGACTCGAAAGATCGACACCTTCAAAATCAAAATCCGATGTTGTTTCAAGATTTGAGTGATTTGAGTCATTCTTGACAGTTTTTAATTTTTCATCAACCGTCGCTTTACTCTCTACATCAAAACTTTTAATTAACTCTGACAGGTCATTCCCGGTTGTTATGCTTTCCCTGTCAAAAGATTCTTTTAATTTCAAAATATCCAAATCAGGGATAAATATATCCTCATCGTCACTGTAATCATCTATTTCACGATTTGTATATTTGTCATTCTTCAATTCAGGATGCTCCGACATCAAGGCGAGTATACTTTTTAAGCGTTCTTCTGCACTGACCTTGCTATGTGGACTAGTGGATTTTGATATTAGTTTAATTATTCTGGTATGAAATTCTGAAGGTGTAAATGGGACAACTAAAAAATCGTCAATCAAATCCAACATCGACTCATTAATTTTAGGCAATTCTGATAGATCAGTTATTAATAAAGTCACAATTTTAGGATCATGCTCTTTCACCTTATTCATGAATGTCAGCAAATGTTCCATAGTATAATCTGACGACTGACAAATTATCATATGTATACCACATTGACGGACAATATCAAGACTAAGCAAATTTGGTGCGCCTGCACTGACATACCCATGAACATGATGCTCAAAAAAATAGGAATTGAGATCCTCAAGAGTTACAATTTTTTGCCCGATCAGCAAAACTCTCATAAGACCACCATCCCTTCGTTTTAAGTATTGTCTTGATCGTTTTATCCAATAGACTAAGGAGAATAACAATATTTGAACATCAATATGACATTTCATTAAATGATTTTATTAACAAGTGTTGCTTACCAATATTTAACCTTTGAAATATTTTAACATATTTTTATTTACTTTCAAATATAGAGAGAATGTTAGAATTTCAATTATTTTAAGCAATTTATTATATGTTATATGCAAAGTGCATATTTGAGCTTAGGATCCTGGTTGTAACTATCGGGGTCAGACCCACACAGCTCCACACCAGCCCTCATCGCGTCCCCCCCAAAAATAAAAAGGACGAGTCACCCTCGCCCTAAATCATGATAAATAACCCCTATCTAACCTTCACCCCAAGAATATCCAACCTCTTGATAAACAATATTTTATCAACGACAATCGTAATTTTGCCTTCCTTCGTCGGCAACCGCTTCGGCACAAAAAACGTCAATCCTTGAATTTCTTCTATCTGATAGTGCTCAGGCATTTTTGGCGCTTTTAGTTCCAACACGGGAACCGCTATACTGCCGCCACTTCAGCACCCGCCAGACTTCGCCAGCATCACCGTCACTTCTTTCGCACCTTTATCTCGAATGTACTGAACCGCCTCCTCCGTCACTTCCACACTAATTAACCCATCCTTGTCCATATTCATCATCCCTTCAAATTACTGTTATTCTGTACCATCTTCGAAATCTCTAATTTGTTCGAGCCAAGCCTCAAACTCCGCCTCGCGCCCCTGTCCGTCCATCACGTAGTATTTCTTGCCTCTCAACGCTTCCGGCAAGTACTCCTGTTTAAAATAATGCTGCCGATGGTCATGAGGATACACATATCGCCCTCCGCCTAGCACATCATTCTTCCCGGACTCCAGTTTTAGTGCAGTCCCATCCTTCAAATATGCAGGGACAGACCCGCTTCGCCCTTGTCTGATATCTTCAATCGCTTCATCAATTCCCAAATAAGCTGCATTTGACTTTGGAGCACAAGCAATATAGGTGGCAGCTTGTGCAAGCGGAATCCTGCCCTCCGGCATACCTATGGTTTCAACAGCTTTTAAAGCACTAGCTGCAACCACAAGTGCCATAGGATCTGCGTTGCCAACATCTTCAGAAGCACATATTATGATCCTTCGCGCGATGAAAATTGGGTCCTCTCCACCCACAATCATTCGAGCAAGATAATGCAATACGGCATCTGGATCACTACCGCGCATGGACTTTATGAACGCAGAAATAATATCATAATGAGAATCCCCAGTTTTATCATATAACTGACCGGAATGCTGCATAGATTCGTAGAGTGATTCTACATTTATGACGATTTTTCCATCTGAATCAGGCGCACTCGTCATTGCGGCCAGTTCGACCGCGTTCAAAGCTCGTCGCGCATCTCCAGAAGCAAGTCTCCCCAAGGCCTCACGAGCTTCATTATCTAAAATAACATTGAGCACCCCAAGTCCGCGCTCCATGTCGGCCAACGCAGAATCGACGATATCCAAGACATCCTCCGGGCTCAAAGCGTTCAATCTAAAAACATTAGATCTGGAAATAAGTGCACTGTTGACCTCATAATAAGGATTTTCAGTTGTTGCACCAATCATGATGACAATGCCCTTTTCCACTGAAGGCAACAATGCATCCTGCTGGGTCTTGTTAAACCTGTGGATCTCATCTATGAATAAAATTGTACGTTTTCCATTCATAGCAAGTCGATCTTCCGCTCGGCCAATAACTTCTCTGAGTTCCTTTACACCCGACGTCACAGCATTCATTGACTCAAATACCGCGCCTGTCTGGTTTGCTATCACTCGAGCCAAACTTGTCTTACCGCTTCCAGGCGGGCCATGTAAAATCAGACTCGTCAATTTGTCAGTCTCAATTAAGCGTCTCAACAACCGGCCAGAACCCATGATGTGATGTTGTCCCGTAAACTCATCTACCGTTCTTGGTTTCATTCGCTCCGCGAGTGGCGCACTATCCTTTCGGTTCTCCTCAAGCATCAAATCAAACAAGTCCATAACATGCTCCTTTTTATCCAACGGGGTCAGACCCGCAAAAAACCTACAAGTTCATCTGTTATCATTTTTACTCTAATTACGATTATCTTCGCACAAACGTTCTATAAATATTATACCTGATCAGTCCCAATTTGAATATAGTCCACTTATTAAGTACGACTTTAAAACGCTTGCAGCAACTGCAGCGTTTCAAAAAACATTTTTTCAAGATTTTTTAAATGCAACTCTTCTCCATTTTCAGTTGTTTGTTCAAAACTAATATATGACTGAATTTCTTTTTGAAGTGAGTCGTCATAAATCATAATTGTTTCTGGCAGCGACTTAGAAGTTCTCCTTAGGAAGCTTTGTATGTATGATCGCTTAACTCTTAATCGTCTTGCCAGTTCAGCATTAGAGATCAGCTTTAGTTTCTGATTCAGCAGGATAATAGCTTTTAGGTATTGAGTGGTGTGCTCGTGACCATCGGCCCAAACAAGCTTTGAATCCTTTGTTGAAATGTCATTGACACCCACTTCAACTTCAGAAATTATCTTCGACTGATGTACACCCTTCAAACCCGTTCTCAGCGCCTCGCTCGCCTTGCTCAGCAAATGATCCAGCGCTTTGAACCGCCTGTTGACCTTTAGCTTCGTCAGCAGCACCTCCAGCGTCATTGGCTCCTGCACCACATCCGTTTCGTGGTATTCAAAATAAAACGGCTCGTTCTTGAACTTCTCAAGATGCTGTAAATAGGTTTCCTTCGCACTCTTGACGCAATCCTTTAGCCTTTTCATCAGCGCCAAGCTGTCGAACCACACCTGTCCAACTTGCCTAGTGTAGGCATAGTGGCTGCTCCACAAATAATTAAGGCTCTTGCTCAAGCCCGCTTTAAACGGGTTGAGATGAATATAAGCCATGGTCTTCATAATTGAATAAATTGTAAGGCATGGACTCGCGAAATAGCGGCCATCAAATACATGCCCGCTTCGGTCGTATTTCCGATTATACCTCTGCGTAAAACTCTGTGATATCCCCTGCATTACCTTAGATAGCGAAGTTTCACACATTTTAATCAGCATGTGAACATGGTTGTCCATTATGCAAAATGCGTAAAGTTCAAAATCATATCTCAATCTGTAACGTTTTATCGTTTCAAGCAGCATGTTCTTGTCAACATCGTGCCGCAGTAAAAATTCGCCATTGTTTCCTTTGTAAACTACATGATAGACAGTTTCTTGTTGAAGATTTCTCAATTTCCTAGACATAGAATCCCTCCATTTTATTCCTATTATTATAGTATATGGAGTTCTAATACATGTCAATATATTCCATTATTTACTTCGATCTTTTCACTTTTACCAATAGCCTTTTGCCAATGGCATGTTTCCCCCAATTCTTTAAATCAAAAATATTGATAAATTGGCATAAGCAAAACTATATAGGATTATTCAAATTTTCGCCAATTAAAAAGGGCCATCTCTCGGATGACCCCTCGGGAAAATAGTTTTCATTTTTCAGGTGGCTAGAATACCTGGTTTATTTAAATTTTTTCCACATACTTGCTTGTCATCAATGACAGCAACGCACCGTAGTCTACACCGAAACCTACAACATCGCCGACTTTCAACTCAGCCTGTGATTGGGTGACATCCAATATTAGGTGATCACTGCTTGCTCCAATGATCTCAATATTTGAATCCACTGGGGTCAGACCTTCAACGCGCACGTCCTGCCTTCCAATAGCGACAATCGCACGTCTCATCTTTCCACGATCCGTAAAAGTAGGTGTACTGCCAAACGCATCCATACCTATCTGCCCAGTCGGTAGAGAGTCTTTTTCCTTTAACTCTATAATCTGCGTCTCGAGTAAAAATCCATCATCATGAGTATTATCAATCTTCTCTCCATAGGCAGTTTCCCTTCCGAGTATAACTGCTTCTCCAAGTCTCAGATTTGTAATATCTTTTGGTAATGATTTATTTATAAGTTTATATAGGCTGCTTGAGTTGCCGCCTGAAATATATTTCAGTTTTAAATTGAATTGCATCTCGATATTTTTCGCTAGCTCCACTAAGCGCCCCAGATTATTGTCATCTGGGATAACACCTCCATAGCAAGTTAAATTGACGCCCAATCCAACAAGGTCAAGATTTGACATCTCTATGACCTGTTGAACTAAATCCTCCAAATCCTCAGGCAACACGCCTTCACGAAGGTCACCCAGATCGACCATAATTATAATTTCATGTTGTTTGTTTTTTTCTTTAGCAGCCGATGAAAGCGCTTTCAAAGTTTCTGACTCAGAATTCAGCGACAAATCTGCAAATTCTATGACTTCATCAATTTCAGACAGCATTGGTAATCTTAGTAGGACTCTTTTCACATCTGGCGCGATATTTTTTAATGCTTTCAAATTTTCGATTCTCGAATCCGCCAGCATAGTATATCCAGCTTCAATCATAGCTCTAGTTATGCCAGGATGTGCACAGTGAACTTTAGTTACCACCATAGGTTCAATGCCGTTGTCGACACAAAGTGTTCGCAAAATTTCTGCGTTGTGTTTAATTTTCTCAATATCTATTTTTAGTCTCGGATACATGATATCCCTCCTGCGTTTTCTGCAAGTTAAGTGAATTATTTCAATCAAGGCCTGACCCCTCATTCCGCGACGTAGTGTGATGTTTGCTGGGTGTGTCGCGAAACATAAATATGAGGTTGATCACATGGGGTCAGACCCTGATAGAAATCAAAATATTTCAATCAAGGCCTGACCCCTCATTTCGCGACGTAGTATGATGT
>WXFH01000028.1 GCA_009881125.1 Acidaminobacter sp. | reverse complement strand
TTCAGGGAGAGTTGCCTTAATTCTCCCTTTCTCAATACTTTATTATGGACAGTCTCGTCAGCAGAATCTGGACAATTAACACCGTCTATTGCTGGACAGACAAGCCCGTCATTAACAATTAATCACTCAGGAGAGGAAATAAGTCAAGTTATATAGGAAATCGTGCAATTACAACAGATATTACAATAACGAATTTAACGGATCGAAAATGTATAGTTAGAACGCGAAATATATGTTTACGCACACTAAAATACTGCGTAAAGTTCACCCCAAGTTCCAACTGGACAGAATTCCCATTTTGCACCCCTCAAAACAAAAATGCACCCTCCCCATCCTTCAAATCTTTGAACATTAGGATGGGAGGGTGCATTTTATCAATTGTTGTGGGTGTTTCCATGGTGTATCACTATTAGAATTCATGCAATATTTGACCGCTTACTTATAAGCTTCTTTACTTACACGATTATCAATATATCTCCTGACATTTTCAACGCATTTTAACGATTTCACCCGAATTGCGTCTTCTGTAAAGAAACCAATATGTGGCGTCAGAACAACTTGATCCAGAGCCATCAGGCGTTTTGCAGATGCGTGTTCCAAATCAATATCATCAAGACCTGCGCCTGCTAGAAGCCCTTTCTCAAGACACACAGTTAGGGCTTCTTGATCGATGAGCCCCGCTCTAGCTGTATTAATTAACACACTGTTTAACGGCATTTTTTCAAGTTCTTTATATGTGATTATCCCACGGGTATCTTCAATCATAGGCATATGAATTGTGACAACGTTGCTCTCTAAAAAAATCTCCTCAAATTTTACATATTTAAGAAGTCCTTCGGCCTCCAGATCCGTCCGCCGGCGTATATCATATGCGAGTACCTTCATGTCGAACCCCCGGGCAATACGAGCTACCTTTTCACCTATTGCTCCAGTACCAAGTATTCCGATGGTTTTTCCATTCAACTCCTGTCCCTGATACTTCTGCCAATGGTAAGCTCCCGTTGTCTTGACATCATGATGAGCTGATGAAATTTTTCGCGCGACGGAAAGTATCAAACCAAATACCAACTCGGCTACCGCATTAGCTGCGTATCCTGGAACATTTGAAACCGTAATTCCCGCAGCCTGCGCCTCTTCTATATTCACATAATCCGTCCCTGTGGCCCATAATGAAATCAATCGCAGGTCTGGGAGTTTCGCTAAGAGTCCTTCAGGATAGTATGTCCAGCCGGATATTATGATCTCAGCATTTTTAGCCCTTATTAAGATTTCTTCAGGGGTCTCCGGTATCCCCGAATAAACAGTTACTTCCCCCATGGAATCTAGGGTCAGTCTCTGTTCTTCATCTAGGGTCACATCATCCATAACAACAATTTTCAAGTCAATACCTCCGATCCTTGTATGCGTTTAAAGGCATATAGGTGTAATGATTTCTCAGTTGACTAGATCCACCGGAATTCGTCCCTCTATCATATCCATTGCATTTATTGCACTTCTGCGCTTCAACTCTGCATAGGATTCTTCTGATATATAAGAAATATGTGGCGTTACAAGAATTCCATTGCACGTGAAAATCTCTTCATTTAAAGTGGGTGGCTCCACCTCAATCACATCCAGTGCAGCTCCAGCAAGAAGTCCTTCTTTTACAGCACGGATCAAATCCTTCTCCACGATAATTTTCCCTCTGGCCGTATTGACCAAGCAAGCTGTTTTCTTCATTTTCGTGAAATCCTCGTATTTCAGGAGTCCCTGAGTTTCACTGTTGAGTATGGCATTGACGCTGACGAAATCCGCCTGAACTAATCCTTCCTCCCACGAAACCTTCTCAACCCCCAACTTCTGCATGATCCCTGCTTCAACATATGGATCATAAGCGACCACTTTCATACCCAGTGCCCTGGCTTTTTCAGCAACCACTTTTCCGATTCGACCCAACCCGATGATTAGCAGGGTAGACCCTTTGATCCGCCGTATAGGATATGAAACTGCCTGTGCTCCCCAAAGACCTTGTTTCATCCTCTGTTCAAATGAGAGCAACCTTTTGTTGAAATTGTAGATGCTGGCCATCACATAATCTGCCAGATCTTCCTTGCAATAATCGGAAACATTGGTCACGCTGATTCCCAATTCACGAGCCGTAACTATATCCACCCGATCATAGCCACCGCCATAGACAGCAATTCCCTTGCAGTTCACCAGCTTTCGGATCACTTCACCAGGCATAGGTGCATAAATCTGGCAGATCACAACATCAGCCTGGAACCCGAATTCCTCTAAATCCTTCATATAATCATAAGTTGAGTACCTTATCGTACAATCCGGATATCGATCCCTGAGCAGAGCTTCCTCAACCTGATAATCCGGCCATTCCTCATCTATAATCCATATATACGGCTTCATACCAACCTCCGACGCTGTTGTATATTATAGTTTAGTTACCGTTCCATTATTTGCATCCACCCGAATCAGATCCCCATCGACAATCTCGCTGTAGAATTCCGGGACCAATCGATCCACCATTGGCATCTCCATAATGATGGCGCTTGCAACCAGTACTGTTTCAGGATTCTGTATGATCATGGCTTTGGGAGAATTGTTATTAATGGATAGCTGATATAAGCCATCCGCTTGGACCACAGAGCTGCCCTTACCCCCTGGGAAAATCAAAATCTTGCCGGATACGCTCTTTCCTTCTAGAGCATGACCTTTTTCTATAACTACGCCGGTTTTTGGATCAATCAGGTAAAACATGATATCATCTGTGGAAATCAGTGCTCCTCCTTCGGCAATGCCCTCGGAAATTTTATGGCATGTAAATGTATTGTTATTCATCAGCGAACCTCCCCAGTCAGTGCGGCTTCTACGGACTCCTTAAGATTACGGACAACGAAGTTGATACCCCTTCTTTTTGGATAATAGGCGCATTTCGGCGACTCCGTGACGCCAATTTTTCCATTCAGATGATTCCAACAAGGCTGATCCGGACAGGTATCCTCCACAATATGCCCCCCTGCTCTTTCGATGATGGTATCGATCCCCATTCGAACAGCCATCTCTTTTGTCGTGCTGGAGGTCAGAATCCACATCTCCGCTTTCAATGTTTTCCCTTCCACCAATTTAGAAATTTCCTGAACCTGGTTCAAGCTGAAATGAGGACATCCAAACATTGCAAAATCGATTTTTCTGTTTCCTGGTTCTGATATTTCTTCCAGAATTTCTGCAAGTTCTTCATTGGTAATGACCACTCTTCTGAGGGGCTCCTTACCGCCAAAGGCGACTTCCAAAGTCGGCGCCTCTGGAGTGAAGCCTGCTATATGGTACATTGCGTAAGCCCCAGAGGTATTCAGCTGAGCTCCTAAATTCATCAATGCCTCAGGCGATATCCTTTTTGGCAGACCAGTAAATACAGGAATCCCGTTCCCGATTTTTTTGCCCATGTAGCCCAGTAGCTGATATTCAAAATCCGACTTCATATCCGCTTGGACTTCAACCAAGATATCACCCTTTCGATTCTCGTCCAGCAGAAGTCCGTACTCCGGCACAAATCCCGTAATGGCTGCACAAAGTGCACTGTTGGCTCCCTCACGGTTGCTTCTGGCTCCCCATACGGAGTTGATGTACGGCGTGGCGCTGGATTCTGAAAAAGCAGTAATTTCACCAAATAGCGGGATGTTGCTGCCCAAATATGGAGTACAGTTATAAGAGAGGACTGCCCCTAAGTTCTTATATGCATTATGTGTCCGCTGCATTAGGTCTGCATTCTCAGTGGAAACCATTCCAGCATTCTTAAAATAGGATAAACAGAAGCCAGGATTGACCGTGGGCGCTATACGACATTTGGCCCCGGCGTTCAGCAGTTTTTCTGCAAACCACAAGTCTGCTTCCTGATTGCTCAGAGCCACATGGGCTCGGGTGATGGGAACCATCCGCGTTGCTCCGAAAGATTCTCCGATTCCAACTTGAATCTTCATGGCGATAGCTGTACCATCCCCATATTTGCCATTTAACATATCCATTTGTTCCTGTGTTAGTTGCATGTGAACCTCCTGTGTGTGAAATATTCTTCGAAATTCTCCTTTTATTGATGAGAATGTCAGTTCAAAAATAATTAAAAATAGGTTTATGATCATTATTATGAAGTCAATTAAGTGAATGCATTAGGACTTTGAACTACATCATTTCAGAGCATTCACCAGAAACATTGTTGTTGTCGGCAGATATGCAGTAAATCCCAAAGCTATTATCAATGCGCCGAAGAACCATCCAATGTATTTCAGCATTTCACCCATCTTAAGATTTCCCACCGCCATGGCTACAAAGAGATTGATCCCGTAAGGTGGGGTTATAAAGCCGATAGCCAAATTCATAGTCAGCATGATTCCGAAGGTGACAGGAGACATCCCCAAGGCCGTCACAACTGGTAGTAAAATCGGTGAAAGGATGATAGTCGCAGGAATATTGTCAATCAGACATCCCAGAACTAATAAGAACAGGTTAATGATCAATAGCAGCAGAATTGGATTACTCGTGATGCTCAGCAAGGTTGATGCAATAGCTGCAGGTAACTGCTGAAGGCTCAGATAGCTGGCGAAAGCCATTGAAAACCCTACCATAAACGTGGTGACTCCGTTGATGATAACTGTATCGTATAGTGCCTTATAGATCCCTTTCCTGTCCAGTTCCTTGTATACGAACACTCCAATGATGAGGGAATAGAAAACGGCAATTACAGCGGCTTCTGTGGGTGTAAATACACCGGAATAGATTCCGCCCAAAACTACCACCGGTGCTAACAGCGCCCATATTGCGGATTTAAATGATTTCCATACCTGACGGACAGTCGGCCATTCACCTGTTCCCTTATAACCATTTTTCTTTGAGAGGAAATAGCAAGTGATGATCAACATGAGCCCCATCAGAATGCCTGGAATTAAGCCGGCAATGAAGAGATCACTTATGGATGTGCCGGTGACAACCCCGTAAATGACCAGGGGGATACTAGGGGGAATAATTACGCCTATAGTCCCAGCCGCTGCGGCAAGAGCCGCGCTAAAGCCTTTATCGTATCCCTTTTCCTTCATAGCCGGGATCATAAAAGAACCAATGGCAGAGGTGGTCGCCATCGCCGAACCTGAAATAGCTGCGAAAAACATACAAGACACTGTGGTCACCATGGCAAGGCCACCGGTAATTGCGCCGAACAACATGGATGCAAATTCCAGCAGACGCTTGGCTACCCCCCCTGTACTCATGAGGTTCCCAGCCAGAATAAAGAAAGGAATTGCCATCAAGGGAAAGGAATCACACCCGGCAATGGCATTCTGAGCCACCATGACCAGAGGAATATTCGTGTAAAGCGCCAGAGTACATAATGTTGATATCCCGATAGCAAAGCCAATGGGAACACCAATAGTGATGAAGAGTATGAACGAGCCAAACAGCATCAAAGCTTCCACGTTTTATGCCCCCCTTTTTAAGTAGAATAGCTTGTTGATATCCTCCCTGAGATGCAACACTTGTCGGATAACAATAACAAAGCAACTGACAGGAAGAGCAGCATAGACCGTCCAAAGAGGAATACGCAGAGCAGTAGATACAGAATTCTTCTGGATCAAGTCAAACACTAACTGGAAACCATTGTAAACAAAATATGTACACGCAGCCATCCAAATTAAATTTGCCAGGATATCCATTAACAAGGCCATATTTGGCTTTAACACACTCTGAATTACTTCAACCCTAATGTGCTTTTTGTCCCTCAAACCAATACTTGCACCCAACCAAATCTGCCAAATGAATATGTATCTGGTCAACTCCTCACTCCAAGATAATGAAGCATTAAAAACATAACGCATGATAACTTGGATGAACACCAAAGTGGCTGTCAGGACAAGACTCCCAATAAGCACGTATTCCTCAGCCTTATCATATTTTTTAAGGATCATTTTCATATCACACCCCTTTACTTTTCGGATTACATTTTTTTGAACCGGCGGAGCAGCTTATGCTGCCCCGCCAATCAAAGATATGATCTATTGGTTATGTTTCGCAATCATATCAAACATTTCCTGGCCAATTTCCTTGCTGTATTTTTCATACATAGGCTTGAGGGCATCTACGAACTTCTGGTGATTTTCCGGTTTAATTTCATTGATAATCATGCCACTATCAACCAGTTTCTGAAGAAACATTTCGGTATCATCAATTTCCAATTGTCTTTGTTTCTGTACCAGAAACTTTACTGCCCCTTCTTGAACGATCTTCTGTTGATCTGCAGGCAGGCTGGCGAAGAATTTATCATTGATAACGTTGGCTAGGATTCCCTGTACATGGTTTGTGAGGCTGTAGTATTTCTGCACTTCATTGAATTTCATGGAATAAACCAAAGAAGGCGAGTTTTCCTGGGCATCCACGGTCCCTTGCTGCAGAGCTGTGAACACCTCTCCAAAACTCATAGGTGTTGGATTAGCACCTAAATGTTTGAAAAGATCGATAAATACTGGGCTTTCCATAACACGCATTTTGATTCCCACTAGATCCTCAGGTGAGTTGATCGGCCGTAAATTATTCGACATGCTGCGAGCGCCGTTATAGCTGTAACCAAAATTCTTCATGCCCACTGTAGGCAAAATCACATCCAGCGTCTGACCTACATCCCCATCAAGGGCTTTGAAGCATGTATCGACATCATTGAATATGAAAGGCATATCCAATATGCCAAATTTTGGGTCATAAGTTGTGAGAACAGATGTCGAAGGAATGGTCATTTGAATTGTGCCTAACGCGACTGATTCCAGCATCTGGCGATCCCCGCCCAACTGACCATTGGGGTATATTTCAACACTTATTTTTCCACCAGATTGTTCTTCAACATATTTTTTAAATTCCAATGTTGCTTTATGAGTGGATCGATCTTCCGGCTCAACATGACCCAGCTTGATGATAATCTTTTCCTCAGAAGCTGTCGGTGATATCGCAGCTTCTGATGCATTTGCATCAGAAGGTTTGTTGCATCCTGAAAGAGATCCAATTACAATCGCCAATACCATAAAGATTGCTAGTGCTTTTCGTTTCATTCTTACTCCTCCTCAGATTTGTTTTGCAAACACCTTGTTTCAAACTTTACTCTTTCAAGTTTTCCTCCTTTCAAACTCACTTTCTTTAAAATCTTTACTGCAAAATCGTTATATGTATACTACTTGTATACAACTTAGACAAAAAAACTTTTCGGCTTATCAACGACAAATACTAGCTTCGTAACTTCTTTCAAATGTTTTACAGCAAAATCGTAATATGTATACCACTTGTATACAACCAAACCAAAAAAATTTTTCCGAGTTTTAACGACAAATATTAACTTCATAACTTCTTTAAAAATTTTTATTGCAAAATCGCGACATGTATACCACCTGTATACAACCAAAGCAATAAAATATTACCGGACTTTCAACGACAAATATTAGTTTCATAACTTCTTTAAAATTAAATTTTTATATTTGGGTTTTTAAAAATCAGTTCCTCTGCCAATAAGATATGTCGTTTAAGCTCGTTTTTCAATCCTTCAGCATCATGATTTCTCATCAGTCGGATAATTTCCAAATGCTGATTAATTGTGTCCATTTCATTACCCAAGGATGACGCAGAGATTTTCTGAAAACGATTGATTTTCGTTCGAATACTACTAATAATATCGATAATGAAGTCGTTGTCACACTTTGTTAAAAGAAACTCATGCAGCCGTGAATCTAGTTCCGAGAGTATATCCCATCCTACTGATTTCCCTGAAAGTACCTCACCACGAACATCGACCCAACTTTTCTCCAAGATATCCAGTTCTTGAGATGTAATACGATCCAGTGCTGAATCCACCGCGATACATTCAAGTGCTGTGCGAACCTCGAAAATATCATGAATTTCCTTCAATGTTATATGTTTAATTAATGCTCCCACTCCTTTGTGAATTTCAAGAAGCCCCTCGCTTGCTAAAACTTTGATCGCTTCACGAATAGGTGTCCTACTCATTCCAAGTGCTTGAGCAAGAGCATTCTCACTGAGAAAATCTCCCGGTTTAAATTCATTATCCACAATCGACTTTTTTATCTGTCGGTATGCGTCTTGAGCTAGATTGTTTAAACCGTTACCGCTGTTTATGGCATTAACACTCAACCGCGCGCCTATTTCAACCTCCCCCTTTTTTCTATCTATCTAACTATCTCGCGTTGCATTCAACTTGTATACAGGTTACATCCTGAATAGGATTTTGTCAAGTCTGATTTTTCATATATTTATTGCTCATCTTTCGCATAGTAAAATCCGCACGAAAGCATTGAAAATTCAACGTTTTTCTTGAAAACAATTGTTATACAGACAGATAATGCGCCCTTCTCTTCCTTCAAATCGTTGAACATATCAATCTCTGTGAACGTTTCCAAAAAAAAGATCATGACAATGTCATGGTTTTTTTTATGATGGAGGCTTGCCCTGCCCTCGAATCGCACATATTGTAAAACCATGAGACCATCGGCAAGATCTTTAAGCTTCTTTAAGAACGCTTCAAGATCTTTAAGCTTCTCTGAGAACGCTTTAAGACTCTGCCGATGGTCTTCTCTACTTCAACCGCTTCAATTTAACACAGCTTAGCACATCATAAATTGTCTTGCATCAAACAGTGAGACATCCAAGCCCTTTACAACCACTGAATTACAGATCCATAGCCGCATGATGCCCTTGATAAATGGCCGTCGTAATGGTTGACGCCTTGACGCAGTCGCCAATTTGAGCCACTTCCAGAGCGCTGTCCCAAAGCGCGTTCACGACATCGCGGCGTGGACGCTGCCCTGCAGCACAAATTATGGTCGTCCCGGGCACCAGTACTTCCCTGCCCTCCAGGTCTAAGCAAGCCAGGCCCTCGGACTGGACACGCACTGCTTTGTGGCCGGTAAGAACCTTAATGCCGCGCGCCTCGATCTCTCCCAAAAGAAGCGGACGGTGTCGGATATTCGCGTCTGGCGCAAGCTCTGCCCGCATTTCCACCAAATGCACCTGTTTGCCCTCACGCGCAAAATGGATCGCCGCCTCGCAGCCCGCCAGGCCGCCGCCGAGCACAACGACCTGATCGCTCACTTCATCCCGGCGGTGATGCAAGTCATTTACCACAATGACATTGTCTCCATCCAGCCCCGGAATTGGAGGCAGGATAGGCGCGGAACCGGGCGCCAAAAGGATAGCATCCGCGTTCTCCTGATCTGCGTATGCCTTCGTCACGACCGTATTGAGCCTGATTTCTACGCCTGCCTCTTCCGCCAGCTTACCAAGGGTGACGCCCAGCTTGTACATCTCGTGCTTGAACGGGATTGCCTGTTCACCCACCAGAATGCCGCCGACCTCATCACCCTTCTCACAGAGCATGACCTTGTGTCCTCTGCGCGCGGCCGTCAGCGCCGCTTGAAGACCGGCCGGACCGGCGCCTACCACCAGCACCTTCTTCGATTTTGCCGCCGGCAGGATTTCCATGCCGTCCAGCTCCCTCCCTATGAGCGGGTTGACTGTACAGCGCCTGGTCGCCGTCATTGCCCGCTCCGCCATACAGGTAAAGCAGCGGAGGCAGTGAATGATGTGGTCATCCCGGTTGGTCATGACCTTCTTTGGCAGTTCAGGATCCGCCAGCAGCGCCCTTGCCATTTCAACAATATCCGCCTTGCCGGACGCGACAATCTCTTCCATCATCTCCGGATCATTCAGTCCGCCGATGGTCGCAACAGGTACACCCACATGCTTCTTAATCTCTGCCGCCAGATAGACATTGCTCCCATGCGGCAGAAACATGGACGGATGGGTCACGCCAAATCCGCGCTGATAGGTGCCCGCTGACACATGAAGCAGGTCAATCCTTGATTCCAAAAGTTTGGCAATTTCAATGCCCTCAGTGAGGTCATAGCCGCCATCAAACAGCTCTGAGCCGCTCATGCGAAATTCAATGGGAAAACCGGGTCCTACAGCTTTTCGGACGCTGTCCAGAACTTCTTGTGCAAACCGCACGCGGTTCTCCAGGCTTCCGCCATAGTGATCCGCCCGCTTATTGAAATAAGGGGACAGGAACTGATTAATTAGCCAACCATGGCCACCGTGGACCATCACCATTTCAAAGCCGGCCCGTTTCGCCAGCGCGGCGCTGGTTCCGTAGGCTTCCACAATTTCCGCGATCATAGCTTCAGTGAGCGCCTTGACTTCAAGACCGTCAGGCCGCACTCCTTCGCTTGGACCCCACTGATTGAGCCCCTTTTTCTTATCCTTATCTGTCAGATAGGTGCCCGCATACTGGCCTGAGTGGGATAGCTCCACACTGGCAATGGCACCGTGACGTCTGATGGCGTCCGCAGTGTAAGTAAAACTGGACAGTGCACCCACTGTCTGCAGATCCAAATGAAACATATGTGACCCTTCCGTTTCCGGATGAACCACCAGCTCACTCACCGTTACGGAAGCTGCGCCGCCTTTGGCTCTAAGTTCGTAGAAGGCTGTGGAGGCGCGCCCGATCGTGCAGTCCGCTGTAATGTCTGTGCCACCCATAGGCGCGCCGAACATGCGGTTTCTGAAATGCACGTTTCCTATTTGAATGGGTTTACAAAGATTAGGATACTTTCTGATCATGATGAATGCCCTCCTTGATTTCTGATTAAGTTGTACCATAGCCACATTAAACATGTCAATATTTATATGTTTAACTATACCTGTTTCATTTAACCCCTATTGTATAACATGTCTGCTTGTCAACGTCAATACGCTATGTTAAGGTAATCTTGTAGCCTGAATCTGCTGATCTGCAGCGGCTCGAAAGCATCAATAATTCATGGATATCGAGGGATCCTTATGAGAACATTGAAATTTGCTGTACTGGGCTTATTGAATCGCAGACCCATGACCGGATATGAAATTGGCAAGGAATTTGATTACGAGCTGGGCCAGTTCTGGAACGCCAAGCACAGTCAAATTTATCCCGAGCTTAAAAAGCTGCTGGACGAAGGCCTTGTGGTCTTCGACGTTGAAATCAGCGGTGATATTCTGGAAAAAAAGCGTTATACCATCACTGAAAAAGGTCAGCTGGAGCTGCTCAAATGGCTTCACAAGGATGAGCCTGTGGAAAAAACGCCAAAAGATATTTTTCGTCTAAGGATGTACTTCAGCAACAACCTGGATCTGGAATCCCGAATTCACCTGTTGGAAAGCCAAATGATCCAGCACAAGAAGCGCTTGTCGATTCTTAACAAAACCCTGGAGCAATACCAGGGTGGTGTCCCGCCTCATGATACAGACCGCTTTGGAGACTTTATTGTGCTGGAAAGCGCTATTCTGAGGGAAGAATACGTCATAAAGTGGATTGACAAATGTATGGGCTACTGCAAAGACGCGCTGGAAAAGGAACAGGGTAAGGCGAAATAAAGCTGTTCGTTGCACGTCCATCGGCACAAAAAAGAGAAAACGCTCGAAACCACTTTTGAAGGTTAAGAGCGTTTTTGTTTATTTTACTCAACTCACTTGCCGATCAGGCTGCACTTATAATTCCTATTCCTCCAAGCAAAATCGCGAAATAATGTTCTTCTGTATCAGACCTTATTCAACGTATGCCACTGGGCAAACACTAATGCATTTCCCGCAGGTATCTGCCATTTCCAAAGGTGTGCTTGCCGTCATCAGCGACTGATTTTTGTTGAGTTCATCCTGACAATCAAACTTCTTGAATGATTCAGTCTCAAGTGCTTGAACAGGGCATATTTTCAAACAAAGTGAACAAGATCCATTTTTCACATATAAGCATTTATTTTCAATTGGTTTTATGTTCGCCTGTAACGGCGCAGAGGTGATCACCGTACAAAAGCGTCCGGCGGAGCCCTTTTCTGTGATCAGCAATCTGTTCAGACCAAATGCACCCAAACCTGCAATCGCTGCCGCGCTCCGATGGGACCACATTGATTTCAAATCCTTTTGATCGTAGGTATGTGTTGCCTGTATCGTTTTAGTTGAGTAGCCACGTTTTGTCAAATAGTCGGCCACCGCTTGATTCATCTTGTCGAAATGCCGATTGATTTCCTGATAGGCTTCCGACCATAAAAAAGAACCATTCACCAACGTTTGGGGTTCCATTGCAACTGCTTTTGTGAAAGGCACGAAATAGCTGATCACGCTTTTAGCATCCGGCAGCAATTCTGCAGGGTTTAGATGCCAATCACCAATGATCTCTTTGAGTTTTGAATATCGCTCATCTTCAGCTGATGAAAAGCCAATGATGGGACTTCTGAATAAGTCAGGTCGATTAAGTTCGTTTAAGCTGTCGATGATTCTGTGTTCTATGCTATTTTCTAGACTTTCAGTCGCTCTCATAAGACAAACCTTTCTGTGATACTCATTGTATTTTTGTTAAGTACATGATACAACAATATTGACATGAAGTAAACGTAGGAATCCCCGCCGCCGGCTGACAAGCTTTAATTATAAGATCATTCACAATAATTTAAAATGAGATATAATAACACTAAAAATGTACTGTGAATACCGTTTTGAAAGGAGCACATTAAATGTTATATAAATATAGAAACCCAATATTCAATTTGCTTCTGGCAATTGCGATTATTTCCGGATCCACTTTGACCCTTGGAGCACCTTCCTTTGCCGCAACTTTTAGCGATATCGAGAACCACTGGGCAAAATCCTATGTAGAAAAGGTTACAACTTACAACGCTGTAGCCGGCTATCCGGATGGTTCATTCAAACCTAATGACAGCGTTAAAAGAATAGAATTTATCGCGATTGTCGTCAATTCACAAGGGGTTGATGTTCGAGCGCCATTACACGATGAGTACTGGGGACAACCCTACATTGAAGCGGCACTTGAAGGTGGCCTTATCCGCTCGAATGAATACGGGACTATGGATAAATCAACCTTCAACAACAACATATCGAGAGAAGAAATGGCCAGTATCGTTGTCAATGCGTATAATAAATCAGGAGTCTCAGTGGATCCTTTAGTCCTAAACGAAGCAAGCACAAGATTAAGCGACCTGGGGACAGTATCCCCAGGTTATTACGAGAATGCAGTTGCCTCTGTTGCCCTGGATTTCATATCAGGTTATACTGACGGAACCTTTGCGCCCAAACACTATGCCAGCAGGGCGGAGGCTGCAGTATTGTCTTATAAACTGCTCGTAAAACTGGGCATTATTACAGACCTCAAGCTTCCCCTGAATATCGTGCTTTCAAAAACCACTTTAAAACAGGGCGATTTATTAAAAATCTCTTTATTTCACGCAGCGAGCGCTTCTGAAATAGCTCTGGTTCAAGACTTGTATCCAAATTTTAAATGGTATGATCAAAACAGTGTGATCCAAGGGTATATCCCAACCAACTACAGTACAATACCAGGCAGATATAGTCTTAAATTTACCGATTCTGAAACCGGTATCAAATTATCAAAGGATATTGAAATCATTGCTAGGGAATTCAGAGTCCAAAAACTAACAGTGGATCCCAATATTGAAGCCAGCACGCGAAATGATAATGCCTATGCTGAATATAACAAATACTTTATCCCTTCACGGGAACTGTCCTCACCTGTAAAGTATTATACAAAAAGCTTTATCTTGCCAACCATCGGCAGACTTTCCACTGAATTTGGTGAGTCTCGCACTGTCAACGGCGCTCTAACGAATTACAGACACTCAGGCATAGACATTGCTGCGCCTCGAAGCGCTGAAGTACTATCCACCAACACAGGCAAAGTGACGCTTTCCATGCCTCTGATCTTAACGGGCAACAGTATTGTTATTGACCACGGTGAAGGGCTGTTCAGTGTTTACTTTCATCTTGATAAATTATTTGTTTCCGAAGGTGAACTTGTAGAACGCGGACAGTTAATTGGAACCGTTGGTTCAACCGGTTTTTCTACTGGTCCACACCTCCATTTCACGATGTCTTATTATCAGTTTAATATCGAACCGGGCTATATACTCTATGATAGAAGCATTACCAAGGATAATTATCTGGAGCTCATGAAGTGATAGTTTAGGAACAAAAAAAGATCATGACTTCGCAGTCATGGTCCTTTTTTGTTGTTCATTTCACATATCCTAATTTCCCAAAAGAAAATCTACAATATTGACCTGTTTGATGCCAGCATCTCCCATAGGCAGCTCATCTAAAGATAAGATGAACTTGGGATAATGGTCTGCAATCTTTTTCAAAGGGGCTATTTCACGCTCAAAAGTGGCGGGATCGAGAATACTTGCCGCAACTTGATAGTAAACTCGATCACCACCGAACTCAGCAACAAAATCGATTTCATTATTGTCAATCTTACCAATGCTGACTTTATTTCCGCGTCTCAATAGTTCAAGGTAGACAATATTTTCGAGAATATGACCCAGGTCGGCACTTCTGTCACCAAGCAGCATTCGGCGAAGTCCCACATCCACAAGATAGTATTTTTCAAGTGATTTAAGATACTGTTTCCCCTTAACATCATATCTGCCAGCTTTATATAATATGAAGGCCTCAGTTAGTGCCTCGATATAATTTTCCACAGTGACTGATGTTGTTTTGCGTCCGTAAGTGGTCAGACTATCGGCAATTTTCTTTGAAGATACTATACTTCCAATATTATCGAATAGAAATTTGATTACACTTTCAAGAAGGGGGATATCGCTAATCCGTTTTCTTGCTACGACATTCTTGAGTAAAACGGAGTTATAAATGCCCATCAGATACTCCCTTCGAATTTCCTCTTCCTCAATAACAGCTGCATATGGGAACCCACCGTTTTTAAAATAATTGTTCCAAGCATCACGTTGATTTCCACCAACCATTTCATAATACTCTGCAAACGAAAGCGGCAGCATGGCAATTTCGATATATCTCCCTGAAAGCAATGTGGCAAGCTCACCTGACAGCAATTGCGCATTTGATCCTGTGATGTAAACATCTACGTTATCTTTAATAAACAGACTGTCAACTGCCTTCTGAAACTGCGGCACATTTTGGATTTCATCCAAAAATACATAGGCCATTTTATCTTGATGAAGATTCTTAGTGACATGATCATGAAGTTTTCTATAATCAAGCAAAGGTTCGTTTGCAATGTCTTCAAAATTGATAGTGATAATCTGATTGTCTTCTACTCCACATTCTTTCAGGTATTCTTGAAACATTAAAAGTAAGGTAGACTTTCCACAGCGGCGTATTCCGGTAACTACTTTGATAATTTTTTTGTCTTTCAATTTTTTCAGCTTACCCAAATATTGCTTTCTTTGAACCATGATCAGCACCTCGCTTTAAGTACAGTATAGCATAATAAAATAGCCATTTTTAAATGTTTTTATACCGAAGTATAAAAATTATATATTTTAAAAGAGTTTTTATATTTCGAGTTAAATTAACCGATTCACTAAACAATAGAGCCATTAAAGACTTTAAGTATAATTTGAACAATTATTGTGAGTGTTTCAAAAAATAATCAAGGCTTGTTAGTGTTAAGTCCAGATCAGCGCCACCGTCACATCATCGCGCCTTTTTTCATAGAACACAATCCGCCACTCCACCTCGTCAACTAGTTCAAAGTGTAAAGCAGAGCACGCTGTACGGTACTCACCTTGTCCACTTCCACTTATTTGGATGGCCGCTTGGCCGTCTGCACCGCCAATAATGCCTATACAAGCGCTACTGTCTGCCTGTGGCTCATTGAGACCTCCACCCTTCTGCCGTGGTCTGTCGGAACGTACGGTATCAGTGACCATGATAGCACCCTCAGGTAAATCAGGTGTGAGTGTATAGGTCATAAGGACAAAATGCGTCGGAAATTCTTGATTTTGGCAGCCAAAGTGCTCGTGGGAAATACTCTGTTGCTCATAGTTCAGTACGGTCAGGGTATGTTGTACCCCGGTTGTCGGGTGAGCGAAATCAACGTGTTCACCGGACTTTGATGCAAGAAAATGAGGCCCCAAAACAGCGACCGGTTCCTGTAATAAGGTTACGCTGAGCGTCTCAATTAAGGGCCTCAGTTTTTTCATCCAAGGAAAAGCAGCGCGCCAGACTCCCCAACCAATTGTAGGATCAAGGCCGTAATGTTGGATCACACTCTTGGCTGTTAGATCATTACCTTCCTGAAAGCAGGGATTCCACGATACACCACAGCCATGGGCGAATGAGTGGACCTTTCCATTCAACATTAGTTTGGGATTTACGTGAATACTCAGCGGGTTTTCTGCCTCGATTTGCATCCGCTGCTCATCCGAAAAGTCAGCGCCATCATTCTCAATGGAGAGCTCCCATTTGTCCATAAAGGAACGGATCCGCTCAGCCGGAACCTTCACGCAAAAGTCCATGACCAAACCTTTGCTACATATATAAATCGATGGGATGTGCCAAACTTCTTCACCCAAGACAAACTGTTTATTCATTGCTATTTCTTTACCGGCTCTTTCGCGGCCTTGGTGTCCCCAAAAGTTGCCTTCAAAGTAAACTTTCCATTCTGGAATCTTTGGCTCGGCTGGAACCCACGCATAATAATCCTCAGTATATTTGATGCGGCTGTAATCAAAATTTGCCTGCAGGGCTTTTATATAATCAAAGGGTTGCTCCATGGGCACGAGACTAAACTTGTCCTTAATGGCAGCCAGAATAACCTGTTGTTCGGCAGTGAGGGGATTATCCCGCAAAAAGGCATCAAACTGCGACTGATCCATGAAGTTCGCCTGTTCCAATGCCGCAGTATCTCCGCAAGTCATCAGGAGTCTCAGGAAGTCCTTAAAATCTCTCGCAAGTGGATGCACATAGTTTCCCTTTGTATTCATTGGGCTGACGGCGAATACCATCTCGCCAAAACCGCGCACGAAGCAATAGTGAATCCCATCGGCACCAGCCCAGCCAATTACTTTCGCACCTCCAGGCGTACAGAAGTAGTGACTTTCGCTCTCACCGCAGGCCAAGCCAATTATCGAACTGTCTATATTCAGTTTCTGATATCTATCATAAAGAGTTGCCATCATAACCTCGCAGCTAGTGACATGTATTTTTCGAACTGCTCTAGGTTTTCGCTGTAAACATGTAATTTAATTCTCAACTTCTTACCAACTGACTCCGGATTTCCCTTCAATTTAACGGTTGCATATGATTTAGTTTTAGAAACTTCTTCGACTCTAACTTCTTCAGGAATACTCACATTGCCTTTGTAAAAGAAATGAATCACATTTTCTTTGATGTAGAAATCCATATTCATTCGAAGAAGAACAAGCGACACAATCATGAAGACCAGAACAAAGGATGAAATGAGCGGACCAATAAACCTGGGATCGATATTTTCACGAACTTCATCAGCAGCGTCTTTAAAAAACAGAGTGAATAACAAAACGAAGCCATAATAGGCATAGGTTTTCAGGCGGATTAGACTTGGCTTAATATTGCGAATGACTACCTCTTTCATGTTCGCCTCTCGCACAAAAAGCTTTTTCTTATATTCAATGAAAATCACCAGAAGGATCATAGGAAGTGCATAGGCATAATCTGTTAGCATTTGCTGTCCTCCTCTAATAAAAACTATCGCTTAAACACATGCAATTTAACGACTCCCGAAGTATCTGTAAAGATAGTCACTTTCATCAAAGTAAATCTTAAAAAATTGTCTATTGTTCTCATTAAATATTATCATTTTTGTAGGCAATTCCCAAATCGAATAATTAATTCTTACATCTTCTGATTCAATCCAAAATTTGACTTTTGGTGGTTGGGTCAAAACTTCCTGATCCTCATAAATCTGCGCCTTACTTAACTCAAACATGATGCCCAAGACTTCAGCTTGTTTTAATACAGTCCTGATTTCTTTGTCTCCCTCTTGATATCGAATGATGATATTATTTTGTACATTGAAAAAACTTCCTAGAGCTATTAGAGAACTTATAATCAGCAAAAGGAACAACAATTTTTTTCTCATGCTCAATCCCTCCCCTTCATACACAATAACGATCGAGGTGCAGGTTTTGTTACAGGGTATCCATGAAAAACCATCGGCAAAACCTAAAAGATGCAATAGTCGTTCATAACACCAAACTAAACAACTCTTGATCTTCTCCTGCCACTGATGGTATACTTCATAGGAATCGCACAAAGACAGTTCATTCGCACCATCCTGTCTATAAACAAAACTAGGGCTTATTTTTATATTGTTTTTTTGAAGCGATATTTAAGGAGGCATAGTTCATGCTTCCTTTTTTTGCGTTTAGCCCAGGAACTGCGTGCTGAAGTTATTTTTCCTGATCTTATTATTTTCGAAAGGATGAAGTTCTCAGTGTATGTTTTAAAATCCGAACACAGCTTTGATTCAGCCCATTTCCTCGCAAATTACGAAGGCAAATGCCGCCAGATTCATGGGCACCGCTGGCGCGTCATAATTGAAATCACGAGTGCCACCCTGAACACTGATGAGCAGTTAGATGGCATGATTGTCGATTTTTCTAATCTGAAGAAGGATATTAAAGAAGAGGTCGATTATTTTGACCATGCGCTCATAATTGAAAAGGGCTCTTTAAAACCTTCGACGCTCACCGCTTTAATTGAGGAGGACTTTCGCGTCGTAGAAGTGGATTTCCGTCCCACTGCCGAGAGATTTTCGAAATACTTCTATGACAGAATGACGCAAAAGGGCTACAGGGTTAAGTCCGCCACGGTTTATGAAACGCCCACAAACTCTGCTTCCTATGAGGAGGATCCTCATGACGCTGTATAAAGTGGTTGAAAAATTTGTGAGCATCAACGGCGAAGGGCCTTTAGCCGGTCAACTGGCAGTCTTTATCCGGCTTCAAGGGTGTAATCTTGCCTGTTCTTACTGCGATACCGCTTGGGCAAACACTGAAAATGCCGCTTTTGCTTTAATGTCAGAGTATGACCTCTACCGTTATATTAAAGAGACTGGGATCAAAAATGTTACACTGACAGGCGGTGAACCACTGCTGCAGCCTGATATAATCGATTTGCTGAAGCTGCTGACCTCTGATGTTGATTTAGGCGTTGAAATCGAAACAAACGGAAGTATAGACATTACGCCTTTCACACGAATGGACAACCCACCTGTCTTCACCATGGACTACAAGCTTCCGGGGAGCTTAATGGAATTCTGCATGTTGGTCTCAAATTTTGATCTGTTAACCAAAAAGGATACGGTGAAATTTGTCATTGGCAGTCTGGAAGATTTTAATGTTGCAAGGGACATCATTCACAAACACGCACTCGTTGGAAAATGCAAAGTTTACCTCAGTGCGGTCTTCGGGAAAATAGACCTAAAAGACATTGTTGAGCAGATGAAGGTTAATAATATGAATGGCGTAAACTTACAGCTCCAAATGCATAAAGTCATATGGAATCCAAACGAAAAAGGCGTCTAATGATCCGCGCAGCGGTGAAATCAATCTAAAGGGTGGTTATGAAATGAAAGCACTGGTACTCCTGAGCGGCGGCGTTGACAGCACCACTTGCCTTGGCCTGGCAGTAAATCGATATGGCAGTGACAATGTCGTAGCGCTGTCCATAGCTTATGGGCAGAAGCATTTAAAAGAACTTGAAGCAGCGAAGAAAATTGTGGCGTACTATCAGGTTGAACTCATGCAGCTCGATTTAGCAAAGATATTTGAGTCCAGTGATTCGACGCTTATGGCGCACTCAGACAAGGAAATCGCAAAAGAATCCTATGTAAAGCAGCTTGAACAACTGGATGGGAAACCGGTCTCCACTTACGTGCCGTTTCGCAATGGTTTGTTTTTGTCATCGGCTGCCAGCATTGCCTTATCCAAAAAATGCAGTTTGATTTTTTACGGCGCGCATAGTGATGACGCAGCTGGCAATGCGTATCCGGATTGCAGCGATGCTTTCAACGAAGCCATGAACCTGGCTATTTTCATAGGAAGCGGAGAGCAGCTCAAGATTGAAGCGCCTTTTATCTCAATGTCCAAGGAACAAGTGGTTAAGACCGGACTTGACTTAAAGGTCCCTTACGAGCTGACATGGAGCTGTTACGAAGGTGAAGCCCAACCATGCGGACATTGCGGAACCTGTCTGGACAGGATCGCTGCCTTTGAGAATAACGGTGTCCGAGATCCCCTTATGGACTTTTAATTTTGATCAAGCATTAACGCATACTTAGAACTTCCATTTTGGGTGGTGCAAACTTAAACCCTATTGAAAGGACACGGTAATATGACAGAACGAAAAACTGAGGAATTAACAGGCATCACGCATTTAGGCAGCCAGGGGACAAAATATGACATGAACTATAATCCGTCTGTGCTGGAGACTTTTATCAACAAACATCCGGAGAACGACTATTTTGTGAAGTTCAATTGTCCTGAATTCACAAGTCTTTGCCCCATCACTGGGCAGCCGGATTTTGCCACCATTACGATCTCCTACGTTCCAGGTTTAAAAATGGTGGAAAGCAAGTCACTTAAGCTCTATTTGTTTAGCTTTCGCAACCACGGTGATTTTCACGAGGACTGCATAAATAAAATTATGAATGATTTGATTGCCCTGATGGATCCCAAATATATAGAGGTTTGGGGCAAATTTACGCCCAGAGGCGGCATTTCCATTGACCCCTACTGCAATTATGGAAAAGCGGAGACCAAATGGCAGGAAGTCGCCTTCAACCGGATGGCAAACCATGATTTGTATCCGGAGAAGGTGGACAACAGGTAGGTAAACAGTGTCCGATCCGTAAATCTGCGACATCTTCCGGATCATTCGCCACCCGTTCAACATAAACTGCATGCCATCCTTTGCGCGCTTCGGGTAAGATGTTAATATAAGGTTAATGGGTGTGTTGAGTTGACCATCAGCAGAGCTAAAATCTTACTGATTCTAAGTGCTGCTGCCGATGGTCACTTAAATCTACCCTGAAACAATTCAAAGCATAGAAAATTGCTTCAAAGGACGGTGTAACCATGATCAAAGCAGTGATCTTTGACCTCGACGGCACGCTGATAGATACGAACGATTTAATTCTGGACACTTTTCAACACGTCATTAAGGAATGCCTTGGCCGGGTGCCTACAGTAGATGAGCTTCATCAGGTCTACGGAAAGACCCTGGATGAGCAAATGGGCTTTTTCTCAATGGAGCGAAGCCAGGAGCTCGTCGCCTCGTATAAAGCCTATTATAGGACTCATATGGACGAGCGGACTCACCTGTTCGAAGGTGTGAAAAGTCTTCTAGACAAATTGTTTACAAATGGCATCCAAATGGCGGCCGTGACCAATAAAGGCTCGCGGGGAGTCCAACATGCCTTTGACAAGTTCGATCTTGGCAAGTACTTTGTTGCTGCCATCACCGCAGATGATGTTGTAAAGGGCAAACCTGACCCTGAAGGGATTCTTGCCGCGCTTAACCACTTGGGCGTGACGGCGGAAGAAGCCCTGTTCGTTGGAGACAGCCACAGCGACATTCTCGCGGCGAAGAACGCCAGTGTCAAATCAGTTTTGGTAGGTTGGACCTTCTTTCATGAAGACCACTATGCAACTTTCGAAGCGGATTTCGTCATTGAGAAACCAATGGATTTGATAAGGTTGGTTTAACTATTGACGAATTTCTCAATATTCCAAATTAAGTATAAAGGGATATTCAGTAAACCCTCATCCATTTTAAAGTTCATCAAAGAAGATCTGATCGAGATCTCAGGCTTGTATTTTTCACGGTAGACACCCAAACTGCGAGATTTAACATTTGTTGAAGCTTTAACTTCAATCGGAAAAATTCTTTCTTCTAACTGGACTATGAAGTCAACTTCAGCGGTGTTGCCAGACTTCCAGTAAAACGGGACCTCCCCATGTAAATTAATGAGCTCGTTTAAAACAAAATTCTCCGTCATGGCTCCTTTGAATTCAGTGTAAAGAGCAGAATCTTTATATATGGAAGATGCCGGTAATCTGGACATTCTTCTCAGAAGACCTGTATCCGCCATGTAAAGTTTAAAATAGCTCGGATCAGAGTATGCCGATAGCGGCATAGCCGGCTTTTCAATTTTAAGGACTTTGTATACCATCCCAGCATTGATGAGCCACTGTAAGGCATCCTCCAAATCCTTCGCCCTCGCTCCGGGTTTGACATGTCCGTATACGAATTTGCCGCTTTCTTTTGACAGTTGATCCGGTATGCTCTTCCAAATCAATGAAAGTTTTGGAATGTCAGACACTGGCGCATGCTTCGCAAAATCGAGTTCGTAGGCATTTAAAATAACATCTTGAATGCGTTCTACTTCTGATATATCTTCAGTTTCCTTCCACTTTGCGACCACTTCCGGCATTCCACCTGTGATCAGATAGGTTTTGTATAGAGTGATCAGTTTATCCGCAAACATTTGCGGGATCTGGTCTTGTGTGTTCAAATTTCTGATGTATTCAAACAACATTTCTTCATCATTAGCAATTATGAATTCAGGAAAACTCATGGGTCTAAGCGTCAGGAAGTCAACTTTTCCAACAGGAAATGACAGCGGCTTTGACAAGGTTATCCCAATAAGTGATCCTGCACAAACAATGTGATATTCCGGTGTTTGTTCGTAGAAGTATTTGAGAGACGTCAACGCGGCATTGCAAAATTGAATTTCGTCGAATATGATAAGCGTTTTATGTTGATTAATTTTTCTGCCTATTAAAACGCCCAATTCCATAATGATCCTCTTTGGGTCGAGATCTTGCTCAAAACGCGCCGCTAATGCTGGATTCCCCTCAAAATTAAAATATGCAGTATCTTCATAATTTTCTTCACCGAATTGTTTCAGAATATAAGTCTTACCGCATTGTCGAACGCCTTTTATGACTAAAGGTTTCCTGTCTTTGCGGTTTTTCCATTTTATTAGATCCTTCATAATAAAGCGTTCCATAAAAGTCACCTCCCGTTCACTTTAAATATATATTTTGCATCTTCAACTGCATTATTCATATTTATAATAGTGTATTTGGATCTATTTGTCAAATATCTGGCTAATTAATCTGTTTCTTCAGGATATGCCGAATTGAATAAAAGCCGCTCCTGCATACCTCGCAGAGCGGCTTTTTTGCTTCCTTGTTACATTTGTAGGACTCGTCTCTTCCATCTTAAGTATAGCATTCAAAGGTATATGAAACCAGACTGTTTGTTAACAGTCCTACTTGGTATAATTCAAACACACGTCTAAAACTTTTTGTTTCAAACCACTCTAAAAACCGCAAGGAGGCAGCCCATAGTGCCCTACATCATAGAGCTTTTTAACACTGATAAGACCATGATTTCCCTCGTTGGAGGAAAAGGCGCTAATCTCGGAGAGCTTTCAAAACTTGAAGAAATCCGCGTCCCAGGCGGCTTTTGCATTACTGTTGAAGCTTTTAACAGACACGTGGAGGCCGCGCCAGCTATAAATGTCTTATTGAAGCAGTTATCTACCCTCACTTTGGAGGACCAAGACAGAATTAAAGAACTCAGCAACACGCTTCGCAGCGTCATAGAAGGGATCACTCTCCCTGAAGCGCTTGTTGAAGACATTACCCATGCGCTTAAAAATTTTGAACCAAGTACTGCCTTCGCCATTCGATCCAGCGCGACGGCGGAGGATTTGCCAACCGCTTCTTTTGCCGGGCAGCAGGACACTTATTTGAACGTTACAGGAAAGGACGCCATCCTTGAGCACGTCAGCAAATGCTGGGCCTCACTGTTTACTGAAAGGGCCATTACCTACCGGATTCAAAATAGTATTGATCACCATCAGGTACAAATGGCTGTAATAGTTCAAGAGATGATCTCCCCTGAAGTCTCCGGTATCCTCTTCACTGTTGATCCAGTGACTTCGAACAGAAAAGTTTCCTCCATTGACGCGGGCTTTGGCCTTGGCGAGGCCCTGGTCTCCGGCTTGGTGAACCCGGATGTCTATAAAGTACGAAGTGGTGAGATTATCGATAAGAAGATCAATCTCAAGAAACTAGCCATCGTCCCCCTGAATGAAGGCGGCACCCAACATATGTCGCTCCCGCCAGCCCAGCAAACTATGCAGGCGCTGACAGATAATCAAATTCTGGAGCTCGAAAGCATTGGCCGCAAGATTGAAGAACATTTTGACGCGCCTCAGGACATTGAATGGTGCTTGGCGGACGGCCACTTTTACGTGGTTCAAAGCCGGCCAATCACGACTTTATTCCCAATCCCTGAAGCTGCGGATCAGGACAATCATGTCTATGTCTCAGTGGGCCATCAGCAGATGATGACGGATGCCATGAAGCCTCTAGGTCTTTCCTTCTTTCTGATGACCACGAGCGCCCCTATGTCGCAGGCAGGCGGCAGGCTGTTTGTGGATGTGACGCAAATGCTGGTTTCACCTGTTTCCAGACCAGTAGTACTGGATGCCCTGGGACGATCCGATCCGTTAATCAAAGACGCGCTTTTGACGGTCTTGGACCGGGACAATTTCATTAAAATCATCCCAGCGGACGAAGCCCCCAGCCAACCTGATGCGGCAACTATCAAGCCCGCTCAGGAACCTCAAGCACCAGCTGATTTTGATCCGTCTGTTGTTTCTGACTTGATCCATCGCAGCCATACTTCTCTGGAGACTCTCAAACAGGCCATTCAAGCCAAGACAGGACCTGAGTTGCTCGATTTTATCCAGGAGGATCTCAAGGAACTTAAGGCGCTTCTATTTGATCCCCTGAGTATGAAGGTGCTCATGGCTGGCTTTGACGCCTCCAAGTGGATCAATGACCACCTGGAGTTGTGGCTCGGCGAAAAAAATGCGGCAGATGTGCTGTCCCAATCCGTTCCCAACAATATTACCTCTGAAATGGGCATGGCCCTCCTGGATGTGGCAGATGTCATAAGACCTTTCCAGATGGTCATCGAAACCCTCCACCACGCGAAAGAGGATGACTTTTTCGAGTCGCTCTTGGGGCTGGAAGGCGGACAGGAAGCCATGGAAGCCATATCTGCATTTCTCGACCGCTATGGCATGCGCTGCCCCGGTGAGATTGATATTACGAGAAGGCGGTGGGCTGAACGACCATCGGCAATAGTCTCTGTCCTACTCAGTCATATTAAGAATTTTGAAGTCGGGGAGAGCAAGAGGAAATTCGAAGATGGACTTAAGGAGGCTTTGAATAATGAAGCTGAGATTTTAAGCCGGCTGAGGGCATTACCAGACGGTGAGGATAAAGCCAGGGAGACACAGCTGAGGATCCGCCTGATCCGGGATCTTTCAGGCTACCGGGAATATCCAAAATACGGCATGATCAGCCGCTACTTCATTTATAAGCAGGCGCTGCTCATAGAAGCGGCGCGGCTCGTGGGGGAAGGGATCCTTCAAGACAAGGAGGACATTTTTTACCTGAGCTTTGAGTCGCTGCAGGAGGTTGTGCGTACAAAGCAGCTGGATTACGAGATCATTCGCAAACGAAAAATTGAGTTTCAAACTTATGAGACACTCAAGCCATCCCGGGTCATGACCTCTGAGGGTGAAATGATTGCCGGTGCCTATAGGCGGGATTCGCTCCCAGACAACGCCTTGTTGGGGCTGCCGGTTTCATCCGGTATTGTGGAAGGCCGGGCGCGTGTGATTTTGAATATGGAGGAAGCTGATTTGGAGGAGGACGATATCCTGGTCACCACCTTTACGGATCCCAGCTGGACACCGCTGTTTCTTTCCATTAAAGGTCTGGTCACCGAAGTCGGCGGGTTGATGACCCACGGGGCCGTGATCGCTCGAGAGTATGGCCTGCCAGCCGTGGTCGGCGTGGTAGACGCGACCCTGCTGATCAAAGACGGACAGCGCATTCGGGTGAACGGGACTGAAGGGATTGTAGAGATTCTATGAAAGTGAAACCCGGGGTCGAAAAGTGAAACTGGGGGTTGATAGGCCAAAGCCGCTGACACCGAGTTTCAGGTACTGGGGTCATGATGTAACTGGGGGTCGATAGGCCAAAGCCGCTGACACCGAATCGAAACTGGATGAAACTCGGGGTCAATAGGCCAAAGCCGCTGACACCCAGTTTCATTCCACCCCACAAAAAAAGCAGGTCCCCCTTTCGCTGCCAAGCGAAAGGGGGACCTGCTTTTCCCATTCCTGATGAAACTCGGGGTTGATAGGCCAAAGCCGCTGACACCGAGTTTCACCTTCCTTTATAACCCTACAAATCAATCTCCCTTTTCTCGCGATCCATCAGATGAATTTCCACTTCCCCGCCCAGATACTTCTGAGACAGCTCCGCCAGCGACTTGGCCGCCGCTGCCAGATCATCTGACCGGTCAGGATCCACAGACTCAATGATCAAAAACGCGTTGACCGTGTCCTCCGTGAGCATGGTTCTTTGCCCGTCACGCCAGTTCCAGCATCGGCAGACTGCGCCTTCCTCGTCCTTGTAGATGATTTCTCCCGGCAGCGCGTTGTCAAAGTCCGCGTCCCCGAGGGCCAGAAAATGCTCGCCGCCCTCTGCCTTGGTGAGCAGGAGGTCACCTTTGAAAGTATCTATGTCCTCTCCCCCGCATGGAAGCCCGTAGGTCAGGGACACAGAATTGTAAATGTCCACCAGTGGGTTGATTGGTCCAACGCCGCTGCCCTTTTCAACCCGCTTCAGCAGCGCCTCAATGGAGCACCTGACGCCCTTTTTCGTCTTGAACTGCTGGTAAGCCTTCCGCCACACCGCAATGACTTTGTTGTCACTGAACACGTCCGCCGTCAGGAATTTGACCGCCTCGCCGCTGCCCTTCTCAAGCAGCGCGTCGAGCTCACCTCTCACCGGCTCTGCGTGGCCCATCGTGTTATTGATCCCCTTGGCCAGCACCACCGCGATCTCCGCCTGGGGGAACACCTCCCAGAATTCATTTGTGATAATAAACTTTGACATCTCAACGACTCCTTATTTTGTGTTTTTCACGTAATTGACTTTGATAAATTGCGCTTCATCACTTCTGCTCCTATTATACCCGATCCTGCTCAGAAATGGAGGTACAGAAAGGTTGAAGTCCAAGGGCAGCTGCGCCAGCAAAATCCCCGAAAACATGATAATGCTGCCGATGGTCTCCCGAACCGAAATCGATTCACCCAAAATCAGGATCCCCGCAATCACCGCTATGACGGATTCCATACTCAGGATCAGGGAGGTCATGGTCGGCTCCGTACGCTTCTGCGCAATCACCTGCAAGGTATATGCCACCCCGCAGGACATGACGCCGGCGTACAAGATAGGAATTTTGCTTTCCATTATCCCCGCCCAGCTCACCGTTTCGAAACCCAGCATGAACGGCAGCGAAATAATCCCGCACACCAGGAACTGAAGGCTCGACAGCTTGACCGGATCCGTCTTCGGAGAAAAATGATCAATCAGGATAATATGAACGGACAAACCTACAGCACTTAGGAGAATCAGCAGATCTCCCCAGCCTATGGAAAATCCCTCTTTGACGCTGAGCAGATATAAACCGGACGTCGCAAGGATCACGCTGAACCACAGAACCGGACGAACCTTCTTCTTCAAAAACAAACCCAAGATAGGCACTATGACAATGTATAGCGCCGTAATGAACCCAGCCTTCCCTGCGGTTGTATAAATCATACCCGCCTGCTGCAAAGTGCTGGAGATAAACACGACCACCCCGCACCAAAATCCACCCAGCATTAGATTTTTTCTGGAAGAAGCAGCCTCAGCCTGAGCTTCTGCCGCCGCAGCAGATGTTACAGCCCCCACACCAACTGTCGCCCCACTGGCTTTTCTCTGACGATCCATAATCAAAATCACAGGCACCAGTACCAGCGCGCCAATCAGACTTCTGATGCCGTTGAAGGTGAAAGGCCCAATATAGGCCATCCCTGCTCGTTGTGCTACAAATGAAACGCCAAAGATCAAGGCCGTCAGCGTCAGCATGAGTTCTCCACTTACTTTTTTCTTCATTTTACTAGCCTCCATAAGAATTTCATAATCTCACTGTCTTATTAAGCAAGCCTCGTGCCAAACCACTCAGTTTACTCAAAATTTAGATCAAACCCAGTATTTAACCGCCCTCCCGCATAAAGATGCCCAACTCATCCGACTTCAAGAGAATCGATTCCGAGTCAAAAATGAAAACAGCGATACGATATCGATTCACCCTCTATACATCCACCTCTTCAAAAGCTATAATAATTGGAAAGGGGGTGCCTTAAGTCCATGACGAAAATACATGACAGGTTTGGTTTGAGTCGCGTCATCGAGCCAAGGGGCGCTGTTCCGGTCACTGCGTGGCAGGTGGACAACAGCCGGGCGATTTCTAAAACTGAATGCAGACTCTCCCTGGAGCGGATCCATTTGGAAAGAGACAGTTTCCAACAGCTCTGCAATGAGTGCGGTTTTGACGAAGCGAAGATCATCGCCAAAATCCTGGATCTGGTCAAGCGCAGAGGCAAGCTGCACAACCCCTTCACGGATACAGCCGGGCAATTTTACGGCACAATAGAAGAGATGGGCAGCGACTTCGAAACACACGCAAGGTACAAGGTCGGCGACCAGGTCCTATGCCTGACGACCATGTCCGCCCACCCTATGTTCATTGAAAAAATTCATAGTATTGACTACAACTATGGCGAATTAATAGTGACGGGCTATGGTATCCTATTCATGGAGTCGCCCCTCACCGCCATACCGCCAGACTTGGATCTGAATTACACCATGGCGACTTTTGACGAGGCCGCAAGTCTAAAAAGCATCTATCAGGCTGCCGGTGAGGGTCTAAGATACCTGATCATTGGAAAAGACCTGGTTTCCAGCGTCACCTATGCGGCGGCCATCAAAAAGGCTGCCGGTGGGAACTGCCACATTACGGTTCTGATGGACGAGGACGGCATTGGCACCCTGACCCACGCTCAGGTAAAACAAGAGCTCAGCCGATGGGTAAATTCCACCTACATACTCAACATCGCGCAGCCCATCCTGGCATCCGAGGTGGTCTTAGAGTCTGAAACGGGGCTATACGATTTAACCATCAACTGTGAGGATTTGATGGGGTCGGAAGTTCTCTGTGTCCTTTTGACGCGACAGGGCGGGAAACTTTATTACACCAATCTGAAGAACAGCTACACTCACTCTCTCCTGTTTGCGGAGAGCATGAGCAAGGAACTTGAGACTTATGTACTGGGACAGTTTACCATCGGCTACGAGTCCTTTACGTTTGAGCTGCTGGCTTCCATTGCCGAGGACCTGGCGAGGATCAACGCGCTCTACGAGTCCCAGGCCATAGCTTTCAGGCAGGCCTCGAAAAAGGCCATGGCAGCGTCCATGGATAAAGTCGGAAGGATCGACGACTTTGTGTTCAGCAGCGCAACCACCAAATCACTGGTGGATGAGGTGCTGAACATTGCGCAGTACGACTGCAGTGTCATCCTCCAGGGAGAAACCGGCGTCGGCAAGGAGAAAATTCTGGACCTGATCCACAAGAACAGTATCCGCAAGAATAAGCCATGCATTAAGATCAACTGTGCCACCATCCAGGAGAGCCTGGCCGAGAGCGAATTCTTTGGTTATGAGGCCGGCGCCTTTACCGGAGCGCAAAGTTCGGGTAAAAAAGGCTATTTCGAGCTGGCTAATGGGGGCCTGCTGTTTCTGGACGAGGTCGGCACGCTCTCCATGAACCTCCAGTCGAAGCTGCTGAGAGTCCTGCAGGAAAGTCAGTTTTACCGGGTGGGGGGCACGTCGCCCATCACTATTAATGTGAGGGTCATCTGCGCCAACAACATCCCTCTCCGGCAGCTGGTAGAGCAGGGAAAGTTCAGGGAGGACCTCTATTACCGTCTGAACATCTGCACTATTACAGTGCCGCCGCTCAGAGAACGGCGAGAAGACGTGGCGGCCTTGGCGGCGTCTTTTCTGGATGCCCATTGCAAGCGATACGGTGTCGACAAAGCGCTGGACGCCTCTGCCTTAGTGCGTCTGGCGAGCTACGACTGGCCCGGGAATGTGAGGGAGCTTGAAAATCTGATTCACAGGGCCGTCATAAGGATCAGAGGCTATGTGATTACGGGGGAGGACATTCAGGAGATCCTGAATGAAAACCTGTATGAAGACCTGGTCCTGGACCTGAAGCACAGCATGCGGGCGTCATCCTCACTGAACTTTGAGGACATCATTGAGCAGCAGGAAATCAAACTCATTGAATACGCCCTTAAAAAATTGGGCACCACCCGAAAAGCCGCGGAGTTTCTGGGAATGACCCAGCCCAAGCTGATGCGCAAGAAGCAGAAGTACAATATTCAGATTTAATTGGATTCAAGCGCAACTATGCCAGATCGGGTCAGGTGCGTTCAGCCCACAGGGGCGCCACACTAATGCAATTAAATACATATAAGAGAGAGGAATGAAGCTATGTTCAGAGAGATGAGACGCATTAAGCAGCTGTTGTCCGCTGAGGAAACCACAGCCGTCATGAACCGCTGCACCAACGGTATCCTGGCCTGCCTGGGAGACGAGGATTATCCTTACGCCGTGCCCCTCAGTTATGTCTATCACAATAATAAGATCTATTTTCACTCCGCCAAAGCCGGTCATAAAATTGACGCGATCCTGAAAAATCCAAAGGTCTCCTTCGCGGTCGTCGACGAAGACACCATTGTTGGCAAGGAGTACACCACCTATTTTCGCAGTGTCGTCGCCTTTGGAACAGCCAGAAATGTGGAAGGCGAAGAATGGGTGGAAGGCTTTAAGGCACTGGTCGAGAAGTATTCCGGCGACCTGCCCGAAGACGCCAAACACAAGGAGATCATGGGGTGTACAAACTCTTTGATCCTTGCCATTGATGTGGATCATATCACCGGCAAAGAAGCGATTGAATTTGTGAATGCAAAGAAAAAAGGACTTTAGCCTCTGGCTTAGTCCTTTTTCTTTGCTTTGTTTATATCTTGACGTAATTTAATTTATACATTATTGCATTTTATGCACAAAAGGTGTAAAATTACACTATAGAGAAGTTGAAAGGAGGAATTGATATGTCTGAACGACCATGGCTAAAGAATCTGATTGCTGCCGTCGTAATTATGGCTGGTGGATTTTTTCTATTTAACTTCGCCTTTATTTCAGCGGCTTTCATCATCAACGCCTCAATCAAACTTTTAAACTTGCCGGGAAACTCAGCCCCTCCATTCTTGGCACGCATTGTCTATGTGGTTTTCATCCTCGTCCTGAGCTGGTTTGTGCTTCGTTCCCGTCTGAACGACACGCTCAAAGCCACTTATCTTACAATGCCGCTTATGGTGGTTCTCGTGTCCATAGGCATATTTACTTATCAGTTGTCCATGGGCGTTGTGATTGGCCTGGGCGCAGCGGTCGTCGCTGCAGTTCTATTTTACATTCATCATAAAAAGCTTTCCTGGAAGTATTATTTTGCTGTCTTTTATGTTGCTGCTTTAGCGCTGATGATCATGCTATTGGGGATCGATATTTAATTGAGGTACTGCTGAAAGGGAAACAGTCTGTTTGAGTTTAGATTAGATACTCTGTTTGTTATGCCATGTGTTCAAAAGTCCAACCCAAATCCATTTCTGACAACTTCAGAGATGGATTTTTCTTTTTTTTGCATGCAATCCTCCACTTCCAGGCACATACCCCGGAGTGACAGCTGGTGTCTGACCCGCAACCTACTTTTTTCTCAAAATGTGCGCACGGTCACAGAACAAACCTCCGACTGGGTCTATAATAAAACCACAACAAGTATAATGTATACAGCATACACGGATTAATTTTCGTCACACAAAGCCACTAATCCACCACACATACGCAAAATCGGAGGTTTTCAAAATGACTCAAAACTTTACACAAGGCACTTGGAGCGACGCCATTGACGTTCGCGATTTTATACAGAAGAATTACACCCCTTATACCGGTGATGACCGTTTTCTCGTCGGGAAAAGCCCTAAGACGGAAAATGTCTGGGACAAGGCGAAGTCCCTGATCGAGGAAGAAATCGAGAAAGGCATCATAGGCATTGACACGACCGTCTTCTCCGGCATCAACAATTATAAACCGGGCTATCTGAGCAAAGAGAACGAGGTCATTGTCGGTTTTCAGACGGATGAGCCCCTCAAGCGCATCATGAATCCCTACGGCGGCTTCAGAATGCTCGAAGCGTCACTGGAAGCCTACAACTACGACATCTGCGACGACATGTCAAAGGACTTCCAGACCTATAGAAAAACCCACAATGAAGGGGTCTTTGACGCCTACACCACTGAAATGAAAACCGCAAGAAGCGTCGGTCTCCTGACCGGACTCCCAGATGCCTATGGCAGAGGCCGCATCATAGGCGACTACAGGCGGATCGCCCTTTACGGCACAGACCGCCTCATCGCTGAGAAAAAGAAGGACTTCAAAGCCCTCGAGGCAAAGCCCGCCACAGAGCAGGTCATTCGCCTCAGAGAAGAGCTTTCCATGCAGATTAGAGCGCTGAAGGAAATCGCCGAAATGGCAATTTCCTACGGTGACGACATCACCAAGCCGGCGACCACGGCCAAAGAGGCTATTCAGTTTTTCTACTATGGCTATTTGTCCGCCGTCAAGGAGAACAACGGCGCCGCCATGTCCCTGGGACGCAACACGACCTTCCTGGACATCTACATTGAACGCGATCTGCGAGCCGGCCTGATCACTGAAGCCGAGGCACAGGAGCTCATCGATCAGCTCGTCATCAAGCTCCGAATGGTTCGCCACCTGAGGACGCCGGATTACAACACGCTGTTTGCCGGGGATCCGACGTGGGTTACCGAATCCATCGGCGGCATGGGTACTGATGGGAGGACCCTCGTCACGAAGACCGCGTTCCGCTTCCTGCACACGCTGATCAACCTCGACCCGGCGCCGGAGCCCAACATGACGGTGCTGTGGTCAAGGGCGCTGCCAGAGAACTTCAAGCGCTTCTGCGCCAAAATGTCCATAGACACCGGCGCGATCCAATACGAGAACGACGACCTGATGCGCCCAATCTACGGCGACGACTACGGCATAGCCTGCTGTGTCTCCCCAATGCGCATAGGCAAGGACATGCAGTTCTTCGGCGCCCGGGCCAACCTGGGAAAAGCGCTGCTCTATAGCATGAACGAAGGCCGTGAAGAGCTGAAACGCCAAAAAGATGGTCAGCCGATGGTCATCCTACAGGACATCCACGCCCTGACGTCAGTGGATCCTGACGGACGGGAAAGCCTGTCCTATGACGAAGTCATGCCAGCCTTCAAGCGCGTCATGGACAAGCTGGCGGGACTTTACGTCAACACCATGAATACCATTCACTTCATGCACGACAAATACGCCTATGAAAGCGGCCAAATGGCCCTTCATGATTCTGAGGTACGCCGCTATATTGCCTTTGGCATTGCGGGGCTTTCCATAGTCGCCGACTCACTGAGCGCTATTAAATACGCAAAAGTCAGACCGGTCAGGGATGAGCACGGCATTGCGATGGATTTTGTGATCGAGGGCGACTTCCCGGCCTTTGGCAACGACGACGACCGGGTTGACACCATCGCCACCGAGGTCGTGACTTATTTCTCTGATCAACTTAAGAAACACGAAACTTACAGAAATTCCGAGCAGACCTTGTCCGTCCTGACCATTACTTCCAATGTGGTTTATGGTAAAAAGACCGGCGCAACGCCGGATGGCCGCGGCAAGGGCGAGCCTTTCGCGCCTGGTGCAAACCCAATGCACGGCCGTGATAAGCTGGGCGCCCTCGCTTCCCTGAATTCTGTCTCCAAGCTGCCATTTGAGAACGTCTGCCAGGATGGCATTTCGAATACCTTCTCCATTGTCCCCGCTGCGCTGGGCCGTACTGAAGGGGATCGACTCACCAATCTCGCAGGCCTGCTGGATGGCTACTTCGCGAAAGGCGCCTTCCATCTTAATGTCAACGTCATGTCCAGAGCGCTGTTGATTGACGCTATGGAGAACCCTTCGAAATATCCAACGCTGACTATTCGCGTTTCAGGTTATGCCGTTCACTTTAACCGTTTAACTCGGGAACAAAAGGAAGAAGTCATTATGCGTACCTTCCACGAGCGGGTTTAGCATTTCAACTAAGCATTTCAACTAAGCATTTTACCTTAGGATCCCACTGATCCCAATAAACGAAAGGAGCGTGGCAATCATGCGCACTGGGAAACTTCACTCTATAGAAACCATGGGCCTTGTGGATGGACCCGGCATCAGAACCGTCTTCTTCCTTCAAGGCTGCCCTCTGAAATGTCAATATTGCCACAACCCGGATTCCCAAAGCTTCATGGGCTCAAACGAGATCACTGTGGAAGACGTGGTTCAAACTGCACGGCGCTACAGAGAGTATTATCAGGTAACGGGCGGCGGGGTCACATTCTCAGGAGGCGAACCCCTTATGCAAGGTGCGTTTTTGGTTGAAGCGCTGGCTGCTTTAAAAGCGGAAGGGATATCAACCTGTATAGATACGTCGGGCTATGGGCAGTCTCACTATTATGAGGCAATATTTAAGCTGACAGATCATTTGCTGGTAGACATCAAGCACACCAGGAATGATGCCCACAAAGTGCTGACTGGCCGGGACATGACGGGGATCCGGCACTTTATCAAGGCATTGAGAAGCTTTGAGGGAACCATCACGATCCGTCACGTCATGGTGCCGGGCAGCACGGATCGTCCGGAGATCATGGCGGAACTCCTTGCCATGATTGAACCCATTCAAAAAAAGGTGGATAAAATCGATATTTTACCTTATCATAAAGCTGGAGTTGAAAAATATTCTCAGTTGAATTTGTCCTATACGTTTGAGTCGGTCCCTGAAATGTCACCTGAACGCGCAGCGGAATTTGAAAGGTCGATTAATGAAGCTTTGCGGGCATCGAAAGAACGCGCTGCCGAGGTGACGGTGATCGAGGGGAATGGGTACCAACTATCGGCTTAATGTTATCCTTGAAATGGAATGGTGATTTTATCTTATCTGCAGCCTGTAACCACGAATCATGCATAAATTGCGGAAAATTGCTCTGTATTCACAACATCCCCCTTTTGTCAGGTCTGGACGATTCTGAAATCGAAAAGATCTCGAAAGGGGTTTCTTCGCATACCTATAAAAAAGGCGAGGTCATCTTTCAGCAAGGTGAACGCGCCAGCAAGCTCTATATAGTGTGTGACGGCAAACTCAAAATTTTTAAGAATCTGGCGGAAGGCAAAGAGCAGATCCTTTACATTCTCTCCGAGGGCGACTTTATTGGCGCTTTTAATTTGTTGAAGGCGGATCGTTTTGATTTCAGCGCCGTTGCCCTTGAGACCACTCAAATCAGCACCCTGGATAAAAGCGCGTTCGATCAGGTGATGATCAGCAATCCGGAAATAACGCTAAAAATTTTTGAAAAGGCTTACGAGCGCATCATGAAGGCGGAGAGCCTGGTGGAGCGGCTGTCGAGCAGCACACCTGACGCGAAGGTGATCAGTCTGCTCATCGACCTGATCTCGGACTTCGGCAAACCCGCCAAAGGGGGCGGGGTCATGCTGGAGCTCACCATCAACCGAGAAGAGATGGGGAGTTATGCCGGCATTGCGAGAGAAACCATGTCCCGAAAGCTGCAGCTCTTTCACGAGATGGGCCTGATCAAGCTTGTGGGCGCGAAGAAGATTTTGATTTACGACGTGGCTAAGCTGAAGGCGATGGTTTAACGGTACCTTTGTGACGGTACCTTTGTGACGGTACCTTTGTGACGGTACCTTTGTGACGGTACCTGGCACGATATTCGGAACAGCAACGTTAAACACTTTTGAAAAGCTTGCAACCAGACAATTTCGACAAAAACAACTTCTCTATCTTCACTGCGCGTGCCAGGTACGGCAAAATGAAGTTCCCGGTTGAAAAACATTGAAATCCCAACAACTTCCTGTTAAGATTTTGGGGAAGGGGTGATGTAACCCATGGAATTAAATTCAGTCTTATTCGCCTTTGGATTAACGCTATTTGCAGGCCTGGCTACCGGCATTGGCAGCGCGCTTGCGTTTTTTACAGACAAGACCAACACAAAATTTTTATCCATTGCTCTGGGCTTTTCAGCGGGTGTCATGATTTATGTGTCCATGATCGAGATCTTCGTCAAAGCCAAAGATGCGCTTACGGCTGCCCATGGGTTGAAACTGGGCTCCTGGATTACGGTGGCGGGTTTTTTTGGCGGCATGCTCCTTATAGGTTTGATCGACCGGATGCTGCCGGAATCCGAGAATCCACATGAAGCCCATACGGTTGAAGAGATGACCCACTCAAGCACTGAGCATGTCAGCACCCACCATGAGCACAGCCAAAAGCTCATGCGTACGGGCGTCTTCACAGCCCTCGCCATTGCCATTCATAACTTTCCGGAAGGACTTGCAACCTTCACAGCCGCACTCAACGACCCAAGCCTTGGTATTGCCATTGCGGTCGCAATCGCAATCCACAATATACCTGAGGGCATTGCCGTCTCAGTGCCTGTCTATTATGCTACGGGCAGCAGGCTGAAGGCCTTCAAGCTTTCTTTCCTCTCTGGCTTGTCGGAACCGGTTGGGGCACTGGTAGGTTATCTGCTTCTCTCCCGCTATATGAACGATACGGTTTTTGGCGTTTTGTTCGCCGGCGTTGCCGGTATTATGGTTTTCATTTCCGTTGACGAATTATTGCCTTCCGCCAGAGAATATGGCGAGGCACATCTGTCCATCTACGGCTTGGTGGCTGGGATGATGGTTATGGCAGTCAGTCTGTTGATGTTTATATGAGAGATAAAACGGGGGTCCCTATGAAATCAGAAAGCTGATTTCTCAGGGACCCCCGCTTCATTTTAGCAAGGTATTTTGGTTTGACAGGCGCTGGTCATAGCCACCTTTTTCGATCATCGCCTCACCCAGCATAAACTTGGTGTCTGCGGCTAGCGCCTATCAACCCCGAGTTTCATCCAGCAGAAACTTGGTGTCTGACACCAAGTTTCATTCAACATCGATCCTCGCACCACCCATCAGAAACTCGGTGTCTGACACCGAGTTTCTATCATCGCCCCACCCAGCACTTCGTCATCCAAAAAGAAAACCACATGCTGGCCAGGCGCAACGGCCCTGACGGGTTCCTCAAAGTGGACTTCCACACTGCCAAGACCATCGAAGCCTTCCGGGTTCAGTCGTCCGACCCTTGCCCTCAGCCTATACCCCCAGTGGCAGATTTTGACCTCGACGGTCTCGCCTTCAAGTGGGATGTGGCCAATCCATCGGGGGGTGCTGGCGATCAGGGACGACCTGTAGCAGGCGTTGTCTGACCCCAAAATCACGTCGCCGGTGTCCGGCTGGATGTCCAGAACCGTGAGCCCTCTGAGGGATTTCAGCGCCTGCGCGCCATAATCTCCCGGGTCCTGTGTCACCACATTCAAGCCCCGCTTCTGTCCTATGGTATACCGGACATACCCTTCATGAGCGCCAATCACTGCGCCGGACGGATCTACAAACTGCCCGCGGCACCTGCCCATCAAGTCCTTCTCGACAAAATAGTCCACGTGACCGGAGCCACTGAGGAAACAAATGCTCCTGGATTCTCCACTCGTAAAAAAATCCGCGCCAAAAAAGCCTTCCGCAATAGCTCTGACCTCATCCTTATGGGCAAATCCCCCTAAAGGAAACATCAGCCGCGCCAGCTGTAACTGGGACAAGCTGTGCAGAAAATAGGCCTGATCCCTGCGATCTGCCTGACCCTGCAATAAGCGAATCCGCCCCGCTTCACCAAACCGCTCCAGTCTGGCATAATGACCCGTCGCCATAAAGTCGGCCCCATGAGCAAGAGCCGCATCCAGCAGACGTCCAAACTTGATCTCCCGGTTGCAGATGACGCAAGGATTAGGTGTCAGCCCATCCAGATAACCGGTTTCAAAATGTGAGATCACAATGTCGCTGAAAGCGACACGCATATCGAGCTCGACCAGGGGAATCCCAAGAGCTTCAGCCACTGCCCTGGCTTCCCGCAGCGACGCCGGCTCAGCCCCTGTATCAGACTCTGATTCAGCCTCATCAAAAAGACGCATAGTGATGCCGAAAACCTCATAGCCCGCCTGACACAGCAAAAGCGCCGCAGCGGCGCTGTCGATGCCGCCGCTGAGAGCGACGGCAACTTTGGCTCCCGCGGGCGCTTTATATGCCTTCCACATCTTAAATCTCCTTGACGACCGGTGCATCGCCTTCAATGACGGCGAAGTACTTGTAGCCGGCTTTTTTAAGTCGCTCCAGCTGCTTACCGAATTTCTTCTCGCGTCTGAAAGCGGATACGGTCTTGTAGGTTGATCTCAGCGCATCTCCCGCCGCAATGACCGCTGAAGGCGTCTCAGCCTCGAAGATCAGCGCGACGTGATCCTCGTCCAGCTGGCCGTCGCCCCGCTCCTTCAGGATCTCAACCAGGCGCTCGAAACCAATGGAGAAGCCCACTGCCGGCACATGCTTGCCCATGAAGTTGCCAATCATATTGTCATAACGTCCGCCGCCGGCAATGGAATAACCCAGATCGCCGTAAGCCACTTCGAAAATAGTGCCGGTATAATAACCCATGCCGCGGACCAAGGTAAAGTCAAATTCAATGCCGTAACGGCCGCCGTTCATGGACAGTACCGCAGCCATGATTTCCCTGAGGCTGTCCACCGCCTCCGGATTAAGACCGGATTTCTCAGCGCCGTCCAGGCCACCGTTTTTAATGTTTTCCATTATGGTGATGATATTGTCGATTGAGGCTGCTTCAAACCCCTGCTTTTCAAGGTCTTTCCTGACCCCGTCAATGCCAATCTTGTCCGCTTTGTCCAGGCTGATGCAGACGCGCGTCACGTCTTCAGGCGCGAAGCCGCTCTTGACAATGGCGTCCGTCAACAGTCTGCGGTCGTTGATCTTGACCTTGAATCCTTCAACATCCAGTCGGTTGAGGGTCTTGCCCACGACATCGATCAGCTCGATCTCAGAAAAGTTCGTCTCGTCGCCCATGATGTCGACGTCGCACTGCATAAAGCTTCTGAAGCGCCCACGCTGCGGTCGCTCCGCACGGAACACGAAGCCCGTCTGCATGGCCTTGAAGACCTTTGGCAGATCGTTGTGATTGTTGCAGTAGAACCGGCTCAGCGGCAAAGTCAGGTCAAAGCGGAGGCCAAGGTCAATCAGGTCGTCCTCTTTCAGCGTATCCGCAGCCAGGTCCAGCTTTTCGCCGCGCTTGAGAATCTTGAAAATCATTTTCGTATTCTCGCCGCCGTCGCTGTCAATCAGCCGTTCAATGTCCTCGACCACCGGCGTTTCAATTTCCAAAAATCCATTTTTCGCGTATTCGTCACGAATGATCCCCATGACGTGCTCTCTGAGTCGTTTTTCCTCCGGCATAAAATCGCGCATGCCCTTGGATGGCAGCAGGTTTCTGCTCATAGTGATATGACCTCCTCAAACTCTCTTTATAATTCCCAAAAGCCTCCTGACAGAATTGCCGTCAGAAGGCTTCAGGCTAATTTATATTTTTTGCCGATGGTTTTTATTCCGCCCCATCCGTTTTCTTCAGCTGCGTGTGGCGCTCCGTCTTCTCGATGATCCCATCCCGAAGCAGTCTCCCTACGGCGCGTTTGAAGGCCTTCTTACTCATGCCCAGGATCGCTTTGATTTCATTTGGATCCGAATGGTCATCCAGCATCAAGGTGCCGCCTGCTTTGATCAAAGCCTCGTGAAGCTTGGTGGCGTCGCCGTCAATCATCTTATGGGCCTTGTCTCTCAGGCTCAGTGTCAGCTTGCCGTCTTCTCGCACTTCAATGACGCGGGCTTTCACCGTTGTACCAATCGTTAAAGGCGTGGTAATTTCGCGCTCACGGATCAAGCCGCTAAAGCGGTCATCCACAGCCACAAAGGCTCCGAAGCCGTCTTTCAAATCATAGATTGTACCTTCTACCCACTCCTCGAGCTGGTATGGCGCGTTGTGATCCAGCAGCCGGTACAAATTCATAGTCGCACAAAGTCGGCCGGTACGGTCCACGTAGAGACCAACCAGGCACTTCTGCCCCTTCTTGACCGGTGCTGTGGATTCTTTGGTCGGCAGGAACAGATCCCGCTCGAGTCCCCAGTCCAAAAAAGCGCCGCGGGTGGTCATATCCACCACTTTCAGCCAGGCGATCTCGCCCATTTTGATGAGGGGCGTTCTGGTAGTCGCGACCATACGATCCTCTGAATCCCTATAGACGAAGACCTCGATCAATTGACCTTCTTCGAGATCTTCAGGCACAAATTTCTTTGGCAGCAGTACATCCGCGACTTCCTCCGGGCCTGGTTCCGGCTCGTTGAGATAAATACCCTGCGGGGTTTTGTTTATGGTTTTCAGTGTCTGAATTTCTCCAAGTCTGATCATTTGGACCTCCTAAAGGCTCACAGTGCTTCTCGTATGATTATACCACGTCTTAACACATTTTCAGTGTTGTTTTTTACGCAGGACATGGGTGACCAGTTTTATCACTTCGACAATTGGAATGATCGATAATGACGCTGCCAATACAATGCCCCATTGGCTTAAATTCAGGTGCGTTACCCGGAACATGGTGTTCAGACCAGGGATCAAAATGATGCTGACCTGAAGGAGTGTCGCAATAAGAATTGCGCCATTCATGAAACGGTTGCTGAATAAGCCAATTTTGAATATGGATTTGTCATTGGAGCGGGTGTTCATGGCGTGGGCCAGCTGGATTAATCCCAGGGTCGCGAAGGCCATGGTCATGGCGATTTCGTGGTCGTAATGGGTCTCCCCATACCAGTAAGCCGATAGTGTGATAAGCCCCTGAATGACACCCCTGAACAGAATGCTGTGACCGACGCCTTCACTGAAGAAGCTGGCGTTTGAATCTCTCGGAGGCTGATCCATGACGTCGTCCTCAGCTTTTTCAACACCCAGAGCCAATGCCGGCAGTGAATCCGTCACCAGGTTGACCCACAGGATATGGATTGGCAGCAGCACGTTCCAGCCCATCATGGTGCCCATGAAAATGGTGACAATCTCGCCAAGGTTGCAGGTCAGAAGAAACTGAACGCTTTTGCGGATGTTCGCGTAGATTTTCCGTCCCTCTTCCACGGCCGTAACAATGGTGGCAAAGTTGTCATCCGCCAGCACCATATTGGAGACGCCTTTGGAGACGTCTGTACCGGTGATGCCCATGCCTATGCCAATGTCCGCGCTGCGGATGGCCGGCGCGTCATTGACGCCGTCTCCGGTCATGGCAACGATTTTGCCTTTTTTCTGCCAGGCATCGACGATTCTAACCTTATGCTCTGGTGACACACGCGCATAGACGGAGTACCGGTCCACATGGTTGTCAAATTCATCCGCTGGAATAGCGGACAGTTCAGCGCCGGTGATAATCAGATCGCCCTCTTTGAGGATGTTGAGTTCTTTTGCTATGGCAGCGGCTGTCTCTTTATGGTCGCCGGTGATCATGATAGGCTGGATCCCCGCTCTGACACAAGTTTCCACTGCGGCTTTTGCTTCAGGTCTGGGTGGATCGATCATCCCTACCAGGCCGAGGAAGGTCAGGTCGTGTTCATCGGTATCCGGTTTGAGTGAGTGTGGATCACTCTGGATCGTTTTTTCAGCTGCAGCTAGGACGCGCAGGGCTTTGGAGGCCATGGCGCTGTTGGCATTGACGATCTGCTGCCTGATCTCTTCTGTCAAAGGTTTGACACTGCTGTCTTCCTTATAATGTGTGCAGCGGGCAAGAAGGACATCCGGGGCGCCTTTGGTGGTCATTCTGAGGCCGCTTTCTGTCTGGTGGATGGTGGACATCAGCTTCCTGCCGGAATCGAAAGGCAGCTCGCCGACGCGGGGGTAGGTCTTGTCCAGATCTTCCTTTTGAAGATTCTTTTTATCGCCAAAGATGACGAGGGCCGTTTCGGTGGGATCGCCCATGTAGGGATCTGCGGTACCATCGGCAGCTTTCCTGGAATCATTGCATAGGGCGATGGCTTCGATAAACGCGCGCACATCCTCATCTGAGGGATCCGCCTGCTCAGCAGAGACTGAGGTCAGACCGGTGTAAATTTCTGTGACGGTCATTTTGTTCTGGGTCAGCGTGCCGGTCTTGTCCGAGCAGATGATCTGGGTGGAGCCCAGGGTTTCGACGGCGGACAGCTTGCGGATGATGGCGTTGCGCTTTGCCATCTTCTGAACGCCTATGGAGAGGACAATGGTGATGACCGCGGGGAGTCCTTCCGGAATCGCTGCGACGGCGAGGCTGATGGCCGTCATGAACATGTCGAACCACGCCTGTCCCCGCATGACGCCCACAACGAACATCAGGACGGCGATGAGCACGACGCCTATGGAGAGGATCTTGCTGAGCTCCGCCATTTTCTTCTGGAGCGGGGTAATGGAGTCCATGTCGCTGTTTAGCTGCTCGGCAATTCTGCCGACCTCGGTCTGCATGCCGGTGGAGGTGATGACGGCGACGCCCCGGCCGTAAGTGATGCTGGAGCCGGAGTAGATCATGTTCTTGCGGTCGCCTATGACGGCTTCGGCGTCCTCCAGGGCATCGATGTGCTTTTCAACAGGAACCGACTCGCCGGTCAAGGCGGATTCCTCGGATTTCAGGCTGGCGGATTCGATCAGGCGACCATCGGCAGGGACTAGGTCTCCTGCCTCTATGTAGAGGAGATCGCCGGGCACCGCTTCGGAGGTGGGGACCTCCACCATTTGGCCGTCGCGCTTCAGGCGGATGCTCTGGGCGGACATTTTCTTGAGGGCTTCGAGGGCCTGCTCGGCCTTGCTCTCCTGGACCACGCCCATGACGGCGTTGATGAGGACGACGGCCATGATGATGGCGGTGTCGATCCACTCGCCAACGAGGCCGGAGACCACGGAAGCGATGATCAGAACAATAATCATGAGGTCCTTGAACTGTTCGAGGAATTTGACGATTATGCTCTTCTTCTTGCCCTCGTCCAGGGCGTTTTTGCCGTAATGGGCCTGCCGGGCCTCGACATCCGTCTGAGTGAGGCCGCTGTGGCTGGTGCCAAGGGCATCCATGACGGATTCGACTTCCTGGGTGTGGAACTTCTGGTTGCTTAGATCTTCTTTTGTCAGCACTGGGATTCCTCCTGTCGATTATACGCACAAAAAAACTCCCCACCACGTCCTTTAACGGGTGCAGAGTCTCACAATTCAACATTCAAAGCCGGGCCTGCGCCGTCATGACGACTTTGAACCTGCGCCCTCGCGCAGGTAGTTACTCCCTCTGTGGGTTTTTTCACTTGTAGGTTTACTATACCACCGGCCCTGATAAAAGTCAAACGATCCAGATAATGGAGCGTCTTTCAGTTTGGGGACGCGGACGGGTTTCAGTTTGGGGACGCGGACGGTAACAGATCTGTAATATTCTAGAGCAAGCTCTCTTCTGCGCTTTGACCTAATTTCCCCTCACATTTCCAGACATGCCCCTCGCTTCGCAATACCCCTCACTGCGTTCGGAGTGTCGCTGCGCTTCGGTGCGGGCTGCGCCCTATATAAATAAAAGCGGCACCACACATACGAGAGTGATATGCTCCCTTTATGAGAGACAGTGAAATAACAAATCACTGTTAATCATGAAGGGAGCATTTTTATGCCTCATATACCGAAAGCGACACCAGAGGAGAAGGTTTCTCTTATCGAAAAGTA
>WXFH01000027.1 GCA_009881125.1 Acidaminobacter sp. | reverse complement strand
TTATTTGAACGGGAAGTAGGGTTTGAATCCAAACCGGTTATGAAGCTGAAATAAGGGATCTGAACCGACCCCTTAGGGGGATGTTTTTGCCAATTACCACCATTGACTTCTTGTGGTATCTGGCACGATTTTCGGAACAGTGACGATAAATATTGTTGAAAAGCTTGAAATAACTTGTTTTCAGCAAAAACAACTTCATCAACTTCACTTGTGGTGACAGGTAGAAAAATGAAATTGGAATAAATATCAATATATAAGTGTATATTTATTGACAATGCGCGTTTATTTATAGTATAATTAGTATGCCAATAGGGAAAGGATGTGTTTTCGATGGCACAAACAAATATTAATATCCGAATGGATGAAAATTTAAAAAAACAATTTGATGCTTTTTGTTCTGAAATCGGAATGAGTATGACAACAGCTTTTTGTGTTTTCGCAAAAGCAGCAGTACGCCAAAATAGAATTCCTTTTGAAATCTCTGCTGATAGCGACCCGTTTTACAGCGAAGTCAATCAAGCAAGATTAAGAAAATCTATTGCTGATCTCAAGGCAGGCAAGGGAAAAGTTCATGATCTAATTGAGGATGATGATGAATAAAGTATGGCATGATTCTGCTTGGGAAGATTATCTGTATTGGCAAACGCAGGACAGAAAAACGCTAAAACGTATAAATCAGCTGCTGAAAGACGTGGACCGCAACGGTTATGACGGGATAGGCAAACCCGAGCCATTAAAGCATGAGTTTCAAGGCTTTTGGAGCAGGCGAATCGATGACAGTAACCGTCTTATTTACCGCATCGAAAATGGACAGATAGAAATTGCTCAATGTGGTTCTCATTATAGAGATAAGTAAAAAGAGTGCAGCTTAATGATGGCTGCACTCTTTTACATTAAAGTAATCATCTGCTGTATTTCCGGAACTGAAAAACCTCTGAATAACGATCTTTTGATTAAGTCTTCCAACCTACGTCATCTCCATGTCCGCCGCGAGCCGCCGCTCCATCTTCCGCCGCTTCTTCTCCTGATACATCAGGTCATCAATGCGGCGCATAGCCTGGTCCACAGACTCCGCAGATTCATACCGGAAAGTATCATAGCCAATGCTGACGTTGATTTCCCAGGCCTCAGCCGAGTCCCGGTTGTAGTCGTAAAAAGCCTTTTGAATCCGCTCCACAGCCCTTGTAAGCGCCTGGGATTCCGCCACTTCAATCACCACAAAAAACTCATCCCCGGCATAGCGGGCGACGAAGTCGCCTTTTCGCAGTGAGCCCTTGATAATCTCCGCAGCCCGCTTGATGGCGAGGTCGCCTGTGGCGTGACCATAAACATCGTTGATTTCCTTCAAATTGTCGAGATCCAGCATCATGCCGCCATAGAGCACATCCCTGCGCCGCTCGCTCATGGAATCGATCAGATTGTCCACGCTTCGCCGGTTGTCGATCCCCGTCAGGCTATCCACCAACAGCAGTGACTTCTGGACATTCAGGAAGATCAGCAGCAGAGCCAGGGTCATATTGCTCCAGATCATGGTGGTGCCGTAGAAGGTGAGCTGGATGAGGACACCGACCATCGGCAGAAGAGGAAAGGCAGCGAGGGAGATCAGCTTGGCCGTATCGAGGCTGCGACGGTTGCGATACAGCGTCATATAGGCCTGGGCGACAATGACAGCGTTAAGCAGAATCTGGTGAACGAACAGCGGGCCGCGCTCATAGACGTTGCCGGGCAGGATCTTAAAGAGGTAGCCGCTGACCGGGTTGATGAGCACCAACACGAAAATGACCAGGATGGGTACCGCCCGGATCAGCCGCCTGGCCTTCAGGTCGGGCACATCACGGAGGAGATAATGCTCGACATATTCCGCCCAGAGGCTGATGGCAAAGGGCGCAAGCAGAAAGAGCATCAGGTTGCTGAGGTAATTCAGCGTCGGCATCATGTCGCCCGGCCGCAGATCCACCGCAAAGCTGATGATCTCAGACAAAGTGAGGATCAGAACCAGCGCTGTAAGCCGGCTGAAAATGAGATTGGTCTTCGTGCTCATGCCAGTCGAAACCTTGCCGTTGAACAGCAGAATCAATAAGATCAGCGCGGCGAACAGGTTAATATCCAGTCGTATAAACAGATCCATGCAAGGCCTCCTTAAGGCGGTTTTGCCGATGGTTTCCTTCTATTATATCGCGATTTGGAATGGAATCAAGATGGGGAAGAGTTCAACGCTTTAAGTATCTCGCTAGCTAAGCGTCTACCCCAGCATCTATGGTTAATTTTTTTGTTTCACTCTGTACCTGGCACGTTTTTCGGAACGCTGACGTTAAAATAATTTGAAAAGATTCATGTTGCTGGTTTTCAGCAAAAACATCTTCTTCAACTTCGTTCGGGGTGTCAGGTACAGATAAAGAAATAGGTGAAATTGATTCACAATTTGATAGCAACTCACACCAAGCGCCTCCGGATCTCTCTCCGGGGGCGCTTTTCCATGTCCCTAGCTTTTCTCTTGTCAGATTTCATCCGATCCCCAATCTACACGCTTTCACTGCACCATTAAAAATCCCTCACGTCAAGAGAAAAGCCACCTGGTCTTTTGCCGATCAATCGACCTAATTGGATAAAGTTACTCCTAGTTGGGTGGTGGGATGGGTGACTATCGGCGGATGCTTTCTGATTATTTTCTGGCAGAAATTTTGGGTATAACTACACTACCTATGAGTTCAACCATTGTCCCAAACGTTTAATCGAAGTCAGCACCAGGAACAACGCGCCAAACGCGACTGAAGAATTCAACTTGAATGACCAACAAATTCAGTGAGGTGAAGGCCATGAACTGGATCTCTTACAACCAGCTCGCTTGGACGGATACTATTTTAGCCCGGCCGGAGGATTTCGAAGTAGAAGCGACAACTTATGTCAACTTGATCAAAACGCATCTTTCCGCGTCGTCTCCCACCATGCTGCATTTGGGCTGCGGCGCCGGAGGGCACGACTACCATTTCAAACAGCACTTTTCAGTGACCGGCGTGGATTTAAGCGAGGGGATGCTGGAAATCGCCAGGAGCAGAAACCCGGAAATCCAATATCTGCTGGGGGACATGAGAACGATCCGTCTTGGCAGAAAATTTGACGTTGTGGCCATCCCGGATTCGATCATGTACATGTGCACCCTGGAGGACCTGAGCGCTGCTTTGTCAAACGCAGCAGCGCACCTGAAGCGCGACGGTGTGCTGCTGGTCGTCACGCATACGAAGGAAGAATTCAGGAACAACAATTTTGCGTACACCGGCGAAGCCGACAACACGCACATTACGGTGCTGGAGAATAACCATATCGTATCTGACACAACCTATGAGGCGACTATAGTCTATCTGATCCGCCAGAGCGGACGCTTGGAGATCCATCATGAAGTTCACACCCTTGGGTTGTTTTCTTATGACGAATGGATGGGGATTTTCGAGGGACTCAACTTCAAGGTTGAACTAATGAATTTAGACCATCTTTATGACAAGTACCTGCTTGAGGATGGGGTGTATAAGCTTAAGGTGTTTGTTGGGACTTTAGGGGTGTGAGGGAGTTGCGTTTTGCCTTTCAGAAACTTCACCCCCGTACCTATGATAAGTTTTTGTTAGAAAACCAGATACCACGATAGAAATATAGTAGGAGGTGTCTGGCATGTTTGATAACAATGACATCAAAAAGCTACTTAAAACAGTGGGTCACGACAAAGTGTTGATCATTGGCATCGACGTTTCAAAGTACTTTCACGT
>WXFH01000026.1 GCA_009881125.1 Acidaminobacter sp. | reverse complement strand
GAAAGCGCTTAAGGATATTAAGAAGTTTGAAGAAGACGGCGTAGGCCACCTCCCAATCTGTATGGCTAAAACCCAGTACTCTCTGACAGATGACCCAACTAAGCTTGGAAGACCAAGCGGCTTCAAGATCACGGTGCGCGAAGTTAAGGCGTCCGTTGGCGCAGGCTTCCTGGTAGCCCTTGCCGGGGAGATCATGAGAATGCCTGGTCTGCCTAAGGTGCCATCCGCGAACCACATCGACATCCTCGAAAGCGGAGAAATTGTCGGCTTATTCTAAATCCTGAGTGGGGACGGCGTCTTTAGAGACTGCCATTCCAAGCGAAACAACCCTATTGTTATCAACCGCTGCAGACTGGCTTCCCCTGGTTTGCGGCGGTTTTTTTATTTGGCGGATTTGAGTATTGGAAACTATGCAGTAGGCGGGGCAAAAAAGAACATGGAAGAAGTGGAAGATGGGGTTGATGGGCTTCAGCCGCTGACACCGATTTCCATTCAATATCGATTTCCACTCGTCTTACAAATAATAATTTAAATTACATATATTGACATATAAAAGCGTTCGTGAGACAATGCTCGTAGATGTAAAAAATAACCAATTCTATGGAGGTCGGTTTCATGCACAAATCACTCATCGCACTCGCCGCTGCTGCGACATTGCTGCTCACCCAGAGTCCAACTCTGTCACTGGGGGCAGAGACTACAGGGGCACAGACCGTATCGCTGGAAGAAAGCGCTTCGGTGTCGGCCCCATGGGCGCCATCGGTATGGCCATCCACCCATTGGTCGCTGCCTTATGTCCGTGTCCTGGTGGAGGCTCAGATTTTATCCCTCTATGAAGTGGAAATGCTGAACCGCAGATTTGGACCGGATGGTTTAATCAGCAGCGCTTACTTTGAAACCTATGCCGCCAGAACCTTGAAAACGATACTTCCCGGAACAGTGCTCAGCTCCAATTCAATGACGAGGGAGCAGATGGCGGATACCTTGTATCGAATGATCACCTACAGCAGCTATGAAGCCATGCCAACACCGGAACAGCTGGATCAGGACCAGCTGATTTGGAAGGACGCGGAACTCTTCAGCGGATTTGGCTATCAAGCGTCCCTTGCCCTGAGGTGGACAGGCATTACCTCCGGAATTGACGGGTATTATCATCCGCAGCGACTGGTCACCGCGGCAGAGGCGTTGACAACCCTGGCAAAGACAAAAGACAATCAGCTGAGGACGCCGCTTCAGCCTGCGCCGGAGGAACCTGTCGCGCAGACGACTGAATCTTGTCCCGCAGCGACGACCACAGAAATTACGACGTCCGGTGCCAATAAAACCTCTGCCGGCCTCTGAGGTGAGACGACAACTCCCGAGGTTCGGGAAGGCTCACAAAAGTCCCTCAAGGGCGGTAAAAAATAATGCAGTTATCGAAGCCGTTTGGCAACTTTACTGAGAAACTGAACACCCTGGCTGCGTGTGGGTCACCCCGCCGCCGGATCAAAGCGGTTCAGTCGAGACATCACCTCAAGGGAGCAGCCGCCATTTTAGGGCTGCTCTTTTTCATAATCTCCTGCCTGGGCGTCACTTCAAGTTTCGCTGCAGGCATCCAGGAGGCGCAGCTGCCCTATTCAATTCCCGGGAACGTCGACAGCGCTTATTATGAAGGCCATGAAGCTGCCTTCGAAAGCGTCGCGCCCAAACTCCCCGCTGGCACGCCTGCGTTGATCAATCTATCTTCAACTGGCGCGAGCGGCCGACTTAAACTGAATCCGGAGCTATATACAGACCTGGGACTCCTGGTTTACGGAAGCCCCTTTGACCTTCAGAAGAACGACTTCAAGGCCGTCGAGGGCGGCTATTACCGCCATGGCAATATCCCCGGGGAATATCGCTACCATGGCTACTCGGTGGACGGCAACGTCTTTAGCAATCAGCGCTTCCCCAATGATGCCGAAAGCGGCACACCCATGAGCTTCAAAAAATGGATTCACCTCCCCTGGCAGTCCCTGTCCGGCGTCTATGCCAGTGCGATCAACAATGCAGCGCTTTCAGGCGATCCAGTGGTGCAAAGCTGGTTTGACCGGGCTTTGCCATTCCCGCTCCTGAACTCTTCAAACCCTGAGGCGCCCATTCGCGGCGGCAGTTATCTGCCCGAAGCGCATCTGGTGGTCCTGTCGACGCCAAGCGCGGGTATGCCCGGTGAAGGCCGCCTGTGGCACTATGTGGACGACCGCCGCTGGTATCAGACCGTCTCCCTGCCGGACTTCGTCTGGGACCGGCAGCAGACACCGCTGGCACTCAAAGTGGAGATTCTGAATAAAGGGACCCACCGCTTTGGGCCACGGGAAACAGTGCCCGTCAAAGTCAGGATGACAGCGACGCTCATGGATGCGGCAGCCATGTCAAACCTCACCGGCAAATCACTCTATCAAACCCGAAATGAGATCCTGTCCTGGCGCTTCAGCGAATCAGCCGCAGTACCCAGAGGCCTGATGAGTCCCCAAGTCTTTCAGACTTACAGCGGAATAGACTCAGCTCAAAACGCGACCTTGACTTCTGAGGCTACGCTCCAGGTGAGCAGGTCGGATCTCGACAGCCAAGGCAGCTTTACTTTTACAGCTGAAACGGCCATCACGTACCTCGCTGGCTCGGAGTCCCCGGCTATTGCAGCGTCGGATACCTGTCAAATTGGCTCGGAAGCCTTGCCGCAGGCGGCCTTGCAGTCGGCTTTTTCTGTGGCGGACTTTCATGTGCCCTCAAGAGAAGACCTGGTTCAGGCGTCTGTGAGTTACGCCAATCAAAGCCGCGGACCCGTGGCGCGGTACCATTTCACTTTCAGAGCGCCGGAAACCGGACAAACCGACACCTTTCAACTGGATGCCATGTCAATGTCAGATCAGGTTGTTTCAGCCAGGCTGACGGACTTTGTAAAAAGTGTCATGCCGGAGGGGATCATTCTCAGGCAGATCCAAGTGACTCAACGCGTGGCGGATGCCGGCGGAGGAAATCACGAGTTCACGAAAACCTTCAATGCCGTCATAGGTGGTGAGTCCAAGGCTGTAGACCTTGAGCTCACCCTGCCTGACTGGTCCTTTGACATGCTGCCCTATGGGGCGGCGGATCACTCCAATCACAGCCAGACCGCTAATCTCACAGTTACGGTGGACGGTCAGGAGGTAGATAGTGGTCACTTCTTTTCCGGTCAGTTCAAATTTTCTGAGATCACTGGCCTCCTAGGAGCAGCCAACGACAACGTCAAAGTCATTGTGGAAGCCGTCACCGGCGACGGTGTGGTCAGCTTCGAAGAGCACTGGATTGAAGTTGTCAGCACCCAGCCCAAAGCCCAACTCAGCTTCTCCGGCCACCAAAAAGTCAACCGTAAGCTTTCACTAGTCAATGAATCTCCAGATGTTGAGGACCCCAGGCTGGCAGCGGCTTACCCCGCGACCTATACGTTCTCCTATAAAGCGGTGACGGGCTCGGATACGTCCAGAAGGCTCCTTGATGGATCGCTTAACGAGAAGCATTTGATGTACAAGAGTCCGGGACACCACCGGGTGACGCTGACTGCCGTCAACAGTCTGGGGCGTCAAGCCCCGCCGGCAGTCCTTGACTTGGTGATTGTCCAGGATCAGCGGCCTGCTGTCATATTCAATTTTTTGAAGGGCGTCGCAATCCGCGGAGAGCCCGTGGGGGCTCTTCTTGACGTGTCTTCCACAGACGGCGATCTGATCGGAGAACCCGTCATAAAAATCTATTATGACCCGGAAGCGGATGGCACCTATGAGGCATTTGTGGGCCAATATACAAAGGAGACCATTGGAGATTTCGCACCACAGGAGCTGGGTGCTTACAGGGCGATTCTTGAGGTGGCGGAAAGCTACGGACAGCCTACCCTTGAAAGTTTTATCACACCCTCCGACACCCGGAAAATAACTGTACTGAGGGAAGTGTTGTGCCAAAACCTCAGGCCGGTTCAAACCGTAGATCTCGAGACCCCGAGGACACCTGAAAAAGTCGATGTTCTGCTGATGCTGTCTCCTAAGCTGCCTGAAGCTGAGCGGGTTCAAGCGGGAAAAGACAGAATCCAGCAGGCCAATACCTTGAGACTGTCAGGGCTGGACGCGCTGGTCCACGTCTGGGACCTGGGTGAAATCACAGAGCGCATGCCGGCTTCAATCACTCAGCTCTTTGGCACCCAATATCCGCCGCTGACCCTCCAATATACGGAAGGGGGTTACAGCGGTGTGCTTCAACGCGTCAGTGTCCAGGACAATGGGCGCTATGTGGATTATGGAGACTACGACACGGTTGAAACGTGTGAAACAGAGCAGGTTCTGGTGGGGCGGTACTGCCCGGCCGCAGATCCTTTTATTTGTTATGTCAACGGCGGCTATGTCAACGTCTACGAGACCCAGGAAGTGTGTACCACCGAACAAGTCTGGGATTCGGATCTCCGCTGGCGATCCAGCTACTATGGGACCTATGAAGGTGAAATTTCAAGAACCATTGAGCAGACCTTTGACCCTGAGTGGCTGCGTCTGGGGGCCAGCCGCTATGTGGTCTATTCTGCCCTGCCAGGGGAAATCCTCCCGGAGCCTGAAGCCTTGACGCTAAAGAAAACTGCCGATGCTCAGTGGCTTATGGGCGGTGGTTCCGCTCAGCTTTCCACTGGTCTGGGCGCAGAGAGCCTTACTGCGGGCGGCCCTGCCCAGGCAATGACGGCAGCCATGGAACTGATCTCAGTGCGCCATGAAGTCAAACCTTACAAGCTGATGCTTCTAAACGAGTCGCTGACCTATCATACAGTTGAGGTGGAAACTGAAGGCGACGGCCTGGCTGGCGAGGTCTGGGGGTTGATCCAGGACGCGGCGTTTGACAATCCTTTGCCTGTCCAGTCCTTTGCAGTGCTGGATGAATACGGCGCAAATCAAACCGTACAAGCCGCGCCATCTAGTCAGGAAATGCCATTCTACACCATGACACCGCCACAGACCATGAGTTCTGTCGGTCACTTTGTCGTGGGCAGAAAGCTGAAGGATGTGACGCCTAAGCCGGACTTCGACCTGGAGTCCAATATTGCCACCGTAGCGTTCACGGTGCACCGCAAACCTATTGCCGGTCTGACCCTCAAAGCCCGCTTTGACACCCTGCTGAACAAGTACCGCCTCGACTGGACGGATACCTCCTACGACCCGGACCACGCTGTAAGCGACCCGAACCGCGGCATTGTCAGGCATGATTTTCGGATCCGCGAAGCTGGCGGCAATTGGAGCTACGGGTGGCCGACAGCCCTTCCGAGGGGCACTTACGAAGCGGATTACGTCGTCTGGGATCTCGAAGGTCAGCTCAGCGACCCGGTACACTATCTCTTCACCGTGGACAACTCCGTCCCTGAAGTCCAGTTTGTCTCTGTCGTTCCCGACCCTGCCCTGACAGGACAGCGGCCGATGGTTACGGTACTCCCCAAAGATCACGAAGGCAGCGCCCTTTCGCTCAAAGTCACCGCTGCCCACAAAGAATCTCCACATACGTTCACGCAGCACTTCACTGGCTTGGTTTCTGGGAAGCCCTTCGAATTTCAGCTTAGCGAACCCCTCCAAAACGGAACCTATACCTTACGCGCCGAGGCAACGGATGATAGAGGCGCGTCAGAAGAGGCCCTAAGAACCCTCACCGTCAGGCCGCCTGTGATCCTCGGTGCTTCTCTGCTGGGTTCCTGGAACCACTGGCGTGGGCAGATCGACCGTCAGGGCAGGCCTGTGGCGCTGAATCCCAACCGGTTTTTATCCTACGAAATGATGAAGCTGGAGCTCGAAGCAGAGGGGGAGCCCATCAGTGTCACCTGCAGGATGTCTCCTGAGCTTGAAGCCATGGTTTATGAGGATCCCAATGGCCGTGTGTACCGCTATGAGGAAGCTTTTGGGGAAGAGGTGGCATTTCCGCTTGAACTCAGTGCGGCCGGGAATGGCTTCTGGCGGGCGGATTACAAACTGCCGCTGGCGCCGAGTACTTTGGGGTGGACTGACCATCGGCTGAAATCACCGTACTGGATTGAGTTTACGGTGACCTGGCCGGACCTTGTGCGGCAATACCGATTCGACAATATCGAGATCACAGGGAATGTTTATGATTTAATCTTCTGAGGACTACGCTGCTGCGGACTGGGGAAACTGCGGAATACTGCGGAATACTGCGGCAAAAAGAAAGGAAACCGGCCCGGTGGAAGTCAAATAACGGACTTCCTTCCGACGCCGATTTCCATGTAAATGTATTAGCTGTTGACTTCCGACTTGGACGGGTTCTCCGAAGCGGGCTCTGAATCGAGCCCAAGCCCAGGTTCAGTTTCAGGGCCATGACTGGATGCCGGAACCGAATTCGCTTTCAGAATTGGAAGCTTGACCTTGAAGGTCGTCCCTGTGCCGAGCTGGCTGCGGACACTGATGGTGCCGCCGTGGGCTTCGACGATCTGCTTGCAGATGGCGAGCCCCAGCCCTGTACCACGGCTGGAATAGGTCCGCGACTTGTCCACTTTGTAAAAGTGTTCAAAGATCCGGCTGAGGTCTTCCTGGGGAATGCCTATGCCGTCATCTTCGACGAACCATTCGAAAAAGTCCGGTGTTCTGCGGGTGTAGATGTGAATGTAGGTATTCGTAAACTTCTCCGCGTTGCTGATCAAGTTGTCGAGCACCTGGTGCAGCCTTGGGGCGTCCGCTTCTATGGGAACGCTAGGGATAGGCCGGTCGACCCGGAGTTCGAGGCTGCGCTCCTGGAAGTCCATTTCCTTTTCGGTCAGCATGAAGTCGAACAACTCGCGGGAGTCCATGGGTGTCAGCTCAATGACGAACTCGTCCAGATTCATTTTGGTAAAGGTGAAGAGGTCGTCGATCAAGTGGTTGAGTTGAGCGCTTTTGGAGCGAATGATGTCGAGATATTGCTTTTGGGTTTCCGGGTCCTCCACAATGTCGTCGCCAAGCAGCTCGACATAGCCCTGAATGGAGGTCAGCGGCGTCTTCAGGTCGTGGGAGACGCTGGCGATCAGCTGCTGCCTGGAGTGCTCGAATTCCACCTGCTTGGCGAGGGAGTCCTTGAGCCGAAGCCGCATGCGGTCAAACTCGTTGCAGAACTTGCCAATCTCGTCGTCTTTTTTGTATTTCATCTCGTATTCCAGATCTCCGGAGGCGATCATTTCAGCGGCGTGGTTGAGTTCCTTGAGAGGATTTAGAATGCCGTCCGACAGGATTTTGGACAGGATCAGGATCATGGTGACAACGGAGATGACGAAAATGGCCATAATGGCAAACGGCAGGTAGCTGAAGAACGTATAGGCGTCTTTGATGTCGATGTCCGGCAGGAACACCAGGCGCCCGTAGGTGATTCCGCCTTTGACGACGTTTCGCTCCATCATGCTCAGGCTGGCCGGATCGATGCTGACAGTGACGTTGCCTTCTGAATTCGTCTCAAAAAAGGACACCTTGTCGAAGGCGACGCCGATCAGCTTGCGCTCGCTGTCAAACTGGATGAGGTTCTCCTGGTCGACAAACAAAAGTCGCCTGAAGTAAGTCGTGTAGTAAGGCCTGAGCAGTCCGTCCATATAAGGATAATTGTCAATCCGGTCCAGGTTGCCGACAAACTCTTCTGTGACCCGGTCCATTGAAGAGGAGATGGACACAAATTTGTCCACAGCCGGGATGTTGAAAAAGTTGGTGGTCAGCACGAGGAACGACAGCACGACGATCATCAGAGGCACGACCAGCAGGGAAAGAAAAGAGAGAATAATTTTTGAACGGATGTTCAAAGTTTATTTTCCCCCTTTAAACTTGTACCCGATCCCCCAGACGGTCTCGATGTATTTCGGATTCGAAGGGTCTTCCTCGATTTTTTCCCGGATCTTGCGGACGTGAACCGTCACAGTGTTGATGTCGCCATATTCATTGAAGCCCCACACGTGATCGAAAATCTTCTCTCTGGCCAGCGCCTGATTGAGGTTGCTGGCGAGGTAATAGAGGATCTCGAACTCCTTGACGGAAAACGGGACGTACTCGCCGCGAACTTTAACGGTATAGGCGCTTGGATCGATCTCCAGCTCGCCAATAATCAGGGCGCTGGATGGCGTCTGCGTCGTTGACAGCTCCTTGTAGCGCCTCAGCTGGGACTGGACGCGGGCCAACAGCTCTCTCGGGCTGAAAGGCTTGGTGACATAGTCGTCCGCGCCGAGACCAAGACCCAGAATCTTATCCATGTCTTCCTTTCGCGCACTGAGCATCAGAATTGGCACAGGCGACTTTGTGCGAAGAGTTCTGCAGATTTCGAAGCCGTCTATTTTGGGCAGCATAATGTCGAGAATCACCAGATCCGGATTCTCTCTGTAAAAGGTGTTCAGCGCCTCTTCGCCGTCATAGGCGAGGATGACGTCATAATTTGATGCTTTCAGATAATCCCGAATCATCTGGGCGATTTCTTTTTCGTCTTCGACGACGAGAATTTTTTCGTTGGACATGAAGGTGACCCCCATAGTTTGGTATGAATGGGCGATAAAAGTGGTACGGCTATCGCCATCTCTCTCCATTAATATACTTTTTTAAGGTGGGCGAATCAAATTTTCGCCCTATATTTAATCCTTAATTAATGTTTTGCCGATGGTCACGCAATTCACAGCCTGCAATCCATATTTCATCTTTGTAAACATAATGTTAAGGTGAAACGATTCTCGTAAAAAGTATTGTGAATATTTATGAATTTTTTAACAAAGGTTTAACAGGGTTTAAATTTTATAAAATTTAAGATGCCTGGCCTAAAATTGTGTGAAAATTGTAACGATTTCGACTAAAAATATTGAAAGCGTTGGAAAAGCTGAATTCTTAAATTATTTGTTAAATAATCTTCAATTTCTATTATTTATTATTCACAAAACCAGAGGGTCAGTGATATAATGATTTTGTTCATTTATTCTATCAGAGTTCGAATTGTTGAAAGGAAGGTGCAATAATGGCGAAGGCATTGGCACAGATCCCAACTGTGAGTGTTAAAGATTTGCCAAAGGAATTGTTCGATCAACTTGACGGTTACATCCAGACACTCGAAGACAAAAAAGGCTCTTTGATTCACGTACTTCACCGGGCGCAGCATCTCTTCGGTTATCTGCCTAAGGAAGTCATGTTGTTCGTCGCAAGGCGGCTTGACATTCCAGCGGCCAACGTCTTTGGTGTCGTCAGCTTCTACTCGTTCTTCACGACGAACCCAGTAGGCGAACATGTCGTTTCAGTTTGCATGGGAACAGCATGCTTTGTTCGCGGCGCTGACAAAATCCTTCATGAGTTCAAAGCCAAGCTCGGCATCTCTACCGGCGAAACAACACCTGACATGCTCTTCACATTGAAAGACGTTCGTTGCGTTGGCGCATGCGGCCTTGCACCGATCGTTCTCGTCGGCGACAAGGTTTATGGCCGTGTCAAGCTTGACGAAGTCGATGGCATCATTAACGCTTATGTTGTTAAGAACTTCGGAAAGGAGCAATAAAATGGCGATTAAATCTCTTGAAGATCTCAAACGTATCCGCGAGGAGTCCCAGAAAAAAGTTAACCTTCGTGAAACCGGCGAATCCACTGACGACATCGTAGAGCTTATGGTTGGCATGGCGACTTGCGGCATTGCTGCAGGCGCACGTGAAACCCTCAGCGCGCTTTTGGATGAAACTGAAAAGCAAGGTCTCACCAACATTCGCATTGTTCAGGTTGGATGCCTTGGCTACTGCCATAGCGAACCAACCGTACAGGTTAACCTTCCCGGCCATGAACCAATAATCTTCGGCAAAGTGGACGACAAGCGCGCCAGAGAAATCGTCACGCGTTATGTTTTGCACAATGAAATGCTCGAAGACAGTGTCGTCATCAACACATTTGTGAAAGCATAAATCAAAGGAACAGCGAAGGAGGGTAATTTGTGGCTAAGATCAGAACTCATCTCATGGTCTGCGGCGGTACAGGGTGTATTTCATCCGGAGCGGACACGCTGATCACTGAGCTTGAAAACATCCTTGTCCAAAAGGGATATGATAAAGAAGTCAAGGTTGTCAAAACCGGCTGTTTCGGTTTCTGCGGCCAGGGTCCAATCGTCAAAGTCCATCCGGACAACGTTTTCTATGTTCAGGTTCAGGCGTCAGACGCGAAAGACATCATCGAAGAGCACGTCATAAAAGGACGTCACGTCGACCGCTTGCTCTACGTTGAGCCAATCGAGAATCTAAAAATGGACCTTCACAGAGACATGCCGTTCTATAAAAAGCAACTGCGTATAGCGCTCAGAAACTGCGGTATGATCGATCCTGAGAATATTAGCGAATACATAGCGTTCAGAGGGTATGAAGCCCTTGCAAATGTCCTTTCAATGCCCCGTGAAGATGCGGTGAAAGTCGTAAAAGACTCTGGTCTCCGTGGCCGGGGCGGCGGTGGTTTCTCCACAGGCATGAAGTGGGAGCTCACTATGAGATCACCTGGCGACCAGAAATATATCATCTGCAACGCGGACGAGGGCGACCCGGGAGCCTTCATGGACCGTTCCATCCTCGAGGGCGATCCGCACTCGGTGCTGGAGGCCATGGCTATTGGCGGCTACATCATTGGCGCGACAAAGGGCATCATCTATATCCGCGCTGAGTATCCGCTTGCAATCCATCGTTTGGAAGTTGCAATTGGCCAGGCAAGAGAGTTTGGCCTTCTCGGCAAAGATCTCTTTGGCAGCGGCTTTGACTTTGACATTGAGATCAAGCTCGGCGCTGGCGCATTCGTATGCGGCGAAGAGACTGCGCTCATCCACTCCGTCGAAGGCAAGCGCGGCGAGCCAACCAAGAAGCCTCCGTTCCCATCAGAGGCAGGCTATTTGAATAAGCCAACCTGTGTAAACAACGTTGAAACCTATGCGAACATTGCTCCAATCTTCCTGAACGGCGCCGAGTGGTTCTCAAGCATTGGCACTGAGAAGTCCAAAGGTACGAAGGTATTCGCACTCGCAGGCAAAGTCAACAACGTTGGCCTCGTAGAAGTTCCAATGGGCACAACCCTTCGTGAAATCATCTATGAGATTGGCGGCGGGATCCAAAACGGCAAAGCCTTCAAGGCAGTTCAGACAGGCGGTCCTTCCGGCGGTGTCATTACTACGGCTGACCTTGACACGCCAATCGACTATGACAGTCTCAAAGCCATCGGCTCCATGATGGGCTCCGGCGGTATGATCGTTATGGATGAAGATAACTGTATGGTCGATATTGCAAAATTCTACCTCGACTTTACGAAGGACGAGTCTTGCGGTAAGTGTACGCCATGTCGTGTCGGCACGAAGCGTATGCTGGAGATCCTCGAGAGAATCACTGAGGGTCATGGCACGGCTGAAGACCTCGACAATCTCCAGGCTCTTGCTTACATGATCAAGGATTCGGCGCTCTGCGGCCTCGGTCAGACAGCGCCAAATCCGGTTTTGAGCACCATGAAATACTTCCGCGAAGAATACGAGAACCACGTCTTCAACAAACGCTGCGCTACGGGTTCTTGTAAAGCGCTCGCGAAATACTCGATCATTGCTGATAAGTGTATTGGCTGTACGGCTTGCGCCCGCGTTTGTCCGGTCAACTGCATCAGCGGCAAGGTCAAAGAGGTTCATGTCATTGATCAGGAAAAGTGCATCAGCTGCGGCGCATGCTTCAATGCATGTAAGTTCAGCGCTGTCCTTAAGCCATAGTTTGGAGGTGGAATGTAGATGATTAAACTGACGATTAACGATACCCCAATCGCGGTGCCAAAAGGGACGACCATCCTGGAAGCTGCACGCACCCTGGGGATTCACATACCTACGCTCTGCCATATGGACCTTCATATGGATCAGTTCGGTGTTGTCAACCAGGCGTCCTCCTGCCGTGTGTGTACGGTAGAGGTACAAGGCCGTCCTGCGCTTGTCACTGCTTGTTCTGAGAAAGTTACAGACGGTATGCATGTTTCGACACATACGCCGCGCGCCATCACTGCTCGCCGTATGTCGGTGGAACTCCTGCTCTCCAACCACCCTAAAGATTGCCTTATGTGCCCTAAAAACCTGGAGTGCGATCTCCAGAAGCTTGCTGCGGACCTCGGCGTTCGCGACATTAAATGGGCTGGCGAGCGCATCGACTTTGAAAAGGACGAGTCTTCCGGCGCCATCGTGAAGGACCCTAACAAGTGCGTCATGTGCCGCCGCTGCGAAACTATGTGCAACGAGGTTCAGACCTGCGGTATTCTGTCTGCGGTCAACCGCGGCTTCAATACTTTTGTAGGGCCTGCTTTCAACCTCGACATGAAAGAAACTTCATGTACGTATTGCGGCCAGTGCGTCGCGGTGTGTCCGACAGCTGCGCTTACTGAAAACAACGATATCCATAAGGTCTGGCGCGAGATCAACAACCCTAACAAACATGTTATCGTTCAGGTTGCGCCTGCGATCCGTGTCGCTGTAGGTGAACTCTTCGACATGCCGGCGGGATCCATCTCGACAGGCAAACTTGCGACCTCCCTCAGACGCCTTGGATTTGATGCGGTGTATGATACGGACTTCGCAGCGGACCTCACAATTCTTGAGGAAGCCTCCGAACTCGTTCACCGTATTCAACACGGCGGCGTGCTTCCAATTCTCACGAGCTGCTGCCCGGCTTGGGTTCAGTTCTTTGAGCATCAATATCCTGATATGCTGGACATTCCTTCTACCTGTAAATCTCCACAGATCATGTTTGGCGCTCTTGCAAAGACTTACTACGCTGAGAAAAAAGGCATTGACCCTAAAGATATTGTTGTCGTATCTGTCATGCCTTGTATCGCGAAGAAAGCGGAAGCCAAACGTACAGAACTTTCCCACCATGAGCTCCAGAACGTCGACTATGTCCTCACAACCCGTGAGTACGGCCTCATGCTGAAAGAAGCGTGCATAGACTTCGCTAACCTTCCAGAAGGCGACTTCGATCATATGCTCGGTGAATCTACCGGCGCGTCAGTCATCTTTGGTACAACCGGCGGTGTAATTGAGGCTGCTGCACGTACAGCATATGAGTGGCTGACAGGCGAAACCCTTGAGCAAGTGGAGCTGACTCAGCTTCGCGGCCTTGACGGCATCCGTTCCGGCAAAGTTCAGATTGGTGACCTTGAGCTGAATATTGGTATCGCTCATGGCCTCGGCAATGCCAGAAAGCTTCTCGACAGCATTAAAGCAGGCGAGTGCAACTTCCAGGCAATCGAAATCATGGCTTGCCCAGGCGGCTGTATTGGCGGCGGCGGACAGCCGTATCACCATGGTGATATGGAAATCATCCGCAAGCGTCAGATCGCGATCTACCAGGAAGACCGCAACAAGACCAAGCGTAAATCCCATGAGAACCAGGAAGTCCTTGATCTCTATGAGAAGTACCTTGGCAAGCCTTATGGCGAAAAAGCGCACGAGTTGCTCCATACGCACTACGTGGCAAAAGAGAAAATCTAATTTTGCAGCCTGAGGGCTGTGTTATAGTGACCGTGCTTCGAGAGATCGAAGCACGGTTTTTTCTTTGTATTAAGATATTAAGGTGAGGAATATTGAATTGTATAGAATTGTGTGAAGCTCTGGTACCAATGTGAATTTGGGGACGCGGACAAAAACGGCTCTAAGTCAATAGTTGGGGTGGGGATTCTTCGAATCCCTGCTCCTTCGTTGTTTTGAGGGTATTATAGTTATGAAGTTAGATTTTAAGAATTCATGGCATGACAAAAAGAACCAGTGGTTACC
>WXFH01000025.1 GCA_009881125.1 Acidaminobacter sp. | reverse complement strand
TTATATAGCGCTGGACTGCTTGAATCTTTTCCTCGTAACTGATCTTTGATTTTCTTTTCATAGAAAAACTCCCCTTGTAGTGACAGTTTTATTATTTCAACTGTCTACTACAAAGGGAGCATATCACTCTGCCGATGGTCATTGTTATTTACTGTCATTTCATTCATTGAATGATGTTGCTATGCGTGTAAGAGGGGACAAAGAAAACTTAAAACACTTAAAAATCATAAGTCAACAAATATTGAATTGGGTATAAGTTCATTGAAACTGATGAGTGAATCTCACCGCGGATCTGATCAGAACAATGACTTTAAGGAGGTCTATTTCGTGAAGGAACAACTGAGAAAACGACTTAAAGAACTGACGTCGATTATTGGTTTAAGCGGTTATGAGTGGGATGTGGCCAAATACATAAAAAACGAACTTAAAGACCATGTGGATTCCGTTGAGATGATGAATTGCGGAATATTAGTAGCGAGAAAAAAGGGTACAAAGCCTGGACCACGTGTGCTGGTCAGCGCTCATATGGATGAGGTAGGATATGCTGTAACGACTATAACACCTAATGGATTTTTGTATTTTGGAAAGGTTGGCCTTGCTTCTGAAGCTTGTATGCCGGGCAGGAGAGTTTGGGTTAAGGGCGATCAGGGTGCGGTGCCTGGTGTCATAGGAACACGATCAGCTCATATGCTGACTCCGGAAGAAATGGCAAAACCGCAATCCATCAAACAATCCTACGTGGATATTTGTGTTAGATCAAGAGAAGACGCAGAGGCCCTTGGGATCAGAACCGGATCACAAATTGTGCCTGAGTCTCCATGCCAGGAAATGGCTGATACGGACTATTTATGTGGGCGAGCATTAGATGACAGGATTGGTTGCGCAATTCTTATTGAGGCTATGATAGAACTTAAAACCGAGGATATTCAAGGAGAAATATTCGCGGTATTTGGAATTCTGGAAGAGACTACGGTCAGCGCAGTTTCAGCTGCGGTAAACTATTTGAAACCTGATTATGGCCTCTTTATTGATACAGTGCCAGCGGGTGATGTGCCTGACTGTGATTCGGTTAAAGAACTTCCTATTGCCTTAAATAAAGGCCCAGTGATCATCTTATCTCAGGCTTACTTAAATGCTCTCAGCTATGCCACAAGCCATCCTAAGCTAGTAGAAGCTGTTAGAGCTTCAGCGGTGACCACGAACTCGAAATTTCAAGAATTTGCTTTTATTGGCGCCGCGTATCTAACTGATGGCGCGAAGTGTCTGTATGCTGGTAATGGAATGGCAATTGTATCATTGGCCATTCCGAGAAGATATTCACACTCTCCGGTTGAAATCTGCCATTTAGAGGATGTTGTCAGTGCTCTAAAAATCACAGAAGACTTTTTAAAGAAGCACATTGATCTGACAATGATATAGGGAGACTAATTTAATGAAAAACAATAATATACCCAGCCAAAATTATCAGGGCAATGACAGGTTACTGTTAGGTATATTTTTAGCTGTTATAACCTTCGGATTATTCGCTCAAACCATTTTGAACATAGCAACGACTATTCGCGTAGATCTGGGCATTGATGTTAATGCGAGCAATATTGCAGTAAGTGCCGCAGCCTTATTTTCTGGCATTTTTATAGTTGTAATCGGAGGCTTTGGTGATAGGTTCGGACGCATTAAAATAACAAAGATTGGACTTGTTTTAAGTATAGTTGGATCTTTAATAATAGCAATATCACCTAAAGAGACGGCTGTTTTTCTATTTGCAGGTCGTATTTTTCAAGGGCTGTCGACTGCTTGTATTCTGCCTAATGCATTGGCTGTGATAAAGGCCTATTATGAAGGCGCGTCTCGTCAAAGAGCGATCAGCATTTACTCTATAGGCTCATGGGGAGGTGCTGCGTTAAGTTCCTTATTTGGCGGAATTGTTGCTTCTACCATTGGATGGCGCTATATTTACTGGTTTTCTATTGTTGTCGCCATAGGGAGCTTTTTCTTAATTTCTGGTGTACCTGAAAGTAAGAATCCACCCAGTGATAAGAAGAGGGGATTTGACCTGGCCGGAATTATAACCTTCATGATAGGTATGTTATCAGTAAATATATTAATAAGCCAAGGTGGCAGACTTGGATGGTCGAGTCCAATGTCTTTAAGACTTGCTGCAATAGTGGTCATATCATTCTTGATCTTTTTCAAGATTGAAAAAAGTACAAAAGATAGTTTTATTAACTTCAATTTATTCAGCAACAGCACCTATAAAGGCGCAGCGCTCTCTAATTTCATGGTGAATGGTGCTGCAGGCACATTGGTGGTTGCCTTGTCGCTGGTACAATTAGGAGCGGATATGACCGCTTTACAGGCAGGATTTTTAACCATAGGATATCCTATAGCGATATTAATAGCCATTAAAGCGGGCGAGAAGCTCCTGCAAAGATATGGCGCCCGTAAACCCATGGTTTTGGGGTGCGTAGTCGCCAGTGTTGGAATATTAATGACCACGTTTACTTTTATGATGACAAGCCAATACATAATTGTGAGTACAATTGGTTTTGCTTTCTTTGGATTTGGTTTGGGATTATACGCAACACCATCAGCTGATGCGGCTTTAACCTCAATACCTGTAGAAGAAGCGGGTTCAGCTTCGGGGATTTACAGGATGGCATCGGCCTTAGGCTCTGCGTTTGGGATCTCCATTTCTGCGGCCATATTCACAGGACTAAGCATGAAGCAAATCACTTTTGTGGAAGGTTTTTTCATGGGGCGAACAGATAATATTTCGATCCGGTATGCCGCGATCATAGCGTTGCTTTTTAATCTGTTTATGGTGATGTCAGCCATCATTTCTATACTGTTAACGGTTCCTGTTGGGAAGTCAGAAACCAAGGCATAGTCACATGTAAAAAAGGCCTCGTATACGTCGATGGCCTTTTGAGTAAATTTTCCGACTTTCTTATCAAAATTGGAGATTGGCGATTTGTGCCCCGGCGTTTGCCAGTTCGAGCCGTGCAGCCTCATTATCTTTGATCATGACTTCATCTGTATCATTGTACTTGTAATACCCAATCACGTCGGCGTTGATATTCCAAAAAAAATGCTTCAACTCCACCATGATGCCTTCAAATTGTCCTGGATAATGGGGCGCTCCTGCGTTGGCAATCACCACCACTTTCTTTTTCTCCTTGAAGATGGGATCCTTGAGCTTATACTTTGCATTGTAAAGAATCTGTGTTCTGTCTATGAATATTTTGAACCGGCTGGTCACACTGTTGAAATATAAAGGTGTTGCCAGTATGATGAGATCGCTTTGGTGAAAAGTCTGAATGACCGATTCCATATCATCCTTGAGGATGCAGTGTCCATAGTGCGTCCTGCAGTAGTCACAGGCCAGGCAGATTTCAATTTTCTTGTTCAAAAGATTGACATACTCGATTTCGTTACCGTCTTTCAGATGTTCCAAAAAATATTCTGCTGTCTGCGCTGTATTCTTTTTGCTGCGGTGGCTGGCTAAAAGCACCGTGATTTTCATATTCAATCTCCCATTTCTTTAAGTTTGATGCAAACCCTTGGCACGCTCTATTTAGAACGTACCAAGGATTTATTTTTTGTGTGAACCTGTTATGTAAGCGCTTATGAATTTGCATTATTATCCTTAATCAGATTCCTGAAGAAATTCATGGATTTTATTCAGCAATTTTTTCCTGTGGGGTATTAAAGATTCGAAAGCCTGCTGTTCATTGATCGTTAATGACGGAATCCTGCCAACCTTTAGTTCTTTTTTGCGGTTAAAGCCTTCAACGGTTGTGACATTCCATATTTTCAGTTCAAGCTCTTCCAGAATTTTAGGCGGTAAAGCCTTTACCGCATCAATCATCATGGTCCCTCAGTGTTCATAACGAATACTTCTGCTTGCAGTTTCCTCAAATGATTCGCACCTCTCCCATATCTAATATTTTAATGATGACTAAAATGGTTTTGTATCCTGCAAGAGGTGGAAGCGGGGGTCAGACACCACCTTCCATCAAAACTTCATAGGCAGAAATGGCAGGTAGTCGTCGACGTGACCATCGGCTAAACAGCACTCTATGATTTGGCGGCCAAGGGGATCCAGGGAGGTTGTCAGGAACTTGGCAAGCTCTTTCTTGAAAAAGTCCGTCAGAAGCCCTGCGCCGTAGTCGTAGCCTTCTTCGCCAACCTCCGGCTGTTCCAGGACATCCAGGAGTTCGCGGGGGATGTAGGTGCCGTCGACCTTGACACTGGAGAGGTTATACCCCAGGAGCGGACAGCGCGCGGGCTGCAGCTGCCCAGGTGCAAATTTGGCAGAGCCTCTGCGGGCCAGATATTCCCGGGCAATCCACTGGGGCATAAAGTTGACCCTGTATGCACCTATATGTTGGTTGGGGACCAGGATGTAGCGCGTGTCTGAAGCCACGGTCATTTGCCGGAGCAAAAGATTCGCCTGATCCACCTGTCTGCCCGGGGAAAATGGCCAATAAGAGCCCACGCCCTCGCTGCTCAGGCCCTGGGTATCCGTGATGCTGGGGTTGTTGTGGCCCCGCGGCGCGACCAGCCGCCAAAGCCAGGCCAGTGCCGGCGGCAGAACGTGGAACAGCCCCATAATCCCATAGGTAGGGTGCTCTTTCGTGCAGAGCGGCATTCGGACGCCAAAGCTCCTAAGATCGATTTCCACCGCCTCATTCACAATATTGGGCACAAAGCACCGCGGCAGGATCACCCGGAGGTTCGGGCACGGTTTTCCGGGCGCATCCATAATGTGCTCCCAAATCAGACAGGTGGCGTTCGGAACCGTGCTGTAATTAAAGAAGATCAGCGGCTCCTTGGGGTGTATGGTAAGGGCTTCCAGATAAGGATCCGTGCCATAGCGTTTGATATGGTCCGTCCGGATAAACCAGCCCTCCTCCGCGTCCTTGACAATAAGCTTGCGGCTGCCATTTTGAAGCTTCGGATGGCAAAGGGCCATATCATCCGTCACCGGGCGCAGCTCACAGGTCTCCTTGATGTCATGATAGAGACGCTCCGAGGTCACCAGGTTCTCGCCAAGGAGAATGCGCCCGTCCAGCTCCCTGTGGATTTGCTCCGTCATTTCACTTTTTCCGCAGCCGCTGGCGCCTTCGTGCATAATAGTCAGAACGTTGTCATAAGGCGTAATGACCACAACTGTAGAACCGTGGGCGGTGACCCAGCCTTCCTCCTCGACTATTTTGATCAGGACGCCATAGACGCCTTTTTTAGCGCTTGGGCCAGGGTAGAGATTATAGGAAAAGAGCTCGTAGAGATCATCCAACCGGTTATGAACCACCATTTGCCTCCCGCCAAAATGGGTGTGGCGAAGGGTGGGGGCCAGATAAATTATGGCTTTGGGCTTAAAGCCCGCTTCGAGCTGACTGCCCGGGATGAAGCCCTGAATGTCCGCGAGCGCAGCGGCAAAAAAACCGGCGTTTTTCGGGCCAACGAGCAGCGCCGGATAGCCGAGCTCCGGCCCCCCGGCCATGAAAGGCATGAGGATCAACTCTTGATCCGCGATCCAGTCAAAACTTTCCGATCTAAGTTTAAAAAAATCATTGCCATAGCGCTCGCAATAGGTCTGTTTGTCCGTGCCCTTGCCGTCCGCAATGACCATGCAGTCCGGGTCGCGGCGCCTCAAATAGGCCTCGGTATAATTAATCACAATGCCATTATGACACTTTGCCACCGTCGCCTCCACGACCCTGCCTTTGCCGGCCACGTCGTAGGCCACTTCGTGCCAGTCTTGGTTCTGGTCTCCCCCCATGGCCAGCGTCAGGAGTTCCGAGCGGCTTTCCGGCACGGTGATGCCCTTGCAGTCCTCCAAAATCCTCGTTAGCTCCTTTGGCAGTACCATCCGCGACAAAAATGCTTCCATCAGATGCGCCCCCTCTCTGAGTCCGTCCACACGGATTCAAATGCTGTCACTTTTTTTGCTGGAGCGGGATGTTGGCTAAGTACCTCTTAAAAACTTGTGTTTGCCGATGGTCACCCTAAACACCCCAATCACAACCGAAATGTGATGATTCGAAAAGTATCAGATATTTCTGATAATTATAAACTCAGATGGTGAATTTGTCCAGTTTGGTAAGGCGGCATCCCTGGAACCTGTTGCACTGACACGGAAGATGATGCTGTCTCACGTTATTCAACTCCAACATGGGGTATAAATATTCTGGAAAGTATATTTATAATGAGGTGGTTTGGGTAACCACAAAGCGTGTCACGAACAACTCGGCGGCTTCCAAATATGAAACTTTAGCCGGATGGATCCTCCTGAAAGAGATGAGATGGATGAGAAAAATAGTGTATGGCAATTTAGGTAAGGTGACTGCATTACTTATTGTTTTGATGCTGCTTCTGGGTTCGAGCATGAGTTTGGGCTTGGGCACCAGCGAAAAAGTTGATGTCCTCATTGGTTTTCACAATATGTCGGAGAGAGCTCAAAACCGGGCAATGGTAAGAGCTTTTGGCGGCGAAATCTATGCAGAATTCAATCTGGTGGATGTCATAGCCGCCCGAATGACACCACAGCAAGCTGCGGCGCTCAGCAAGAATCCTAAGATTGACTACATTGAGCCGGATGCTGAGGTTTATGCCCTTGAACAGACGACACCATGGGGGATTGACCGGGTTTTCGGTGATGAAAGTTATCCGTTTCCAACCTGGGGGACACCACCGGAGGTCAAGAATAAAGGCGCCGGCATAGGTGTCGCGGTCCTGGACACTGGGATCGATGTTGACCATCAAGATCTTAACGTTGTCGGTGGCAAACGCTTTTATCTCAGAGGTCTGACCCTGAGAAGCGATGATCTGTATGACGACGTTTACGGCCATGGGACTCATGTCGCAGGGACCATTGCGGCGCTGGACAACGATATTGGTGTCGTCGGTGTTGCACCTGAGGTTAGTCTTTATGCAGTAAAAGTCCTGGGCGACAATGGCAGCGGTTCAACGTCCGCTATTATTGCGGGGATTCAGTGGGTTCGTGATCAGGGCAACATTTCCATTATTAATATGAGCCTTGGCAGCAGTCTTTATTCGTCTACATTTAATAACGCGTGCAAAAATGCTTATCTCGATGGGATCCTGATTGTCGCTTCCGCCGGGAACTCCGGAAATGATGCTGGCACTGGCAATACCGTTGGCTATCCTGCTAAATATGATTCGGTCATCGCCGTAGCCGCTTCAGATAGCAGCGATGAGCGTGCTTATTTTTCAAGTACAGGCCCAGATGTTGATTTCATCGCTCCAGGTGTCAACATTATGAGCACCGTTCCAGACAGCCTGTATGAAGACGGCTGGAGTGGCACGTCCATGGCGTCTCCTCACGTAGCCGGGACCGCGGCGCTGGTTTGGGCTGCGGATCCAATGATGAGCAACGGAGACGTCTGGCAGATCCTGACGACGACAGCTGAGGACTTATCGCTTCCTTCAGAACACCAAGGCAATGGTCTCGTCCGAGCGGACCGGGCAGTTGATGCTGTGGCTACGCCTGTGACAAAGTATTCCATTAATGCTACAGCTGGTTCTAACGGTACCATTACGCCTTTAGGTACAGTTTATGTCACAGAAGGCAGTAATCAGAGTTTTATGATCACTCCGGATCCTGGATATCAAGTTGCGGATGTTGTTGTTGATAATAACCCTGTTGAAGCTGTCAACAACTATGAATTTTCCAATGTAACCTCAGATCACACAATTCATGCGACATTTAAATCAACTGCAACTGTTGATGCACTAGATGTCTCTATTATCAGTCCGGAATCTGGTCACACTTATAAATGGAATGATCTATTCGCCATTACTGCAAAAGTGGAGGATCAAAATAATACATCTGTCATTGGGGCAAGTGTTACAATTGAGGTTTTCAATAAAGACGGAACGCTAATAAACCGTTATGCAGGAACGACCAACGAATTTGGAATATTTTCAGTGACCCATAAGGTATCCAAAGGGGCTGCAACTGGCATTTATACCATAAAAGCCACAGCATCATTTGGAGATCTAACTTCAGTTTCTCCTGATCCGCAAGTCACTTTCAATGTTATTAAGAGGTAGCGGAGAAAAGTGGTTCGAGTTAATAAACGGACTCTAAGGGCAATGTTAAATCGCCCAACATAAACACTTCGCCATATTAGAAGCAATTAAGTCACTAATTCTCAAAAAAAAATCAATTTCCACATCCTCTGGCATCAGCTTTAGCCCGGAGGACGCGGAAATTGTCTATGCTTTAAATTTACCCATTATTGAACATAAGATAATGGGTTTATTTATATAAATGACTTCCATATTTTGGTGTGGTGGAGGAGTTGAGACTTAAGAATCTTTGGGTGGGGTGGGGGTTGTGTGACCATCGGCAAACGTACTAAAAAGCATCATCATCCGGATCCCGGTTCCAGCGGTATTCAATGGCCTCGGCAATGGTGACTGCTTTTTCTGCGCCATAGAGATCTGAAATGAATCCCAGGGACATGTCCATGCCTGCGGAGACACCGGATGAGGTGTAGAATTTTCCGTCTGCGGTCCACCTGGCTTTTCTGATCCAGTGAGGGCCGTTTGAGACAGAGGTCACCCAGTCAAAGGCTTTTTTGTTGGAGGTGGCTCTGCGGCCGTCGAGAAGGCCTGTTTTAGCCAGCAGCGCTGAGCCGGTGCAGATGGTGAGACAGTATTCGGAGTGTTCGGCATAGTGTTTGAGAACGGCTATAAAGGCGTCATGATAGACAAGGGTACGTGTGCCAAAGCCTCCCGGAAGGACGAGAATCCCGGACTGGGGCATGGCGTCAATGGGTTCGGTCATAATGCTGACCCCCTGCGTGCTTGTGATCAGGCCGCCAGTTAAGGAAAAATAACGCAGTTGATGTGACTCAAAGTGCGCCAGGATTTCGACCGGGCCAAAGAGGTCCAGCGTTTCGAAGCCGTTGAAGAGGAGAAAGTTAATGTTCACAGTCATATTTGGCCTCCTTTATTGCGAAAAACGGGGAAAAATGACAAACCACAGTTTGAAATGGCGCTTTTTCTTAAGTATACGTTTTTTTAAACGAACAATAAAGATAATGCCTATGCTTCTCACATTCGAATTCTTTTGGAGGGATCTTATTGACCACCCATTGAGAGAACGGCTGTTGTAAAGGGTATAAATAAGAAATAAAATGCGCCGACGATCTGCAGCAGATTAGTTTCTCACGTTGGGCTGGGGTGGGATAATGATGTTTAAAAAGATTAAAGCCTTGCCGGATTCCAATATTGGGAAAGCCTCTGTTATTTGTTCAGTCGCTTTCTTTTTGCTGATTGGTGCGGTTAATTCACTGTTTGATCTGAAAAGTCCATCCTGGCCTCAAAGCTCGTTCAACGAGCTTGTCGCCCACACTTTTATTCTCAGCGCTTTTGGTATGTCGACAGCCGGCATGATATTGGGGCTTGTCGCAATAATCAAGAAGAAGGACTATTCGGTCATGGTAGGTTTTGCGGTATTGCTTGGCATCTTTATGCTGATTGTGCAGGATTGACCCCAAAAAACTAAGCCAGGACAAATGACTTGAATACGCGAGTCTTTGTCCTGGCTATTTTAGTGCTTGTTTTTTAGCCGATGGTCATTCAATCCAAAACCACATCTGAGCTACTCAGGAAAGAACCCGGAAGTGGCCTTTTAGATTAAAAATCTCCCGTCGTGACACCCGCAGCATTAAAAGTCGCCATTTCATCCGCAATCTTCAGCGCGGCTTCAACCATAGGGAACATTAGAGCGGCGCCGGTCCCTTCGCCCAGTCTCATGTGGAAATCGAGTCGGAAGTTAATGCCAAGCTGTTTGAGGCCAATCTCATGGCCTTTTTCCTCAGAGTTGTGGGAGGAGATCATATACGCTGCCGCAAGAGGCGCGATTTGAGCGGCTGCCAGGGCTGCAGCGGTGGAGATGATGCCGTCCAGGATGATAGGTACATGACGGTAAGCAGCTTCCAGGATCGCACCGGTCAGCGCCGCAATTTCGAGGCCGCCAACTTTGGACAGTACACCGATTGGATCAGCAGGGTCAGGCTGGTTGACTTCGATCGCTTGGCGGATAATGCTTTCCTTATGCTTGAGGGCGTCGTCCTTAAGTCCGGTACCGCGGCCTGTGACTTCCTCGACACTGTGTCCGGTGAAGACGGAAATCAGCGCCGCGCTTGGCGTTGTGTTTCCAATGCCGACTTCGCCGGTAGCCAGGAGGTTGATACCTGAATCAATGGCTTCTGAGGCGATTCGCGCGCCGGTAAGAATCGCGCGTATAGCTTCTTCTCTTGTCATGGCTGGTCCATGGGCAATGTTGTCCGTGCCGTTTTTGACCCGGTTGGCCATGAGCTCAGGGGGATCCAAAGTGGAGACAATGCCAATATCCGTGCAGATGACCTCCGCGCCCCCGTGCCTTGCCAGGACGTTGATGCCGGCTTCACCTCTCAGGTAACTGTAAAACATTTGGGCTGTGATTTCTTGAGGTGCAGCGCTGACGCCTTCCACGACGACGCCGTGATCGCCTGCCATCAAGAGAACAGCTTTTTTGTTGAGTTTTGGGTTAGGGGTGCGCATGATCCCTGCAACTTGCTGGGCAATGTCTTCTAAGACGCCAAGACTTCTCAGAGGTTTAATTTTGGAGTCCAGGCGCTGCTGCATGCCGGCAGCCGCATTCTGATCCAGCGCATCGATGCCGCCTGCGAGTTCTTTTAATGCCGCTTCAAGTGCTTCCGGACTGGCGTTTTTGAGTGCTTCTAACCCGTGAAATTTGTTTGTGTTGAGTTCTGATGTCATTTTGAATCTCCTCCAAGTCAAATTTTGGTAAAAAAATAAAGCCCCGCCACAAAAAAAGTATTGTGGTCGGGACTTTGCCGTCATCTCCGCTGCTCTCCATTACCCAGGAAAGACTTTTAGTTCTTAGGCAGGTCTCCTGACTCAAGGACTCAAGCATCTTAAATCGCCCCCTTCCCGGCAGAAGCCAGTGGATCAGCGAAAGACTCGTCCTATACAGTGGTGGGTCCGTACCGGGATTTCACCGGTTTCCCTATTCTCCCCAATGTGGGGCACCTAAGAGCGTTCGTGTTCAATTACTATGATTCTAACAGAATATCGACAGAATTCAAGGGTGAAATAGAATTTGCTTCCCATGAAAATTCAATGGAGAGTGAAATTGTGTGTCTTTAGGTAGCACATGTCGGAGAAAGTGGATTAGGTTGTGTACAACTTAGTTTGCTTTCAGCAAAATACCGTCTGCCAATTTGAGTGAAAAAGCGCCATTAAGGTATAAAAGGGATGTATG
>WXFH01000024.1 GCA_009881125.1 Acidaminobacter sp. | reverse complement strand
TCGGATTGATTGCAGTGACCAGGATCAGTTTGCCGTCCGGCTTGTCAGCCAAACGGTCCATGACATCCAGGTGGATCTTCGCTTTGTAGTTGCCATAGAGCTCGAGGTCGTTCTCAGAAAGTCCGACTTTAGCAGCCACTTCCTTGATGTGGATCATTTGCGCTTCCTGTGCAATTTGAACGTCTGTTTTCAATTTGTGTCCCCCTTGGTTAATAATCACGATTGCATAGTCGTTTTCACTTCGCTGTGTATCCTTAAATTAATCCTGTATACAGCGCTCACTTACTTACTTGCTCGTTCATTATTAGAGCATTAAGCGTTTTCCGCTTAAAAAATCAGTCGTTCTGTCTGAACATTTTTTCCTCGGACACAACTGACAATTGCTGAAATCTACATCACTTTCGTATCGGATTCCCGAAACTGACTTTATAGGCAGCATCAAATATGAATCGAGCAATTCCACCCCAATTCTACGCTCCCAACCGTTAAACAAGCCAAAGAGAGCTGTCTGTTCATTTATTGGCCAATCGGGAAGCGCGCCCGGACACATGACACTAGCCTTGATTACGCCATATTTTCTCTCCATATCACAAAACAGGATATCCCTCATCTTCAAGCAGGATTCCTGTAATATTGCGTCGACGAGATAAATGTCGATCATGTCGGTGAACGTCCGTGCCCAGTCCTCCAGTTCTTTTCCACAAGTAGCTATATAGGCAAAAAATCTGTTTGTGTGGTTCAGGTTTGAACTTAATAAGCTGCTGCTAAAACATACGCCTTCTGCTTTGACAAAATTGTGACCTTTCTCTTCAATACATGAAAGTCTATATATGCCCTTTGGCTCCCATTTTTCCCTGGCCTCAGCAGCCAGCTCACAAAGGCGGTCATGTACGTAGGTGTTTTCTTTAACTTTGAGTTTATCTGCCAATGATTGAATTTCCAGTACAATAGCCTCACCGCTCAGCAGTTCGATATTCAATTCATTCATCTTTCCAGTCCTCCACCCTTGTAAGGCATTGCCAGGATTTCCCCGCAATGAACCGTCCCGCGGATAACAGCGAATGTTTGTTAAAGTTTCTTGGCGCAGTCCTTGACGACTGCTATCAATTCCTCTCTGTTAGGTATAATAGAGATCCACTTCAACTCACCATTAATGCAGATGCTTGGCAAATTTTTGATCCCCATCTTTCTTGTTCTCGCAATATCCTCTTTTATAAAGTACTTGTACACTCTGTATTCAGAAATGTTCTTAATCTCCTCGTAGGCATCCGCCACGCTATTCAACATATAAGTGCACGCCGCACATTGATCCGGATCGAGCAGAAACAGTTCGATTATGACTTTGTCAGAATGCTCATAATCAGGAATATCAACCTCAATATCCTCAAAGGAGGATTCATAATTTTTGATCAGTTCCCTTGAGCTTTCAGGATGCTTTGCCGCTTGGGCACAGGCAATTGTGTTTTCTACCGGTGTCGCGTAAGGCATATCGCAACCGGGACTCAAAATAAAATTCCTCTTATCAGTGACACTGTCAAGCAAATCTATGACACTTTTGATGTTATCCTGCTGCGTTCCGTGCAGCATTGTTGTAGTTAGCGGTATGTTCCCGCCGATGGCGATGTTATACAAATCGGTAACCTCTTTTGCCTTGGCGAGATCCACGTTTTCATCAATTGAAATTCCATCCGGCCCGGTTTTGCACATAGCTTCCATCTGTTTCGTGGCATTTCCACAGACAAAGAAACAGGAAAACGCCCCTTTGGCACGGATATAATCAAATATCGTTCTAAAGCCATCTGCCAGCAAATTATCAATATGATCCGGAGAAACCTGACTGACCAATGGATCCACCACTGCTATAACATCCATTCCAGCTTCAATGTAAAGTTCTGACATTCGGCAAGCAGCCATTGTACAAAATGCAAGCAGTTCTCTAACATAGTCTTCGTCCATTACCATATCCATAAAAATATTGCTGCCCCTTAAATGAGATGCCAGTGTAAAAGGCCCGCAGACTAGCCCATAAAGAGCAACCTCATCACCAATCTCCTTTTTGGTTTTTCTCATAGCGTCGAGAATCATGGGAACTCTGCCGGAATCAGCTGTTGGCAGCTTGCATGCGCAAGGCATCTCCCTGGTGTCGGCCAGGGGATGTGTCCTGACTGACGGCGGATTATCCTTCGCCCACAACAGCTCACATCCAAGAATTTCAGCCTCGACTTGCAAATCAAAAATTACAGGTAACCCATCCGGCATATACAGCTTATTTACTTCCATAAGCGATTCCACAATATAATCCGCATTCCTCAGCATTTCCTCAGCTGTGTAACCTTTTATCTGGCCTGCATGAACGCCTGCGAAAGGCACCCACGGCACCTCTGTCAGCGCTTCATGTCTTAGTGCTTTGAAAATTAATTCTTTACCCATTCTAAGCCCTCCCATGATAATGATTCCTTAAATTATTTTCGATGACCACATAAAAACTTCAGGACTGCATCAAAGTGACATGAATGTCATGAAGAGCTCCTGGAACCGGGGATCACATGACATTTCAATACTTTTTATCCTTTTGTGAAGCCCATTCATCACTGCTGCGTTCTCATTCATCAGCACAATGGCAGCGCCTCTTAATGCAGCATTGTCAGCCGACACACACTTATGTTTCAATTCTTCAGGAATCAACCCAATGGCAGCTGCGCTTTCTATGCTCATGTAATTGCCAAAGCCACCTGCGATATACACCTTATCAATGTCCTCATACACGATCCCCGCATGTGTCAGCAGAATCTCAATACCCGAACGGATCGCCGACTTAGCCAGCTGAACCTCCCTAATATCTCGTTGGCTTACATAGATCTCATTTTCAAAATCCAGCATGAACGCGGTTACGCCTGCTATTTTCAACACACGTTCGGATAGCGGTTTGGGTATGCTCAGACCATCAAGTTCATCCGGCCCAAGCATGCGCCCCGTCTCCTCCAGAAGACCATTCCGTTTCAGCTGCGCGACTAGATCAATGATACCGGATCCACAAATGCCCAAGGGCTTTTTTCTTCCGATGGTCGTATATATGTCCTCGGTTTCCAGATTGACGTGATCAATTGCACCCTCAATCCCTCCAGTACCGTGTCGGATACTTGCGCCCTCAAAGGCTGGACCTGCAGCAGTGGAGCATGCAATCATCCAATCCCGGTTTCCCAAGACTATTTCGCCATTAGTCCCTATATCCACCAGTAGGCAGCTTCTCTCCGCCTCAAATAGCCGAGTGGCTTGAATGGCACCAACTGTATCCCCGCCAATATACGCGGAAACCGCCGGCAAAGTCAGCAAATAGCCTTCTGGATGAATGTTCAGGCCTGCCTCTTTTGCCTTAACTCTGACGGCGTCAGTAAATCCTGCAATAAACGGTGAAACAGCAAGAGATCCGCATGGCACACCCAAAAGAAGATGGAGCATAGTCGTGTTCCCTGACACTGTTATCTCATAGACGCTGGATTTGCTGATCCCCGCTTTGTCACAAAGCCTTAGGATCATATCGTTAATACCGTCTGTCACGCTTTGCTGCAAGATTTCAATTCCATTTTTCTCATGCATAGTGTAATGAATTCTGGAAATCACATCACCACCGTAGGTTCTTTGATTATTTAAACCAGTGACGGTTTCCAAAGGCAGTCCTTGAGTTAAGTTGATCAACGTAGCCGCAATAGTCGTGGTTCCCAGATCAACTGCAACCCCATAGCAGTTTGGATCATTTGTAATACCCAGCAGTTCACTATGGTTGTATAAGACCATTCCTACGGGCAGCTTGGAATCATATGCAGTCAACGCTGCGATCTCCTTTAAAGCATTTAGAGATAATTCAAATTTCTGTCCTGAACCGGGGGGTTGAATACGCGTCAAAGCATCACGCTGATCATCAAGGGTTCCTGGCTTCCAATCAAAAACAATTCTAGAAACGCGCGGGCAGGCTGGCGCATCCAAATTACCTTCCAGACCTAAGATCTTGACTTCTGGCCTTTTGCTCTCCAGAACCACCTCCATGCCCTCCCGGACCAAAACGTCACAAGCCAGTCGGACGCCCTCGTCCAGTTCCGCCTCAGTAAGAACTTCAAGTTCCTCTATCGTAGCTTCCGGAGCCTCAGTGACAATTTTCACCTTGCATTTTCCACAGGTTAGGCGGCCACCACAGGCATTTTCAACAGAATAGCCATGACCGACTAATAGCTGATAGAGATTCTGCCCGGGGCGCCCCCTAAGACCGCGACACTCCTCACCACTAAAAGCCACTACATTGAGGCTCTCCTCAGAATGCGCATAGGCCGCTTCACGAAACTCCTGATCCTCATTCATCAATTTGACCTGCCTCCATCCGCTTAATATAGGAAGAACGCAATCAGAGACAGATCGCGTTCCGGTAATCCTTATAAATCAGATGAGAAGAGCCTTACAGAGTTCAGCACCCGTGGAGGCGTCCGAGGCATAACCATCGGCACCAATCTCTGAAGCAAATTTTTGAGTGACAGGTGCCCCCCCAATGACAACCTTGACTGTATCCCTGAGGCCTTGCTCATTTAGGAGCTCTACGACATTTTTCATTTGCATCATTGTCGTAGTCAGCATTGCCGACATTCCTAACACATTGGGTTTATGCGTCTTAACAGCTTCAACGAATTTTTCGCTGCTTACATCGACACCAAGATTGATGACTTTAAAGCCCGCGCTTTCCATAATCATAGCGACGAGATTTTTACCAATATCATGCAAATCTCCCTTGACTGTGCCTATAAGGATCGTTCCCAGAGAAGGCATGTCTGTATCTCCCAGCAGCGGCTTGACTATAGCCAGTCCAGTATCCATGGCGCGGGCAGACATCATAACTTCAGGGACAAACATATCCCCCACTTTAAAGCGCTCACCAACGACGCTCATGCCGGCAATGAGGCCGCCATGAATGATTTCCAAAGGGGCTTCTCCCATGTTGACCAGGTTTTTTGTGTAAGCTTCGGTCTCTGCGACCTTTCCCTTAATGATAAAATCAGCAAGCTCCTGATATTTTGCCATTCTTAACCCTCCAATCAATGATTGCGAGCGGTCATTAGAGATCTCCGCATCGTCTTAGAACTGAATTTCCATTTTGGTAGTAGCATTGCTTTCCCAAAGCGACTTGAACTGATGTATGCTTGTTAATCTCTGCCTCAGGATGAGGACCAACTGTGATTCTGATTTCTCAATGTCACAACTTATTATTTCCACATGCTCGGAAATTGCATCAATTTTCATCCAACCTGACTGGGTATGGACAAAGCCCTTGATTCGATAACATTCCTCCGCTGCTCGAACGAGGAAATGATTCAGCTCTTCAATTTTTACATTGTCAGGAAATTTTAGAATGAAGGTACCAGGCCGTCGCTCAGGCGTATTTTCAGATGCAATATCCAAGATAGGCAGCATTCCCGATACCAGCGTGTCAACGTTACAGTGATCAGTAGGTACTATTCTTGCACCTGGGTTCAGTCTTGAGATTTCAGTCGTAATTTGAGCCAGTGTGTCAGTGTCGATCAAGTCTTTCTTATTAATCATAATCAGATTCGCAGAGCAAATTTGTTTAGCGATCGCAGTCAGAACGGAGACTTGCTTTTCATACAACAAGCCATCAACGACACAAATCGAATGGCTGAGACAGAATGGTCTCTTGAGTTTATGGGTCAGAGATGAGAGAAGCGTTCCAATCTCAGAGGGATCTGCAAGTCCAGAGCACTCAATTATCAGCATATCAATAGGAAGCTCAGAAAAGTCAATCAGGCCTTCGATAAAGGAGCCTTTGAGGCAGCTGCAAAAAATTGAGCCATTATTTAATTCCAGTATTTCAGCGCCTCTTACCTTAATGAGTTTACCGTCAATACCGATTCTTCCAAATTCATTAATGAGAAGTCCCAGCCTCTTATCCTGGTATTTATCAATCAGCCGCTGAAGACAGGTTGTCTTTCCTGCACCAAGAAAGCCGCTGATCAGAATCAGTTCTATGGCGCTGACATTCATTGCCTCATCACCGTTTCCGTTCATACCGAATGCCTCCTTGGATATTATGGGTTATGGACAGACGGCCCCTGAATATTAAGGGGCCCCCAATCCAATAATCTTACTACCCCAGTTTTTCTTCAGTCAGATAGCCACTGTCAAATTCAGCGAATAACGCTTGGAAATCGTCAAAACTATCCTTGATGTGGTAGACGTGTTTGTCCTCCGGAAAATTCACAGTTTTGACGTCAGCCACATATTCTTTGAAAGCATTTGTAATGACTTCCGCAACATTGGCGTATTTCTTAACGAATTTTGGCGTGAAGGCCTGGAAGAGGCCCAGCATGTCACCGCAAATTATGAGCTGACCATCACATGGCGCCCCGGCGCCAATTGAATAAACAGGGATGTCTAAAAAGTTGGCAATAAATTCGGTAAGCTCTGGAGGAACCGCCTCAAGAAGCAGAAAACGCGCACCTGCATCCTGTATGGCTATTGCGTCAAATATAAGATCTCTGGCGCTGGCGACGTCTCGACCTTGTGCTTTGAAGCCTCCTTGCTGTCCGGAACTTTGCGGGGTTAACCCAATGTGACCGCTGACAAGAATCCCGGCGTCACTAATGGCTTTGATCTTGCTGGCTACACGGCGGCCGCCCTCAAGCTTGACTGCGTCCATATCCGCCTCCTTAAGGAAGCGGCAGGCATTTCTGACAGCGTCTTCGTCTGAAATCTGATAGGAGCCAAAAGGCATATCGCCAAAAATGAATGTATTTGGTGCACCTCTCCTGACAGACTGACAATGAGAAATACAATCCTCCATAGTCACAGGAACTGTGCCCTGATATCCCATGACGACCATACCCAGAGAGTCACCCACAAGAATCATATCCAGCTCAGCAGTCTCGGCAAAAGACGCCATGGGATAATCATAGGCAGTAATCCAAGTTACCTTTTCGCCTTTAGCTTTCATTTCCATAAAATCAAGAACAGATTTTTTCTTAGCCATAATAACCTCCACCTTTACACTTCAGTTTGTCTTTAAATCAGAGTTTTTTATACATGTCCATAATAGTCACGATGTGCGATAACTGAATTCGCGTAATCCAGCAGCGTTCCCCAGCTGAAAACCGGGAGATCCACAGCTCTCTGCACCGCCCGGCCAAAAGGCTGCATCCCCGTGCATTCAAGCATGATCGCCCCAATGTCCGGATGCTGTTTTACGTACTCCTGAGCAATCCTGACCATATCCTTTTCAGACTCATCATAGTAGCTTTCCGGAATTTCAGGACGCCTTTCGTGATCCCACAATGTATCAAACTGCGGACACCCATATTCATCTTGAGCGCCAGCCACATGGAATTTGCTGTTCAGGTCTATCCCTACGTTGGTCAAATGCGTGTCTGTCAGGAACCTTTTTTGAGCGCAAATGATGCCCACGGATTTTTCAGGTCCGATGAGCTGTTGAATCATAGGGACCTGAAGGAGACTCGACATGAACACCGGAACATCCACATAACCTGCCACATCCTTCTGAAAATAGGCAAAATATCCGCATTCTGCCGCAATAGCCCGGCAACCCATGTTTTCAAGCGACTTTGCAGCATCCAGAATTGGCTGTCTGCAAGGTGTCTTGTCTTGTTCCCATACCAGCGTGTAATTATCTACACCTTTTGCGATCTGGTACTGGATTGGATATCCAAAACCGCTGGCATTCCTGACATCACCCGGGAAGCCGGGATATGCGTCATCCAAAACCATGATGCCTATTCCCATTCCGTAACAAGTGTGCTTTTTCCTAGTTTTTATGTAATTAATCCCAAAATCTCTATTCACCATGCCAACCTCCCGGTCTATTTCACTGAGTATTTTTTCTCCCATTCCGCCAAGCTTTCGAGAACCGTCTTGTCCAATTCAGGAACGATATGCTGTTCCAGAATCTGATCAATTTTCACATTTACCCGTTCCATCAAATCAGAGTCATCCGGATTCATCATTCGCCTGCTAAATAGTTCCGGGTACCAAATGCTTCTAAAATTATTGAAGGTATGCTCATGCTGAAGGTAATGACCGCCAAAGCCAACCTCTTGAATAACGTTCAAGCCGATGGTGTCATCATTGACTTCAACGCCCTTGCAGTAGGACCTCAACTGATTAATGATCTCACTGGCGATTACAACCATAGCCGGCGAGACACTGTTGCAGTGATCCATGACGCCAATGTCGTGAATGATATTCGCCTTGCTGAGTGATGTTGAAAAAAGTTCCATAGACGCCTCTGCCACTGCTTGAGGATCTACGGTCTTAGCATCGCTGCAAGCTGCTGTTCCATAGAACGGCAGACCATAGAAATCTGCCATTTCTGCCGCAGCCGCGATAGCCAGGTGGAATTCAGGCGCCGCATAGGAGCCAACCGTGGTTTGCATGTCAAAAACCGTTGGCATAGAGCCATAAATGATAGGTGCGCCTTCATTGACTGCCTGTGTGATCACAACTCCAGCCAGGATCTCAGCATTATTCTGAGTCAGAGCTCCAGCGATGCTCACCGGTGCTGTCCCACCCATCATGCTATAGGGCATATAAACGACAGGAATCCGGTTCGAAGCGCTTATGAAAAGTTTTTCAGTGCTCTCCAGGGGATGCGTCAATGGCGGTATTGGCTCACAGTAGTTGAAGATAAACGGCTTCTCCTGAAGTTCCTTGTGACCGCCCGCTACAACCGCTGCGATATCAATGATCTCCTGAAGAGACTCAATGTCATTGGTAGAGAAATTTATGGTCTTCGAAAAGTTTTTTACAGTTTCCAGGAATGTTACTTGAGATTGTACCGCCGGATCCACATCACTGCACATACCTACTGAGAGGATAAAACTGATGTTAGGCAAGCTGTCAGCCAAACTGCACATGGTCTTGATGTCATCCTTAAAGTAAGCTCTGGCTTTGTTTGTTTTATAATCCAGAAACTCAAGCTGGTCAGCATGGGTTCCGAAGTACACATTATTTTTGCTGTTGATCACCATATTGGGCTGACCATCACGGGTATAAAGCGTCACTTCCTTTGGCACAGTTTTCAAAGCCGCCTCAACCACTAATCGAGGGAACTTGATCAAGTCACCTTCAACGACCGCGCCCTTCTCTCTTAACTTCTCAATGGTTCGATCCCCCGTCATTTTCATGCCGACGTGCTCCAACAGATAAAGACTGGCTTCGTGAATTCTTTCAATGTTTTCCTGCCCCAGGATTGAGACATTCAATGTCCTGACAATGGTACTCACTTGCAATCCCCCTCACGCTTCCCTTTTGGTCGTGATTGTTTACTCAGGCAGTTTGCCCTCATGAAGATAATCCAGTATCTGCGCCTTATCCATGCCGCCCATTCCTACATAATCCAGTGTGTATCCCGTCGCATAAAAATCTCTTTGAAGAATAGCTGAAGCCAGGTTAATCATAGAGTCCACCACAGGTGTCTTGACACCGAATTTTTTGCCCAACTCATGATACATATGGCAGCCTACCGGGATGTCTTCGGTAATGTACCGATTTTCCATTGTGAAAGGACCTGTTCCAATCTGAATCTCATCAAGCTGCTCGAATGGTATTTCGTAATCCGGTCCCATGTATTCTGGCCCAAGAATGTTTTCTCTTGAGAAAAACTGTCGTTTTTCAAAATGCTGAATACCGACGCCCATGGCCTTTGCCAGAGCGACCTCCTCTTGATAGAAGGCGTATTGGACCTCAGAAATCGACGGACAATAAGCATGGGTGTAGATCGAAAAATCATATTTGTTTTGGCCAAATATTGTCCCATAGTTCTCCATGGTTGAAACACCTAGAATTGTTCCAGGGCAATGCAGTACCGGATTAACATTGCTGAATCCAATGTCCATGACGGTTTCGCCGCCCTCTGCGCCGTCTCCATTGATTACCGCGCCCATGGAGCCCATGTATTTCGCGCTCTCGAGGAATGCCTCCTGATCCGTCATAGGCAAAGCCGCACCTCTAAGGGTAATTGCTCTGTAATAAACACGAATACTCGGCAAAATGACGCCGCCCTTTATGTCAACTCGGCTGCCATAAGGTGAGCTGGACCATCCGCCAACGACGACCTTTTTGGTGCAGCCGGCTTCACGCATCATCTTTCTAAGCAAAAGTGATCCATAGTTATCTGGGAATATATGTACGAACTGGCCATCTTCAAGATGGGGGATCAGTTTTTCGAAAAATGGTCTATGCCCTACGGACGGGGTTGTGATGATAATAATGCCCGCGCCTTTGACTGCTTCCTCAACACTGGTTGTCACCTTATCCATAACCGCCAGGCCTTCTCTGTTAAAGCCATAGAGATTGAGCTGCTGTCCATAAAAGCGTATTCCTTTGTCTACGCCAAACAATGTTTTGGATGCGTATGGCTCCATATCACAGATCCTTACCTTTTGACCCGCCAAGGCGCAATCACCCGCCTGAGCCTTGCCAACCGCGCCGGCACCAAGCACCGCAACAGGTTTGTCTTTCAAGAAGCTAACATCTGCCATTTCAATACTCCTCCTATACACTGATAATATTTCTTCGTAATTCTAAATAAGCAAGACCCGTGCCAAGTACACTAGTTTGGAATAGCGGCTGAGTTCATTGAAAATAGACGGCTTCAGATTGGATGACCCAAACCGTTGCCAAGCCCATGCAAGAATATTGGCAGTCTAGTCTCCTGAATCCTGCCCTATCAGGCTGTATCACAATCTAACGAGGTGTTAAAAATATTGGCATGCTAATTCATTTGCGGTTTGTGTTGGAATAGTGTATGATCTTAAAAAAGCTATCCCTGATAATTATCAAATGGCCAATATGCTGAAGCGCGAAAGAAACAAAAACTGGAGGATTCCCATGAACTCATTGAACATGGAAATTAAAAAGGCACTCGAAATACAGAATTTGTCCATTACTCAGATGGAAATGATCGAAGACATCTGCATCCAGGTATTCGACGACGAAGGCCATATCCTCGCTTATTCCAAAGGCTGTGAAATGATTGAAGGCATGAAAAAGGAAAGCGTCATAGGAAGAACGATAGATGAGGTTTATACTATCGAGAAAAGCGAGGCAAACCCCTATGGTTCCATACCCCTGACTGTTCTGAAGACCGGCAAGGTTATGAAAAATAACCATGTCAAGTTCACACCTTCCAACGGAAAAAAGGTTGAAGTAATCAGTTCCACCTACCCGGTGTTTTCAGATAACCAATCAACCATCATAGGCGCCATCTGCGTTTTTAGAGATATTGGTGACTACATTCTCATGGCGAACACTATACAAAAGCTTCAAAATGACCTTGCCGCAGCCAAAGCCTCTTCTAGAAACAACGGTACTATATATTCCTTCAGCGACATCATTGGTTCAAGCCATAGTATTCAGGAATGCATCAGCCTGGCCCGCAGGGCTTCTAAGAATATGGCACCTGTTATGATCACAGGCGCCACTGGTACCGGGAAAGAGGTCCTGGCCCAGAGTATTCACAACGAAAGTTCCCATGGTTATGGACGCTTTGTGGCTATTAACTGCTCAGCCATTCCCGAAAATCTTTTGGAGAGCATCCTCTTTGGCACATGCAAGGGCGCTTATACCGGCGCCACAGAAACTAAGGGCTTGTTTGAAACTGCGGAGGGTGGTACTCTCTTCCTCGACGAGATCAACTCCATGAGTATGGCGCTTCAGTCAAAGCTCCTGAGGGCCTTGGAAACTAAGTTGATCCGAAAGGTTGGCGGAAATATTGAGATCCCAATAAATGTACGGGTGATCAGCGCAACCAATCAAGATCCGCTTCAGGCTATTAGGGAAAAAAAGATCCGCGCGGACCTCTATTACCGTTTGGCTGGTCTTGTTCTGATCATTCCAGAGCTGAAACATCGAAAAGAAGATATCCCCTCTCTGTCAAACCACTTTATTCGCCAGCACGCCCAGAATCTAGGCAAAAACATAACAGCAATTTCCCAGGAGGCCTATCAAATCCTGTTGGAGCATGATTGGCCCGGGAATGTAAGAGAACTGAAACACACCATCGATCAGGCCATTTATTATGCGGATCCGGGTGAAACCATCATAGGACCAGAGCATCTGCCAAAATACATTTTGGATGATTATTCAAAAAAGAGCAGTCATTCCAAGTATCTGCGCCATGTCAGCGATTCCAATTCATTAAAAGAAACGCTCTCCCGAATTGAACGCGACATCATTCTTGAAACCTATCAAAGCTGCAATGGCAACATCAGCGAAACAGCCCGTCAAATGGGCATTACCCGCCAGAACCTCCAACATAAGCTTCGTGCTTACGAGATCAAAGGATCAGAATGAATGTGAACGCCCCGCGGTTATGAATCTCTAAAACCGCGGGGCGTTTCAATCTCTTTTTTCCCAATTTTTGGTAATTTTACAATCCATTGAGATACTGAATTTGAGTTTCTGACAATTCAGGTTCAACGTAATTGGCAATAATACTGTCTGCCTTTTGTGACGCACTTTCAAAGAGGTCTTTTCTTCCGCTTCGAACCCATGGCTCATAACCTTCTTTAGACATTAAATCCGCTTGGATAAAATCATCCCTGAAATGTTCAAAAGTATGATCACACCCTATGAAAGTTCCGCCTGGGCCAATTTGATTAATCAGGTCAAGGACTAGCGTTTCCTCACTGATTTCAAATCCATTGACGTAACGTTTGGCCATTCTTATATTTTCTTCATCCGCTATGATCTTTTCAAAACAGATAGAATTAAAAGACTCGAGTATGCCACAGGACTGCAGCACAAAATCCACACCAGCAATTGCAGCGCTGAGCAATCCATAGGTTGACTCAATCCCGGCCTGCATATCCGGAAGCTTCGCGTCAGTCAGCGAACCACCTGATCTGCAAGGCAATCCATAATAAGCGCTGAGGCCTCTGACGCCATAAGTGAAAAGTCCTGTCTCCGGGGAACCAATAGCTGGTGATACCATTCTCATGTCACATGCGGTTGTAGTTCCGCCATAAATAACAGGCATCCCAGGGCATAACAGCTGGGAAAGAACAATGCCTGTCAATACCTCTGCATTGTTTGTTACCAAAGAACCCGCAATAGTAACCGGACTTGAAGCGCCAGGGAGAGAACAACTTGCAATGAGGACCGGCTGTTTGGCTGCAGCATATGCCATCATGCCTTCCAGCATAGACTCGTCATAGCACAGTGGCGACACCGGGCTTATAACCCCCATAACGCGATACCGGTCTGACTCATCGCCATAAAAATCACGAATCATATTAATGCATCTTTCTGACACTGCTTTTCCGGTAGTAAAGCCCATAAGCGGCTTTGTAGTCAATCTGAGACATTCTTTGAGTCGAAATGCATCCCTCTCCTCAAACTCAAGATCTTGGGGCTCAGTCATATTGGCATTTACGACGGGAATCTCCTTCATTGACTGAAAAATTTTCAAAAGGTCAATATAATCCTCACAGGTTGTCATTCTGCGCTCATTCCTGCGCTGAACATAAACGGGGCCGGATGCAGGTGCGTAAACAGTTCTTCCATTGCCTATCAGGACATCATCCTTTTGGGTCCTTCCAGATAGGATAAAACTGTCCGGCACTGTTTTCAACGCTTTCCACAGCGAAGCCTCATCGATATACACCCTTTTTCCTTCCACCCGCAATCCACTGCTCCTGAATACTTCCAGTGCTTCAGATTGATTGATCTCCACGCCGCTGTTCTCCAGTACCCTGACTGTACCTTGATGCAGCAATGCAATTTCATGGTCAGTAAGAAACGTACTTCTTATTCTCATATCCATAACCCCCTTTATAAAAGTTCTCCCACAACAGTGAGCCCTTCCTGCCTGAAAGTCATTTAATGCAAATTTCCTGCTTCATAATAAACGTCCGGAAGCTGTTGTTCCCCACCAGCCCCCGGACGCCCAAAGTACAACGGTTATGTTATTTCCTTTGATCTTTCAGTCAAATCATTAGGATACAACTAGCTCTTCATCAAGCTCTTCTAAAAGTTTAGCATCAGAGCTGTCTAACGACTCGCTTTCTTCAGCTATGACATGCTTATTCTGACTCATAAACTTAATAAAGCCTGCCATCATGGCGATTTCTATAAACAGAATTGGAAAGCCCGCCAAAGTTTTAACAACTTTGATGCCTTCAAGGCCGCCATTTAGAACAAATACAATTGAAGTCAATCCCATAAGGAGACCCCAGAACAATTTTATAGAGACTGGTGCTTCTTTGATATCATGATTGTCCTTCATGGTCATCAGCGACACGGTAGAAGTCATCGAATCCGCCAGAGTGACAAAAGACAGCATGACGGTAACAATCATAATAGGCCGGATCACAGAGACAAGCGGCAGGTATTCGAAAACTTTCAGCATCAGGCTTTCAATTCCGTTGGCATCCATATAAGCCGCCAGATCGACGCCTTGAATGAGCTGAAGATCCAAGGCCAACCCGCCAAATACGCCAAACCAAATCATACCAAACAGCGACGGCAGAAGAAGGTTGACAACAATAAACTGTCTGATTGTTCTTCCGTAACACATCTTGATCAGGAACAAACCAACGATTGGGCCGAAAGAAAGCCAATCGACAAACCAGTACATATCCCACCATTGTGGCCACAATTCTGTGCCAAATGGATCAGTGAAGGTCATGCCTTCTATGAAGTTCGCGACATAGGAGCCCATGGATTGCGTCGTCAAATTTAGAATTTTTGCGGTTGGTCCAAAGATAAGGGTAAAGATTAACAAACCAATAAAGATGATGGCATTTTTGTCGCTGAGCCACTGTATGCCCTTTTCAAGGCCTGTTGCGCTTGATATTGTATACGCGACAATGATAACTGCGGCAATCAAGACCCAGACTATCGGTCCAGGCTCAATTCCTGCCACGAAATTTAGTCCGCTTCCAATCTGGAGAAGACCATACCCAAGAGATCCGGCTACACCGCCGGTAATTGCCAACAAAGTAATCCCGTCAATAATGTCAATTGATCTTTGACTGAGATCTTTGCCGCCTCTAAGCAACGACAGGCCTGAACTGACCGCGTAAGGCTTGCCCAAATTGTAATAGGCGTAGCCAATGACCAGGCCTGCTACGACATAGATGGCATATGGCGTCAAGGTCCAGTGTAAAAAAGAAGTTCTCATTGCCCAAATCATAGCCTCGTTACTTCCCGGCTCAAGACCCATGGCTGCCGGAGGACTCATTGTATGAAGGAGCGGCTCAACTGCGCCCCAGAAAACGATTCCCGTTCCAATACCTGCGCAAAGCGAGATTGCCCACCAGTTCCAAGTGCTGAAGGTCGGCTTGGCGTCCTTCCCTCCAAATTTTATTCGACCAATAGGATGAACACATAAAACCAGCAGGAAAATTACAAATGCGAGACACCCAAGATTGACCAGCCAACCAATGTTGACCATGAGCCATTCAAAAACTTTCCATAGTATCGAAACAAAGGCTTCTGTATTCATGAAGCCCAGAGCTATCAATGTACCGAAAACCAGGACTGGAAAAGCAGATGGCACAAGCCTGATTTTATTAAGTAAACCCTTTTTTTCCATAGTATCCTCCTCATCTTGCTTCTAGCGTATTAAGCATTCCGGTGGATAAAATTCTGACGAGTGAGATAAAAATAATTTCGTTTATCAATTCGAAAATAGGGCATTATGTATTATTAATCTAATTAAATATATATCGTTTCCACAAAGTTGTCACTCTTTAAAACGCTTGATTTCTTTCAAGGATTGGGCTTCACACTTTGATTAATCCTGATAATGATTAAGAAGGGTTCGATCAGCTTATCAACGCTATACCATACCACTGTATCACCTCCAATAAATTTGAATATTCTATCATTTGATACCTTACGCAACTCTCATGCCAAAATCGACTATTCCCTTTAACCGTTGCTACACCTTTATTGAGAATTAAGTATTGTAGTGAAAGCCTTCTAATCCGCAAGATAATTTGCACCTTTATCCTTCGTGCCTGCGCCCTCTCAGGATATCGCAAAGGTTATGGAAGTGTGTTAAATTATTTTGCATGCTATTTTATTTGCACGTTTAGCATAATTTAATTGGTTTTTATTACTGTTCTATTTATTAAACACTTAGAAATTTTCCATTAATCCCTTTAATCCTTTATCAAATGATTGAATGCCATGGTAAAACCCGAATGGAAATATTTTGATTCAGTCTAGTCAAAACTTTATCTTCGCACCCTTCCTGATCACGAACATTATCAGCGAGAAACCATCTTATTGTTCCTATTAAAATACTTTATAAAATTTTGTAGTACATTCTCCGCCTCATTTGCGAAAGCTTTGGCTTTTTTTCGGGAATTTTCTGAATACGGGTTGACATCTGGTTCTGCAGGGTTTACACTGAGAAAAATTCTTCACAGGCGCAACTGCCCTTTTATGGGTGAACAGGCGCCTCAGTCAATTAAGGAATGGGTGGTTTGAGATGACACTGGTCCAACGTACGCTTAAACTTACAGCCGAATATTTTGGTTACTTTAGCTGGAGCTTTTACTTTTATGGCTTCGGCTTTTTGGCGTACGGCAAATCGGATAGAACCTCAAATTGCTTAAAGATCGGACTTAAGGCTGCGGCCTGATGTGCCGGCGAGTGACTTAAACCTGATAGAACTTAGACAGGGCGTCTCTTTAAGTAAAGAGGCGCTCTGTTTTTTTATATTCGAAAGGAGGTGGTGGCATGAGCGAAGACGGCTTTTATGGTTATTGTGGCTTAAACTTGACCATCGGCAAAAACAACAAAACTTATAAAACCTTAGGAGGCCAATATTATGATTATAACGCTCAAAACGACCACCACTCACGAGGAATGCGAACACATCATGGATGTGATCCGGCAGCACGGATTAGAAGTTGAACTCGCCCAGCGAGGCCATGCCAGAGAGCTCCGACTCACCGGCGACATAAACCGCCTGGACTTCTCGGTAATCTCCTTCCACCCCCATGTCGAGGACATGAAGCGCATCAAATCGTCTTACAAGCTGGCCAGCAGGGAATTCCACCCGGAGGACACTGTGGTTGAGGTCGGTGGACTTCGCATAGGCGGCGGGGATTTGACCGTCATGGCCGGGCCCTGCTCCATTGAGAGCCGGGAACAGATCGATGTCATTGCCCAGGCAGTTAGTGCTGCAGGCGCGACAATCCTGAGAGGCGGCGCGTTCAAACCACGCACCTCCCCTTACAGCTTCCAGGGACTGGGTGAGCTGGGGCTGAAGCTGATGAAGGATGCAGGTGCGGCGAACGGCATGCCAATCGTCACCGAGGTCATGTGCACCGAGGACTTCGACCTGGTCGAGGCCTACACGGACATCCTGCAGATTGGCGCAAGAAACATGCAGAACTTCTCCCTCCTGAAGCGGGCCGGACGCTCGAAGAAGCCGGTGCTGCTCAAACGCGGCATGTCGTCGACTATTGAGGATTTCCTCATGAGCGCGGAGTACATATTGGCCAGCGGCAATCCAAACGTGATTTTGTGCGAGCGCGGCATCCGGACCTTCGAGCCGCACATGCGCAACACCCTGGACCTGTCCGTGGTCACAGCCATCAAGACCCTGAGCCACCTGCCTATTATTGTGGATCCAAGCCACGCCACAGGGCGGCGTGAAATGGTGGGGCCGCTGTCCAAAGCCGCTGTCGCGGTGGGTGCCGATGGTCTCATGATCGAAGTTCATCACGAGCCGGAAAAAGCGCTCTCCGACGGACCGCAGTCCCTCAGACCGCGAGAGTTCGAAATCCTGATGCACCAGCTTAATCAGATTCACAACCTGTGCAGGCTGCAGGATCAGATATATAGTGATAAGCCAATTGTTATAGAAGTAAAAGTGCTAAACAATAAGAAAGCTGACGATAAGGTGGGGCTTAGGCATGCGAACATCGGATAACGAAGAGGTTCCGTTTTTTAAAAGCATCAGCATTGTAGGACTTGGGCTGATTGGCGGATCTCTCGCCAAAGCCCTCAGACTTAAGGGCTTTCTGGGGGGATTGAACGGTTTTGATCCGGATCCCCAGACATTGGTCCAGGCGAGGCAGTCGGGATTGTTTACGATGGTGGATGCGGTGCCTGCTGCGCACGCGTCTGGTACAGCTTCCGAACTCGTGGTGATCGCAGTGCCGCTTGGCAAGGTCAGGGAAGCCATGGTCAGTGCTTTGCCTCTGATCGGTCCCGGCACCGTGGTCATGGATGTGGGCAGTGTCAAAGGCACCGTCCATGAAACGGCAGTAGAGATCTTGACAGGGACAGGCGCTGTCTTCGTGGGCGGACATCCTATGGCCGGCTCTGAAAAAGGCGGCTTCAACGCCGGATCGCCTATATTGTTTGAAAACGCTTACTTTTTCCTGACACCGGATGCGCATTTTGAGGGTCTGGTTCGCGGGGTACAGCCGGTGGATCTGCTGAAGCAGATGATTTTGAAGCTGGGCGCACTTCCAGTGATTACCGAACCAAAAGCACATGATGCTTTGACAGCACGACTCAGCCATCTGCCCCATCTCACCGCTTCTATTCTGGTCGAGGTCTTTGCGGCCTCCCTGCCGACGGATCAGCTGAAGTTCGCCGGCGGCGGCTTCAGGGATTCCACCCGGATAGCCATGGGTGATCCGGCGCTCTGGCGGGACATCTTCGTCCACAACCGCTCAGAAGTCATTTCGAGTATTGACACTTTGGTAGATGGGCTGATGCGGTTTAAAAAGAACCTGCAGGACGTCGAGGACCAAGCCATTGTCGAGACACTGGGCGAGGCCCAGCGCCTTCGCTCAGGACTCATCACGATCCGTCCGAGCGAAGAGGTGTCTCTTTATCCCCTCCGACTCGAGCTCGAAGACCGACCGGGGATCCTGGCAGAAGTCACCAAGCTTCTTGCAGACCACCAGCTTGACATCAAGGACCTCGCCCTGGATCACTCCAGAGAGAACCAGCGCGGCGCCTTCACCCTCAGCTTTGCCTCAAATGCCGACCGCCTGACGGCTGCGTCTCTGCTTAAGGCGTCGGGAATAGGTATAGGCGTCGTGGACTCAGACTAACGCGAAGGCCTTATATTACAATTTCATGACCGTCCGCGAAGGCTAACAGACGTGTATCCGCGAAGGCTAACAGACGTGCACAAACAGAGAGAATACCGAGCTGAAGAGAGCTTGCTCTCTGAAGTACGGGATTGTCGCTGTTTGTATAGGGCGCAGCCCGTGACCGAAGCGCAGCAAAGCGGAGCGAGGTGCACGTCAGGCAGCCATAGGTGAAATTTTCGCGAAAAGCGCATCTCATATATTACAATTTCATGACCGTCCGCGAAGGCTAACAGACGTGCACAAACAGAGAGAATACCGAGCTGAAGAGAGCTTGCTCTCTGAAGTACGGGGTTGTCGCTGTTTGTATAGGGCGCAGCCCGTGACCGAAGCGCAGCAAAGCGAAGCGAGGTGCACGTATGTAAGCCGGAAGTGACGTTCACCCCCATACCTAACCCAAATCTAAACATCAAAGGAGCCCAACTCATGATCAGACGTATAGAACCGGCAAAACTCAGCGGCACCCTCAGGATCCCGCCATCGAAAAGCCTCAGCCACCGCGCAGTCCTGGCAGCGGCACTGGCAGAGGGAGAAAGCGTCATTGAGAACCTCATCTTCTCCGAGGACATCATAGCCACCACAGAAGCGGTCAGAGCCCTCGGCGTCGAAGCCATCCAGGAGGGCGACAAGCTCACCATCCGCAGAAGCGGCACGCTGAAAGCGCCGACTGAACCCCTCCACTGCAACGAGTCCGGCTCAACTCTCCGCTTCCTGATCCCATTCGCGGGCCTCTTCGATGCCCCAGTGGTCTTCACCGGCGAAGGCAAGCTGACCACCCGTCCACTGGACCCTTACTTTGACCTTTTCGACCGTCAAGGCATAAACTACGACTACCCGGGCCAGCTGCCGCTGACCGTCCACGGCAAACTAAAGGCCGGCACCTTCGAAATGCCAGGCCACATCAGCTCCCAGTTCGTCACAGGCCTCCTGTACGTCCTCCCGCTCCTGGACGGCGACTCTGAAATCATCCTCACCTCGCCTCTTGAGTCCAGAGACTATGTGACCCTTACCCTCCAGATCCTCAAAATCTTCGGGATCCAGGTCGAGACCGTCACCCCGGAGCACTACAAAATCAAAGGCAACCAAGCCTTCAAGCCCGCAAACTACCGCGTGGAAGGCGACTACTCCCAGGCGGCCTTCTGGATCGCCGGCGGCCTCATGGGCGACGGACTCATCCTCAAAGACCTTTCCGAACACTCCGAGCAGGGCGACCAGCGCATCCTCCAAATCGTCCGGGACATGGGCGGCAACATAGAATGGCAAGACGGCGACCTGATCGTCCACCCTTCAAAAACCCATGGCGCAGTCATCGACGCTTCCCAGTGCCCTGACCTGGTCCCAATCTGCGCGACCTTAGCCGCAGTCAGCGAGGGTCAGACCCACGTCATCAACGCCGCCCGCGTCCGCCTCAAAGAATCCGACCGACTCCAGGCCATCCGCACAGAGCTTAACAAGCTCGGCGCCAACATCACCGAAGAGCCCGAAGGCCTCATCATCGAAGGCGTGGAAGGCTTCACCGGCGGCCAGACAGAAGGCTGGAACGACCACCGAATCGTCATGAGCCTCGCCATAGCCTCCGCCAAAGCCAGCAGCACCATCGAAATTGAAGGCAGCGGCGCCGTCAAAAAATCCTACCCGCACTTCTTCGAAGATTTCGCAGGAATCGGCGGCAAGGTCTCAAAGGCCTAATCAAAACCAAAAGCAAAAAACCAAAAGCCATTTTCTCTGCCGATGGTCACACAACGACCACCCAGCCCCGCCTACTCAAGACTCGAAGGGAGCCATTTCCATGCACTTATTAGACAACTACCGAAATGAAATCGATCAGCTCGACGACAAACTGGTCGAGCTCCTGGAGCGCCGCATGACCATCGTCGAAGAAATTGGCAATATAAAGAAAGAAATAGGCATGCGCGTCTACGACCCCGAGCGGGAGAAAAAACTTCTCGCCCGTCTCTCCTCACAAATTAAGCACCCGGACCACCAGACGCGCATCCTCAGCATCATGAAAACCATCCTGGCCTCCAGCCGCGCCCTCCAGGACAGCCATCTCGAAGATGTCCTGCCGCAGCACTTCCCACATGGCGAGCATCGCACCGCCGGTTACGCCGGCATCCCGGGCTCCTACGGCGAAACAGCCACCCTCAAATACTTCGGTCACAACAAGGACTACCGGGCTTACGCTACCTTCCACGAGGTTTGTGATGCTGTCCTTTCCGGCGAGCTAGACTACGGCGTCCTGCCGGCGGAGAACTCCACCACCGGGGCCATCAACGAGGTCTATGATCTCATTAGAGAAAAAGACCTCTTCATCACAGGAGAAGTCCTTGTCCCAATTGTTCACCACCTGATCGGACATAAAGGCGTTAAGATGGAAGACATCCGCGAGGTCCGCTCCCACGCCCAAGGCCTCGAGCAGTGTACCCTGTTCCTCAACACCCTCAATATTAAGCAGGTGCCTATGAAAAATACTGCTGTCAGCGTCCAGTATGTGGCCCAGCAGGACGACGTCAGTGTTGCCGCCATAGGCAGCGAGCGGGCCGCTCAGCTCTACGGACTTGAGATTATAGGTAAGGCCATCCAAAACAGCGCCGTCAACACCACGCGCTTTGTGATTCTCACCAAAACCCCAGAAACCAGCCCTGAAGCCGACAGCACCTCCATGGTCCTCACCACCCGCCATGAAGCCGGCTCCCTCTACGAAATCCTGGGATACTTCGCCCAGGAGAAGATCAACCTCTTCCGAATTGAATCCAGGCCCGTCCCCGACCGTCCTTGGGAATACTTCATCTATCTGGATGCCGAGGGCCGTGCAGATACCGACTCATTCCTGAATGCCATTGACGCCGCCAGAAAACACTGTCCTTATTTTAGATTCTTAGGTACATACAAACGCGGTGTCATTTAGCGTAAAAAAAACTGGGGGTCGATAGGCGCAAGACGCAATAGGCGCTAGCCGCTGACACCCAGTTTCACCTACACAGTAAACCCGAAAGGAGCTGTTACTATGGACCGTCTTCAAGAGCTCAGAAGCCAGGTCGACCACTGCGACCGCGCGCTGGCCACCATGCTCGAAGAACGTCTCAGTATTATTCTCGACATCATGGAAGAAAAAAAATCCCTCGGTATGCCTATTTTTAGCCAGGACCGAGAGCGCGCCATCATACAAAACATAGGTAATTATGTCCATGACCCGGCTTTCCGCGAAGAGATCAAGACCATCCAGACTCACGTGCTCAGGAGCTGCAGGCGGATCCAGTCCCGCCTCCTCTTCCCTTACCACATCTCGCTGGTGGGCTTTATGGGGAGTGGGAAGACGACCATCGGCAAAGCGCTTTCTAAAATGCTGGCTATGGACCAGATCGACGTGGACCAGGTCATTGAGACCCGGGCTCGCATGAAAATCAGCGACATCTTCGCCCAGTACGGCGAGCCTTACTTCCGGGAGCTGGAGTCGAAGACCGTGGAGGAGCTGAGCCAGCATCAGAACGTCATCATCCTGTGCGGCGGCGGCGGGGTCGTGCTGAACAAGACCAACGTGGACAACCTGAGAAACAACGGCATTGTCGTCTGGCTGAAAGCCAGCCCGGAGCAGATCTACAGCCGCATCGCCACCGACGACACCCGTCCGCTCCTCAAGGACAACATGTCCGTGGACAAAATTGGCACCCTGATGGATCCGCGACTTTCCCTCTATGAATCTGCGGCGGATATTGCTATTATTACAGATAACAAGACCGAAGAAGAGATTTGCATGGAGATCGTCGACCGCCTGATGCAGCTGGAAATCGACCGCCCTCTGCCTCTTCGGGACGTCAGCAGCCTATAGCGCTTAGGAGGGAACACTATGACAAAAGCACCTATCCAGATCGGGAATAAAGTCCTCGGCGGCGGCAGTCCGCTGATTACCATGCCTTTCGTGGGCAAAACCATTGAGGCGCTGGCGGAAGAGTGCCGCACCGCCCTTGAACACCAGCCAGACCTGGTGGAGTGGCGCGCGGATTATTTTGAAGGGATCGAAGACCCCGCCCGAGCCCTGGAAGGACTAACTACTTTAGCCGATGGTCTCGGGGGCATCCCCCTCCTCTTCACCCTGCGCAGTGCCTTGGAAGGCGGTGCACAGGTCCTGACAGATGAGACGCGGCTTACGGTCATTAAAGCGGTAGTCGATGCAGGCAGGGTTTCCCTGGTGGACATCGAGGCCGCCAGCCCGCAAACCCTTATTGAGCCTGTACGTGAGCTTACCCGAAACGCAGGCGTCGCATTGATACTGTCCAGCCATGATTTCAAGGCCACGCCTGAGGTTGACGACATGGTAGCCCGCCTCGTTAAAGCCCAGTCCCTTGGCGCCGACGTGGTGAAGCTGGCAGTCATGCCGCAATCCCGGGAAGACGTCCTGAACCTCATGCTGGCCTCCGTGCGTTACAACGATCTTCCGGACGCCACCCACGCCGTCACCATCTCCATGAGCGGCGATGGCCTCATCACCCGCCTCGCAGCCGGCTTCAGCCACTCCGTCATCACCTTCTGCGCGGGCAAGGGCGTTTCCGCTCCAGGCCAGGTCCCGGCGGACGACATGCGTGGTCCAATGATGCTGTTGGCGCAGCATTTGAGGTAGAGGAAGAAAAGTGATTTTGTAAAGGAAAGTGAAGGCCGGCGCGGCGCGCTGGCCTTCACTTTTTTTGGAAGAAACTCGGTGTAAGACACCAAGTTTCCGCTTCAATTTACCCCAAATTTTTTGTATAATATTTTGTGTCTAGAAGTTTAGTGAAAGTAAACCCGGGTATTATTTTTAATGTTTGAAATAATGTTTTACACGAAAACCGCTATTGAAAAACGCCGCCAACAGGCCGGCTCTATTTGGGGGCATGTAAATTGGAAGACAAAATGATTCAGGTCAATCATCTCGTCAAAGTCTTCGGTGAAGACCGCGTCGTAGACGACATCAGCTTTCACGTGGATTCCAGGGAGTTTATGACCATCCTCGGACCCAGCGGCTGCGGCAAAACCACGACCCTCCGGATGATTGGCGGCTTTGAGACGCCTACACAGGGCGATATCCTGTTTGAGGGGAAATCCATCATTCAAGTGCCGCCCTACGAGCGGCCGGTCAACACCATTTTTCAGAGATACGCCCTCTTCACCCATCTCAACATCTTCGAAAACATAGCTTTTGGTCTCAGAATCAAAAAAACAGATGAAAACGAAATTAAAAGGCGCGTCGCCCGAATGCTGGAGCTGGTCAACCTGACAGGCTTTGAGAAGCGGGCTGTCAGCTCCCTCAGTGGCGGCCAGCAGCAGCGGATTGCCATCGCCAGAGCGCTGGTCAACGAGCCCAAGGTGCTGCTCCTGGACGAACCCCTGGGCGCACTGGACCTCAAACTCAGAAAGGAAATGCAGCTCGAGCTGAAATATATGCAGCAAGACCTGGGCATCACCTTTATCTACGTCACACACGATCAGGAAGAAGCGCTGACCATGTCCAACCGGATCATCGTCATGAACCACGGACGGATCCAGCAGACCGGCACGCCCCAGGACATCTACAACGAACCGGCCAACGCCTTCGTAGCGGATTTCATTGGCGAGAGCAATCTGATCCCAGGCGTCATGAAAGAAGACTATTGGGTCGAGTTCGCCGGGAGAACCTTCCCCTGCCTGGACGCCGGCTTCTCGCAAAACGAGTCCGTGGACGTCGTCATCCGCCCGGAAGACATTGACCTGGTCGCGCCTGGCGAAGGCCTCCTGCATGGTGTCGTCGACTCTGCCCTTTTCAAGGGTGTCCACTACGAAATGGTGGTCCTGGTGGACGGCCGCGAATGGCTGGTCCACAGCACTGACCTGGCCCCCGAGGACTCGGAGGTGGGCCTGCGGATCACGCCGGACGACATTCACATCATGAAAAAAAGCGCCGCGCCAGTTCACGAAGGCGCGCCATTCAAGGAAGCGGGGGAGACGGCCGTCCATGCTTAAACGCCTCAGTACAGCCCCCTACCTCCTCTGGAGCTTTCTCCTGATCGTGGTCCCACTCGTCATGGTCCTGGGCTATAGCCTCATCAGAACGGGACCCGGTGGTCCCGAATTCTCCCTTAACGGCTTCATCAAATTCACGGATCCCCTGTACCTCAAGGTCCTGGGGCTGTCCGTCTGGATCGCGCTTCAGTCCACCGTCCTCTGTCTCGTCATAGGGTACCCCCTCGCCATGATTATGGCAGGTCTGAAACCCAGTGCCCAAAGGACAGCCATGACCATGATCGTTCTACCTATGTGGATGAATTTTCTGCTGAGAACCTACGCCTGGATCCCCATCCTCGGCCGGAACGGGCTGCTGAATGGACTTCTGGCGACCATCGGCATACCGCCCCTGAACCTGCTCTTCAATGAGGGGGCTGTGCTTTTGGGCATGGTCTACAACTTTCTGCCGTTCATGGTGCTGCCTATTTTCACGGTGCTGATCCGCATGGACCGCAGCGTCATTGAGGCGGCCCAGGACCTGGGCGCCAACCGGCTGCACGTTTTCTGGCGGGTTACGCTGCCGCTGTCGCTGCCGGGCGTGGTGTCCGGCGTCATGATGGTGTTCATGCCGGCCGTCAGTACCTTTGTCATCTCCGACCTCCTGGGCGGTTCCCAGGTCAACCTGGTGGGCAACCTGATCAAGGACCAGTTCCTGAGCGTTTATGACTGGAACTTTGGGGCTTCAATCTCTGTGGTCCTTATGGCGCTGATCCTGGTCTCCATGTGGATTCTGGGCAAGACAGATAAAAACGGAAGCGGGGTGAGCTTTTTTTGAGCCGATGGTTGCAAAAATCCTACCTCTTCCTCATCTTCACCTTTCTTTACGCACCTATCGCGGTACTGATCGTGTTTTCCTTCAATGATTCAAAATCCACGTCGAACTGGTCGGGCTTCTCCCTGCGCTGGTACGCTGAGCTGTTTCAGGATGACAAGATCCTGAGTGCCTTGTACTACACCTTGGCGATTGCCTTGATCTCCTCTCTGATTTCCACAGTGATGGGCACCTTCGCGGCCTTTGGGCTGAGCCAGATGCGCGGGCGGTTTAAGGGCTTCGTGCTGGGAGTCAACAATCTGCCCATCCTCAATCCTGATATTGTAACGGGGATCGCGCTGATGTCGCTGTTTGTGTTCACCGGGACGCGGCTGGGCTTCATGACCATGCTGATGGCCCACATTACCTTCAGCACCCCTTATGTTATTTTGTCCGTGCTGCCTAAGTTTAAGCAGCTCTCCAGTGAGATGCTGGACGCGGCCCTGGATCTGGGCGCGACGCCCTGGTATGCTTTTCGCAAGGTGATCCTGCCTGAGATCATGCCGGGGATTATAACAGGGTTTCTCATGGCCTTTACATTATCCATAGATGACTTTGTCATCAGCTTCTTCACCACCGGCGGCGGGGTCAGCAACTTGTCCATAGAGATTTACAGCATGGCCCGCCGGGGCATCAAGCCGGAGATCAACGCGCTTTCGACTTTGATGTTTTTGACAGTACTGCTGCTGTTGTTTGTGATCAACCGAAGATCTGAAAAAGGGGCAGGCGTAGTCCTGCCGAAACCCGACACTCTGGAAAGGATGTGACACAGAAGTGAAATTAAACTGGACTGTGAACGCGAATGGAAAAGAAAAGTCCCGGATTGGAGCGCGTGGGACATTGAAAGTATTTGGGCTGCTGATGGTGGTCCTGCTGCTTATGAGCGGCTGTGCTGCGTCCGAGCCTGCAGAAAAGCTTTATGTCTACAACTGGGGCGACTATATTGACGAAAATGTCCTGGACGAATTTGAAACGGAATTCAACGTAGAGGTCATCTACGATACCTACGCCACCAACGAAGATCTCTACGTCAAGCTGAAGCAAGGCGGGACACCTTACGATATTGCCATTCCTTCAGACTACATGATTGAGAAAATGATTCGCGAAGATTTGGTTGAACCAATCGATTTGGCGCAAATTTCGAATTTCGCCGCCATAGACGACCGCTTCAAAGATTTGGACTTTGATCCGGGCAACAAATTCTCCGTGCCTTATATGTGGGGGACTGTAGGCATTATTTACAATACCGCCATGATTGATGAGGAAATCGACAGCTGGAATGCCTTGTGGGATCCAAAGTACGAAAAGCAGATCCTGATGCTGGACAGCCAGCGGGATTCCATAGCGGTGGCGCTTAAAAAGCTGGGCTACTCCATCAACACCAAGAGCCTGGAGGAGCTGGAGGCTGCGAAGGCTGCGCTGATTGAGCAGAAGCCGTTAGTACTGGCATATGCCGGCGACAATCTCAAAGATATGATGATTGGCGGCGAGGCAGCCATAGCCTTCTGCTGGTCTGGTGACGCGGTCTATATGATCTCAGAGAATGAAGATTTGGCCTACGTCATTCCTAAGGAAGGCAGCAATCTCTGGTTTGACAACATAGTCATACCAAAGGGCGCCCAGAATGTTGAAATGGCTCACAAGTTTATAGATTTCCTCAGCCGCCCTGAAATTGGGCAGAAAAACGCGGAGTATATTGGCTATTCCACGCCTAACAAAGAGACTTTAGCCCTTCTGGATCCGGAGATTTCCGGAGACAAAACCGCCTATCCGGACGATGCGGACTTAGCCAACCTAGAGGTCCTTCTGGATTTAGGGGATTTCATTGAGGCTTATAACAGAGTTTGGACGGAGGTTAAGTCGGCGAGGTAATTGGACAAAGTTGACGGAAAAGGTAAGTGAAATGGGTGAACCCGTTTCACTTCTGGTTGAAGAAGAATAGCGGGTGCCATGGTGAAGATCCTGTGGCACCCGCTATTCTTTTTGAAGTAATTTACTTGTTGTCATTTGAATACAATTATTGCGCGACTTCTAGAACATTGTTTGCCACGTCTGCGGATGTTTTACCCGTACCTGGCACGATTTTCGGAACGCTGACGTTTAATTTTTTTGACAAGTCTGCTATTGCTATATTTCAGCAAAATCTTCTTCATTAACTTCATTTTTGGTGTCAGGTACGGAAAGTGAAAAAGAGCGGTTGGCAAGGTGGATTAGGATCCCTTGACAACCGCTCTTCACTATTTCAGCAGGTATATTATTCGATTAACGATCAGCCTGAAGCTATTCCTCTGTTTCAGTTGATTCTGTTTCAGTTGATTCTGTTTCTTCTTCCAGAGCATCTTCTGCTTCTTCAGTTTCATCAGCTGATTGAACTACGCCTTCTTCTATCGTGACGTCCCCATCCTCATAATCCACTTCAAAGCCCATTTGCTCTGCAATGAATCTGAGCGGGACTACCGTTCTGCCGTTCATGGTTTGAGCTGGAACATCAAGTTGAATAGTATTATCATCGACAACGACTTCTGTTTCGCCAAGTGTCAGAACAATCTTCTGGTCACCTCTAGTAATAGTCACTGTTTGATTGACCGGATTCCATGTGACTTCAGCGCCAAAAGCCTGAACCAGCGCCCTCACCGGTACCAGTGTACGACCGGCCTTTATAACTGGCGGCGTATCAAAGCCCAGGTGTTTGCCTTTGACAATGATATTTTCGACCGGAAGAACTTGAATAGTTGGATCCGCCTGGACGAGCGCTACGCCAATTGCATCAATTGTAGTGAGCTCTTCCTCTGTATAGCCATTTTTTATGACACTCTTGAGTTCGGCTTTGGCAGCAATAAAGCTGGCTTTAGCTGCCGCAAAATCATCAGCCAGTAAAGCAGCTTCTTCCTGGTTGCCCAATGACATTTGCCTTTCAATTTCTGCTTCTATCAGATCTTTTGCGACTTCAAGTCGATCTTTCTCCGTCTCAGCTGCATCTTTTGCAGCTTCCCACGCCGCATCCCGAACTACCTTCTCCGGTTTAATTTGTTCTGTGACCACGGGCTTAACCTTTACTTCTTTTTCAGGCTTTGCGGCTGCGGACGGCATGATGCTCATAGTGAGAATTAAAACGAGCATTAAAAAAAGCACTAACCCCTTGTTTCTGTTGCGTTTCATCTGTATTCCTCCCTTTGGTTTGGAATTGCAGAATCATGCTCCAGGAACGTTGCTTGTGCCTGTGAAGTCATCCTTCGGCGGTGCGGCCACCATGGCATCCTTTCAGATGCTTTAGGTCCGTCACTTTGCGTCCCGGTTTTTCAACCGGTTTGCCATTTCGGAGATGATCTGCTTATGTAATTGTATAGCTTCATTATAATCCTAGTACAGGTGATGTCAACGGCTTGAAGCAGGTTATGAGGACAATATTTTTTGGGAAAATCAGGGTGTTTGAACCATACAACAGTCCCTCTGCCAAAACAGGTTAAACATTCGAACGCTTAAACTCAGTATTAACCATTAGCCTCAAATTCCAGCTCGAATCGACCATAGCCTTCAATGTAAAATCCGAGTCGGCGATCCCTGAGATTTTCGCCCATAATCTTTTCATCAATGTAAAATGCAAATTCACTATTTACATTAACTCTGCAATAACCAGCATCAGCATCCGGTTTGCCTGCAAGACCTGCAGGACAGATAAAGGCTGCTCATCAGCCATGGGTGGTGAGGCGCATGGAGATGGTCATGACGCCGCCGCGTTCTCTTAGGAAATGGTTTAGCCATACAGAGGTGCAGGATGCGTTCATGTGTAACCTCCTGTTTAATAGATTAATCACTAAAGTAATGACGTAAATTCATAACCGACATGACAGCCTTACACCCAAGTCTTCCAGACCTCGGGACAATATCCAAGCGTCGCTTGCTTGCCATTTCGAACTATAGGTGTCTTAAAGAGCTTGGGATGATCCAGCAGAATCTCCGCCCGAAGCTCGTGGCCGCCAATACGGTCCAGATTGAGTTCTTTGTAAAGTGGTGATTCCATGTCAAACAGAACATTGAGCCCCAACACGGCGACGACACTGTTTAGTTCCCCTTTGCTGAGTCCTTTGTCCAGCAGATCTATCTTTTGAAACTTAATGCCCCGCTCTTTAAAATAGCGCTCCGCCTTTTTCGTATCAAAGCATTTCGACTTCCCGAAAATTTGGATGTTCATAATTAGCCTCCACAACTGCAATTTCTTAAGTTTTTTCCATTGTCTCACGATCCGCCACGTCATTCAAGCGGCGGGTTCGGCAATTATCACAATTTAACTTGTTGACAAATTGACATAACACTCGCGAACAACTTCAACTTTGGGGACGCGGACAAAAACCAGTTCAGTGCCTGTCACCAACTCAAAAACAGTGCCAGAGCTTTCGCATGAATATAAATTATTCACCTTTATACCATTCTGCATCCCGTCACAAAACCCACACAAATTTCACATACCCTTTCGCCCTAAAATCCCCCCTCAACATTCTTGACACCCACTCGTGGATCGGGTATAGTGTTAATAACAACCCCCTCCTGTAGGGGGGGTCCAGAAAGGGGCCACCACGCTTGAAAAAAGCCTTTATAGTCAAAAATAAATGCGACCAGTCTCCATTTTGCCCAGTAAAACGCGTCTGCCCGACAGGCGCTGTGACTCAAAAAAGAAAGTTTCTGAAAGCAGAACATCCCGTCATAGACGCCGCCCTTTGCATAGGCTGCAAGAAATGCGTCACTGTCTGTCCGCATGGCGCCGTCGCAATGAAATAGGGCGCACCCTTAAGGCCTCAAAAATTACTTATCCAAAGTGCCGCATGATTCATAACCAAAAATCAGCGGTATTTTTATTTTACAAAATTCACCTCTAACACCAGCTCCTCAGATCCGGCCTCACACCCCATTCCCTCGCCTCCAACCACACCGTCCATATAAATCCAACACAAAAAACTTCCAAAAACACCTTGACTATTTATTAATATGTGCTATTATTTATAACAGATAAAGATTAAATATCACATTGATTGTATATATATTCAACGGAGGGATAAGTATGAAAGGCTACATCGTACTCAACAACGGCATGGTCATCAACGGAAACTTTGAGGGCAAGACCGCCAACGTTCTTGGCAGCATTTCATGCTCAGACACCGGCAGCATCTCCATTCACTGCGACGCAAACGGCACCTGCGTCACCATCGTAGACGCATCAGCCCCAGCCGGCGCAGCCGATGGCATCTTCACCACCGACGCCTTCGACCTCCTGGCCTCCAAACTCAGCACCGGCGAAAACCACCTGGCTAAACTAGTCATCGACGACCTCCCTTTTGACTATCACCTCTATGATGTCAAAACCTGGCTCGGTTACAACCACCCAATCGCTTCCTAAAACAAAATCCCAAAAAACCGCAAAGCTCCAGGCAAACTGCCTCGGAGCTTTTTTATTTGCCAAAACTGTCCCAAATCCAATCCGAACCACCTTCACTCCTATGCCCAAATAAAAACGGGAAGCCGGCGTCCACAGCCACAGCCGCTTCACACCCTCTTCCCGTTTGTCATCCGCTCTAACACTTACCCATTCAGCTTGGCCGTTTCAAGACCTTTGCCGATGGTCTTCGCCGCCTCCAGCCTTCTATTCCTATAATAGATCAAAAGGTCAATAGTCACCATAACCATATTGATGCCATACAGCACCATGACAAGATCCCGGCTGTTGAGCCACTTATGGGTGAGCCCACTCAAATATCCAATGATGATAACATAGGAGAACACCGGACTTTTCCCGCCCGTGCTCTTGCTGGTCCAGGATTTATGTATGGAAATTGGCCACGCAAAGCCAAAGCATGTCAACATCACAATTTCAAATATACTCATTTAAGTCCCTCCGAATCAATGTCACTGCGCCTTGTATACATAACGCCTTTGTCTCATCCATTATAAATCAGGATGACTTTCAGGTAAACCCCTTTGTCAAGATTTCCACAAAATCGAGCAACGCTGCTCTGATTATGGTAACGCTCCAAGAAAACCTCTCCCAAACCCGGCAACCTTCGAAGTACTACTGTCAAACCACCACAAATTACTACTAATTAGAATTATTTTTAAAAAAGTACTTCCAATTAGTAATAATTGTGTTATAATGAGAACAGTTATCAAACACAAAACATCATTCAAATATAAACAACCACTTGAAAGGGGTATTTCAAATGACAAACACAAAATTAGCAATCGTCTATTATAGCGCAACAGGGATCAACTACCAGCTCGCTCAGTGGGCAGAAGAAGCCGCAAAAAACTCAGGAGCAGAAGTCCGTCTCGTAAAAGTTCAGGAGCTTGCTCCGGAAGCAGTTATAGAAGGCAATCCGGCCTGGAAAGCCAATGCCGAAGCCACAAAACACATCCCAACCGCGACTTCAGATGACCTCGACTGGGCCGATGCCATCCTCTTCAGCGTCCCAACCCGCTTTGGCAACATGGCTTCACAAATGAAACAGTTCATCGACATCCAGGGCGGCCTCTGGGCACAAGGCAAACTGGCGAATAAAGCCGTCAGCGCCATGTCCTCCGCGCAGAACCCGCATGGCGGCCAGGAAGCGACAATCCTCTCCCTTTACACCTCCATGATGCACTGGGGCGCCATCATAGTCGCGCCTGGCTATACCGATGCTTCCATCTTCAAAGCCGGCGGCAACCCTTACGGCACCTCTGTTACACAAGGACAGGACGGCAAGCCGGTTGAGGATGCTAAAGATGCGGTTGCCCACCAAACAAAGCGACTCATCGAAACTGCTGGCTGGATTAAAAACGGCCGCGCCTAAACCCACTGACGAAAAAGTTCAATCCGAAAAAACATCGATTTTCCTCCAAAAAAATCCCTGCGGCGCCCAGCGCTGCGGGGATTTTCGAGAACTGGGTGTCTGACACCGAGTTTCATCACGGCTGGTGCCTATTGACCCCGAGTTTCACCGAAGCGGATGTTTGCAACTAGCACCTATCGCCCTGAAGTTTCTCCAACAAAAAGACAGGATAAAATGGACGTCTCATCCATTTTTATCCTGTCTTTTCTCCTTATTCACAACGCCTTCGTCAACCCGCCATCCACCAGCACCGTCTGGCCTGTGATGTACGTGTTGGCCTCTGAGCACAGAAATACAGCAAGCTTCCCATACTCAGACGGTTTGCCATAGCGGCCCAGCGGAATGTTCTTGAAGGTTTCTCTCTCAATCTCTTCCACGGACACATTCATGCGGTCTGCTCTGATTTGATCCAGGTAGGTAATTCTAGAAGTCCCTATGCGGCCAGGGCCTATGACGTTGACGAGGATACCATCGGCACCAAGCTCCTGAGAGAGGCTCTTGGAGAGGCCCACCACACCATTTCTGAAGGTGTTGGAGAGGATCAGGTTTTCCAGGACCTGCTTCACGGACGAGGAGGTAGAATTCAGAATGCGCCCTCCCCCGCCCGCTCTCATGTGCGGCAGCACCAGGCGGATCATCCTGACATAGGACAGCAGCGTCAGCTCAAAGGCATTCTGCCAGACGTCATCCTCAAACTGCTCAAAAGTGCCGGCAGGTGGTCCGCCTGCATTGTTGACCAGGGCATAAATAGAGCCGTAGGCTTTGACAGTTTCCTCCACCAGGCGCGAGAGGTCCTCGGGTTTTCTTAAATCACCCACACAATACAGCGGCCGGCGCCCGCTCAGAATCTCAATGTCGTCCGCTGCCGCTTTCAGTTTCACTTCTGACGAACTGAACAGCATGACATTGGCGCCCTCCATGGCAAATTCAGTGGCTATGGCTTTGCCGAGGCCATCACTTGAGGCCAGTACAATGGCCGTTTTGTTTTTGAGTCCTAAATCCAAAACAATCACCTGCTCCTTTCGCCTGTAAGGCTATGGCTCTACCACCCACGCCCGAAGTCACGTGTGGGCGCGTCTATTTAATCAATCAATAAAATCCTTATCCTTCAGGGACTTCAGCACCAGGCCGTCCGTCGGGAAAGCCAGGACCATGTTCGAGGACTCCAGCTCCTCATAGGAAAAGAAGTCAACTTGATCCAGGTCGTCGAGGGGGATTGGGTCCCCTTCAGCCTGCGCCAGGAACCAGAGGCCCACGGTATGCTGGGCAGGATTGTGAAAATTGGATTGAACGGCGAAGATGTCACCCAGCTCAAAGTCCAGACCGGTCTCTTCTTTCATTTCACGGACAAGGGCGTCCCGGACGTCCTCGGTATACTCCACGTAACCGCAGGGAATGCACCAGGTGCCGCTGAAGCTGCCTATGCGCCGGCCCAGCAGAACTTTACGATCCCGAATCAGGATTGCGGCGACGCCGACCGCAGGATTCTGGAAGAAAACGAAGCCGCAGGACGTGCACTTGGGCCGGTTGACATCCTGGGTTTCCTCCAGGGACAGGTGCCCGCCGCATTTGGGGCAATGCTGGTATCTCATGGGAGTTCACCACCTCCAGGGAATAGAATTTGCCGATGGTGACGGTACCACAACCATCGGCTAAAAAAAAGTTCTCGGTTTTACTTAACCAAAAAGACCACCTTGGTCAGCAGCTCGCTCTCAGTCACTTCCTCCGGGCTGTTGTAATAATATTCATAGACGACCCCGGTCGGTTCAATAGCCCGCTCGGCCATCCACTGGTTCAAGGCGTCATAGATGGCGGTCATGCCTGCGTATGGCCCCTGATACATGCCTGCGACCTTCTTTCCGGCCGGAATCTCGCCGGACTGGATCTCCGGGGTGCCGTCAAACACGCGGGCAACAGGGACGCCAATTTCCACCTCCAGGGCGGTCATATCCATGTTGTAATAAGCCACGAAGGGCATGTCCGCAGGCTGCTCGCCGCGCTCGTAGAGGTAGCTGAAGACTGCTTCATAGGCTTTTCCAATCACCACCGGAAGCTGGTCCACAGAGGTCACATGCCGCTGAGACAGCACCGGCTGAGCGGCTGTTTCGAACAACTCGATTCCATAATACATACAACTTCCTCCATTCCAAAACACTCATGCCTGTTGCAGGCATTCCACAGACGACATGCTGTCACACAATCCTAATCAATGATTTATTACCCCGTTGGAGCGGGGCGAAAACCTTGAAAAGCAGGTGTTTTCGAGAAAATGATCTTCTGTCGTCTTAAGTCCCAAAAAAGAAAAAGAAACGGGTATCTGAAGCCGCTTATTGGCCTTCTGGCACCCGTTTCAACTCTATCTCAATTTCCCCTGATCCTGGAGCCTGCCCAGGAAATGCGGCATCTGGACCCGCCACCAAGGCCAGTCGTGGTCCACGTCGTAGCCCCAGTAATCGATCCAGGCCGGAATGCTTTTCGCTTTCAAGATCCCTTCCATGGCCCGCGTGTCGCGGATGGTGTCCTCTTCCCACAGCCCCAGGCCGGTACAGATGATGATATTGCCCCGTCTGTAAGCCTCCAGGTAATGATTGTCCTCCATGTTCTTCAGGTAATCCACCGGCGAGTTGATGTAGACGTCGTAGTCGCCTATGTTTTCGCCAACGAAGAAGCGGGCGTCGTAGATGCCGCTGAGGGCAATGACTGTGTCGAAGACGTCCGGGTGGCGAAAGTAGAAGTTGACGCTGTGGTAGCCGCCCATGCTGCAGCCCGTGGCGATCATGCCGCCCTTCCAGTTGGCGTGGTGGCGGACGAAAGGCACCAGCTCCTCAATGATGTAGGCGTCGTAGGCGTTGTGGTGCCGGGCGCGGTCCCCGGGCCACCCGAACTTGCTCAGCCAGGTTTCGGCGTCAATGCTGTCCGGGGTGTAGACGCGGATCAGGCCGTTTTCAATGAAGGGCGCTATTGCCTCGATCATTTTGAAGTCCTCGTATTCGAAGAAGCGTCCGCCACTGGACGGGAACACGATCATGGGTTTGCCCGCGTGGCCGTAGCTTTTGAATTCCATGTAACGCCCCAGTCGTGAGCTGTAGAATTGATGATAATCGACTTGCATGCTTGATGCCCTCCTTAAAATCTCTGCCGATGGTCGCATCACGCACACCCTGATGCGGTGGCTGGGGTGGGTCACCATCGGCAGAATTTAAATGTCTTGGGTGGAAATTTGATTTGGCTATTGTTGTTTACAGCTGCTCTAGCTGTTCTCCCGGGCCATAATGAAGCGGCTGGCTTCCTTCAACGGCTCAATCTCAGGCGAGCGGATGACAATGGCATAGTCGCCTATGGCCGCGGCGAAGATCGACGCGATTGGGCCGTGGTGGACAACCAGGTCGCCGTATTTGTCCAGCGAGTCTCCCGTGGAATGGCTGTGGCGGATCAGGCCGCGCTGCTTGAGGCCCACGTAGGCGCAGTAGTAAGGGCGCTTGGCGTCGATCTCCACTGGATTTCCGGCGACGAGCTTCGCGTACTGGCTGTAAAAGTCGAGGTCGTTGGAGAAGTTGAACATGTCCATGGAGAGTCCCCCCGGCGGTCGGACATTGACTTCGAGGCCAATGAGCTTCTGGTCCTTCTGACGGAAGAATTCAATGTGAAAGAAGCGTTCCCTCAGGTTGAAGGCTTTCACGGCGGCGAGGCCCAGTTTTTTGAGGTCCTCCGGGATTTCGCGCTGGCTGTAGTAGAACATGTCCAGCTGATCGTTGACGGTCTCCATGACGCCTTTGTCAAAGATGAAGGAGTTCATGAACACGACGTCGCCGTTGCGGTCCACGAGGCCGTCGAAGGTGTGGATCTCCCCTTCAATGAATTCTTCCATGATGTAATCCGTGTCCGGCTTGGTTTCGAAGAACCTGTCCAGGTCGGCGTCGCTCTTGATTTTGTAGGTGTTGGCGGCGCCCACGCCGTTGTCCGGCTTGGCGCAGACGGGGTAACCGGTTTCCTTGATGAGGGCTTTGGCTTCTTCCGGTGTTTTTATGACCTTGCCGCGGGCGACAGGGACATTGGCGCTTTTGAAAACTTCCTTCATTTTGGACTTGAATTTGACATTAGCCATATCTTCGGTTTTGAAGCCAAAGACGTTGAAGTCCGTGCGAAGCTGGGCGTCCTGTTCGAGCCAGTATTCGTTGTGGGACTCGATCCGGTCGATTTTACCGTATTTGTAAGTAAAAAATCCGCAGGCTTCGAGCATTTGGTTGTAGTCTTCCATGTTGTCGACTTTGTAGTATTCGGTCATGGCATCTTTGAGCTCCGGGTCCAGTTTGTCATACGGCTCAGAGCCGACGCCCAGGACGTTGACCCCCTCTTCCTTCAGGCGGATCGCAAAGTATTTAAAATTGGATGGGAAATACGGTGATACAAAAACATAATTCATGGTCGTCACCTCGCTGATTGATGAAATCTTCTGAAATTGAAATCATTTCATGATTTTTTGTTAACCTATCTTAACATAGAATGGGGGCGAAATAAAGGAAAAGGCGGTGAGGTTTCGCGGATATCGAGAAAAATAGGCAATTTTTTGAAGGAATTCAAAAAGAAAAGGCCAAAAGGAGCGCCGCTGCGCGTTTGGAAGCGAAGCAGCCGTACCTTTTGGCAAATGGAGGGGGAAATCCGCGAAGGCTAAAAGACGTGCAAAACAAAGATGACACGGTGTGGGAGAAAGCTTGCTTTCGGACTCACGTTGTCACCTTTGTTTATATAGGGCGCTGCACGTAACCAGAGCGAAGCTCTGGTGCATGGCTGATAGCGAATAATGTACATTCCGCAAAAGGCGAAGCGAGGTGCACGTCTGATAATGTGAGATGAACATTAAAATCATCTAGATCAGGGAGCTAGCTCACTGATATTGGGGTCAGGTTCAAAGATGCGTTTGGGGTCAGGTACGTCAATCAACTGTGTACCTGGTCCATAATATTACAGAATCATTACCGTCCCCACCTTGAAGTTGTCCGCGTCCCCAACCTAAAACGAAAACGCAACCCCTTGGAATTTCGATACTAAAGCTTCAACGTCTTTTGAAATGACAGCCGCATCTTCTTTAAGAATCAGTGAGCGATAAATCAACTGGGCGATCTGATCCATATCGCCTTCCTTCATACCCCGGCGGGTGATTTCAGAGGTGCCAATCCTAATTTCCGGGCTTGCGCCTGAAAAGTCATCCGAACAAAGAATGTTTGCCTGCTCCAGATGCTTGGCAGGACCCACCTGCACCTGAGCGCCTGCGTCAACCAGGATAATATGTGACTCAGAGAATCCCCGGTTCTTGCCAAGGACATTAAAACCAACTTTCTCCAGCGCCACAGCAAGCGCCTTTGAATTCGCCACAATCTGTTTCGCATAGGCAGGACCAAAGGATTTCATCTCGAGCAGGGATGCCGCCAGAGCCGGAATTCTGAAAAGGTGATGGCTCGTCACCAAAGATGGAGACAAAGTCTCCCCAACCTTCTTCATCAATTCCCTGTTGTTTGAAGTCACAAACCCGCCCTGCGGTCCCGGAAAAGACTTATGGGTACTGCCAAACATGATATCTGCGCCTTCATCCAAAGGATTCGGGAACACGCCACCGGCAATCAAGCCCGTCACATGGGACGCGTCGTAAGCGATATAGAAGCCCAGCTCATCCGCAAGTGCCCTGAACTGTCGCACCGGCTCCGGAAAAAGCGTCCCAGACCCGCCAAAGATGACGAGCTTCGGCTTTTCAGCACGGATCTGCGCTTCAAGCTTCGCGTTATCCACCGCCCGGTCCTCATTAAAAGCCATGTATTTAACATTAATCGTCTTATTGAAATGGCTCACTTGGCACATTGGTCCCACAAGACCATGCCCCCAGTTTTCCAGGCTGACCTCAATGACCAGATCCCCCGGATCCAGCAGCGCCAGCACCACAGACATCCCCGCCATGTGCCCGCCAATTGGTCTCAGATCCACGTATTCCCCATGAAATACCTCTTTCATCAGTTCATGGGTCTGAACCTCAAACTCATTGATATATTTATTTCCTGTATAATCACGCACAGATGGGTTCAACGTCGCATAGCACCCATAACGGTTGCCAAAATCGTTGTCCAGATAGCTGCGCACTTTCTTGCTGGTGTAATTTTCAGACGCGATCAGATTCAAGCAGTTGTTTCTGTAGTCATCGTGCTGCTTCAATAACGCGTCCAAATCTCCAAGGGATTTGAACATAACATTTCCTCCTTATTTTCCGTTGCTTCGTTTTCAAGCGTTTTAAGAGCTTTTGCCGATGGTCACCTTTCCCCACCTCTGCCCTATCCGCCCCCAAGCGGCCTGAAAACAATTACTGTATCCGCTTCCTTCAGCTCATAAGTTGGATACGTCTTCATGAGAAGCGGCGTTTTGTTGACAAAGACGGCGACAGACTTGGGGAAACCTTTGAAGCTCAAGAGTTCGCTGACGGTCATGCCCGCATCGATTTCACACGGCTTATGATTCAGCGTAATGCTGATTCTCTTTGTCTCACCCACAGCCTGTCCCTCCTTTTTGTCACTCAAATTTGTCGTCTATAGCAGCCAGTCCAGGGACAGCTTCTTCAAAGTTGCAGCCGTCGGATTGCCGGTCTGCGGATCCCAGCCCGCCATTTCATAGTACAGCTTCTTTCCTGCTTCGAAAGCGTCACGGTCGACATGAATGCCTTTTGCGGGACCATCGGTAAAAGGTTCAAAGAGACGAGCCGGCAGCGTGTCATCCGCAGCGGTAAAGCCTTCGCGGGCATTAAACTGCCGCATCATGTTGATCCGGCGCTCACCAGCCATCATCAGCTCATAAAGGGAGGTCTCCCAGCCAAGCCCCGCGCGGCAGAGCTCCAATAATTCATCCGGACCATAAAGTTCCCAGGACGGACCCCAGACAAACTGGCAAAGGCTCAAGGAGTCAAGCACTGAGAAATACTTTTGCGTATCCAGCGCGAAACGGACCTTTTCTGCGTCCAGTTCATAAGGGTTATCATAACCCTTCCAGATTCCAAGCTTGCTGAGGCGCTCACGCTCACGACTGTCTGGTGGCATAACCAGGAAAACGTCATGTTCACTGGATTGGTGATCTGCGCCAAACGGATTGACGGCGTAAACCAGGCCAACAGCGGGTTTATACTGCGGCATATGGGCCGGCATCTCCTGCTTCTTGACGGACATGCTGAACTTTTCAGACCCGCCGCCTATCTTCTCAGAAGCGCGGGCACTGCCTTCTGCAAGCAAATCCCCAAGGCCTTCGCGCAGAGCAATTTTCTTGACCAGCGCATTGACCGCTGCACCGTTTCCAAACTTCAGATCCAGGCCCTCTGCTTGCTCTGAAGTCAACAGTCCTTCTTCAAAGCACTCCATGGCAAAGGAAATTGTCGCGCCACAGGAGATGGTATCCATCCCATACATATTGCAGAGCATATTGGCTTCGCATACCTCTGCCAGATCTGTGACGCCGCAATACGAACCCAGGGCTGCACAGGTTTCATACTCAGGGCCGCCGTAGACAGGATCCACCCGGCCTGGAATTTCGACCACGCGCTTGCAGCGCACCGCGCAAGCATAACAAGTATCACGCTCTTTTAGTACTGTCTCATACATGGTCGTTCCAGTAATATTTGTGGCACCTTCAGGGAAGTAACCTGTTTTCCAGTTTCGCGTCGGCAGGAAACCCGAGTCGCTGAAACCTTCCAGATCGCCATCTGTGCCATTCAGGCCCAGTCCCGCGACGCCTTCGTTTTCTTCAAGTCGTTTCCGGGAGCTTCGCGCCAATGCCATGAACGCCTCTGTGTCAGCTGCGACCATCGGCCGGCCTTTTTTGACGACCATGGCTTTCAGATTCTTGGAGCCCATGACGGCACCCATACCGTTGCGGCCATTGGCCCTGCTGCATTTGTTGATGATGCAGGCGTACTTGACGAGATTCTCGCCCGCCGGGCCAATTTGAGCAACTTCAATATTCTTGTCTCCAAGTTCGTCCTGAAGAGAAGACTCCACTTCGCCGGTCACTTTGCCCCACAGATGGGACGCGTCCTTCAGCTCAGCCTTGTTGCCATCAATCACGAGATAGACCGGCTTCTGAGATTTGCCCTTAAAGACGATGGCATCCCAGCCGTTCATCTTCAGATAAGAGGCAATGAAGCCGCCGGACTGGCTGTCTCCTGCAGTGCCGGTGAGCGGACTTCTGGCAGTGACGTTCATTCTGCTGATGCCGCTGATTGGCAGCCCCGTCAGAGGTGAGACGCTGAAAACGAGTACATTGCCTCGATCGAGTGCTTCCGTGCCTGGTATGTAATCCTGCATCATCAGGTAAAGCCCAAGAGCTGAGCCACCTGGATACAAACGGTAGATTTCGCCTGGAAGGGTTTTTCTATTGATGGTACCGGATGTGAGATCGATCTCCAGGATTTTAGCTTCTGGAAAAATTACCATTTCCATCCTCCTTTAGTGGGATAAATAGTATCACCCGCACGTTTCGCTTGTGATACTCTGAGGTTGTCGACATTCTTCAATTAGACTGGGACTGCCTGCAACGTTCATTAAAGTATCCGGCTTAAGCTTAAATTTAAATGCGCCTGGAGCGCCGTACTCCAGGCACATCCTATTTAACTATTAATTTTAACTTTATTACTTCGTCATTTCCGCAACTTCTTCGATCAGTTTGTCGAGGATCGCTTTGCCGTCAGCGCCGACGACAGCTGCGTAACGGTCATACGCGGCAGCACTGGCTGCTTGGAAAGCTTCGCGTTGCTCAGGTGTAAGTTCGACAATTTCAATATCGCTCGCTTCTTTGATTTTATCGAGGGCAGCACCATTGAGGTCTGCCTGAATTTCAAAGGAGTAAGGACGAAGCTCATCAATTGTGTCGAGAACCATTTGTTGAATATCAGCAGGAAGTCCGTTAAAGAAATCTGGATTGGTTGCCGTTGTTGTCATGAACAGGTTGGAGCTGGCAAGTGTGAGGTACTTTTGAACTTCGTAGAACTTCATTTCTTCAATCGCGAAGAGTGGATTTTCCTGACCTTCAATCATATTGAGCTGGAGACCGGAGTAAACTTCCATGTATGGAACCGGCGTAGGATTCGCACCGTATGCTTCGTAGGCTGCGACGATCATAGGAGACTGCATGGTACGCATTTTCATGCCCTGCCATTCAGCCGGGGTTGTGACCGGTTTGTTGGAAGTCCACTGCATTGCGCCTTCTGTCCAGTAAGCCAGGACTTGAATGTTCTTTTCAAGATATTTGGCGCTGAGCATTTCGTTTAAAGCCACACTGTTTTTGAAGATTTCAGCATTCTTGTCCATATCATCTGAGAAGAGGAAGTGGAGTGAGAATAATTGGTTCTCAGGAACGACGGTACCAGTGTTGCCCGGAGATACAATTGCGAACTCAATGCCGCCATTTTGAAGAATCTCAGCCTGTTGGAGCGCATCGCCAATTTGGCCTACAGGATAAATTTCGATGTTGATCTTGCCGCCAGACTTTTCTTCAATGATTTCTTTAAACTTCTTGACATAAAGATCCTGAACGCTGCCGTCAATTTCCTCGTGGGCAAAACGCCAGCTGTAAGTCTCTTCACCGGTTGCCGCAGGGGCCTCCGCAGGTTTTTGTCCGCAGCCGACAGCCGCAGCCCCTACGAGTACAATCAGCATTAACAATGTAATAAGCTTCTTCACAATGAATCCTCCCTTAGTCTCTTCAACTTAGTGTATGACCTCAGCTTTTGGGCTCGCAGCTGCTTCTGGCTATTGCCGCTTCGCCCGTCCGCTGTTGGTACAGTGGGTTGGTACAGTGTGTTACTTCAGCATATTCATAATAGTTCTGACGTGAATCTCCACGCCGGTTTTGAGTGTGCTTTCATCAATGTTGAAGCAGGTATGGTGGTGCGGATACTGGCTGCCCACCTCCGCATTGCCCGTTCCAAGGAAATAAAACGCGCTGGGTACCTTCTGGGTGAACTCCGCGAAATCCTCACCTGCCATGCAGCGATGCTCAATAATGCCCTCAGGTCCGCCGATAGTTTCGACCACCGCCTCCCTCAGCACTTGAACCATGCGCTCATCATTCATCAGTGTCGGATTGCTCGGAATGTACTTCAGCTCATAGCCCACATCCTGGGCTTCACAAACCCCTTTGATCAGTCGCTCGAACTTCTCCAGCAAGATTTTTTTCTCGACAGGCTCATTGGCGAACATGAATCGGATGGTTCCACCCAGCTCAACGCGGTCCGCAATGATGTTCCGGCCGCTGCCACCTTTTATCCTGCCTACCATGATGGTGATAGGAACTAAAGGATCGATCTCCCGGGTTTGAATACTTTGCAGCAGCTGCAGGATCGTTGATGCCGCCAGAATTGGGTCTTTTGCCGTATGCGGTGTTGAGGTATGCCCCGGTTGTCCAATAATGGCGAGTTCAAATTCTTCCGTGGCTGCCATGACTGGTCCGTTTGAGAGTCCAATTTTTCCGCTCGGCACCGGGGTCCAGATGTGAACACCGAAAGCCGCGTCAACCTTTGGATTCTCAAGGATACCTGCCTCAATCATGTTGAGGGCACCTGCTTCCTCTTCGTTAGGTTGGAATACAAATTTGACGTTGCCCTTAAGTTGGTCTTTATAACCAGAGAGGATCTTTGCTGCAACCAAGAGCATGGCAGTATGACCATCATGTCCGCAGGCGTGCATCAAGCCAGGCGTTTGTGACGTGTAGTCGACACCGCTTTTTTCCTCTTGTGCAAGAGCGTCCATGTCGGCGCGGAGGAGGATTGTGGGACCATCGGCAGAGCCTGGGTCCTTCTCGCCTTTTAAGAGGCCAACAACTCCAGTGCCGGTCACAACCTGGGTCTCAATACCAAGCGCTTCGAGGTAATTCTTGACTATGCCAGATGTTCTGAATTCCTGATAACCCAGCTCCGGATGCCGGTGAAAATCCCGTCTGAGTTCAATCAGTTCGGACTCCAGCGCCAGTACAGCTTGTTTAATAGTGTCCATCCTTCATACTCCTTGTCTCGTAGGTCTTAAGGCACCAGCAGCAGCGAAATTTGTGGGAAGGCAATGATCAGCACCGAAATGATCACCAGCATAAAGATGTAAGGCGGAAGTCCTTTTATGACCTCAAGGAACGGCCTGTTAAAGATCGCTATACCGGTAAAGATGTTGCAGCCAAACGGTGGAGAAATGGAACCGATCGCGGCTTGAAGGGTGACGACGATACCGAGGTGGATCGGGTGAATTCCAGCTGCCATTGCCAACGGGAAAAAGATTGGCGTCAATATGATGATAACAACGATTGAGTCGACGAACATACATCCAATAAAGTAAGCGAAAGTCACAGTAATAAGGATTCTAAGCGCGCTCGGATCGACACCGAGAATAGCAGCCGTTATGATCTGCGGAATTCTCGCGTATGAAATCGCCCAGGAGAAGAGTGAACCAGCTGCGACCAGAATAAAGACTGAAGCCGTGACGGCACCGGTAGACAGCGCAATCTTAGGCAAATCTCTAGGTTTGATCGTCTTGAAAATCAGCATTTCCAAAATCAGCGCATAGAGCACAGCAATGGCGGAAGCTTCAGTCGGGCTGAAAAACCCAGAGTAGATCCCAGCAAAGATAATGACCGGAAAACCGAGCGGCAGGATCGCTTTTTTGAAAGAAACCATACGCTCTTTAAATGTAAGTCTGTTGCTTAGGGGTATGTTTTTTCTTCGGGCATCGAAATAGATGAAGACCGAGAAAAAGGCGAGAATCAATAAGCCCGGAAGGACGCCTGCTATGAATAGGTCTCCGACGGAGGCGCCTGTGACGACGCAGTACATAATCATGGAGATACTAGGCGGGATTAAAAGCGCGATAATAGCTGATGAAATAATCAAGCCGATAGTATCAGAATCGCGATAACCACTTTCCAGCATCCGGTTTCTCATAGGTTTCCCTATGGCGACAACTGTAGCCTGAGTAGAGCCGGAAATGGCGCCAAATAATGTACAGGTTGCCGCGGTCGTGATTCCCAGACCGCCGTGGATGTGCCCTACAAAAGTCTGAACAAAGTCCAGGAGCCGTTTTGCAGTTTGCCCGGCAGACATGATGTCCGCTGCCAAAATAAACATTGGAACCGCTAGCAGGACGAAGGGCTGTACACCGGCAACAACCTGCTGGATTGCCAGAATTGGATTGACGTTAGGAAAATAATTGAGCAAGATCGTCAGTGGTGCCACGATCATGGTCAACAACATTGGAAAATTCAGCAGCAAGAGCGCCACCATGATGGCCATTAATAAAAGTACCAAGTCAACACCTCCCTGGCCAGACCGGGCGGCAGTCTTTTAACTGCCAACCTTCGCCAGCCAAATTCAGTCAGTTGGGAATCTCATCACGCATTGGCATCTGAAGGCGGGATGATTTTAAGGTCCGTATCCAGCACTACTTCAGTGGAAAGATAGAGCTGTTTTCTTGTCACGTTCAGGATAAAAGTCCTGGCGTACTCGATTGCGCCCAGGATGAATCCTATTGGTACAATCGCAATGATCAGATACATAGGTATTCTCAGTGAAGGGGTAACCCTGCCGAGCTCCAGAACCTTCATGGTGTACTGAAAACTGATGAAGGCAATGTAGAGCATCATGACAGCAGAAACACCTGAGATGACGATCATGAAAATTTTCTTGAACTTAGGATTCAGCAGATCGAAAACCGCTGACATGGTGATGTGGTTTGCTTTCTTTGCGCAATACCCGACGCCCATGAACGTGACGATGATGGTTAAGCTCTGCCCCACTTCCTCTGCGAAGGTCCAGCTGGAGTTCAGGAACGTTCTGCTTAACACGCTGCCGATGAGGATAAATGCCATCAGCAAAATTGAATAGCTTAACACAAACTCTTCAAATCTTGTGATGAATTTAAAGATATTCTTCAACCCGTTTCACTCCTTTCAAAACCGCGAGTTTCTCGCGCTTTTGGATTATTTCACGAGCAGTTTTCTCGGATAGTTCGTGAAGGTCTCAACACCCGTTTCTGTGACGCGGAATGATTCGCTGATATCAACGCCGCAATCCGACAACCAGATGCCTGGGATCATGTGGAAGGTCATATTTGGTTGAAGCACGGTCTTGTCTCCAGGTCTTAAGCTGGCAGTGTGCTCGCCCCAATCAGGCGGGTAGTTTAGTCCCATGGAGTAACCAATGCGGGAGTCTTTGATGAATCCGCTCTTGGCTATGCTCTTCGCCCAAGCGCGCTCCACATCTTCAGCATAGATACCTGGCTTGATGACACTTAAGGCTTCATTGATCCCTTCTACAACTACTTTGCCGAGATCAATGACCGTTTGAGGCGCTTTGCCTAAGATCATAGTTCTTGCGAGTGGGCAGTGGTAGCGTCTGTAACAACCGGAGAGCTCGAGAATGACCGTGTCGCCATCCTTGTATGGCTCATCTGTCCAGCTGAGGTGCGGTGTTGAGGTTCGAATGCCGCTCGGCATGAGCGGAATAATGGAAGGATAGTCTCCGCCAAATTCTTCAGTTCCGTAAACTTGAGCCGCTGAAACCTTCGCTGCCGCATCACATTGCCTGACACCAATATCTACGGCTTCATAAGCAGTTTCCATAACGTGCTCGGCAATACGTGCAGCTTTTCTCATGTAAGCAATTTCGTTGTCGGATTTTATGATCTTAACCCAGTTCACCAGGTTAGTAGCATCAATGAAAGTTGCCGATGGGCAATTTTTCATCAGGCTCTCCTGACATTTCGCCGTGAAATAATATGTATCCATTTCTGTTCCGACGACTTTTTTGTCGTAGCCCTTCTCTTTAAGGATATCTGATACGAAATCCATAGGATGCTTAACAAGGGATTGAACATAGTCATCCGTGTAAGCCCGGATATCTTCTTCTTCCAACCATGTAGTCAGTCTGGCAGCGTTACCGTCCTGTCCGCGTCCGACCCACATGATCTTGTTTTGATCCATGAACACGATCAGACATTGATGGACATAGAAGGACCATCCGTCAAATCCAGATAGATAATTCATGTTGGCAGGATCTGTGACTATTAGTGCGTCAATCCCTTTCTCAGCCATGCTTTTCTGCGTCCGGCTAAGTCTTTCCTGATATTCCGATACTTCGAAATACAGCGTCTTACTCATTTCTCTTTCAACCTCCGTCCTTTGATTGCTACTTCTGAACAACATTAACTTCTTAGTGAATTAGTGCTGTTGATGATATTTCATTGTGTTTCATTGTGACAAATCCTAAATGTAAGATTTTGTGTCGATTGTCGACAATTGTTATTAAAAAGGAGACAACCTCCTCTTTAGTCGGTAGCCTTAATAGGGATTCTCAAAGTTGCCTTGTTTATAACTGTTGATGTGATTCAGGAAAGCTGTCTTGCACTTCTCCAGATCCCCGTTCCTGAGATGCTCAATGATCTCATAGTGATCCGTAGCGGTCTGCATCAAATCCCCTGTTTCATTTGTGTCGTACATCATTGCCATTTTTAACTGAAAAAACATGTCTTTCAGAATTTTGATCCGACGCTTGCTGTCAGATTTGTTCCATAAATATATATGGAAATCCATATCCATTTTGTTGATTTGAATGACTTTTTCCTGATCGCTCAAATCACTCTTAACAATATAGACCATGCGGTCTACCAGACTGGTCAAAATTCTAAAATCCTCATCGTTTAATTTGTTCTCTTGGATCAGGATCCTTAATATGTCATATTCGTGAAGAATTCGAATATCAAAGACCTCATGGACGTCTTTAATGCTGAAAGTTGTAACGTAAGTCCCTTTTCTGGGAACAATTTCGACAATACCTTCCTTTTCGAGATCCTTGATCCCTTCTCTCACCGGCGAACGGCTGATTCCGAGATTTTTAGCAATTGACGCTTCCAGCACATGGTCTCCGGCTTTGTACTTTCCCACAAGTATTAGCTCTTTAATATAATCGGAGACAACGGAACACAAATTGTCCCGTTGATATTCAGTTATCGCTTCTGCCATTGGGCATGACCCCTTTGCTAAGGAGAATTTTCTGTTGTCTATAAACCTATTATAGCAGATTGTCGACAATCTACAATCCTTTTTTTCAGATAATTGCGAAAAACTAAAGCCGTGCACAAAGTCATATGATTTTGCGCGTTAGAGAGCTTGCTCTCTGGCGCGTGAAATCATATGACTTTGTATAGGGCGCAGCCCGCGACCGAAGCGCAGCGCAGCGGAGCGAGGTGCACGGCTGGCAACCAAAACTGTACCTTTAGCAACCGATTGATCATAGAGTACATCTATCTTAAAATGCAGCGCAGCCTGAACCGAGCACAGCAAGGTTTGGCGCGGAGCGGTGTATCATCTGCTGTAATTTATTTGGCTCTTTTAGCCTTGTGTGTTGATGAAGCAAAATCCATCTTACGGTCTTGTCCATTCTCCTGTCTCGATATTCTTTTGCAAGACAAGTTCATACCCACCGTCTGCACGATTGAAATAGATTTCTGTGTCATTCTCCCCCAAAACTAGTTCAAACTCACTTTTTGCCCTAAATGAACTATTCAAGCCACCAAAAGTAGAATAAAAGACAAGATAATGCGGTTTTAATGCACCACTCTTATCTTCAAAACCTCTTGTATAACCCATAGACGATAGAATGGTGGTATTAAAAGTCAATTTTGCGCCCTCCTCTGATACATAATAGTCGAGCAATATCACATCAGCTCTTTCGGTAAAGCCTGTTCCAACTAAAAAGGAGAAAGTCAGAACAACTATTACTGAGATTACAATTATAACAATACTTTTCTTCTTCATATAATGACACCTCCTAATTCGAGTTTATGATTTGATAACACCGAACGGTTTTGTTTCTCTAATATCTTTTCTTGTCAGTATCAGCATACTTGAAATGCTCTCATAGAACAAGGATTTGACTTGTCTGTATCTGCTGATCCTACTGTTTCTCTCCGACCAATTAAACCAATACTTATAGTTTCCTATGTATTGGTTTGCTGTCGGCAAGGATAGTTTTAGTATAGGGAGTAAAAGTCCTGTCACAATCCTTGCAGCGAAATCTTTGCTTTCCTCTGGCATTACCAAACTTGACAATATGTTTCTTTCCACAATGAGGACAGACTAATCCATCGGCAAATCTTTGTTCTGCACACTTGTTCAAAAAGTCAGGAAGACCAATATAGCCTTCTAACTGATCTATAATTTCTGCATTTATTTGCTCTAAATCTTCTCATGACAGCAAATTCAGCAGTATTCTAATTTCATTTACATTTGCAGTCATATCTATCACCTCTTAATGAGATTAGATATAACTGTCTTGATTTTAGCCGAATGTGGATTCGATTATGTCGTTTTCCATTATCAACACACACAGCTAACAGAGCCATTTATTATTAACCGCATCCTTTTCCCAAACTTCCTCCCTAACTTCTATCCTTTAAGTGTGATTCCCGTCCTTTTCAGGGTATAAGTTTAATGCTAAAATGAGGAGGTGTTCTAATGAGCGAAACTATGCTCCAAAAAGTCGCTGACCTTAACAACCGAAGAAAAGCTCTGCTCGCGGAACTAAAACAGCTGGAGGAAGACATCAGGCTTGCAAAAGAAGCCTATAAGAGTTCTGCAGACCCTGATCCGGAAGTGCTTGAACACTGGAATGTCGAGCACGAAGGACCTATCTCTACAGATGAAGCAGAACCAAAGCTCTTCGAACGCGAAAAAATCTTTGATTAACCAAAGCTTGCTTACGTACACTCAACTTGAGTGCCTCCGTGCAGCGGTCTCCCGCTGCCAGAGGCATTCTGCATGCATAGACTCAGACAATCACAACCCCTATTTGCGAGGAGGTCTACAAATGGACGTACGCTACGGCGCCAATCCAAAAGATGCCAAACATTATGACACCACCCAACTTAGAACTGAGTTTCTCCTTGAGCAGGTCTTCGTCCCTGATGACGTGACGGCGGTTTACTCCCACATCGACCGCGTCCTGACCTTGGGCGCCATGCCCCTGACCGCCACCCTCGACCTTCAGAAGAACGTTGACCCTGAAAAGGACCTGGGTGTCAGCTATTTCCTGGAGCGCCGTGAACTGGGCATTATCAATTTGGGAGGACCAGGAACGGTAATTGCCGATGGTCACGCCTACCCCCTAAACCGCCTCAATGCCCTTTATATTGGAAAGGAAACCCGTGAAGTCCTCTTCAAAAGCGATGATCCTTCCCAACCTGCAAAGTATTACATGACCTCTGCCCCAGCCCACACCAGGTTCGAAACCAAATTGATCACTCTCGAAACCGCCAACAAAGTAGAGCTTGGCAGCTTCGAAACCTCAAATAAGCGCGTGATCTACCAGCTGATCCATCCGGCAGTTCTTGAGACCTGCCAGCTTTCCATGGGCTGCACCATCCTGGACACCGGCTGCGTTTGGAATTCCATGCCTTGCCACACCCATGAACGCCGCATGGAAGTCTACCTCTATTTCGATGTGCCTGAAGACAACCTGGTCTTCCACTATATGGGGCAGCCTCAGGAGCTGAGAAGCATCGCCATGCAGAACGAGCAAGCCGTCATCTCCCCGAGCTGGTCCGTCCACTTTGGCTGCGGCACCAGCAATTACAGCTTTATCTGGGCTATGGCCGGTGAAAATAGAACGTTCACGGACATGGATCATATTAAGATGATGGATTTGAGATAAGGTGGACGAGAAACAGACATAAAAAGGAAGAAACCGGCGAACCGGTTTCTTTTTGTGGAAGTGAAACTGGGGGTCAATAGGCCAAAGGCCGCAGACACCCAGTTTTCTCAAAGTGTAAATTTACACCAAGCTTTGGCACCAATCCAAATTGAGCAACAGGCACTCACTACAATTTCCAAACAATTTGCATGATCGCAAGGTGGCTATCCTATGAAAAATATTGATAACAAAGTCAAATGGGGCATCCTGGGCGCGGCGTGGATCGCCAATGAACGCGTCATACCAGCCATTCAAAAAGCTGAAAATGCTGAAGTCATCGCAATAGCCAGCCGCTCGCAGGAGAAAGCCGACCGGATGGCAAAGGCCCACAGCATTCCGAAGGCTTACGGCTCTTATGAAACTTTACTCGACGATTCAGAAATAGATGCCGTCTATATTCCACTACCAAATCATCTGCACCTCGAGTGGACACAGAAAGCCGCAGCTGCTGGCAAACATGTCCTATGTGAAAAACCCGCGGCGCTAAGCGAAGCTGAGGCGCATCAAATGGTTGAGGTATCCGCGAAACATAACGTGCTCTTTATGGAAGCTTTTGCATTCCGCTGTCATCCAAAATGGCAGGAAATTCGCGAACTGCTCAATCAAGGTGAAATCGGATCCATCCAAAATGTCTCCGCTCGCTATTCCTTTCAGGTCCTTAAAGAAGATGACATCCGGCTAAACGCCGCTTATGGGGGAGGCGCCCTTTATGATATTGGATGCTATTGCATACAAGGCATTCGATTGATTATGGGCGGGGAGCCGGAGTCTGTTGCAGCAATCCCTCAGATGACACCTAATGGCGCTGTCGATCAAGCCATGGCTGTTGCCATGAAATTTCCCGGTGGCAGGCTCGCCACAATTGATTGTACTTTCGCAGGCAGCTATAACCAGTCCATTGAAATCACCGGTACCGAAGGCTTGATGCGTATAGAGTTTCCCTACCAGCACCCCAAAGTCAGCCTAACTAAAAATGGCAAAATTAGCACCAGCGTCTTCGAGTATCAAACCAACGCCTATGCTGCACAAATTGAGCACTTTAGTGAATGTGTGCTGGAAGGGCGACCATCGGCTATCCTCCCTGCTGAAGATGCGATTCTCAACATGCGTGTGATCGACAAAATTTACTCAGCTGCTGGCATGCGGTAATCGGGAAACCAAGGTCAATAGGCCAAAGGCCGCTGACACCCGCTTCCCCTAAGGTGTAAATTTACACCAAGCTCTGGTACAAGATTGAACTGAGCAACAGGTACTCACTACAATTCAGACACAATTCGCAAATTCGCCTCGAAAGGAGAATCCCCTTTGGTAATCCCACAAATCAAACCCGTCCTGCTCTGGCCAGACAAAGTCACGATCTGCGAGGTCGGGCTCAGAGACGGACTTCAAAACGAGCCTAAAATCCTCACCGTAGATGAGAAGCTCCAGCTTCTAAACGCTGTGGTCGACTCCGGTGTTAAAATCGTCGAGCTGGGCGCCTTTGTCCACCCCAAAGCGGTCCCACAAATGGCCGGCATAGAAGAATTGGCCTCCCGTATGACCAAAGTCCCCGGCGTGGAATACCGCGTCCTGGTGCCTAATCTAAAAGGCTTGGAACGGGCTCACGCTGCCGGGCTGACCAAAGCCAAGCTGACAGTCTCTGTCAGTGAGTCCCACTGCATCAACAACTTCAATCAAACACCGCTGGAAATGATGAAAGGCTTTGAGACTTGCGTTGAGTTCGCGGCTAAGAACAATATTGAAGTCTCAGGGGCCATGTCCTCGGCTTGGGGCTGCGCTTTTGAAGGGAAAATTCCCGTCGAACAGCTCGAAAAGATCACCCGTCAGTATCTCAACCTCGGCATCACCGAGCTCTCCCTCTCCGACGCCACCGGCATGGCCAATCCAAGACTTATCTTCGAGCTGGGCAGCCATATGATCGAAACCTTCCCGGAAGTCCGCTGGGTGCTCCACCTCCACAACACTCGCGGCATGGCCATGGCTAATATTGTCGCCGGCCTCCAAGCCGGCTTCAGAACCTTCGATGGCGCATTTGCCGGGCTCGGCGGCTGTCCTTACATCCCTGGCGCCTCCGGCAACATTGCCACAGAGGACGTCATTCACATGATGCACGAAATGGGCATCGACACCGGCGTCGACCTGACAAAGGCCATGGATACCGCGCGCCTGGCGGAAGCTATAGTTGGCCATCCCGGCGCCAGCGCAGTCCTCAGGGGCGGCCGATGCGAAGATTTAACCTCAGAAACAGCGCGAAAGCAGCTCAACAAATGAAAAGTCACTTGACAGACCATCGGCAGATCACTATAATTAATTCAATTAAATATATGTCACCTCTTAATAGAGATGACGCTTATCCAGAGAGACGGAGGGAACTGGCCCTATGAAGTCCGGCAACCTGCCCATTGAGGCGTGGTGCCAAATCCAGCGGTTTAACCGAAAGATGAGGAATGCGTGATTACGTAAGCTCTGCCGTCGGCGGGGCTTTTTTTATGGCCGGATTCTTCAATTGCGAAATAGCAATATCATAGAAAGTCAAATTGAAATTGAAATTGAAATCGAAATCGAAACACAAACCGAGACGGAGGGACACACCTTGAGCGACAAGAGAGAAAAACGCACCTTTGATGAGATCAATGAAAAAATCAGAAACGGCACAGTTGTCGTCTGCACGGCAGAAGAAATCCTGGAAATGATCGACCGAGACGGCGAAGAAGCGGTCTTCGAGGCCGTAGACGTGGTCACCACCGCGACCTTTGGACCAATGTGCTCCTCCGGCGCTTTCCTGAACTTTGGGCACTCCGATCCTCCAACGCGCCTTGAAAAGCTGACCCTCAACAAGGTCGAGGCCTACGGCGGACTGGCCGCTGTGGATACATACATAGGCGCCACCGCTGAATCCGAGGACCAGGGCTATGAATACGGCGGCGCCCACGTCATCTGTGACCTAATTGACGGTAAAGAAGTCGTCCTCGAAGCCACCAGCAAAGGGACAGACTGCTACCCCGGCAAAAAAGTTAAAGCCACCGTCAAACTGGAAGACCTAAATGAAGCCTATCTGTTCAATCCTAGAAACGCTTACCAGAACTACGCCGCTGCCACCAACGGCTCCGGCAAAGCGGTTTACACCTACATGGGCACCTTGCTTCCAAACTACGGCAACGTCACCTACGCGACCTCAGGCGCCCTGAGCCCGCTGCTGAATGATCCGGAGCTCAGGACCATCGGCATGGGGACCAGGATTCTCGTTGGCGGGGCGGTCGGCTACGTGTCCTGGAACGGCACCCAGTGCAACACCGCTCCGACACGAAACGCAAACGGCACCCCCATTGGCACCGGCGCGACGCTGGCGGTCATTGGCGACCTGAAAGAAATGGACACCAGGTACATCAGCCCCGCGGTCTTCAAGGCCTACGGCACCTCCCTCAACGTGGGCATAGGCATTCCTATTCCCCTCCTCGACCGGGAGATGCTGCGCTTCTGCGCGGTGCGCAATGAGGACATCGAAACGAACCTGATCGATTATTCCGTGCCGCACCTGTCAAGACCAACAGTAAGAAAAGTCAACTACGCGGAGCTCCAAAGCGGACAAATTGAAATCAATGGCAAAATGGTCAAGACCTCCCCGACCACCAGCATGCGCAAGGCCCGTGAAATCGCTGACATATTAAAAGAAAAAATAAAGAGCGGCAGCTTTGAGCTGCAGGCGCCGGTAAAACTCTTCACCCAAAATCAGGGCGTCAAAAAAATGGCCAACGCGGAGGTGCTGGAGTAATGAAAACGAAAATGTACATGACATTCCCTGCCACGCTCACCAACACGCCGGTGACCTACGAACTCATCAAGCGCTTTGACCTGAAGCTTAACATCCTGAAGGCCAACATAGATTTCAACCTCATGGGCTCCCTCCTCTACGACATTGAAGGCCCGTCCAAATCCATTTCGGAAGCCATTGAGTATCTCCAGAATCTGGGCCTCAACGTGGACCTGATCCCGTCTGTGATCACCATTGACGAGAACCGCTGCACGGACTGCGGCCTGTGCACCTCCGTCTGCGGCATCAAGGCGCTAACTATTGCCGCGCCGGACTGGAAGCTCAATTTCGATCCGGCCAAATGCGTGGGCTGCAACCACTGCATCCCGGTCTGCCCGTCCCGCGCCATTTCAGGCCTGGTGCCGGAGCCGGTGCTCTAAAAAATGAAAAACCAAGGCCCTGCCGATGGTCACATCACCCAACCTCCCTACGAGCCCCGCTTCTACAGGGACTGGACCAGCGGCCAGCAACAGCATCCCCTCAGGCGCTTCAATGTCACCCAGGGGGAATCTGACCTTGACCTCTATGTGTCGTCAGAGATCAACGGTGTCGAGGACGTGCTGGCAGAGTGCCGAAGCATTCTGGTTTCACAGATTGAGTCAGAGCCTGAGTTTCTGGAAAGTCTGGCCCCCCTCGTACCTCGGACTGTGGATCCGCCTATGATTCGGAAGATGAAGCAGGCCGCTCAACTCGCCGGAGTGGGACCCATGGCCGCCGTCGCCGGCGCTGTGGCCGAGGTCGTTGGTTCTTCTCTGCGCCAGCGGAATACGGACGTTATCGTAGAAAATGGCGGCGATCTCTACCTGGATCTGTCTACCTCACGCCGCGTCCTGATTTATGCCGGAGATTCTCCCCTCTCAGGCCGTCTGTCCCTCCACATCAAACCCGAGGAGACCCCACTTGGCATCTGCACCTCCTCCGGCCGCTTTGGACATTCCCTCAGCTTTGGACGGGCGCACGCCGCGGTCATCCTCTCTCAAAACACCGCTTTAGCCGATGCCGTCGCCACCGCCACCGCCAACCGGGTCAACACCCCCGAGGATATTGACGCCGCAGTGAAATTCGCCGCGGCCATCCCCGGTGTCAAAGGCGTTTTAGTGATCCTGGACGCGCATTTGGGTATGTGGGGTGAGCTGGATCTTAAGCCGGTGAAGAAGTGAAAAAGGAAAAGAAGCCACTTGAGGTCCTCAAGTGGCTTCTTTTTTTGATGAAGAAACTCGGGGTCGATAGGCCAAAGCCGCTGACACCGAGTTTCTTTCCTTAATCCGCAACCATCGGCAAAAATACTGTCTCTCCAAGGGTCTCGAGCAACACCGTGGGCAGATAAATTTCTTTGACTCGGGCGAAACTCTTTTTCGCTACCTCAGTCCATCTCGCAGCTTCCCCGGTGGGATCCGGAAAATGGAGCACCGCCAGGGACGCAGGTGTCAAGCAGCGCTCCACAAGCTTTCGCGCGGCGGGAATCGCAATGTAGGGGAAGTTGGCTATGACCACATCCAGCGGTGAACCAATTTTCGAAAGGATCCCTTCAAAATTTATGTCCGCCGGCGCACTGTCGCCAAGCTGCGCCACGACCATGGAGGGCGACTTTATGACAAACATCAGGTTCGTCACATCAGCGTAATCCTCGCCGTCATGCAGCGTCCTGAAGATTTGGAGTGTCACGCCATTGCAGGTCAATTCCGTGTGCTCGTAAAGCTCTAGTTCAACCGCTGTCCATCGGTCGCTCCCCGGGACTGTGCTTGAGCCCGACTCAAAGGCCTCCCCGGATAAAGTCGACACAGAGGCGGCCTTCAGCCGCCGAATCACCTCAGGACTGGACACCAGATGCGCCCCTGGCTGTGCCTCCAACAAGGCCAGAATCCCTTCTGCGTGAAAATGATCCCTGTGGTGATGGGTCACAAGCACCACATCCACATGATCATAAGGTGCAGCGTTGGTAAGCAGCGCCACACGCGCAGCCTGCTCGGTGTCCAAATATAGGACATTGCCAGGCGTCGTCAGCGGATCGATCAGGATCTTCTTGCCGTCCAGCTTGAGCATCACACCCGCGTTGGCTATATAAGTCAATGAATTTTCCGTCATACCGCTTCACCACGCTTTTTCTTTCTTTTTGCAATCTGATTTTCCAAAAGTCCGCTGGTCGTGTAGACACCTGCGAAAACCATGAGTCCTCCAATGATTTGAGGCAAAGTGATGGACTCCCCCATCAGTATACTGAACAGGGAAGTAAACACAGGGATCAGGTTCAGGGTGACCCCTGCCGTGGCCGCGCCAATTTGTCGTACGGACAGGTTCCAAAACATAAGAGACCCTACCGATGGAAAGAGGACAATATAAACCACACTCAGTATTCCAGAGGTGTTTAAAGCAATGGGCGCCTTAGTTTGATAGACAACCACCGGCAGCATGACAAGGGTGGACAGAACAGCTGCAGCAGCACTGGCTGTGATGGGCTTAATAGTTTTGAGCCGCTTTCCGACAATGGAATATACCGTCCATACCGCTATGGCAATCAGCATCAGCAAATCGCCGCGGTTAAAGTCAAGACTGACAAGTCTCGCCAGATTCCCTTGGGTTAAAATGACCATAACCCCTGAGAGCGAGAAAACAATACCCAGCTTTTGCAGTTTTGAGAGCCTCTCATGAAGCACGACTGCAGATACCGCAACCATTAAGGCAGGATTCAACGCACTTACCAAAGACGCATTTACTGGCGTGGTGTATTTAAGGGCTGTATACAGTGCCATGTTATAGCCAATTAGGCCGTTGAAGCCCAGGAACAGCAGGATTGGCCAGGATTTGAAGACCTGCTTCCAGTTTGGTTTTTCGATAATTGTCGCAATGATTAACATAAAAATCGAGGCAAAAAGCCATCTCACAAAAGTCAGTTGAAGCGGGGTTACCTGGGTGACCACAGCTTTTCCCAAAGTGTAATTTCCAGCCCAGAAAAAGCTGGCCAGGATCAGCATGATCCAATATTTCAGGTTTTTCAAATTTTAGATCCTCCAAAATTATTCGTTTTGTCAGTTTCTACTTAATCGATCAACACCAGGCCGTAGCCGCAGCAGGCTGTGTCTTCCGGGCTGTTGGGAGATTCGGGACCGAGAGCCACGTGACCATCGGCCACACTTCTTATAGGTATGCCGCTGGCTTTGACAGTAGCCATCACGTCCATGCCGCAGGCTTCCATGGAAGGCCTCGCCTCGAAGGGTCGCGTGCAGAGCGCCATGGTGCAGTCGCTGCAAAGCAGGCACTTGCCGGCGCCAAAACCTAAGGCCTTATGATAGCCCAGCTTGAAGAGCGCCCGCTCCAGATTGAGGGCCAGGTCCGTGGTATCCTCAAGTGTCTGGCTCTGGATCAGCACGGCGTACGAATAGTCTTTAAGGACTTCCCTCGTCTCTTTATAGGTTGGCGTGTGAGGCGGGCAGCACAAACTTTTGCCATAATGGTCACACCCATAGCGGCACTTAAGCGCAACCCAGGCAGCGGTTTTAACGGCATCCACGCGAATGACCCGGGCATCACGTGCCCCAAGGTTTATGGCCTGTTCTATGATCTTCGCTTTAAACAAGGTGACAACTTCCTTTCAGTTATGGCTTTGGTTTCCATTATAACATGGAAGGCGGTGTGAAGGACAGGCGTCAATCGACCACCACTTCAGCTATACCCTCATCCAAAACAAAAATCCCCGCCGCAGCGGGGATTTCCTCAATTATTTCGCGTTCTCGTCATAGCTGAACTGCCAGCCTATGCCATATTTATCCACAACGCTGCCGTAGAGTTCACTCCAGAAAGTCTTCTGCAGCGGCATGTCGACGCTGCCCTCATCACTCATCTTCTCAAAATACTTCGTGATGCGTTCTTTGCTGTCGCATTGAAGAATCAGGCTCATGTTGTTTCCGACAGTAAATGGCATCCCCGGGAAGGTATCTGAAAACATGATCAGAGTGCCCTCAATCATTAAATTGGTGTGCATAATGCGGGATTTCGCCTCTTCCGGCATTGGATAGGACGGATCTTCCGGTCCCATGCCAAAAGTCATGTAGACGGGAGGTTCGGTTTCAAATACAGCTGCGTAGTATTCCACTGCTTCCTGACAATTACCGTCAAAGTTAACGTAAACACCAACTGACATTTTAAAGCCTCCTTGGGAGATTTAGGTCAATTTCGCTGTTGCTTGATTCGCCCTACATAGCTATTTTACCCAAAAGAGAGTCAAAAAACACTATTTATCAGTCACCAATTTGACCAAATGTAAGCGCTTTCTCGATTCGGGACAAGCCTTCGGCAAGTACTGCTCTTGGGCAGGCGAGGTTGAGGCGGATGTAACCATCGGAATTAGAAACAAATAGATTGCCCCCCTCTAAGAGAACCCCTGCATTGTTGGCGAAAAACAGGCAATAGTCCTCTTCCACAGGGAGATAAGCAGAAATATCCACCCATGCCAAGTAAGTGGCTTCAGAAATTTTGAAAACCGTTTTGGGGAGATGTTCGCTGAGAAAATCACGAGTATATTCAAAATTGCCGTCCAAATAGGTTAAAAGCTGATCCAGCCATTCATGGCCTGACGTGTACGCCGCCTGTGCGGCTACAATGCTTAGCGGGTTCTCAAAGCTGTAATGGCGCTGCTTCCAGACCTTGCGCAGTCCATCATTTGGAATGATGATGTTCGAAATCATCAGGCCGGCCATGTTGAAGGTTTTGCTCGGCGCCATGCAGGTAATGATCCGGTCAGAGTCAGGAAACAATTTGGCTAGAGGCGTATGCTTGAACTCCCGGCGCAGCAGGTCACAGTGGATTTCATCTGAAATGATCCAAATGTCATTCTCCAGGCAAATCTCACCAAACCGCTTTAGCTCTTCAGGTGTCCACACTCGACCGGTGGGATTATGAGGGTTACAGAAAATGCACAGCTTCACTTTTTCGTCTTTGGCAAGGCGCTCAAAGCTGTCAAAATCCATGGTGTATCGACCTTCCTCATTGATCAGGTCTGAGGTAACCAGCTCAATCTGGTTGTAATCCGCCGCATGCTTGAAGTAGGCATAGGACGGCGTGAAAATTATAATTTTATCCTCCGGTTCACACAGATACTCCACCAGCTCGTAGAGTGCCGGGATGATTCCGTTTGAAGTCACGAGCGTCGCCGGATCAAAATGCCAGCCGTAACGGCGGACTGTCCAGTTCAAAAATGCCTCGCCATAGGCAGGGTCAAAAATCATGGTATAACCAAAAATTCTTCGCTCAAGGCGCGCCTGCATAGCCTTGATGATTTCCGGCGGTGTCGCGAATTCCATGTCCGCAACCCACATTCTGATGAATTCTTCATCTTTATATGGAAATTTCATTGATGGCGGGGCTTTGAAGATGTAATCTCGGAAACCGTCCGTGTTCAAGGCATTGGTGTTTCTTCGGTCAATGATTTCATCGAAATTGTAAGTCATAGCGCGCCTCCTGTCCTTTTTTTATAGTATTACACAGTAACTTCCAAATTTCAAAGATCGACAGCAAATAAAAATCCCCGCCGAAGCGGGGACTTTATAAATATGACTATCATAGATTGGATGAAATTTAGCTCGGGTTCTTTACTATGTTTATGAGTGACTAACAGATATCACGGTACCAGTTTTGCCTTCTATTCCTGCTTTTGCCTTTTCAAGCGATGTAATCATGGCTTTTCTGCCAGGTTTGGATTCAGCAAATGAAATTGCTGCTTCTACTTTAGGGAGCATTGAACCTGGTGCAAAATGTTCTTCTTTGATATATTGTTGCGCTTCCGTCACCGAAATTTCACTGAGCCAGGTTTCGTTTGGCTTGCCGTAATGGATTGCAACCTGATCAACGCCAGTCAACATGATTAAATAATCTGCATCAAGAATTTCAGCGAGTTTCGCACTCGCAAAATCCTTGTCAATAACTGCTGCAACGCCCAGCAACCTAAAGTTATCCTCGATAACTGGGATTCCCCCGCCACCAACAGCAATGACTAAATGACCACGCTCAACCAGCACCCGAATACTTTCCTTTTCAACAATATCAACCGGCTTTGGAGAAGGTACAATCCGCCTCCACCCGCGTCCAGCATCTTCTACTAATGTCCATTTCTTTTCTAATTCAAGTTGTCTTGCTTTCTCTTCAGAATAAAAAAGACCAATAGGTTTAGAAGGCGCTGAAAATGCCGAGTCATCTGATGAAACTATGACCTGTGTTGCAATAGCCGCCACAGGAATGTTAATATTTCTTTTCTTCATTTCCTCGTATAATGCATTTTGCAGATGATACCCAATATAGCCTTGACTCATCGCCCCACATTCAGGAAGTGGCATTTCAGGCATCCCGCTCTTCGACTCCGAAGCAATTTGCATTGCCAAATTGATCATCCCAACCTGAGGTCCGTTGCCATGAGCCAGAACGACCTCATGTCCTGCCTCAATAAGATCCACAATAGGCCTTGATGTCGCTCTGACTAATTCCAATTGTTCCTGTGGCGTATTTCCAAGCGCATTACCACCGAGCGCTACAACAATTCTCATTTTTTCACTCCTTAGCAAATAATACGTATTTACTTAAAATAAGTAGTCAATTTACGCTTCTTTCTGAAAGACGGCTTGTCACCATCCTTTTTCAGACCTGTCTTCTCTTGGATCGCGACATAATTGGGACCGAGAGCATTCCACCAAACAGCAGCAGCAAACCCAATCCTCCCATTTCTAAGCTATTCGCTTCTCTGCTGAATAAAAGCAAAGGCAGGCTGCCGATGGTGAGTATACCGGAAATGGTCTGTTTGCCCACGTCTGTTTGAAAATAGCTGTGTTGCTTCATTTTTATCTATCCTCCATTAAGGATCGTCATGATCATAACAAAAGCGCCGACAAACGTTGCAGATAATATAGCCCAAACAATAATTTTCTTTAGCACTAATCCTTCCTGACCCAGAACGCCTACGGTTGTTGTTCCAAGAATAATTTTGCTTGGCGCAATGGTACTTCCTATGGCTCCACCTGCAGTCTGAGCGCCTAAAATCAACGACATGTCCAGATTCAATAGTTTAGCAGTCATTTGCTGAAATTCACCAAACAGGATATTGGAAGACATATTGCTGCTTGTCATAAACGCACCAAGCATTCCCACGCCTGGCGACAGTGCCGCATAATATTTACCTAACACCATAGCAGTCCCGCTGGCTAATACAGTCGTTTGACCAGTGCCGCCCATTATCTTAGACATTATTATCAATGCAACGACCGCTATTGTTGAAGGTACAGTTTTTTCGACACTCTTACGCAAAATGCCAATAATTTTACCAGGCTGAATATAATTTTTTGACCTAAAATACAAATATCCCAATGTGGAGGAGATCAGTAAAAGCGTTCCTGCATGAGTCAGCGGACTAAAGGGTGAATATTTGATATAACCCTTATTTATGACGCCATAGACCGTTTGAGTCTCAGGAAATGAGAATCCTAGCTGCCAAGAGTTTAAAAACTGGGTGACCGGCGGAATCATCAAAAAGATCATAGTTGCAAGGGTCAAAACTAAGTATGGAACAAATGCTTCAGCCATCTTCATTTGACTTTCAACTTCTTCATGACCATGTTTGGCAGAACGGTCCATTATCAAACTGTCTTCCAGTCTCCAAGGCGTATTGTAAAATGGCAGCTTTCCTATAAAATAAATTGCTGCTAATGCCATCAATGTACTTATAAAACACGACACATTTGGATCAAATATACTGAAGATCATTTGACCACCACCCTGTATAAGGCTGATCAACAGAATAGCGGGCATTCCCTTTCGAATAGCTGCCATTTTCCCGTAAAAATAGCAGAATGCAATCCCAGTAAAGACATCAATTATCAGAAGGAATCCAGAAGCCCACAATGCTGTCGGAATGAAGTAAGCGGTATCCCCAATTCCCGTTGACAGTACCAATGCTTGCCAGGCAATTCCAAGGGTTCCAAACGTATTAGCCCAAGCTTGTCCCAACAAAGCAAGTACAACAGCCCAAACCGGAAAAACTCCAATCCCTGCCAGAAGCGGCGCAGCTACGGCAACTGGGACACCGAAACCAGTTATGCCCTGAAGAAAGCTGGTGAACACCCATCCCAATGTCATGATCTGGAGCAGTTCATTAGGCGTGAACTTTTGCATGCCCCTCTTAAAAACTTCAAAAGCCCCCGCAGCGTATGTTACCTCATACAGGAGAATTGCGGGCCAAATTACAAAAAGTACAATAATCGCATTCCATATGCCTTTTGCACTTTCGAGTGCAAGTAAATTAAAATCTGCACCATAAAAAATAAATGCAACGACTGATGCTGTAACGACGCCTATTGGAGCAGCATCTGCAGCACCCCAATTGAATCTAAGCATCAATATAAGAAGTATAAAGACTGGCGATAATGCCAGAAGCCACATCCATAACGTGACAGGTAAATCCATAATCCCGCCTCCAATGATTAAAGCAGCAGCCCAGTTGATCAAGGCTGCCGCCCCTCAGACCAAACCTTAAATATTGTAGACTTCAGAATATCTCAGCACGGCCTTGATAAAGCATTCCAGCGGTGCCTCGACAATGCCGGCGCCAATCTGTCCTATTCCTGGTTCTTTGTGGGCCATACCGGTATTAATAACTGGCAGAATACCCGTTTCGACAACTTTCCTAATATCAATGCCCGTTGGAGCACCTTCAAAGTTCATGGTTGGCATCAGCAGTGATGGGCTTTGGCCTACCGTTATTTCCATCATGTCTCGAGAATAATTGAGTGCAGCTTCGACACTTGCAGCGCCAACAAATCTGACGACCGCCGGTGCGGCACCCATTGTAAAGCCGCCAAGTCCAATAGTTTCAACAATTGTGCTGTCTCCCATATCCGGGTTGGCATCCGACTCTGAATAACCAGGAAAATAAAGTCCCTTAGGCATATTAACAGGCGCCTCAAACCATTCATCTCCAAGTCCGCTGACTTTTATGCCGAAATTGGTCCCATTTCTACTCATCGCCGTTACTACAGTAGATCCCTCAATATTTTTAACCGGATCCATCATCGCTTTGCCTGCTGCCATACAGAGATTGAGGAAAAATTGCTTATTGTCTGTAATAAAGGATGTAATTCTAAAACGTTCTTCGACATCTTCAACGACTCTGGAGATAGCAGGAAGAACAGTTTTCCCAAACAATAGGGATGCGGCGATGTTGCGTTGATGCATTTCATCACCCATGGCAAGCGCTTCTGACATAAGTACACGTATATTAAGCGGGCCAGTGTGTGTTAATGCTTTTTTGAGAGCCGGTGCCAATGAAGTTTCCATAAATCTAAGCCGTTCAAGGACTTCCTCATTATTGGCGCCAAATCTCATGACTTTTCCCAAGCCTTCATTAAATGTCGAATATGCGTAATTTCCAAAAGTCTCATTTTTAACTTCATAGAGCGGCATTGAGTAACTGATCATTCCTGTCATTGGTCCAACAGCACCCATGCTATGATTTGAGACAAACTCGACACCGCCTTCTTCGACCAGCTTGACGGCCTCTTCGTCATTCTCTGCTAAGCCTTCGTATTTGATGACCCCAACAATTGCGCCCTTCATAGGTCCACACATATCTTCCCAGTCAATAGGAGGTCCAGAGTGACCAATGATATTTTTACGCATACCGGGCAACACTTCATGGGCAAACTTAATATCCACAAGGACTGGCATACCTTCATTTATTCGTTTTAATGCTTCTTCGTTCGCTGCTTGAATATTTGGATTCATTATTTTAGCCTCCTATTTCATTTTATCGAGAATGGCGAGCAATTTATCGTTGCCACCAGCTGGCGGCTTCCATTCAACATGTGCCGCGGTGACGCCCTGCTCTTTAAGTGAATGATAAAAAGTCTCAAGGCCTATATTAATAACTTTCATAGGCTTACCAAAGACATCAGATTTTTTCGACATTACAGCCCTCCAGTAAAAATTTAATTATCTCTTCAAACCAACATCAATGCCAATCGAGAAGCTTCAGCATTAGAGTTCATGACTATGACACCTAAGTCCTCCAATTTTGCCTTCTGTGTTTCCAGACCTTGGGAGTCCCCATCTGTCCCACAAATTGTCGCAATAAAAGTAATAGGTCGTTCTTTTAGTTTTGCTTTCCTGATAGCGGGCAACAGCGCGCCTGCAGGATCTTCATGTGAACCATAACCCAACAATATGTCAAACGAAATGACAGCAACTTCAGGGTCATCGATTTCACTTTCCATTCGTTGAAGGCGTAACCTTGGATCAATCATTGGATGCGGTCTTCCATCAGTAAAGTAATCATCACCCATGTCCAAGAAAGTGTGTCCATAACTTTTTTCGACGTTTATGAGAAAGGTCGTCCCATCCATTTTGATATTGGTGTTTATTGTACCCAGCATGTCCTTGCCTAAGAGCATCGCTTCATAAGTTAATGTCCCGCCTGAATAGAGGCCGCGAATATATTTTTGTTGATTGTCATATTTTAGCTTTTCCTGTGTAGCGATGTCCTCGAGTTTCTGTTTGCGATCCTGATCCCATTCTGATCTTGGAATTTCACCGCGGGCAACTTGAACCGCCATAACACCTGCATCTTCCAATGTTTTGGCATATACAACGTTGGACTCTTCCAAGAGTTGTGGATCCCCACCTAGAAAGCACCCAATAATGGGTTTCGAGATCATTGATGCTTTTAATAGAATTTTTTTCATAACCTCGACACCCGGAGGCTTGGTAACTATCACGATGACGTCAGTATCCTGATCCTCGCTCAATGCTTCAAGTCCTACCAGCATCATTCTTCCGCCTACCTCTGGCTTTAAGTCTCTTCCACCAGTTCCTATGGCATGAGAAATCCCAAAACCCGCTTTATGAACAATGACACTGACTTCCTGCAAACCGGTTCCAGACGCTGCAACAATTCCGATGTTTCCTCGATTGACTTTATTGGCAAATCCAAGAGAAACCCCATTGATAATGGCTGTGCCACAGTCTGGCCCCATCATCAGCAGTCCCTTGCCAATAGCTTTATCTTTGAGCCTGATTTCGTCCTCAACTGAAATATTATCACTGAAAAGCAGGACATTCAGGTCATGATCCAGAGCCTTGTCAACTTCCCTTGCTGCATAGCGACCAGGTAATGAAACAACAGCAAAATTGGCACCTTGAAGTCTTCTGGATGCACCTTCTAAAGTTTTCGACTTAATATCGCCTGCCGCAGATTGGTTGTTTTTCTCTTCCAAAGCTTCTTCGACGGCCTTTTGAACTGCTGCCGCAGCCTCATCGTTCGCTGCAACGACGCCAATAATCATATCGTTTGGAGTCGCGTTCATGTGTTCTTCAAGCAGCAACCCTGAGTCCGACATCAACTGCTTGTTATACTCTGAACCCATCATTACAGCAGCATTCTCTACACCATCAATGGCAGACAATTTGCTGGAAATCATCATAAGTGTAACAGAGTCATAATATGTATTGCTTCTAATAAAATTCTTAGTAATCATAGGTACCTCCTCTTGCAGTTTATCCCAATCATTATTAAATATGACATATCAAAGAATTCTTTGTATGAAAAAGGCACTCCGTTGTCTGCCGCGGTAGTTGCTGGCTGTCGCAGAAGTGCCTTCATAACTTCAAATCTGGGTCTTCATAACTATAATGTAAGGTGATAAAAATATTACTTCAACTCATATCATCGAGATAAAAATTTTCTTTCTAACACATCAACAATAGCCGTCCTTTATCTCGTATAACTGATCAATGCAATGTACCTCAAATCACTGGCTCCATCATTTCGAATGGCGTGAAATTCTCCGTCTCTGCAGATAGACAAGTCTCCGGGATAAAGTATGACATCATTCCCATTGTCATTATACATAGCTTCGCCTTCCAAGATATAATAAGCCTCTTGTTCCCCAGTATGGGTATGTAGTCCTATTGAACAGCCTGGATGGATGATGCTGATCCCATAAAGTCTTCCCATTCCGTTGAAATCAGAAGAATCAAAGAAGTTGATTATATCTATGATCCCTTCTCCGCCTCTTAAATTTGGCTGGTTCTCAAAACTGAATGACGAGGGCCTTTTAACCACGTTTTCACTTCCCTTTTGAAGTTTATTTTTATATCAATTAATACCAATACACCTCTGAGTTTGATTGATAGACGGCGAGTGCTGCCTGAAGTGCCTCACCACGATTAACCGTGCCACCGTTTGCAATAATACAAGCCTCAAGAGCGCTCAGTAATGTGTATACGTTTTTCTTTCTTGCGCTGTAACCCATAGTGCCAACGCGCCATATTTTCCCTTTTAATGCTCCAAACGCACCGGCAACTTCTACACTGAATTCTTTAAGCAGCATGCTTCTTACAGCTTCTCCATCCAAGCCTTCAGGTACATTGATGCAAGTCACTGTTGGCATTTTACAGGTTGGATCACCAAAGATCGTCAAACCCATCGCTTTTACGCCTTCAACAACTGCTTTCTCATGAAGTCTATGTCTGTTCAGACGCGTTTCCATACCCTCTTCGATAATCAGTCGAAGGCCTTCACGAAGACCGTAAAGCATTGTAGTCGCTTCAGTGTGATGATTCAAACGACCCGAACCCCAGTATTCCTGAATCTGGGATAGATCCAAATAGTTGCTTTGAACACGACGTGGATTATCCTGATCCCTTCCAAGTCCAAGTTCAACTTGCTTTCTTTCTGTAATCATTTTTTCAACTTTTTCATTGTAAGAAATAGGTGCCATTCCGGTAGGTACCGAAAGGCACTTTTGTGTGCCAGTACACACTGCATCTACGCACCACTCATCCATTTTAAACTCTGCACCACCAAGAGTCGCCACAGCATCTACAATAAACAAGACGTTATTTTCTCTGCAATATTTTCCAATTTCCGCAAGGGGCTGCATACAACCTGTTGAAGTCTCACCATGAACAACAGCAACAATTTTGGGATTCGTGCGATTAATTGCTTCAATAACTTCATCTGGACTAAAAACCTTGCCCCATTCTTTTGAAATGGAATGAACCTGTGCACCACTTCGATCTGCGATTTCAATCAGCATGTTCCCGAATCGTCCATAAGTAGGAACCAGAACTTTATCGCCAGCTTCTATCAAACTGTTCATGAGTGCTTCCATGCCTGATCTCGACGTGCCGTCAACTGCATAATTCTGTGCATTATTCGTTTGAAAAACATATTTAAGCATTTCCTTAACTTCGTCCATAATGGCCAGGAAACTTGGGTCAAATTGACCTATGATTGGCATACTCATTGCTCTTAATACTCTTGGTTCTGATTCGACCGGACCAGGTGTCATAATGGTTCGTTGTGGAACATTTAATTCTTTGTACATTTTAGTCCCTCCTAATTTTTCATACAAACTGTTAATCATGAATGTCCATGAAGTGACACTACGACTAATGATTATCAATATAATAAACAATTGCTGATTCACTTTCATTATCTCTATCGGATAGATGGAATGCATATTTTAGTCAAAGTTAGATAAGATCAACAGAAAATGATTACGTTATAATTATAACAAGCAAGCAACCTACGCCTGATTGAAATTTATTGGAACAAGCGTAGTGTAACTTGCAAATCTATCATACGAGGAGAACAATATGAAAAACAGAAAACTCTTAATGATTCCTGGCCCCAGCCCTGTTGTACGATCAATTCAAGATCAGATGGGCCGTGAAACAGTTGCTTTTGGTGATCCGGAATTTGTTAAAGATTTTAAAGGACTCCTAGATGACCTTAAAGTAATGTTTAAAACAAATGGTGAAGTTTTTGTAGTAGCAGGAACCGGAACGATGGCCATGGAAATGGCAATCGCAAACACTACAAAGAGAGGTGATAATATACTTCTGGTTTCGCACGGTTTCTTCGGTGATCGCTTCATCGATATCTGCGAGCGGAAGGGACTTAATGTTGATGTAATGTCCAGCGAATGGGGAAAAATTGTACCACCTTCTGAAATTGAAAAGAAACTTAATGAAAAAGATTATGCTGCAGTTACAGTTACTCATGTTGACACCGCAACTGGTGTTTGTGCCCCAGTTGATGAAATAGGTCAAGTTTTGAAGAAGTTCCCTAACACTTTGTTAATAGTTGATGGAGTATGCGCAACTGCAGGTGAACCAGAATATGTCGACGAAATGGGAATCGATGTTTTGTTTACCGGCTCACAAAAGGCATTCGGCGTAAGTCCTGGATTAGCAATCCTATGGGCTGGACCCAAAGCAATGGAAAGAAGAAGAACTCTGGGTACTATTCCTGAATACTACGTCGACTTTGATAAATGGTTACCCATTATGGATAACCCCTCGAAATATTTTGCAACACCAGCGATCAACTTAATTTGGGCTCTGAAAGAATCCGTCAGAATAATTAAAGAGGAAGGATTAGAAGCTCGATTCGCAAGACATCGCAAGGTAGCACAAGCAATGCAAAAGGCACTGGAGTCACTTGGTTTTACATTGTTAGCTGAAAAGGGCCATCGCGCTGTGACTCTGTCTAACCTGATCTATCCGGAAGGAATAGATGATCTATCATTCAGAAACCTACTGTCTGAAGAAGGAATCATGGTTGCTGGTGGCTTAGCGGCGTACGCTGGAAAGATGTTTAGGTTGGGGCACATGGGTAATATTGATATGCACGATCTGGTTTCCGTCATCGCTACAATTGAGAGAGCGTTATACCGGTCAGAACAAAACGTTGAATTAGGAAAAGGTGTTGGCATCTTTATGCATGAAATGCTTTCGTAATGTGAAGCAGTTAGCCTAAATCATCTGTTAAATGTACTTACTTAAATTGCCAACACTCTCTCCAATCAAAAAACCTCCTTCCTCAGGAGGTTTTTATAATACTGCTGTGAAAGCACTGGGAGTAGTCGATGAATAACTGAAGCGTAGAATTAGAACGCCTTTTAAAAAGGGAATAATTTACACGGATAAAAGTTTACAACTAATTTTTTAACAGAGTATTTGATACTTCAAATAAAACTATGTAATATAAGCATTGCTAGGTCATGTTTAGTAACCAATGAAATAACTAATTCCTACTCGCTGATCCGATAAGATTACACTTGAAAGGTAGGTATTATTATGGCAATTCCTTTAAGCAAAATTTGTGAGTTAACCTGTTTTGAAAATATTAGATTGGTTGCAGGCAATGATAGCGTTATTCATAAAAACGTCACTGGTGTCACCATTGTTGAGGCTCCTGATATAGCTGAATGGATTAAAGGCGGAGAACTACTGCTTACAAGTCTCTACAATTTCCATTCAGATTATGAGAGACAAAAAGAAATGGTAACCAAACTCGCAGAAAAAGGCGCAGCTGGACTGATCGTTAAAATTTCCAGATTCGTAAAAGACGTGCCAGAAGTCATCATCGAAACTGGCAATCGATTTGGTTTGCCCATTTTCGAACTTCCTGGCGATGTTAAATATATTGACATACTTTATCCAGTCATGTGTGAGCTTTTCAACCGTCAGGTCACTATTCTTGAACATTATAAAAAATGTCACAGCAAATTTATTGATCTTTCTCTCAATGAAGGTACTTTGGAAGATATTCTTAAAGAACTGTCAAATATCATTCGTCAACCAGTCATGCTATTAAACCATGATTACAAAATAATCAATGCATCAAGCTCTCAGAATGTAAGCGCAATTCAACCTGCTGAGAAAATGAATCATTTGGAAAGTTCATCCTCATTGGATTTTTACAGACAGAAGATTGGATTAGCTAAAGATGGCGTCATTGTTGATGCTGACATGATAATAACCCCATTAATAATCTTAGACTACATAAAAGTCTACCTAGCTATCGAATCATCGAATAGACCACTATCAGAACTGGATTATGTTGCCATAGAAACAGCTGTATCTAATATTTCTCTATCATTAGTAAAACAAAAGGCAATCCAGGAAATTGAATATCGTTTTAAAAATGATATTATTGATGACTTGATACAAGGCAGATACGTCTCAGAAAACGATATTGAAGCTCGAGCTAAAGCAGTGGGATGGGATCTTAACCAATCACTTGTTGTCATACTTGTCCAACTTAGACATATAGGTCCTGGAAAAGATTTTTTAGAAGAAAAAAATGTCTTTCGTCGAAAAGAATCAATAAGCAGGATTCTAATGGTTATAAACAATACAGCATCTCATTACATCAAGAATCCTATAATTATTAGCAAGAGCGACCGATTTATAATTCTCTTTCCAACAAAAGAGATCCATTCAAACAGTATAAAACGATTCTCAGATGAACTTCATAGCAATATTAAGTTACAAATTTCGAATGTTTCTACATGTATTGGAATTGGAACTGAATCCAAAAAAATATCTGAAGTGAAAAAAAGTTATATTGAAGCAAACGATGCAGCTTCTTTCGGAAAGATGGTCTATGGTGATGATGTGGTCATTGAATATGATCAACTAGGAGTATATCGCCTATTGTGTCAGTTTCAGGACCCGGAAGACTTGAAACGCTTCATTCACCCTGCTTTGCTCAAGTTATATAAATATGATACTGATAAAAACAATGACCTGATTACAACCTTGGAGGTTTATTTGAGCAACAATGCCAATGCAAAAAAGTCAGCTGAAGAACTATTTATACATTACAAAACCGTTCAGTATAGAATAAACAGAATTAAAGAAATCATGGGCATTGAATTTGAAGATAAGATCTTTAAGCTTGAAATTGAAATGGGATTAAAGATCATTAACTTATTGAAGCATAAGAGTATAAAATAATTGAGTATTCGCCAAAATGGCGCATAATAAAAATCCGTCTATTTATTTTATTAGACGGATTTTTATTTTACTATTAACCAATTTTCATTGTAAAATTATATCTTAGCGTCCCTATTACAATCTTTTGAATAGATATAGGATAGCGGTTCTCTCCCAACCGAGTAGACCGCTTGGGGCACAAACGGGCCAAACCAGATAAAATCTCCTTTTTTAACCGGAAACCATTCATTGTCTAGGTTATATAAACCTTCACCTGACAAAATATAGGCACCATGTTCCTGAACATGCGTCTCAACAAACGGATGGCATCCAGGAGATGAAAAAGTCAATATGTGCATGTTCATATCGAAGTCGAGATGAGATGGCAATAGATCTTTTAATTGTACAGATTCCATTCCATCATAATCACAAGATTCAATTTGATTGACGTTTCCTACTACAGCTTTTGGTTCATATCCTGGGAGATGATCATGGCGTTGCTTGTATAATAGTAATTTGGCCACCTCTCCGCTATCATTTTTGAAGCACATATAATCGCTTGGTGGACAATAAAAATAGCCACCTCCATCAAGCGTAATAAACTCACTTTCTGTGTAAGACTTGACTTTTATTTGTCCACTCAAGCAAAATACGAAGGTTTCGATTCCTTCCCCACCAAATCCCTGGAGATTTTCACCTTCAGGTTCGACATTCACCAAATATTCAACAAAACTTGCTCCAATTTTCGGGGAAACCAAAATTGAAATCTTGCAATTCTTGAATCTAGGAATGACATTATTCACAAGACCTTCAGGTGGAACAATCGCGAATTTTCCTGGTCTGATTACTGCTCTTGAACTCAATAGATCCATCGGGTAAGGCATATTCAACACTCCTTAGTATTTGATTCAATTAATAAGCGAGTCTTTTAAGAACATCAATGACTGCTTCAACCCCTACAACCAAATCCTTAGTTTCAGTAAATTCTAATGGATTGTGACTGATTCCATTAACACTCGGGACGAAAAACATTGCTGATGGGTAATGCTGGGCCATTAATTGTGCGTCATGGCCAGCACCGCTGTGCATGACTTTGAACTCTAAGTTGTTTTGCTCACACGTCTCAATAATCATATTTACAAGTCCAGCATCCATTGGAACTGGTATTTCGCTCATATACATATCAACGGTTAGCTCCACATCTGTTTCATCTGCAATTTTCTTCATTTCTTTTTTTGCGAATTCAGTAAACTCTTCTAATGTATCCAGGTCTGTGTGTCTCATATCAACAGTAAAATTTACTTTTCCAGGAACAACATTGACGGCATTAGGCGATACTTCAATCTTACCAATTGTCGCAACCATAGGATCGCCATATGACTTAGCTTTGTCCACAATAGCACTCACCATTTTACTTGTCACATAGACCGCATCTTTTCTATAGCCCATTGGTGTCGTACCAGCGTGATTGGCTTGACCAACGACGCTTACATTAAATCTGCGTTGTCCAACTATAGCCGTCACCACGCCGATTGATTTGTTTTCTCTTTCCAATACGCCACCTTGCTCAATATGTATTTCAATATAATTCTTAATATCTGTTCTCTTTTCGTAATTGGAAGGCATGAAATTAAATCCAGAATTTAACATTGCATCTTCGAATCTTATGCCGTCTGCATCAACCAAATTTTTTGCAATTTCAGGTTGAGCTATTCCCAAAACGTTTTTGACCCCCCAAAAGGTACAAGGAAATCTGCTTCCTTCTTCTTCTGAAATTGATAATACCTCAAGATTCTTTTTTGGAGCCCCTAATGTCTTATATAAGTATTCAATAGCGACAAGTCCTGTAACGATCCCGAATTGACCATCGTATTTCCCGCCGTTCTTTACAGTATCAATATGTGAGCCTACTACTATAGTCTCGTTTCCGTTTTCCGTTCCGGTGACTCTACCGTATAAGTTGCCGACAGCATCATATTCTGATGTCATTCCAATATCACACATTATGGATTTAACTTTTTCCTGTGCAGCCTTCCAAGCGTCAGAATAAAGCAGGCGTGTAACACCTCCTTTATCATCCGCTCCTATTTCTGATAAGCAGTCCATATACTCAGTTAATTTATTCTCTATGCCATATCTACTCACAAAGCTTTCCCCTTTCAATTTTTAATCAAGTTATTCTTGGTTCAACTCGTTAACCAGATATTATCAGTACAACAAATGTAACTCATTGATATATGATGACAAATTTGATGCAGAAGTTTATCAAAGTTAGATAACAAAACAATCTGAAAAAACGAATATACTGTGAACATCAAGCAAACAGGAAATGCATCAAGGAAATAAATCACTTGCTTGTTCAAGATTCATCACTTTGGAGAATATTCAATGTAAACCTTTTATTGGGTGCTCAATATTCAATTTAACATGACTTAGAGATTTTTTATACACAAATTAAATTGTTCATAATTCGAGCAGACCTATACAAAATAATCGCTTCCATTCATATTAAGTTCCTTTTTCTTAATGGCATTGTCGCATACTTGTGCAATTATCAAAAACATCTGAATTATAAAAACTTAGGTGATACCAATTGGGATGCTGTGTAACGGTCGACCACCCAGTTAGTTTTCATAATAAATATTTATAATTCAGTTTTTTATAGCCATTTCTAAAATCTGTATGTTTCATTCCAGACCAGACCATTATTGAAAAACTTAGTAAGAACAAGAATCTACAAAATTGTCAAGGTCTTAATATGAAAAGGAGCGTTGAGTATATGTCTAATGCAAGCGCAAAAAAATCGTCATCATTTAAAATGTCTTTAACAAATCAAATACTTATTGCGACAATTGGTGGTATAGCTTTTGGATCTCTTGTTGGACCTTGGGCTGGCAATATTAAATTTATTGGAGATATTTTTATACGCCTTATTCAAATGTCTGTTGTCCTGCTAGTTATGACATCCGTAGCGGCAGCGATTGGAAACGTCGATGGAAAAAGCGCTGGAAGAATGGGCTTTCACACATTCAAATGGATTATCATAATGACTACATTTGCGTCATTATTAGGTCTTGCGTTAGCTCTCATCATCCAACCGGGTGTCGGCATTGATATTACTAACGGCGCTGTCGCTGCAGAACCTATTCAAGCTTCAGTTAAAGAAACTATTTTAGGCTTTTTTACCACCAACATTATATCTTCAATGGCAAGTGGCGCAATGATTCCTAGTATCATATTTGCACTCCTTTTCGGAATGGGCATGGGTACATATACTCGCAACTCCGGCAATACCGTTGTCAAAGAATTTATTGTTGGTTTTAATGCGGTTATAATGGAAATCATTAAAATGGTTATGAAACTCGCTCCAATCGGCATCTTCGCTTTGTTGTCTGCAGTCTCAGGAACTACTGGATTTAAAGTCATAATTCCGATGCTTAAGTTCTTAGGCGCACTGGCTATTGGTGACGTCATTCAGCTTATGGTTTTCGGACCAATGACCGGCTTATTAACAAAAACGAATCCTTTCAAAATGCCTAAGAAATTCGCCAAAATTGCGATCCTTGCAGCAACAACTACCTCTTCTGCAATCGTTCTTCCTACAAAAATGGAAGACTCCGTAACCAAGTTTGGCGTTAGCCACAGAGTAGCTGACTTTACCGGACCGATCACTATGTCCATGAACGCAAACGGCGCAGCAATGTGCTATGTTATTGCAATCTTTTTCATCAGCCAAGCAACGGGTGTTGTGCTTGCTCCTTTACAGATGGGATTGGCTATCGTACTCTCAATCATGATGTGTATGGGAACAATTGTAGTACCTGGCGGTATGGTCATTGTCTATACCTTCCTTGCTTCCTCTTTAGGACTTCCACTTGAGGCTGTTGCGATTCTGATTGGAATTGACTGGTTCTCCGGCGTATTCAGAACAGTATTAAACAATACAAATGATGTAATGATTGCCATGCTGGTCGCTGACAAACTTGGTGAACTTGACAGGGATGTATACAATGAGACAAAAACCGTGGAGTACCTCACTGCTTAAAATAACAAGTTGTTTAAATTTAAGACTCTAGATGAATATCGAAGTCCCTTTCAAAACATAAAACAATAGTTAAGGAAATGAACGTGATTTAGCAAACAAAATACGCCCAATAATGCAACATCATATTAAAGCAAAATCGCTGAAACTTCATACTTCAGCGATTTTGTGCTTTTAATGTTACTTGATTAAAACAATATTATTTTAATTTCTCACTTATTCTATTAATGAATCGATAATAATGTGATCATTCCACAATATAATTCAAATAACACATACTATAATCGTCATATCCTAACAACCGTTGGTTGCGTATAATAGAAGTGTGTAGGGTATATAACCTCCCAATAACCAGCATCTCAAATTCCGATCGTCGAAAGGAGAGAAGGGCCCACGCCTCGCGCCTGAGCCCGCAAAGAATGAGCAATGCCAGAAAAGTGGTCATCGCATTAGGAGGCAACGCGCTTCAGGAGCCGGGGAGCCCAGCGACTGCCGAGGCTCAACTCGAAGTTGTCAAAAACACCTGTGAGCACCTTGCTGAAATCAGCTGCCGTGGATATGAGATCGCGATTGCCCATGGCAACGGACCACAAGTTGGCCGCATTCTCCTCGCGTCAGAAACCGCAAGAGACGTGACGCCTGCCATGCCTTTTGACGTCTGCGGCGCCATGAGCCAGGGCTATATTGGGTATCACATCCAGCAGGGCTTGAAATACGCTTTGAATAAACGCAATAAAAATATTCCCGTTGTCTCCCTCGTGACCCAGGTGGTCGTCGAGAAGAACGATCCGGCGTTTCAGAATCCTACGAAGCCTATAGGGCCATTTTACTCTGAGGATGAAGCGAAAAAGCTCATGGAGGAAAAGGGCTACATCATGAAGGAAGACGCCGGCCGGGGCTGGCGACGTGTGGTCGCCTCCCCTATTCCGAGAAAGATCGTCGAGCTAGATTCAGTCAAACGACTTTGGGATACGACAATAGTCATCACTGTTGGCGGCGGCGGCATTCCGGTCATTGAGCATTTTGACGGGACTTTTGAAGGCGTCGCGGCTGTGATCGACAAGGATCTGGCGGCGGAACGCCTCGCCGAGGACGTCAACGCGGATATCCTGCTTATTTTGACGGAAGTCGAAAAGGTCGCCATCAACTACAACAAGCCAGATCAAAAAGACCTCGACCATATGACCCTGATCGAGGCTGCGCAATACGTGGATGAAGGACAGTTCGCGCCGGGCAGCATGCTGCCTAAGGTCGAGGCTGCCATTCGCTTCGTTCGCGCCAACCCGTCCAAGCGGGCTATCATCACTTCCCTTTACAAAGCTGTAGAGGCGCTTGATGGCAAGGCTGGGACTCATGTGACGTTTAACTAAAATAGATCTTTTTTAAAGATTGAGTGATTAGATCATAAGGTTTAATAAAAGTCATGTCTGCAGAGATTGTTTCGCGGACATGACTTTTTCGTTTAACGTTATATACTTTTTACAGTTCTTCAAAACCGAGAATTGGAACTGACCTCAAACCGAGAATGTAGACTGACCCCCAACTCAAGACGTTTCTCAATTGGGCCTTTCCCTCCATCCTTTCGTTTCGTTGTCTTAGACACCCGAAATCGACATATGACGAATCCGTAATTTTCTTTTCGTTTGATTTTCTTAATAATACAAACTATTAGTTGCAACACTACCCTTTTTCCTTTACGATCTTCTCAAGGAGGGACTTCCATGGACAACCTCGATATTAAAATTTTAAATTTGCTGGAACATAACGGCCGCCTGTCTCACGAAGAGATCGGCAAGCGGCTTAATATGTCACGCCCTGCCATCCACCAGAGAATTTCCAAACTCGAAGCCACAGGCGTCATCAAGGGTTACTCCGCTGAGATCGACTGGGGTAAAACCGGACAAGGCATTCGCGCCTTTGTCTTTATGAATGTTAAAACCACAGATTTTAACGACATCATGAACCGCGTCATGTCTATTCGCATTGAAGGATTAAAAATTGAAAAATGTTATCGAATTACCGGCCAGTGGTGCATGATGCTCAGAATTCGAGCCAGCGTAACAGATCAGATGACCCAGCTTCACGATGCCCTTCTAAAGATTGAAGGCATGCTCGAAACCTTTACCATGCTGATCCTGACAGAGTCACCACAGCTTGAAGACACTTAGGAGGTCTAAGCTATGCAATTTCACAGCCCCAAAGTCAATCCCTTTGTCAATGAACCCGTCAGAAGCTACCTGCCCAGGAGCCCGGAACGTATTGAACTGGAACGCGAACTAACTAGAATAAAGTCTGAGTGCATCGAGATTCCCGTCATTATAGATGGCAAGGAAATTAGAACCGGCAACACTTCAAATTGCGTTATGCCTCATAATCATCAGCATGTGTTGGGGATTTACCATAAAGCAGGACGAAGTGAAGCAGCACTAGCCATAGACTCTTCCCTGAAAGCAAAAAAGAAATGGGAAAGTCTCCCCTGGTCTTCCAGAGTTGCCATATTCCTAAAAGCTGCCGAGCTCGCTGCCGGTCCCTGGAGGGCAAAGTTGAACGCGGCCACCATGCTCAGCCAAAGCAAAACTTTCAAACAGGCAGAAATTGATGCCGCCTGTGAGTTGGTTGACTTTATGAGATTCAATGCCTATTGCCTGAGTAACCTCTATGCGGATCAACCCATTTCTGGTTTGAGCGCGTGGAATAAAACTGACTATCGGCCACTTGAAGGCTTTGTCTTTGCGGTTGCCCCCTTCAACTTTACAGCGATAGGCAGCAACTTGGCCGCTGCACCCGCAATCTGCGGCAATACGGTTTTGTTAAAGCCGGCTTCCACCGCGGTATACTCGGCTTATGTGGTATACAAGCTTTACGAAGCAGCAGGACTGCCGGCTGGCGTCATCAACTTTTTGCCGGGGGATGCCAGTGAGATCAGTGATGTGATCCTCGGGCACGAATACATGAGTGGTGTACACTTTACCGGGTCCACGAAAACCTTTCAGCACATCTGGAAAGCGGTCGGCAACCAATTGGAGAATTACAGAACTTTCCCAAGGCTGGTAGGAGAAACCGGCGGCAAGAACTTTGTCATTGCACATACCAGCGCAGACGTCAAAGCAGTCGCTCACGGCTTGGCAGAGGGCGCCTTTGAGTACCAGGGGCAAAAGTGCTCTGCCGCTTCCAGGGCATACCTTCCGAAGGGTTTATGGCCTGAGATCCAGACAGCCCTGTTTGAAGAGCTCAGCAAAATCAAAATTGGGAATGTTGAGGACTTTGATAACTTTATGGGCGCTGTTATCGACGAGAAGTCCTTCAATAATATAAAGCGTTGTATTGAGGCTGCTGCGGCTTCTGATGAGGCCCAGGTGATCGCAGGGGGCGGATGCTCAAAAGACAAAGGGTTCTTTGTTGAGCCGACGGTCATCCTCACCACAAATCCGCACTTCATTACCATGGAAGAGGAAATTTTCGGTCCGGTATTGACGGTTTATCTCTATGAGGATGAGGCTTTTGAGGATGCCCTGGCGCTTTGCGATACGACTTCCAAGTACGGCTTGACCGGTTCTGTTTTCGCGACGGACCCCTATGCCATTCAGCTTGCCAATCAAGCATTAACCCATAGTGCCGGCAATTTTTACATCAACGTCCGTCCAACGGGTGCTGTTGTCGGGCAGCAGCCGTTTGGAGGCTCAAGGCTATCCGGTACCAACGATAAGGCTGGTTCCATGTTGAACCTCCTCAGGTGGATGAGTCCGAGAAGTATTAAGGAAAATTTGGTGTAATTGCCGTTGTAAAGAGAAAATGCCATGTCCGTGGTTATGATTCTGCGGACATGGCTTTTTTGTTCAATGTTACAATTACATTACCGTCCGCGTCACCAAGTTAAATATTTGTCAAATAAAATTCAACATTTCACTTTGCATTTTTTCGGTTTTTCAACATTCCATCTTACATTTTTACAGGGTCTTATGGTAAGATTATACAACAGTTTTATAAAATATAATCTTCTTTCCTTGAGGAGGTGGCTCTTTGCAATCTTTGCAATCCATAAACAATGTACTGATCTGCGGCACGGGTGCCATCGGTGGGGCCTATGCCAAAAAAATTGCCGATTATGACCCAAACTGCCTTCGCATTCTGGCGCGTGGCGAGCGGAAACGACGTTATGCGGCGGAGGGATTGGTGATCAATGGTCATCGCTATGACTTTACTCTGGCGGATCCGGACGAGGCAAACCCGGAACCTGCAGACCTGATTTTGGTCGCAGTTAAGGACTACGGCCTGGACTCGGCTATTGAGGACATGACGCCTTTTGTCGGCAAGAACACGCTGATTCTGTCGCTGATGAACGGCATCACCAGCGAGGACCGTCTGGCGGCAGCCTTCGGAAGGTCGCGTGTACTCTATGGCCTGGTGATGAGCATCGACGGCGCCCGGGATCAAAACCGGATCCGCTTCACACAGTATGGCACCGTCAGCTTTGGTGACGCGGACAATTCGGAAGTAAGAGACGAGGTCAAAGCAGTGGCGGCGTTCTTCGACCGGGTGGGACTTGCATACACTATCCCCGTCAAAATGCTCAGGGAACTGTGGTACAAATTCATGGTCAACGTGGGCATCAACCAGGCGGCTGCCGTCGTGCGCGGCGGCTTCGGTGTCTTCCAGCGCATCCCTGAGGCCCACGCCCTCATGCGCTCGGCCATGTGGGAGCTGATCCGGATTACGGAGAAAAACGGCATTGGTCTCACCGAAACGGACCTTGAAAACTGGGACAAAGTCCTGATGGCCATGCCGCCTGAGAGCCGACCCTCCATGCTTAACGATTTGGAGAGCGGCCGCAAGACCGAGGTCGAGATGCTGTCCGGAACAATCATGGCCCTCGGACGTCAGTACGGGGTCCCCACGCCGGTAAATGAGGTCATGTACCGTGCCATCAAGACGGCGGATGCGCTGTCAGGCCAAAAATAATAAATTTGAGCCGATGGTCCCGGTACTTCACACCCCACCGGGATGCAAAGACACGTGTCATTCTCAAAGTCGATTATTTTTAAGGGGGGCTTACCTCAATGAATCATCCTGGTAAAACACAAAAAAAGCCACCCCTCTTTTTTGGATGGTGGATCGTCTTCTTCGGTTTCATGCTCATGGCAGTCAGCTTTTCGATCATCATGAGCTGTCATAGCCTCTTTGTGCTTCCCGTCACTGAAGCGCTGGGCTTTGAACGAGGTGAATTCACCCTGACGTTTACGCTGGTGGGCCTTTCCGCAGCCGCCTCCTCCGCCTGGGTGGGCAGAATACTAAGCCGCAGCCGGCATCTGAAGCGCAGCTTGACGCTCTTCATACTCCTTGCCGGACTGGCTTTCGCTTCATTTTCTTTCGCAAGGGCCACTTGGCAATTTTACCTGATTGCTATTCTTTTGGGACCTGGTTTCGTTGGAAGCTCAAACCTGGCGGGCTCACTCCTGGTCAACCACTGGTTTATCGACAGGCGTGGCTTTGCCCTTGGGCTTGTCGCCGCCGGAAGCGGAATTGGCACCGCCCTGCTATCACCCATGATCTCAGGCGTCATTTCTGGCTGGGGCTGGCAGGCAGGGTATTGGGTAAGCGGCGGACTCATTTTGATGGTATGTTTACCGCTCACCTGGCGGTTTGCCGTTCGAAGTCCTGAAGAAAAGGGATTGAGTCCCCTGGTTAAGCGACCTTCTGATGCAGCTGCCACAGTAAAAACTGTCGAGGCCGCCGGATCTATTGCGACTGAAGCACCAGCAGGTTTTATGCTTTCTGAGCTCAAAGTCATGCCTGCCTTCTGGATGTTTTTTATCACCATGTTTTTCCTCTGTGTCGTGATTGGCGGCTCACAGCTGACTATAGCTGCCTATATGCTGGAGCTGGGCTACTCTGCAGAATTCTCTGCCCTGATGTTTTCCGTCCAGGCCCTTGGCATGCTGGTTGGAAAGCTTAGCTTAGGCGCTTTTTTTGACCGATTTGGTGCAAGACGCGGCATTCTGATAGGCATCTCCGCTCTGATGGTGACCATGGTGGGGTATCTGAACGCTTCCGCAGTCGTCGTCGCTGTAGGCGCCTCAGTCCTGGTAGGCATGGCCGCCTCCATGTCCACAGTCGGCAACGCCTACCTGACGGGCAGCTTCTTTGGGAGCAAGGACTTTGGCAACGTCTATGGCCTGGTCAATATCACCATGATGACCGGCGCGACAACGGGGCCCCTCGTCACAAATCTGATTTATGACCAAACCGGCAGCTATGCCTTTGCCTGGGTTGGCTTTCTGGTATTGACCGGACTCTGCGGGCTCAGTCTCGTATGGCTACAGTCGGTGTTTTTCAAGAGGCTGTTGAAGACGGCGTGACGAAAATTTAGTTGTATATAGAAATGACCATCGGCAGCCGATGGTCATTTTTCTTTCACCTATAACCATAAGAAGGTGTCAACTGGCATACGCCGCTGACACCCCCTTCCTCATGACGTCGCTGCACTTCCACCCTATCCGCCGCTCAGGACGGGCAGGATCTGCACCTCATCTCCGTCCTCAAGGGTATGAGACATTTTCTTTGGTTTGCCGTTAACGAGCACTGCGCCGACCTGTTTTTCTTCAATTCCCAGTTGCCCCAACCACTGCAGGATCGTCATTGGTTTCCATTCCAGCGTCAACGTCTCTGCGACACTGACCTCTTTTTTTATGCCGCCTGGGACTTTGACGACTATCATGGCTTTAGAGTCCTTCGACCTTCTAAATGCGCTTCCACGACCTGCTCCAGTTCCTCCTGCCCCACGTCAAAGACGGTGTTGACCCCAGGCAGCACGCGCTCGGTAAAGCACTCCGGCATTTTGTAATGGGCCTTGGTAAAGCCGGCCTTTTGGTTGAAGAGGTGCTCATTCTTAAGGGTTTCTTCCCCAATCGACTTCAGCCACGGGACATCCACAGACCAGCCATACCTTGCGTTGATCAGATCCGCTATAAGCTGATGCTGGTTTCCAACGGCGCCGCTGCAGAAGATGCAAAAACCCAGGGTATCGTAAACAGCCATGTTTTTCTGGGTGCTGAAGGAAAGCTCGGCTTGGCCAACGCTTGAGGCCTGTTCAATCTGAGCCCGGGCGGTTGCACCATAGGTGTGATCCGCGCCCATGGGTGAAGTGGCGTACGTCACGCCCATGCCTTTGATGGCCCGCGGATCGTAGGCAGGCATAGCCTGTCCGTTGACCGCCGGTACGTTGCGGATCCCAAAGACTTTACCCGTAACCACAGCGCCATTGCCCAGTACGCGGCCCAGAACGGTGCCTCTTCGGATATCTTCCATGAAGCCCAAGGCTGCCTCTGAGTCACCGAAAGCGGCAACCCCCGCTTCCATGGCCACACCTATGGCAGCGCCGGTTTCGATGGTATCAATGCCCATGTCGTTGCACAGAGCATTGAGCCTTGCGACGGTATCCAGGTCAGAGATGCCCAGGTTGGAGCCCAGGAGCCCCAAGTTTTCATACTCCAGAGGGGAAACGATTGCTTTACCCTCTATGTCAGGGTATATATTGGAGCACTGAATCACACAGCCCGGCATGCAGGCGTGGGAGGTTCGGCCGTCTCCGCCCCTTTCAGTAATCACATCAAAGATAGTTTCACCGCAGATCTGGTCCATGCCATCAAACCGGCCAAGACTGAAATTGTGGGTAGGAAGGCCGCCATGACCATTCATGATGCGCACCATAGAAGCTGTGCCCAAGGTTCTGTAGTTGAGTGTGGATGGCGCATCCTTCACCACAGAGGTGTAAGTCTTTAAGGCGGCCATAAAGCCCTCTTTGTCCGCCAGAGGCATGGTGTCCTTTCCCAGAACGACAATCCCTTTGATTTTCTTGGAGCCCATGACAGCGCCAAGACCGCCGCGTCCGCTGAAACGGCCCGGCTTATGATCTGCATCTGTCGTTGCGATCCCCGCTGAGCTGTAGAGCATTTCTCCGACGGGACCAATGCAGCTGACAGCCGCGCCCGGGTAAAGCTTATGTATAGCGTCGCAGAATTCCCCTGTGCCCATGCCAAGATATGCCTCTGCAGGTTCTAGAGAACACGCCCCTTTGCTGATTTTGACATAGTGCCAGTGGTCGTCCTCCGGCTGTTCCTCCAGAATCATGGCTTTTAAGCCCATCTGAGCAAGCCGCATAGCTGTGGTGCCGCCGGAATTGCTTTCCTTAATACCCTGAGTCAACGGACTTTTGGCGCCTATGCAGACGCGGCTGGCACTGGACACATTGGTGCCTGTCAGCAGGCCCATGGCGAAAATCAGCTTGTTGTGACGCCCCAGGGGCTCACAGGCTGGATCGACTTCATCCAGCAGGATCTTCGCGATCAGGCCCCTGCCGCCGGTTTTTAGATAGGACTCAGGTGTAGTCTCGTACTGGATCGTTCTCGTTCTGGTATTGATTCTGAGTATGTTGTCCATAACGCCCTCCTGAGATTTATGTTTTCTTATATATAGTTTAACAAAACTTTGAGGTCAATTCACGTGATTTGTACCTCGATGACGGATGTTCCACAGGGTGGGTTGGGGACAATAGGCCACAGGCCGCGCGGACAACTTTTGATCTGGGGACGCGGACAAGTTTCAACTCGTCGCGGACGGTAACATATCAGTAATAATCACCAAGGATCAGTGTTCATTATTCATTTTTCCTTCAACTCTTCCAATTAAAAAACCGGCAGCGCCCAATCCTTCTGGGCGCCGCCGGTTTCACCATTTTCTAATCATACGTTCTAATTAAATTTCCTATACATTATCCGCAATATAGTACATCAGCTGCTCGGATTCCTCCCAGCCCAGGCAAGGATCGGTAATGGACTTTCCATAAATGTTCTCGCCAATCTTCTGAGTCCCGCCCACCAGATAGCTTTCGATCATCATACCTTTGACCATGCTTCGAATGCTCGGGTCATATTTTCGGCTGAACAGGATCTCTTTAGCGATCCGCGGCTGCTCGTAATGCTTCTTCATGGAATTCGAGTGATTCGTGTCAATCACAATGGCAGGATTCTGGAAGCCCGACTTGTCATACATATGAATGAAGTGAATCAGATCCTCGTAATGATAGTTTGGCAAATTCCGTCCATGAACGTCCACAGCGCCTCGAAGAATCGCGTGGGCATGGGGATTCCCGTCCGACTCCACTTCATAGCCCCTGTAAATAAACCTGTGGCCCTGCTGCGCCGCGTTGATGGCGTTCAGCATGACAGAAAAGTCGCCGCTGGTTGGATTTTTCATGCCTATCGGCACATCTACCCCACTGGAGGTCAGCCGGTGCTGCTGATTCTCAACAGACCGCGCGCCTACTGCATTGTAGGCGAACACATCCGCCAAATAGGAGTAGTTGTCGGGGTAAAGCATCTCATCGGCACCCGGAAGGCCATAGTCCATCAGGACACGCAGATGAATCTGGCGAATCGCACGGATCCCCTGGCGGATATCCGGCTCCTTGTTCGGGTCCGGCTGATGGGCCATACCCTTGTATCCCGCCCCCGTCGTCCGCGGCTTGTTGGTATAGATCCGCGGGATCAGGATCAGCTTGTCCTTGACCTTCTCCTGCACCAGCGCGAGCTTCTCGACATAGTCGCAGACTGATTCCTCATTGTCCGCCGAGCACGGCCCTATGATCAGCAGAAAGCGATCATCCTTCCCCTCCAGCACCGCCTTGATTTCGTCGACGCGCTGGTCCCTCTTCTTCTTTGAAATAAGCGATAGAGGCTGTTCCGCGAGGACTTCCTCTTTACTTGGCAACCGTTTGATAAATTTCATTCCCATATTCAGCACCCCTTTAAGTCCGTGAACATTCACATAAAATTCTATGTATTCAGAACACTATATTACGTTTCGTTCCAAAATTCAAATTGATTTTTTGGAAGGATTCGTTAAGGCGTTGAAACATGGAAGTATCTGTATATTGTGTCACCAGTTCTAAAAGCTTTTTGCCGATGGTCATTGTCACTCACAATCTCGCGTGGAGTGGCTGCGACCATCGGCTGAGCGCCTTGCCCTTGATCACTTTGGATCCTTAACCGCCGCCGGTCCCCGCTCCGCCGTCCGGATGCGCACCGCGTCCACCACGTCGTAGACAAAAATCTTGCCGTCTCCAATATTCCCTGTCTGCAGAATCTTTAGAGCCGTCTGAATCGCCGTCTCCACGGGCACCTCGCACACGACGATCTCCACTTTCAGCTTCTGTTTCAGATTAATTTCCACCTGAACCCCCCGATAGTACTCCTTGTGCCCCTTCTGGAGCCCGCACCCCAGCGCGTTCGTCACCGTCATCCCCGTCACGCCAATCCCGTTCATGGCTTCCTTCAGGTCCTCAAACTTGTCAGGGTTCATGATGATTTCAATTTTGCTCATCTTTTCAACCATTGTCCGCGCCTCCCTCTAAAGATCCATATATGCCGCTATGCCGTGCTCGATCCCATCCAGACCGTGCAGTTCCTCGCTTTCCTCAACCCGGAGGCCGATGGTCGCCTTAATCCCCACAAAAGTCAGGAAGGCCAGCCCCATGGCCACCGTCGCGCTGATCCCAACACCAATGATCTGAGCGGTCAGCAGCGTCATCCCGCCGCCATAGAGGAGGCCGCCGTCCATGGACAACACGCCCACTGCCAGCGTTCCAAAGACGCCGCAGACGCCGTGGACTGAAATCGCGCCCACCGGATCATCTATGCGCAGCTTCGTGTCAATGTATTCAACTGCAAGCAGCATCAGCACGCCGCTGACCGCGCCTACTAGGATTGCGCCGGCAAACGAAATCTGGTTGGCGCCCGCAGTGATCCCGACCAGTCCCGCTAAAGCGCCATTGAGGGTCAGGCCTGCGTCAGGCTTGCCATATTTGACATTGCTCAAAATCATGGCCGCAATGGTGGCTGCCGCGCCGCTGATCAGGGTCGTCACTGCGGCGTGCGCAGTCGCTGGTGACGTGATGTCCAGCGTGCTGCCCGGATTAAAGCCGAACCATCCAAACCAGAGGATCAGGACGCCCAGCGCGCCTAGCGGAATGTTGTGTCCCGGGATCGCACGCGGTACCCCGTTTTTATATTTACCGTTTCTCGGTCCAACCATAATGGCGCCAATCAGCGCGCAGAACCCGCCGACCGCGTGAACTGCCGTGCCGCCTGCGAAGTCTCTGAATCCGACCACACTGGAAAGAAATCCGCCACCCCAGATCCAGTGGCCTATCAAAGGGTAGATGACCGTTGTCGCGACGACGCAAAAGGCCACGTAAGAGAAAAATTTCGTGCGTTCCGCCATGGCGCCTGAAACGATGGTCGCGCAGGTCGCCGCGAAGATCGCCTGGAAAAAGAAAAACACGTCAAAGGAGATCCCGGCGACCGACTCCGGCGAGCCCATCAGCACAAACTGATCGCTGCCGATCAGACCGCTGACATCCGTCCCATACATTAAGGCGTACCCCACGACATAATATCCGAGAACCCCGATGGATACCGTTACGAAGTTTTTCATGATGATATTGACGGCATTTTTCGATTGCGTAAATCCGACCTCGACCATAGCGAAGCCTGCGTGCATCAGGAAAACAAAAACACTGGCGATTAAAACCCACATGGTATTCAGGATCATGGTATCCATTTGACAGTTCCCTCCTCTTCTGTTTGGCATGCCCATTTCAAGAGCCAAAGCACGCCGATGGTTGACACTCACAAACCTGATCGCTTTGTGGTTTGCGGTTTGAAGTTCATTCCGAATTTTAGCGCTGACTTCCAGTATGATTCGGTGAAGTCTGCAAGTTTAGCTTGCAAATAGGACGTAACGTAAAATAGCTGATAAATGAAATTTCCGATTCCTTTGTATTCATTTACAGACAATCACCACCTTAGACTTGTTTTTGCATCAATGCATAATTATGAGCGCGCTTTGTTAATATAGTATATGATTTTAGAGTCGTTCACTTCCGTTGTCAAGTGCTTTTTCATTAACAATTGACTTTTTTCAGAGATTTATTGTCAAATAAACAAACAATTACACATATAAAAACAATATTTGTTCGTTTTTTAGCAGATTGTATACAATGTGCCATATTGTATATTTATATACAAATGATCATTTATACACAATGCGTCTCCTCACAAAGTTTTATAAAATGAATTTTGATTTTGTGTGAATTGCAAGATTTCAACCAAAGAAATGAAAAAGGAAGGAAAATGGCACGCCATTTTCCAGTTCAGGTTGGGTGTCAGACACTCAATCTGATTTGGTGTCTGACACTCAATCTGACTTGGTGTCTGACACTCGTTCAGGTTTGGTGTCTGACACTCATTTAAGTTTGGTGTCTGACACTCGTTTGAGTTCGGTGTCTGACACTCGTTTGAGTTCGGTGTCTGACACTCACTTCGATTCAGTGTCAGTTGCGGTAATAATTCTGTAATATTTCGCAGCGAAGGTCGTTGGGCACACTTTCAAAAAAGAAACCCTATCGCGGGAAGTCGCACCGGACTTCCCGCGATAGGGTTTCTACCATTTCTCTCAATTCTTTTCTTCTTTCTTCCCCAACCTACTTCGTTCTTCTCACAACATCCACCACAGTACCATCCCGGTATTCCACCACGGCGACTATGTCATCGCTAAAGGTTACTTCATCCGGAATGCCTGTCATGGACTCCGCCAAAGCCAGCAGGGCCCCAATCGTAACCACTTTAAGTCCAGACGCTTCCAAAGCAGCAATCAAATCCTGCCGCGCCGGATTCACCGCAATGCCATGATCCGTTACTAACACATCCACCGTTTCACCCGGTGTTGTAATGGTGGTGACGTGACGGCGGACGATTGGCAGTCTGGCTTTGACCAGCTGCGTGACCACCATGGCCAGCTTCGCGCCGGCCGCCGTATCGCTGTGGCCGCCGGAGCCGCCCATGATGGTGCCGTCAGAGCCCGTCGTGACGTTGACGTTGAAGTTCAGGTCAATTTCCGTCGCCCCCAGGATCATCACATCCAGCTGATTGACAACGGCACCCTTGCTGAAGGGATTGGCGTACATGGAAGCGTCCATCGGCAAATGTCTTGGGTTGTCTCTGTAAGACTCAACTGCCCTGAGGTCGAAGCACTGAACGTCCAGCAGATTGTTGAACAAGCCTTCCTCCAGCATATCCACCAGGTAGCCGGTGATCCCGCCGGCCGCGAAGCTCCCAACAATCCCGGCCTCTTTCATCATGTCCTTGAGCTCCGCCGCTACCGCCAGCGACGTGCCGCCAGCACCGGTCTGGAAGGAGAAGCCGTCCTCGAGAAGTCCCGATGCATGAATGACCTGGGCCGCTTTATGGGCAATCGCCAGACCCACCGGATCCCGGGTAATGCGCGTGGTGCCGGAGACAATGCCCTGGGGATCCCCAATCGACGGCACCTCCACCACATAATCCACCATGGTCTGCGTGATTTCAGCCGGCGACGCCGGATACGCCACCAGGTGATCCGTGATCGCCACCACCACATCCGCATACTGGGCATCCGCCACCGCGTAGCCCAGCGCTCCGCAGGCCGACTTGCCACGGACGCCGTTGCAGTTGCCATACGGATCCGAGCATGGCGCAGCTATAAACGCAATGTCGACAGGCAAATCGCCGCTCTCAATGGCCCGGGGCCGTCCGCCATGGGTCATCATGACCGCCGGCTTTTTCAGCCGCCCCTGGGACACCGCCTTCGCCACCGGCCCGGACATATAGTTCGTCGCCAGACCCGTCACGACGCCCGCGTCCATCAGCGCCACCAGAGGCTCGTGGACCGGAAAAATCGAGCTGACCGCCAGGGTCAGATCCCGCACACCCCGCCGCGCGACCGCTTCCATAACCAGGTTGAGCACATGGTCGCCGTTGCGCAGATGATGGTGAAAGGACAGCGTCATGCCGTCACGCAGCCCGGCTCGATCCAGCGCTTCCTCAATCGTTGCCAGAAGCTTCGTCTGCCCGGGACGCACAGATTTAGAACGCCTTGGCCGATGGTCAGAAATTCCCACCCCAACATTGGCAAAGGCCCCTTCAAAGGCCCGCACCTCGCCATAGCCCTCGATATACTCAGGAAGCGGCTGGCGTCGGGTTTCCCCTGACGCAGGCGCAATTTCAAACTCAATACCATGCATCACACCAACCCTCCTTCCAGAGAATCATTTGCGTTTTTTGTATCCTTTGAAGCAGTTGAACCCTTAACCATCCCGAGCTTCTCCGCCAGGGCCACCATCTGGCGGGCCCGCTGAATAATTGGCGCATCCACCATCTTGCCGTCCAGCGAGAAGACGCCTTTACCTTCTGCCTCGGCTTCTTCCATGGCTTCCAGCACTCTGAGGGCATACCGCACCTCCACCGGATCCGGCGCGAAGCCTTTGTGAATGATGCCCACCTGACGCGGGTTGATCGCCGCCTTGCCGGTAAAGCCCATGGCTTTCGCCTTGCGCGCATCCGCCAGCAGCCCCTCGTGGTTGTCCACATCCGTAAACGGCGTATCCACCGCGTCCACCCCATGGACCTTGCAGGCTACCGCCACCTTATTCCGCGCATATTCAATTTCCATGCCGCCCATAGTTCTGGCAACCCCCATATCCGAGGTATAATCCTCGCCGCCAAACAGAACTCCCACAAGCCGCGGCGACGACGCCAGGATCTCGTGAACATGCTCGACGCCTGCAGCACTCTCAATCAAAGCAAAGAGCTTGGTCCGCACCGCCTCGCCGCCAAGCTTAGCCGCCTCATAGGCTGAAATCCGCGCCTCAACTTCCTGAATAGACGCCACTTCTGCCTTGGGAATCAGCAAAATGTCCGGCTGAACCTCCAGCATGGCCTCCAGGTCGAGAGGCCCATACACCGTCGTGATTGGATTGATGCGCACCGTCACCTCTGTGGTCTTGAAAGACCAGCTTCGAAGGGCCTTAGTCACGAGCTTTCTCGCGCTGTCCTTTTCGCTGAGACTAACGGCGTCCTCAAGATCCAGGATGACCGAGTCCGCGCCCAGCACGCTGGCACTCTGAATCATACCGGGATTGTTGCCGGGCACAAAAAGCATAGTTCTTCGAAGCCGCTTCACAGGATCACCCCCGGTTCCGCCAGCGCCCTGTCAAGGGCCGTTTCAACCCGGGCTTCAATAGTATAATCCAGCGCGCCCCGGTCCTGAGCCAGAATGCTGATCTGAGTCACACCCCGCGCCGCCACAGTCCTCAAAATAGTTTCCCGGATCTGACGGCCAAACTGAGCCAGGACAATGCTCTGGAGCTCCAGGGTCACCCCTTCGGCCTCTGAAGGCGACACCATAATAAAGATGTCATTGGACTCCAGAGTTCCGGCTTTGGCTGTTCTGGTCACCCTCATACCTCGTCACCTTCCCCGGCACCTGCAGCATCAGTAACATCACCTGCAGCGCCATCCCGCTCCGCGAGATAAGCCCGGCGTCCAATGTCATAATAATTCGCGCCTGTGCTGTCTATGGCCACAATCGCAGGAAGATCCACGACCTCCAGTCTGCGCACCGCTTCCGCGCCCAGCTCTTCAAAGGCAATCACTTCCATGGACTTGATACTGTCCGCAATCACCGCCGCACCGCCACCAATAGCCGCAAAATAAACCGCCTCATTTCGAACAATGGCGTCAATAACCCCTTGATTTCGAGCGCCTTTTCCAATCATGCCCCGCAGCCCCAAATCCAGCAGCCGCGGCGCGTAAGCATCCATGCGGCCCGAGGTCGTCGGACCCGCAGAGCCTATGACATTGCCCGGTCTCGCAGGAGACGGTCCCACGTAATACACAATGGCGTCCCGCACGTCGAAGGGCAGATCCCCGCCCTGGTCGAGGGTCTCCACCATGCGCTTGTGCGCCGCGTCCCGAGCCGTATAAATCACGCCGCTGATCAGCACGGAATCCCCTGCCTTCAGCTCCAAAGCCTGCTCACGGGAAAGAGGCGCCGTAATGCGGATATCTTTTTGAATGTTTTCAGTTTTCTCCATCATAAAAACCCGCCTCCTTATAAGGTAAATTCCACGTGTCTTGCCGCGTGACAGTTTATATTGACCGCTACCGGCAGCCCGGCGATATGGGTAGGATAAGCTTCAATTCGCACGGCCAGCGCCGTGGTTTTTCCGCCAAAGCCCTGAGGCCCAATCCCCGTTGCGTTGACTTTTTCCAAAAGCGATGCTTCCAGTGCCTGATAATACGGATCGTGATGCGCCTCATCCAGCGGACGCATCAGCGCCCGCTTCGCCAGACCCGCCACCAGGTCAAAGGTCCCGCCAATACCAACACCTATGACAATAGGCGGGCACGGGTTGGAGCCAGCCAGTTCCACCGTCTCCAGGATAAAGTCCTCAACGCCTTGAAGCCCATCTGAGGGTTTGAGCATTTTAAGCCGGCTCATATTTTCCGAGCCAAAGCCTTTTGGCGCAATGACGACCCGCAGCTGATCCCCGGGCACCACGCGCCACTGGATCGCCGCCGGTGTGTTGTCGCCGGTATTGACCCGCTGAATCGGATCCCCAACCACGGATTTCCTCAGAAAACCCTGGCCGTAACCCTGGCGGACACCCTCGTTGATGGCCTCTTCCAGCGAGCCCCCCTCAATGTGGACCTCCTGACCCAGCTCGACCAGTACAAAGACAATCCCTGTATCCTGGCAGATGGGATAGACACCCTTGGCAGCGAGATGGTGGTTTTCGACAATTCGGTTTAGGATCCCTGCGGCAGGCTTGAAAGGCTCGGATGCGGCCGCCGTTTCCAGCGCGTTCATGACATCCGACGGCAGCCGGTAGTTCGCTTCCAGACAACTGTTTTTCACCGCTTCTGTAATATTATTGACGTGGATCTGTTTCAATCGCTTCACCTCATTAAAATGGGTTTTCCATAGCAAAAACAATGTCACTTGTTAAAAGTTTAGGCGGCACCGACCATCGGCAAAAAAAATTTTAATCCTTTACCGAAAGTCGAGACCAAGCCCCGGGCCTCCTAATGCAGACGCAGGGTCCGGGCGGGTTTAGCCATCACTTTCCTGACGGTTCACCTTTACCCAGACCCTGCTGAAAATCACATACTGTTTAGTTGTGCATTCACTACGCGCGCTGGCGTCTCGCCGCGAGGGCCACAACGCGGTTCATTTCATTATTGACGATCATGAAGCCTTCGTCAACACCCATGCCCGGCTTTGCAAGCACTTGAGATGCGTCGCAGGCAATCGCGATCTGTGTCGTGATCTCCGCCGAGCGGGCCGTCTCGTTGCATGTGCCGCCGCTGTAGGCTCCGAGATTCTTTTCACGGCAGTAAAGCAGCGCTTCAATGATATTATTGACGCCGCCAAGATCCGGCGTCTTAACCTGAAGCATATGACCCGCCTTATTGTCAGCGAAGAACTTGACGTCTTCCAGCGTGTTGCACCATTCGTCCGCGACGATCTCCACCGGAATGCCGCGGGCGTCTATCATGGCGCAGAGGTCTTTCAGCGCGTGCATCTGCTTTTCGCGGTCATCCACGTCCATAGGGCCTTCAATACGAAGCTGGAACGGCGCCGCAGCTTTTGCCAGAGTCTCGATATAATCTGTCATTTTAGCCAGATCATTTTCAAAGGCTATGCCGATGGTCCCGTAAACGTCAATATGGAAAATAGGATTATAGGTTTCATCCGCTCTGAGTTTGATGACGCGGTCTCTGAGCCATTCCACATAAGCATAAAGCAGCTCACCCTGGCGGCCCAGCTTCGTTTCAACGTGGTTGATCAAAGCGTGTGGAATGACGTCAATGCCTTTGATGATCATTTTATCGACGTTGTCATAGCGATCATCGCCGGATTGGGCGAATATAGGGATGCGTTTGATATCAACGCCTGTGTTGTATTCCTTTTGGACGACTTCAGCCATAGTTATGCGCTGCGCTTTCGCTACCGCGTCAAGAAGGGCTTGAGTAATGCCATAACGGATCGCTGTGTGCATGCGTTTTCCGTTAATCTCCATCTTATCAAAAGCTTCCGCCAAAGGTTTAAAGGAAGTGAGCTCCATGCCAATCAGCTTAGGAGCGATTTCTTTTTCAATGACTGGAATAAAGTCAGCCGCAATGAAGAGCGGATCGCGGCCGCCGGCGCCGGAATATTGAACCGCGGCGCAATCTCCGTGAGCCACTTGGCCGTCCTCGAGGATCAGCATGACTGAAATCGCTTCACCAGCTACGCGGATGGCATGGAAACCCGGTGTCATGGTCGCGCCCTGGTAAGCAAAGCCATCCAGCGTCGCGCCTTTTTTTATGGCTCTTTGATCGTCAAAATAGAAGCCAGTTCTTCCTGGCGCACAAACCACATCAATAATTTTCATGATATCCACCTTACCCCTTCTGCTATTCGGTTTTATAGAGATATTTTTTAATGCTCTTCGCTGCGTCTGTCTCCGTTTCAGGCCGACCAATCAGGTTGCCCTTGCTGACGGCATAAACGTCATCAATGGTCATTTTGAAGTCGACTTCGCGATGCTCGTACATGGCGCGCTCTTCGAGCTTATTTCGGTTGAATTCTTTGATCTCATCAGAGAACGGCACGTTGCCAAAGTCGAGGTAACGGATCGCGCCGTCATTGTCACGGGCTGGCATCATTTTGCCTGCATTGTAGACAGATGGGGCGAATGGAATGTCCAGAACGCCGGCTTCGAAGGCTCGGACTGTACCGATGGCGAGGTCGCCATCACCCAGTTCAAGGACTTTGTCAATGATGCACTGGGTTTCGGCTTTGATCATGCGGCTCTCGTTGATCTGCTGGATACTGAGCGGCATTTTCTGCTCCTGAAGGAGATTGAGGACCATCTTTGTGGCTCTGATGCCCTGAGCGTTCGCTTCTTTGGTAGGAACGCCGTAAGCTTCGTGAGGTGTCTTGACGATAACTTTGGTAGCACCCGCCAGGGAAGCTGCGATCGCGCCCAAAGAGATGACGCCGAAGGCTTTGGACTCATCCTGCGGGAAGCCGCCCATCCACTGGTGGAAGACGGTGGTCAGGTAAACGTTGTTATAGCCGGAAGCTATTAAGTATTCATTGCACTGATCTTCGAGGGCTCTGATGGCCGCGACGTCCTGAACCAGGTTGCCGCACTGGCCGTAGCCCACGGTGATATTCTTGACGCCCTGCTCTGCCGCGAGGAGCGCTTCGATGATCGCCACAGCATTGGACATACTTGGCGGTACCAGCGTTCCTGTCAGCGGACCGAACGGCTCGCGGTTAATGGAAATGCCTTGCTCTTCATAGTAGCCGACGAGGCGGTCGCAGTACTGCCAGTCTGTAATAGTCTTCTCGAGACTGACTTTCTTTGCGTAAGGAATGTTGTAGGAAATGCCGCCGCCCTCATTGGAGGTCCAGCCGGCCGCGTGGATGATTTCGGAAAGAAGGCGGGCATCCGGTGTGCCGTGACGTGCTTGGAGCGGCAGATTGACGGATTCGAAGACTTTTCTGCAGCCGTGAACGCCATGATTGACGCCCGGGAAGCCGTTCAGGAGAGAGCGTCCCTCTCTGCGGCTTTCCGTGATGCCGCGTTCGCATTCGTTGTATTTGTTTTGTCTGGTATAGCTGTCGATAGTGCTTGGCAGCAGGTCCGCGCCGCCTTCAGTGTGAAGGAAGTTGAGGAGCTGGATGTGCTCGTCGATGAGCGCGACACCGGCACGAGGCTGTGCCAGCGTGATGCCGTTTTCCTTCGCCCAGCGAAGCTTCGCAGGGAAGCTTTTGTGCTCCGGCACTTGCTTCAGAAAAGCGACGTTGGCTTCGAGATCTATGCCTTCGCCGGTCGGCCACTGCTTGAGGACTTCTTCGCGGATGCGTAAAAATTCGTCCATGGACAATTTCTTATTTTTGAGTTCCATTTTGTATCCCCCTATAAGTTAGAGCGTCACGATATGCCGCTTCATGATTCTGAGCGCAGTGTCGGGATGGTCCTGCGAGAGCAGTCCCATGGCCGACAGGATGTAGTCCTGGTCCAGCTTGAAGGCCGGTGATTTAGGTCTTAAGCTCGTGGGTGTCTCCTGGTCGTAAAGTCCTTCCTGCAATATGGCTTTAGGATTTTCGCTGGCGACCAAGACACCGCCTGTGCCTATAAAAGCCGCTGCGTTGCCGAGGTCTTTGCCGAGCTGTGAAATCACGACCCCCATGGGCGAGTAATAGGATTCGAGGCAGCCTGCGTGGCGTTCTACGGAGAGGGCGACTGCAGCTTTGGCAATGGCTTCGTCCATGTGACGTTCCTCGGGCGACTGCGGGATCATGTCTGGCTGCAGACTGCGGTGACGGCAGGCAGCGTCGACATCGGCTAAATCATCTTTCAGGTAGGCGCGGATGCGTTTGGATCCGGCGGCCTCCTTGAGTGACAGTGCCGAGTAGCGCATGCCCAGGTCGCCTTCGACGGTGCGTTTGGCGAAGGGCTCCTCGAGCCCCTTTTGCGTCACGCCCGGCTGAGTCGGCTCGCCGTCGCAGATGGAGTAGACGTCTGTGGTTGCGCCGCCTATGTCCACCATGACCAGGGTGCCTATGCCGTCCTCCAGATCGGTGCCTTTCGACAGGAGCTCAGCGGCCTTCAGGACCGCTGCCGGGGTCGGCATGAGAATGTCGTCGATCATGCCGGTGGCGGTGTGGATGCCTTTGGCGTGGGTGATGCGCTGCATGAAGATTTCCCGGATTTCCTCGCGGGCTGGGTCGACGTTGAGCACATTGAGCTTTGGCATGACATTGTCGGACATGCTGTAGATGAGCTCAGCTTCTTTAAATAAGTCGTCGATGTCATCCATGGCGGATTTGTTGCCGGCCACGACGATGGGGACCGGAAGCTTCGCCTCCGCGAGGCGCTTTGCGTTGTGAAGGATGCAGGTCTGATTGCCGCCGTCCGTGCCGCCTGCCAGCAGGAGCATGTCCGGTTTTAGGGCTGCTATTTTTTCGATGTCCCGACGGGTCAGATCGTGGTCGAAGACTTGCAGCACTCGTGCGCCTGCGCCGAGGGCCGCCCGCTTGGCCGCCTCCGCTGTCAGCTCCTGGACCAGTCCTATGGCCACCATTTTAAGGCCACCTGCCGCCGAGGAGCATGCCAGTTTTCGGTCGAACTCAAGGTCCGGGCGGCCTTTTGCTGCGAGGGTCGCTTTCAGCTCGGCCAGCGCGGCTTCATAGCCCGTCATGATATCGGTTTCGACAGTAGTATAGCTTTTGGCAGTGCCCAGGATGGCTTCAGCGTTTAAATCCACGGCTGTCAGCTTGGTGTAGGTGCTGCCAAAATCGATGAGTAAGTAATTGTTCACTTTAAAGACCCCTTTCGAGGCTATTCTGGCTTAGGAAGCTTGAGGTCGTCCCTCAGGTCGCGGATGCCTTGCTCCGGGTCTGCACCCGGTGGGTAGACACGGTTGAAGCCCATAGCGAGGAATTTCTCTTTGACTTCCTCCCAGTCGTGTTTGCCGACGACCAGATTTCCGCCGACGTAGAGGAGCATGTCGTCGAGACCCGCCTCGTCACATTTTTCTCTGAGTCCGCGGCAGTCGATCTCGCCGTGGCCGTAGAGAGACGAGATGATCATGGCCTTCGCACCGGTTTCTTCCGCAGCGTTGATGAATTCCTCCTGGGAAGATAGGACACCAATGTTTACCACGTTGAAGCCCGCTTTGCTGAATGCGTAATCCAAAATTTTGTTGCCGACTGCATGACAGTCCGCGCCTATGACTCCAAGTACAACCGTATTCGTCATTCTTATGCCTCCGTTTTCACTTTGAAGTGGATCGCTTTGTTTGATATGAGAATATCATATTCTTATTAAATTGCAAGTAATATTTCATAATTTTATTGTTTTGTCACCGAATATGATATTTTTTGCATTTTGTCTTGCATTTTTATTTTTGTTTACACGTTCAAACCATTGAAAAAACTAGTTTTCCATAATTTTTCAGTCGGTTGTATGATTTTGTCTAAAATCCTGATTTCAAACTTTTTTCAGGTTGGTGACGCGGACAGTTATTGATTGAGTGTCAGACACTCAATCAAACTCGGTGTCTGACACTCAGTTCATTTCGGTGTCTGACACTCAAATCATTTCGGTGCCAGAGCATGCGAGAATGCTTATCATCCACGTTGCCTTCAATCAGTCCCACCAAGCCTCACCCCCCGCCCCAAACTGCCATTAACCTTCCAAATTCTTTCACAATCATTCAAAATTCACCGCTTGCCAACCAAATCCCCAAAAGGTATTCTTTAAAGAACAATAAAATAGTGAAAGGCAGGTATCAAGCATGATCTGGAGCACCTATGAAACCATGGCGCGCGATCAGATGGAAAAGCTTCAGCTCGAACGGCTGAAGCAGACTGTCCGCCGCGTCTATGACCACGTTCCCCATTACCGCGCCAAGCTAAATGAGCTCGGCATTAATCCAGAAGACATTCAGTCTCTGGAGGACCTTAAAAAGCTGCCTCTGACAGTCAAAAATGACCTCCGGGACAACTACCCCTTCGGACTCTTCGCCGTCCCCCAAAAGGAAGTCGTCCGCTATCATGCCTCCTCAGGCACCACCGGCAAACCCACCGTGGTAGGCTACACCAAAAATGACATGGAGACTTGGACCGAGCTGATCGCCCGCATCGTCACCATGGCAGGCGTCTCAGCAGAGGACACAGCTCAGGTCTCCTTTGGCTATGGCCTGTTCACCGGCGCATTTGGCCTTCACCAGGGTCTCGAACGCGTCGGCGCCTCCGTTATCCCAATGTCCAGCGGCAATACCGAAAAGCAGATTATGATCATGCAGGACTTTGGAACAACCGCCCTCATCGGCACACCTTCCTACGCTTTACATATGGCCGAAGTCGCCAAGTCCATGGGCATTGATCCCAAGAAAGACTTAAAGCTCAAATGGGGCCTCTTCGGCGGCGAAGGCTCCACCGAAGCCATGCGCCGCGAGCTCCAGGACGCTTGGGGTATCTTCGTCACCGAAAACTATGGCATGAGCGAACTGATTGGCCCCGGCGTCTCAGGCGAATGCAAGGCACTCTGCGGCATGCACATATCCGAAGACCACTTCATCCCGGAGATCATCGACCCTGAGACCCTGGAAGTCCTTCCTCCAGGCTCAGTCGGAGAGCTCGTCATCACCACCGTCACCAAAGAAGCCCTGCCTCTTATCCGCTATCGAACCAAAGACATCACCTCCCTCCATTACGAAACCTGCGACTGCGGCCGCACCACCGTCCGCATGGCCAAAATCCAGGGCCGCACAGACGACATGCTGATCCTCGGCGGCGTCAACGTCTTCCCGTCCCAAATCGAAGAAGTCCTCTTCAACACTGAAGGCATTGGCCCGCACTACCAGATCAAAGTCTTCAAGAAAGGCTATCTGGACAAGATCGAAATCGACGTCGAGCTCATTGACGACAACCTGCTCGAATCCTTCGGCCAGCTTGAAGCCCTTAAACAAACCATCCGTTCGAGACTTCGTACCGTATTAGGCATCGACGCCAAAATCCACCTGCACGAGCCGCGCACCCTGGCGCGCTTCGAAGGTAAGGCCAAACGCGTCATCGATATGAGGGAGGTAAAATAATGCTCATCGATCAACTATCCGTCTTCGTTGAAAATCGCCATGGCGCCCTCGCCGCCGTCACAGACGCACTTTACCGTTATGGCGTTGATATCCGGGCCATCGCCGTCTTTGACACGACCGAATTTGGCATTGTCCGCATCGTCGTCGACAAGCCCGAAGAAGCCCTCAAAGACTTGAAGGCCGATGGTTTCGTCGCCAAACTCAGCAAAGTCATAGCTGTCGAGCCCATCGACAAACCCGGCAGCCTGAACGAGCTCTTCCACATCATGGGCGACAACGGCATCAACATCGAATACATTTACTCCTTTGTCATGCGCCGCCGCGAAATGCCTTATGTCGTCTTCAAGACCGACAACCAGGAAAAAGCGCTGCAGATATTGAAAGACAAAGGCCTTAATACCGTCGTGGATCTATAATCAAAAAATAAAATAAGTCAGTGTCCACAGCCCAAAAGGGCTAATCGGCACTGACTTATTTTTATTTATCTCCCACTAACACATAAAAGCTGTAATCCGAGGCAATTTCCCCTTGACCCATCTCATACAGATGAATCCCCCGGAACACCACCGACATCCTGAACTGGTCGTTTTCGACCGCGACCGTCATAGCCTCCGGCAGCATCAATTCCTTAAATGCACCCATTTCAGGCGCAATGCTGTTTACCGCATCCTCCAAAGCAATCGCCAGAACCTCATCCCCAACCGGCGTTACCAACTTTACCACGGTATCCTCCGGCGTGGTCCGCGTCACCTTGACTTCATATGTTTCACCGGCTAACTCTATACGCTGGGACTGAGGCTCCATTTCTTTTTCGTACCGCGCCACTTCAAAAGACAGCAGTCGATCAAACCCATCAACCGCCATAGGCACCCCCGGATCCAGTGTTACCATGGCGTAGCGTTGACCCCCTGCCGGTTCAAAAGTACGCTCAAACCCAAACGTCCGCGCAAAATCCTCATAAGCTTTAAAATCCTCAGGCAGCCATTCTACGTAATCCAACCCGCCTGAACCCTGCAGATAGTTCACAATACTCGTCGTTTCAGTCTTTGTAAGCTCCGACGCCTCCGCCTTAGCCACCAGCTCGCCATTGACCAGCATCCCCTCCGCGGCCAGGAGCCCCTCCAGCCGTCCAATTTGACTGTTTCGGGACACAGTGAACGCATCCACCGGCGGAAGAATTGACCCCAGCGCGAACACTGCTGCCAGCAGCGCCACCCTGCCATTCTTCGAAACCGGGCTGAAACTCAGCATTAGTCCCGCAGCCAGCGAGAAAACGCCAAAGAGCGCGACATAGTACCTGGATTCCGTCACACCGTACGCCTCAAGCCGTATGCCCACCGAGATCAGCTGCAAAATGACTACCGGGATCAGCACCTTTGGAAACACCCGCGTGTAGGCTTTCGCAAATCCATTGTCCAGAAGGCTGGCCATTACAAAAATTAGCAGCCCGGCAGCAGAATACAAAAGCACCATAGGTCCCAGCTGCCCCGAAGGCCAGACCTGAGTCACCAGAATCTTCCCCAAATAAGCCGCCAGCACCGCCGTATACACCGCCACCAGAGGCACCGCTATGTAAGAGACCAGAATCTCCAGATATCTTGGATAATCAAACGCGCCAGCCCCACCTGAGCGGTCAGCGCCAGAACCATTCTCAAGAGCGTTTTGCCGATGGTCAAAGCGCGGCAGCAGCGACAAAAAGTACACTGGTGCAAATAAAATCCACACCGTCGCCATAGAATAAGCATACGCCTCATCGCTGACTTCAAACAACAAAATGTCAACGGTCGCGATCACAGCTGCAAACCCCGCCGAAAGCACCGCCGCATAAAGCCAGGACGTGGCGAAGGTTTTGACATAGGTCAGCGCAACTCGGTTAAAGTCCTCTCTCCCGCCTGCAGAAGGCAACCACAGCACCACGCAGATCAAGGCGAACCCCGTCACCAGGCTTCGGATCACCACTGCGTCGCTGATCTCCGATACCGGCAGCAGAATCAGAAAATATCCCAAAGTCAGAAGCAGACCGGCAACGTAAGCCGCCACCCTGCGGGAAGAAAGCCCGTCAAAGCTCTCAACCGTAAATTGAATCGCTATCCCAAGAACAGCGCCAATAACTAGAGTGAACACCATTTTTTGCATGATCAGCGGCGGATCCAGATCTTCGCCTATGATGGCATACACCACCAGCAGCGCTGCAGCAAACCCGGCAACTGAGACCGGAAACCTCTCCGCAGCCTTAATGAGGCCTTGCAGTCGTCTAACAAGTGTCCCTTTAATCTCCTTCATAACAGCACCTTCCCGATTCCTATTTTTTACAAAATGGCGAATGAATACAGGTTGAGCATTTCAAGAATCCCCCACACAAATGACATCATACATCCCTATCATAGCTGACTAACCTTCAACGCGCATTACAGAATAGTTACAGCCAATGCTCCTATGGATGAAAGAGATTAAACCACCTGCATTAAAAATGTCGCGTTACCAAGGCGTTACATCCATGTCTCTGAAAATATCCAAATAGAGTTTGATATGTTTGTAACTCTTGATATCTGAATATTCTAACTATTATTTTCGCCAATCACTAACATAAAATCACTCGAAAGTGTTGCCGTTACAGAGTTTTGTTCATATTGTTAACAGAAAAAACCAGGTAAATTGTGGTTATGAAGTAACAATTGTGTTACAATTTTTATGTAAATCAGGTCGTCTTCAACTTGATTTGTCAACATTTTCACAACATTAATTAAACTGAGGACAACCTGAAAAAATTCAAGAGGAGGTAATACGTTTGAAAAAGAATCTAGCAAGAGCCCTGGCACTATTGATGCTTTTGACATCCGCGATCGTCTTCGCGCCTATGTCACTTGCGGCAGACAGCACTACTTCTGCATCTCCGCCATGGGTAGAGCCAGCACAGCCAAGCGTACCAAGCTCACCTGCTCCTGCTCCTGCTCCGGTTAAAACTACCACCCCAGTTGCTATGCCAGCAATGGATGGTGGAGAGTACCACGTTGTCGTCAGCGGCGACACTATGTACAAAATCGCCGTCAAACACGGGATGACCCTGAGCGAGTTGGTTGCTCTCAATCCTCAAGTCAAGAATATCAACCTGATCTACGTTGGCCAAAAACTTCTTCTTAAAGCCGGCACCACAGCCCCTGCAGCTCCTGCGGCAACTGACAGTGTCATCAAGGTTTATCAAGGCATTGGCTATAAAGTCGCATTTAGAAACGGCCCTGGCAAAGACAGCGAAGAAGTGCCAGTCTATAGTTTCAACGTCGCAATGGCCGCCGCTACTTTTGACTCAGCCGGCAGAATTCTCAATGTCTACATAGACGGTTACGAAGTCTCTTCCCCTAACTATGACGGCGCTTCAATGCCTCACTTCTCCGGCTGGCCGGGTCAAGCAGGTTATAACGTCACCGACCATACAACCGAGAAGGTCGTCGGCGTTTCAACCAACACTCCTGAATCCGCTGCTGCTGAAGTCAACAACTGGCTCACTAAGCGCCAACGCGGCGATACTTATCACATGAATCCAGCAAATGAATGGTACAAGCAAATGGACTTCTTCCAAGAGTTCTTCAAAGGCAAAACTGTCATGGAACTCGAGCAGTGGTTTGCTAAAAATACAACCGCCGCAGGTCGTCCAATCAAAGCAACGACAACTAACGAAGCGGATCTTGCCAAACTTGCTGCTTTAACAGCTGAAGAAAAAGCTGCACTTGCTGATGTCGTCTCCGGTGCAACTATGTCCATCCGCGACGCACATGGCGATTTCCTCGGCGCAGTTGGCGAAGCTTACAAAAACAGAGTTGAAGTTGTTGTTCCTGTTAAATAATTAAATTAACATTCAAAAAGGCCCATTTCGCAACTGAAATGGACCTTTTTTTATTTGTCTGCAAAATGGAAAACTCGGTGTCTGATGGAAAGGAGCTGTTGCAAAACTAGTAAATTTAGTTTTGCAGCAGCTCTTTTTATGTACTATTTGCAATTGCATGCTTTTGAGATATTTGATTTTTAACGCGAGTCACCCATAAGCAATAATTATAGGGTCGACAAAAAAGCCTAGCCACCATGTTTTAAAGTTTCTGGTCTAAGCCGCTTTTTTGTACTCGATAATGCCGGTTTGGTTGTTTTGGATTTTATTATGGAGTTTGTTCAGGTTAATCGCCATAGCAACCATAATCATATCCGCTACAATTTTTTTCATGCCCTTACGTCGAAACCGGTCATAAGCGAGACCATCTTTAACTTTTGAAAAAACACCTTCCGCTTGAATGGAACGGTTAATCCTCTCGTTGATGCCTTCTTCTGATGCAATATTTTCTGCGGATTGACTACGGAACGCTTCAAAGGCAGGAGAGAACTTCAGGCTCTTCTTCTCAGGATCTGGATTCTTTCGGCTTTTAATGCATTGGTCACTGTATTGGCAGCCTTTGCATTCAAAGCATGTGTAGACCCAGTTGATGTCTTCGAAGCCTGAAGCAGATTTCTTGATGCTGTCTTTACATCGGATGAGCTTTTTGCCAGCTTTGCAGACTTAGGCATCTTCATTTTCCATATATTGCATGTTTTCTCTTCGACTGATGTCTTCTCTGACTTTTTTTGTGTCTTTCGTCTCATGATTTGCCGGTTTAATGTATGCTTTCAATCCTTTTCTGGCTAGATAAGCGTAGTTTTCTGCGCTTTCATACCCTGCGTCTGTGACGATGTTTTTTATGCGAGCACTAAACGCCGCCAGCAGTTCTTCGAGAAAAGGCTTCAGTGTATGCAGATCATTCGAATGCTGGCTGCCCATCACGCCTACGACAAATGCGCCACTTGAAGCCATTTGGATATTATAAGCAGGCTTAAGTTGACCATTTCGCATATGATCATCTTTCATGCGCATGAAGGTTGCATCATGGTCTGTCTTTGAGTAACTGTTTCTGGTGCCCATAGCCTCAAGATGCTTTTCGTACGTCTCAAACTTTTCTTTTATCTCTTTATAGTACTCATACTCACGTTGCTGCGCGGTCTTGCGATGACCTACACCACGCACAAACTCAATTTTCAGCTTGCTGCATGTGTTTCTGATATTGTTAAACTCCGCGCACACCCTTGATTGGACTTCTTTTAACGTACTATCCTCTGGCATGTCGAGTTCTTTGAGCATGCGTTCTTTTAACTTGCTTTGATATTTTTCGACAGCTTTGCGCCATACAAAGGTGTATCTATTGGAGACTGCTTCAATCTTAGTCCCATCTATATACAGACTCTTTAGGTCTACATGCCCGTCTTCAATGAGGATTTCCACAAATTGTCTCAATAAATCCGCCATATGATCATTGAGCATATTTTGAAATCGACAGATCGTGGTGTGATCCGGCGCTTTTCTACCTCCAAGAAGGTAGTGTCCTCTCACATCATACTCACAAAAATCTTCAATTTTTCGATTTGATGATTTTCCTTCGCTATTACAGAAAAGAACAATTTTTAGGAAGTTAACAAAATCTAAGGCTGGCTTTCTGCCCTTTTGAGGCACGGTGCTTATTGTTGCGCTTAAATCCATCCTCTCTACTATTTTGCACACCAGTCTGACCTTGCTATCCTCTGGAATTAATGTGCCCACACTAAAATTCATTGGCAGTTGCCAAAATTGGGCTTTAGAGTTATGATGATCTAGGGTTATTTGGTTCGTCATAAATCAATTATACCCTATCGGGACTGGCTCTTGGAGCCGGTCCTGATTCATTTTTTGCAATAAAATAGACAGATGGTCATCAACTCGATTTCCATCTGTCTATTCTTTTTGGGGGAGCTATTTTGCAACAGCCCCTTTCCAAAAAAATAAACTCGGTGTCTGACACCGAGTTTCAATAGGCGTATGCCGGCGACTCCGCTTTCCACTTTCAATACTTCGCCTTAATCTCTAAGTACTTCTTCTCTCCCAATGCATATAACGCATGTTCCTCAGGCGTTTTTGGCACCAGACGCGGTACCTGTGTCGGCACACCATCTACTATATGCACCATGGTGAAAAACGCCTTGAGAGAGGCCTCCGGCATGACATCCGAGCTGAAGTCATTGACATAAATGCTGACCATGATCTGCATAGAGCTTCGCCCTACATAGGTCAACTGACCTACACACGTTACAATATCTCCAATGTGGATCGGCTTTAGAAAGACGATTTCATCCACTCTTGCCGTCACAGCGTCGCCTTTGCAGTGTTTGAAGGCCGTAATCCCGGCAGTATTGTCCATCAGATTCATGAGTTCTCCACCATGAACATTGCCCATAATATTACTATGTCGCGGCTCCATAACCATACAGGTCTCCGCCCTTGTGAATGAAATATTATTTACCACTTGAACCCTCCCAAAATGAAGTCAGTTTAGTCTCTATACACTCAGCTATTAATCATTTCAATCCTCAAACCCATCCCAGCCATATTTCCCAACCAGTTCCACAAAAACGACTTTGGTCAATACCCTCCGGGATACAACGCCCTCTGCGTCTTTGACCACCAAAAGCAAATCCTGGTCCCCGGGAACGCCCACCGGCAAAATCATTCTTCCGCCGGTTGCCAGCTGCTCAACCAGTTCAACCGGAACCGCGGAAGATGCCGCAGTGACTATAATGCGGTCAAAAGGCGCGGCTTCAGGCCAGCCTCCGCTGCCATCCCCAATCCTGAATCGAATGTTGCTGTAGCCAAGCCCCTCAAGACGCGTCCTGGCTGGGACCGCCAGTTCTTCCAGACGTTCTATAGTGTAAACCGAACCGCCAAATTCCGCAAGAAAAACCGTCTGATACCCTGAACCCGTCCCTATTTCCAGCACTTTACTGTCACGTTCAAGGGCTAAGTGCCAGGTCATTTCAAACACCAGGCTGGGTTGAGAAATAGTCTGCCCATAGCCTATTGGCAGCGCGTGATCCAGCCCTGCCAGCGCTTTAGAGGGACCGTCAATAAAATAAGCCCGGTCAAGCGACTTGAAAAACATCAGCAGTTCTTTTTCGGTCACAGCTAACACCTCCAGTCATAAAACTCCGAACCGCGCTTTCCAAATCGGTCTTGGATCACACCGTCAACTATCCCCCGAACTCGTCACTTTCATTAAAGATGCTCCTACCCATTACATTTAGTCACATTACAAGTGACTTCATAATAAGCCGCGTGCAGCCCCATCCCCGCGGCGCGTTCCGCAACCAGCTGATTGACGCCGCCGCCTTTTTGCAGCCACCAGCCTTCATGGATTAAAACGAGCTCCGGACTCTGATCCGCCTCCACCTTTGCGGTACAGATCAGCTGCCCTGTGGAATTGAACACTTTGATTTTGTCACCATCGGCTACCCCAAGCCCTTTAGCTGCAGACAGACCAAGATAAGCCACCGGAAGAGCCTGTCCAAAAAGATCCAGGAAATGCTGAGAATGCAGGGACTCCTTGATATGCGGCGTCAGGAGATAATAAGGCTCTTCGGGCGAAGGCCGCTTCCCGACAGGTCTATAGACCGCCACCGGATCAAAGCCATCCATGCCGGCCCGGTTGGACCAAAGCTCAATTCTGCGGCTTGGCGTTTTAAACGTCAACTCTGACCATGCCACCAAGCCGTTGTCCACTTCGGAATCCTTCTCATGAACGGGCACAGGCTCCTTTTTCAGTACGTCCACCGAATAACCTAAAGCCTCTGATAACGGCTTCAAAGCTAACTCCAGCCACGCCTCTTCGCTCTGCGCCGGAAAAGCCTCGAGGCCAAGGCGCTTGGCTAACTGCGTGAAAATCCAGTGCTCAGACGGCACCCAGGGGTCCGCCTCGACGACCGGCGAACAATAAGTCAAATAGGAGTGCACTGCCGGCGGCAGGATCACATCCGTCGTTTCCAGAAAGTGCGCACAAGGCAGCACGACATCCGAGACCTGCGCCGTATCCGTCATGAACTGGTCAATGGTTACCTTAAAGTCAACGGACTCAAAGGCCTTCAGCATTTTCCCGGTGTCCATGAACTGCGTCACGGGATTGGCCTTAGTCGTAAAGATCGCCTTAATTTTGGGATGATTCGCAGAAAGGATAAAATCCGCCATCATTGGTCTCGGATAGGTTCTGTGGTGCACTCTGAGAGACTGGCCGCTCAGCACCTCGGAGTCCAAATACCCGGACATCCGGTCATTGTTATAATTCACACCGCCACCGGAAATCCCAATATTACCGGTAATCGCCGCCAGCGCATCAATAGCCCTGACGGTCTCCCCGCCATTGGTATAGCGCTGCACGCCATAACCCACCAACAGACAGGCAGGCTTGGCACTTCCATACAGACGCGCCAGCGACCGGATCACCTCAGCCGAAACCCCCGTTTCCGCCTCAGCCGCTTCCGGCGTCCACGGCTTAACCGCATCTTTAAAAGCCGGATACCCTTTGACATGACGACGTATAAACTCTGCATCCACCAGGTTTTCCTCAATCAGCACATGCGCAATGGATAAGGCAAGCGCACCATCCGTCCCCGGCCGCGGCGTCACAAGCTGAGCTGACAAAGCCGCAGAAGTCGCTGACCCGCGAGGATCAATCACCACAATCTCAGCGCCGCGTTCTTTCGCCTGCCTCAAAAAAGGCATGGCATGAATCCCGGTTTCCGCCGGATTCCGCCCCCAAATCACGACCACGCGGGCATTCACCACATCCGAAATCTCGTGGCTCATGGCAGCGCCAAAATCGTAGTTCTGCGCTTGATGCCCAGCGCCTTCACACAAGCTGCCCACAGAAGTGGTCACCCCGCCATAGGCACTGAAAAACCTGGCCTCCAGCTTCTTCAGCAGCCCAACACTCCCCGCATGGGCGCAGTGCAGCACCGCCGTGGCAGGACCCTCCCGGCGAATCTGATCCAGCCTATCCGCCACCAGATCCAGCGCCTCATCCCAGGTCACTGCCCGAAAGCCTTCTCCCGCAGCGTCCCTGACCAGCGGACGCCTAAGCCGCTCAGGATGCGTCCGCCTCGCCATATGGGCCAGCCCTTTTGAACACAGCCCCTTCCCCGTCACAGGATTCGCCGGATTCCCGGCCAGCGACTTGATCACACCGTCCTCCACCGTAGCCAAAATTGAACACGCATCCCAGCAATCCAGGGGACACGCTGTTGAAATCACCTGTTTTTCATTTTCCGTTTTTTTGCCGATGGTCACCTGCCCCACCCCCTCACCCCCATTATACCTCTTCTGCCGCAACCTCAGTCTTCTGAATTTTCAAAAAATACTTTTTTTCAATCCCCCCACAAGCGCCGTATCTTGTACCGAATTCCATACAACCCATCAGAGCATCCAATCCCGCCCTGCGAGCCGTATGAGCGTCAAAAATAAAAATTTATAAAATTTTTCTCCCCAAGTGTTGACAATCTAAGCCCCACCTGTTAAGATTCGTTTAATAAATATTCTTAACATTCACACCCTAATAGCAATTTTTGCGCTGATGGAGACATACCCTTACTGCACCCGTCATTCAAAGCGAGCCGGACATGGTGAAAGCCGGCAGTGACATCAGTAAGACTCTCACTCCTGAGCAGATGCTCCGAAACCTTTTAAGACTTTCGGCATTAAGAGCATCCGGTCGCCCCGTTATCGGCACAGGTTTGTTTGAACCGTAGAGAGTTGTCTCCCATTTGAAGCAGGAGGCAAAAAAAAGGTGGTAACGCGGGCATAGAGCTCGTCCTTGCATAGGACGCGCTCTTTTTTGTTGCAGAAAAACACTTTTTCTGAGGATCAGAATCTTACGGTTAAGTTATTTCTCATCTTTAAACACCATCGGCACAAATGGATTCATCCAGAACAAGGAGGTCAAAAAAATGAGTACAATCATTCAACCGGACAAGACGATCAAAATTTTCGATACGACGCTTCGCGACGGGGAACAGTCCCCGGGCTGCAGCATGACCCTTAAAGAAAAAATCGACATGGCCAGACAGCTTGAGAAAATGAAAGTAGACATCATTGAAGCCGGCTTTGCCATAGCTTCTCCCGGCGATTTTGAATCCGTCCAGACCATAGCCAAGGAGCTTAAGGAGACGACGGTCGCCAGTTTGGCGAGAGCCCTCGAAAAGGACATCGACGTGGCCTGGGAAGCTGTCCAGTACGCGAAGCGCCCTAGAATCCACACCTTCATTGCGACGAGCGACATACATATGCAGTATAAGCTCAAAATGGAGCCGGATGCTGTTCTCGAACGCGCGGTGGCTATGGTCAAATACGCCAAGCGCTATTGCGAGGACGTAGAGTTCTCAGCGGAAGACGCGACGAGATCCAACCCCGAATTCCTGTACCGCATCTTCGAAGCCGTCATCAAAGCCGGCGCAACGACACTCAACGTGCCTGACACGGTTGGCTATACAACCCCTATGGAATACAGCAGCCTGATTTCGTCCATCCGGGAAAAAGTCAACGGCATCCACAAAGTCGACATCTCCGTCCACTGCCACAATGACCTTGGTTTGGCTGTCGCCAACTCACTGGCTGCCGTCAAGGCAGGCGCCACGCAGGTAGAATGTACCGTCAACGGTATTGGCGAGCGCGCCGGCAACGCCGCCCTTGAAGAGATTGCCATGGGTCTTGCGACACGCTTCGACTACTACGGCATCAAGACCGGCATTGAGACTACCCAAATTGCCCGTTCTTCCAAGCTCCTGACTTCCATTACAGGTATCAGCGTTCAGCCAAATAAAGCTATTGTCGGCGCCAACGCTTTTGCCCACGAGTCCGGTATCCACCAGCACGGTATGCTTGCGAACGCCTCAACTTACGAAATCATGACCCCGGAGTCCGTAGGCCTGAGAACGAATGCCATGGTCCTTGGCAAGCACTCAGGTCGCCACGCCTTTGAAGACCGTCTCAAGACCCTGGGTTACGAGCTCACTAAAGAAGAAGTCAACCGCGCGTTTGACGATTTCAAAGTCCTCGCGGACAAAAAGAAAACCGTTGACGACCGGGACATCGAAGCACTTCTTCAGGACGATGTTATGAACCTCGAAGAGCACAACAAGTACAAGCTCAAGCGTTTCATCATCAACAGCGGCAACACCATCACCGCCACAGCGACGATCGCTCTGGAAGTAGAAGGCCAGATCTACGAGGAAGTCTCTGCCGGAGACGGCCCAATTGACGCCGCTTACAAATCCATTGAGAAAATCGTCAAAACCGGCGCGACTTTGGAGGATTACAAGATCCAGTCCATCACAGAGCAGGAAGACGCCCAGGGCGAAGCCATTGTCAAGCTCAGGAAAGGCAGCCGCGCTGTCACAGGCCGCGGACTTTCCACAGACATTATTGAAGCAAGTATTCTCGCTTACCTGAACGCGGCTCAAAAGCTTGAGTCCATTTCTGCAGAACCCCCTATCCGCGTGATCTCGTAGAACGTACCCCAAGGGATCCGGCGCGAAAGCAAAGGATCCCTCACTCATAAATCTGCTAAAAAGGAGCCATCATTCATGTCCACTCAAGCAAAACAGCCAATGACAATGACTCAGAAAATCCTCGCCGCCCACGCCGGCAAAGACTTCGTCGCACCGGGCGAATTCATCCAGGCGAAGCTCGACCTCGTGCTCGGCAATGACATCACCGCGCCGCCTGCCATCAAAGAGTTCACCAAACTTGGCCAGCCCGCTGTCTTTGATAACAAGAGAATTGCGCTTGTCCCGGATCACTTCACGCCAAACAAGGACATCCAAAGTGCTGAGCAGTGCCGCCAAATGCGCGTCTTTGCTCACGACCAGTCCATTGAGAATTATTTTGAGATCGGTGAAATGGGGATTGAGCATGCCCTTCTGCCTGAAAAAGGTCTCGTGGTCCCTGGCGACGTCGTCATAGGCGCGGACAGCCACACCTGTACTTACGGTGCCCTGGGTGCTTTCTCCACAGGCATAGGCTCCACAGACATGGCTGCGGGTATGGCGACCGGTCTCTGCTGGTTCAGAGTACCGGAGGCGATCCAGTTTGTCCTGAAGGGGAAACTGTCAGAGCACGTCAGCGGCAAGGATGTCATTCTTCATATCATCGGCAAAATTGGCGTCGATGGCGCCCGCTACCAGTCCATGGAATTCGTGGGCGAAGGCGTTGCCAGCCTCACTATGGACGACCGCTTCACCATTGCCAATATGGCCATTGAAGCCGGCGCTAAAAACGGCATCTTCCCGGTAGATGAGCGCACTAAGGCATATCTCGAAAACCGCGGCAAGCGGCCTAGCGTCATCTTCGAAGCAGATCAGGACGCTGTCTATGCCCAGGTTATTGAAATCGACCTTGCGGCCATCCGTCCTACAGTCTCCTTCCCGCATTCTCCTGACAACACCCGCACCATTGACGAAATCGAGCGCATGGAGCAGGAGAAAGGCGCCATCACAATTGATCAGGTAGTCATAGGCTCCTGCACCAACGGCCGCCTCGACGACCTTCGCATTGCGGCGCGCTACCTTAAAGGTAAAAAAGTAGCCAAAGGCGTTCGCGTCATTATCTTCCCTGCGACACAGAAAATTTATCTGGACGCCTTGAGAGAAGGCTTGATCGAGATCTTCATTGAAGCCGGCGCCATTGTCAGCACCCCGACCTGCGGCCCTTGCCTGGGCGGCCATATGGGCATCCTGGCAAAAGGCGAGCGCGCGGTCGCGACGACCAACAGAAACTTCATTGGCCGCATGGGCCACACCGAGTCAGAAATTTATCTGGCAAGTCCAGCCGTCGCAGCAGCTTCAGCAGTTGCCGGCAAGATTGCTAATCCTGAGCGCGCCTGATTCAGATCACTTTCTACTATTATAATTAACGTTACGAGGAGGACATTCCATGAGCACATCCGGCCGCGCTTTTAAGTTTGGCGATAATATTGATACCGACGTCATCATCCCGGCACGCTACCTGAGCACCGCAGACCCTGAAATTCTCGCAAAATACTGTATGATCGACATTGACGACACCTTTGCAGGCAAAGTTCAAAAGGGCGACATCATGATTGGCGGCCGCAACTTCGGCTGCGGCTCATCCCGCGAGCACGCGCCCATCGCCATCAAAGGCGCCGGCGTGTCCTGCGTCATTGCCGAAACCTTTGCCCGAATTTTTTACCGCAATGCCTTCAACATTGGTCTTCCCATCATCGAATGCGCCGAGGCCGCCAGGAAGATTGCCGATGGCGACGAAATCCGCGTCGACTTCGAAAGCGGCAAAATCGAAAATATCACTAAAGGCGAAACTTATCAGGCTCAGCCACTCCCACCTTTCATGCGCGACATTATCGACGGCGGCGGTCTGATCGCCTCCATCAAAAAGTCGAGGGGTGAAGCCTAATGAAATATAAAATAGCCGTCATTTCCGGGGATGGCATTGGACCCGAAATCACAGGACAGGCCGAGTCTGTCCTCTCACGCCTAGGCGAGCTCTTCGGTCACGAATTTGCCATGACCCACGTTCTCGCAGGCGGCGCCGCCATTGATGTCTTTGGCGAGCCGCTGCCGGATGAAACCGTTGAAATCTGCAAAGAAT
>WXFH01000023.1 GCA_009881125.1 Acidaminobacter sp. | reverse complement strand
TGAAGTGCGGTGCTGCCTTTGTTTATATAGGGCGCAGCCCGCGACCGAAGCGCAGCGCAGCGGAGCGAGGTGCACGGCTGGTAGTGTGAGGTGAAAATTAGGCTCAGTTAAATAATGAGAACTGGGTGTCTGACACCCAGTTCCAATCTGATGTTGAAGGCGGTGTCAGCCGCTATGGCCTATTGACCCCCGCTTAGGCAACTTTGTACTGTTTAGCCAAAGCGTGATTGGGTAATATCCATATGGCATTCGAGATTATCTCAGATGCACAACCTATTTACTTGGAGGAATTCGTCGTGCCCGCAGTTTCTGAAAATGAATCAGTACATTGCAGCAAGACCTCAGAAAGCATCAAATGGACAGGCACACTCATGTTGATTGGCGGACTCTTATCCTTATTTGTGTCCGTCGCAAGTTTATTTGATTCACGCGTTTACCTCGAAGTTGTAGACTCAGGCACTATCACGCCATTTCTCCGATTCGGATCCATGATCCAGGATCTCATCACTGCGCCAACTGCTCTTGTATTGACGGTCATGTCGGTTAAATTATTGAGATATCGCCAGAAACCGCTTAAAATCAAGCCACTGATGATCATGACAGGACTTGCGTTTTATTTGTTTTACGGCTATGGACTCTACGCTATACAAGGACAATATACTTCACTTTATTTACTTTATCTCGCCATTTTTTCGTCAACTTTATATGGCGTCATTGCTGGTGTGATTACTTTAGTACAGCATTCGGGCGCAGTCATTCCAATTTCAACGCCTCTGAGGCGGTTGATCCTGGGCTTTCTGCTGTTCATTCTTGTGGTCTTGATACCTGTGTGGCTTCTCAGAATGCAGCATGACCTTTTTAGCCGAACGCCGGGTGAAGTCTACGGAGTGTTTGTTCTCGATTTAGGCATTGTGTTTCCGGCGTTTGCTTTCGTGATATGGCAGCTCTTCAGAAACACCAGGATTGGGACCCTGCTGGCAGGTGTGGCGTTGATCAAGACGCTGACCCTGTGCCTTTCAGTGGCTTTGGGGGAAGTTTTGAAACCCCTTTACGGTTTTGGCCAGGACGTGGGGATGGTCATCATTTTCACGCTGCTGACAGTCGTAAGCAGCGGCTTGAGTGTGGTATTGTTCAGTCGGCTTAAGGTACAGGGAAAGTGAAAGAATAGCTTTTTAGCCAATCAGGAGGTGATCCCATGAAATCCGCTTATTTAAAATATATTCTTGCTTTGCTCCTGTTCGGCTCAAATGGGATCGTCGCCAGCCGCATTGCCCTCACAAGCTATGAAATTGTCCTTTTGAGGACATTGATAGGCAGTGCACTTCTAATATTTATTTTTATTTTCTCGAAACAAAAAATCAATTTTCTTCAATACAAAAAGCAATTCGCTTTTATTGCGGTGTCCGGCATAGCTATGGGGGCAAGCTGGATGTTTCTCTATGAAGCCTATAAACTCATTGGCGTCAGCCTTGCGTCATTAGCCTACTACTGCGGCCCAGTCATTGTCATGGTCCTTTCTCCGCTTTTGTTCCACGAAAAGCTGACCTGGCCTAAAATAACAGGTTTTTTGGTGGTTCTGTGCGGTGTTGTACTCGTCAATGGCGGGGCGATTCAGGATGGTAAAAACATATTGGGTCTCTTTTATGGGGGCATGTCCGCCGTCACGCTTGCCGTCCTGGTCATTTTCAACAAACTGGCTAAACCCATCACTGGCCTTGAGAATTCTGTGGTTCAATTGTTTATCAGTTTTTTGACAGCCGCGGTTTATGTGGGACTCAGGCAGGGCTTAACGATTCAGGTATCAGGTGAAGACTGGATCCCGATACTGCTTCTTGGCGTGCTGAACACAGGTGTGGGCTGTTACCTATACTTTTCCTCCATTGGTCACCTGCCGGTTCAGACTGTGGCGATCTCGGGATATTTGGAGCCACTGTCGGCCGTCGTCTTTTCGGTTTTATTTTTGGGTGAAACCATGCTGCCCGGTCAGATCGCGGGCGCCGCATGTATACTTGGAGGCGCGGTTCTGGGGGAGCGTCGTACAGTTAGGAAACTGGGTGTCAGACACCGAGTTTTAAAGTGAGGGCGAAACCGGGTGTCTGACACCCAGTTTCACCTTCAGACAACGAAAAAAGGATGAAACGGTCAAAAAACCGTTTCATCCTTTTTTTACCTTTTTTTCACTTGACGGACTCACATCACTTAACAAACCGCCGTGCTTCATCAAACTGTGCCGCAATGACCACGGTGCCGCTGCGGTTGATAAATCCAACCTGATCTTTGGAGAGGATCCGGGCGAGGCCGTTTGAGAAGCCTTCCTGGTCGACATAGCTGAATTTTGGCTGAACCACCATAGTGCCGGATTTGTCAATGATGCCATATTTGCCGCCGGACATGACGAAGGCGAGACCATCGGCAAAAGGATAGGCGTCTTGATAGCTTTGGCTGAAAACACGGGTACCCGCGGTGTTGATATAGTGGAAGGCGAAGCCGCTGCTGACGTTTGACTCGACGACGGCCAACCCTTCTGAAAAGTTGTCTGCCCACAGATAATTCGCAGACAGGATCACAGCGCCGCTGGTATTCATGAAGCCTATGGAAGTGCCTGAATTGAACCGAATCATACCGTCGGCTCCGTTGCCGGCGACGAGATATTTAGGGGCAATCACCTTGGTGCCTGAGCGGTTGATATAGCCGATCAGGCCATTCTCCTGGATCGCGGCAATGCCGTTTTTAAAGCTGTTGGCAGCCGTAAAGGACGGCTGAATGATCATAGTCCCGGTTTTGTCGATATAGCCAATTTTGCCGGCAACGACCACGCGGGCCAGACCCTCAGAGAACTGGTCGGCAAACTCGTAGGCGGGTTCGATGACCCAATTTGCGTTTTTGTCGATGAAGCCGTATTTGCCGCCGTATTTTGCGGGGGCGAGACCATCGGCAAAGCTTCCTGCGTCTTCGTAATTGAATGGAATCATCATAGTGCCGGCTTTGTCAATGAAGCCGACTTTTCCATTCTGGGCCACTGCGGCGAGATTCTCGGAAAAATCCTGGGCCTGACTGTAGAGGAAGCGGATCCCAAGCTTCCCATCCGAGGTCATGTAGCCCCACCGGTCGCCAATTCGGACGGCGGCCATTGGAGTATTCGTCCGGGCAGCGGCCATAGTTGCTGCAAAGGAAGGTGCCACTGTAACGCCAAGCTGATCTCCGAGCCGGTAAGGATGCCCCTTGGCAGGCGTTTCGAGGGTATTCATCATGAGCCTGAACAGATCGCCCCTGAGGATGTCCTGTTCCTGAGTCAAGGCCAGACCATTGAAGAGCCCCAGTTCTCGAGCGGTGTCGAAGGCGGTTTCCCAAATGAAGTCTTCCGGGGTCGTATAGCCGAGGGCCTTCAGCATGAAGACGCTGGCCTCCTGAACCGTGTGGCGCTGTTCGTAGCCAAATAAATTGCCGCCTATGCCTGAAGTCCATTCCCGGTACTGCGCGTAAGCCACATAGGGCTCACCCCAATGGTTCCTGGCATCCAGAAATGTGGAAGGCGCCTGCCATGCAGCAGCCTGATTGAATTCGCCCAGCATTCTGGCCAGAATGACCATCATTTCCGTTCGGGTCAGATAGTCGTTTTCCGCCAGGTCACCACCGGTTTTACCTTCAATCAGCCCCATGGCCCGCAGCTCTTGACCGGCAGTTGGGCCGGCGGCATAGCTCCCAGAGATCATGCCGATGGTCGTGATCAGCACAAACACAAGCAACGTAATTCTGGATGCATTGAAACGTGGATTTGCACGCGGGTTTAAAAAGAATATCCTTTCAAACATAATTGAAACCTCCTTGTAGGGAAATGGCTGAATTTTGAGGATATAGTGTCTTTTTACCCACTTTGGCAATAAAACCTCAGATGAGAGTTGTGTTACTTTTTTGTGTTTTTGAATATTTTAAGGTATTTGAGGTATAATGTAAGAAGGAACACCGGTGTTATGTTACCCTTTGCTTGAAAGGACGTGATATTTTGAAACGACTTATTGCGATGTTTTTGTCGACCGTGCTGATTATGATGATGTCAGCGTTTGCGTTTGCTTATGTAGATGAAGGGGAGTATAAAGTAGTTATTGAGACCCCTGACGAAGAGTTAAAGCTTCTAAATGAAGATGATGAGTTCTTTGTTACAGGTTATATCATGGCTAATGATGAAGACATCATTGAATGGATAAAACTTACCATCAATGACGTGGAACTGGAAATTGAAAGTGACGATTCTGATTTCGATGACGTTATTGGCGAATGGGAAGACGAGAAGTTTGCTTTTAAATTTGTCGTTAGCCCGGATGATTTTAATATTGAAGATAATGATGACGACGATTATAACATTGAGGTAAGTACACGCATTGAACCGGATGATCAAGATCTTGGCTATCAAACAGAATATGACATTAAGTCCGTAGAATTCAAATTCGATTATGAGACGGACTATGATTTACAGTTAACAAAACCAAACAAAGACATTGTTGTGGACAACTGGAGTGATGACACGCTCATCAAAGGCTGGGTTCAAGCTGATGAAGGGGATGTGCTGGAATTCCTGAGAATTGAAATTGATGGGGATGGCGCACCACAATATATCACACTCATTGATCAGCCAAGTGAATATGTTATGTTGTCGAATGACAAATTCAATTTTGAGGCTGAATGGAACCTTTCCGTGGAAGATGAGTTTGTGATTACTGTTTTCGCATGGATCAATCCTGATGAAGATGGCGATGGTGACGATGTACTAAAATTTGAAGATGAGATTACTGTAGAAGTCATATATGATGAAGATGAAAATGGCGACAATGGTGATAATGACGACAAAGACATGGATAACTATCCTGCAGCCCCTGCCGTCGCTAACAAAATTCTGAAAGAACTTGGCATATCCAACCGATATATGGGCACCAACCTAATTTCCGAAGTATCTAAATTAATGGGTCCTAACACTGAGTTCAATGGCGTCTTAAAAACTGACGCTGACGACTATGAAGATGAAATCCGTGACTTTTTAAATGATCGTATTGATGAATTGGAAGACATGGAAGCACCGCCTGCCCCAGGCAACTCAGCTAATAAAGGCAATGGAAAGAATAAAGGCAATTAATAAGTCAGAAACTCGGTGTCTGACACCGAGTTTCTAAACCAAAAACCCGCCCCAAGCGCAAGCTTCGGGCGGGTTTTCCATGTCCTTGATTTGACTTGACTTGATCCTAATATTCCGGCGGCAGCGCCATCATCTCTTCATAGGTGAAGACCGGACCGTCGACGCACATGTAGTGGCTGCCTACTTTACAGTGGCCGCACTTGCCTGCGCCGCAGCGCATGTGGGTTTCAAGGGTGGTCAGGATGTCCGTCGGTTTAATGCCCAGGGCGAGGAGGTCCTTGGAGACTTCCTTAATCCGCTTTGGCGACGCGCAGACCAGCGCCGTGGTGTTGCTCCAGTCCAGATCCAAGTCCGGCAGCAAGTCGTTGATGTAGCCTTGGTGAGCCTTGACCTGATCCGTTGGATCCTTGAGAGCATAGTGGACTTCGACACCCTCGAGCTCTGACCAGAGCTTCAGCTCATCCTTGTAGATGACCTTGTCGTATTGCAGCGCGCTGGCCATGATGACCACCTTTCCAAAGTCCTGCAGGTTGTCCACGACCTGGACCAGAATGGTTCTGAGCGGCGCCATGGCTACACCGGATCCTATAAAGACCAGGTTGCGCCCTTTGAGAGGCTCGTACGGGAATGGTCTGCCGTAAGGACCCCGTAGTCCAACTTTGTCGCCTACCTTCAAATTGTAAAGGATGTTGGAGACAGTACCCACATTCTTGAAGCAGAAGTCGAACTCGTCGCTTTCCTCAGGGCCGAACGGGATGGAGATTGGTACCTCGCCCTCGCCAAAGACGGTAATTTGGAAGAACTGGCCATTCAGCTTAAAGTTCTTGTGCAGCGCCGGATCGTCATATTTGACATAGATCCGCTTGATCTCGGGGGTCTCCAGCTCGATCTTCGTGATGGTCGCCACATCCGGCGTGAAGAGACCGTTTCGCACGTTGATTTCGCGGTCGAAGATCTCGTGGCGCATGGCTGTGATCTGATGAATTGCAGGGGGCTCCGGATTTTCCTTCGCTTCTTTCTGGATCGAGTGGATAATGTCTATGATGCTGATGTAGGTAGGGCAGACATCTGTGCATCGGCCACAGCCTGAGCAGCCCTTGTAACCGAAGCGCTCCTCGATATACTTCAGCTTGTCATAGACCCTGTACCGGGTTCTGGACAAAGCATTGCGCGGATTGTGGAACTCCGCGTTGCGGGTAAAGTGGTCGCTCTGGCAGGAATCCCAATAGCGGACGCGCATGCCGTGATCCTTGTCCCGGTTCTCCTCTACGACGTTGAAGCAGGTGCAGGTCGGGCAGACGTTGGTGCAACCGGTACAGCCTATGCAGGCATTGGCCTCGTCCAGCCAGAAGTCCGCGTTGAAGGTCCTCGCCATATCCTCGTGGAGGTTGGTCAGATCCATCTTCAGCGGGAAGCTGTCTGCTACTTTCTGCCTGAGCTGTTCCTTCATGGCCAGGAGGGTTCCGGGGGAGACGTCCCCGGCAAACTCATCAGATACCGGCACGAAAAAGTCCGCCGCGGCTTCGATCAGCTGCTGTCCTTTTGCTGTGGCAGACTCCACCAAGTAGAAGCCCTCCAGCTCTGTCAAAGCAAGGTCGTGACCCGTAGTCGAGAAAACCCCCGTCCCCACCGACGTACAGAAGCAGTGCGGGCCGGCCTTCAAGCAGTTCACAGCGACTATAAAAACCTTGTCGCGTCGTGAGGCATAGTTGGTATCCTCAAACTCCTTCAAATAGAAGTGGTCGGTATACCCGACGCCGTAGGTATCGCACGCCCGGACGCCATACAGGATTCTTTCGCCGGCGTGCTGATTTGAGAGATTCTCCACTTTCACGCCGCCAGCGTCCCGATCCCAGCGGAACAGGGCTTCCTTCTGCTCGAACATCATCTCTTTGACGGGCAGGGTGAGGTTGATGTAGGCTTCGGTGCGGGGGAAGTCGACCATCGGCAAAAGGGAAATGTCTTTGCCCTTGCCGGAAGGGACGTAAACCGGGATGGTTTGATTCCAGCGGCCCAGGACGAGGTCGAGCTTTGATTTTTCCAGTTGATAGAGCAGCGGGGTCTTCATTTTTCCACCTCGATTCTGACGGCTGTGACCTTGAGCTCGGGGATCTTGATCAGCGGATCCAGATGCTGGCCGGTCAGTCGGTTGACAGGGGATTCGGCAAAGTGGAACGGCATGAATATGGTCTTTTCGTTGATGCGGTCGGTGATCGCGGCCATGGCGGTGATGCTTCCACGGGCGGAGGTGACGCGGACCATCTGGTGCTCCTTGATGCCCAGTGCTTCGGCGTCCTTGACGTTGATCTCCACGAAGCCGTGAGGGTATTCCCTGTGCAGGGTCCAGACCTTGCGGGTCATGGTGCCGGTGTGATACTGATGGGTGACGCGGCCGGTGGTCATTATGAACGGGAATTCTTCGCTGGTGCGCTCGCCCTCGCGCTCAAAGTTGTTGATGGTGAAGAGGCCTTTTCCGCCTTGTCGCCTGAACTGGCCAACGTGGAGGATTGGGGTACCCGGATGATTTTTGTCCGGACACGGCCACTGGATGCCGACCTCCTGGATGCGCTCGTGGGTGATGCCGGCATAGGTTGGGACGAGGAGGTTGATTTCGTCCATGATTTCGGAAGTGGATTTATAGTCGACGTCCAGGCCCATGCGCTGCATGAGTTCGTTGAGGATGATCCAGTCGGGCTTGGAGTTGCCTACGGGCTCAATGACTTTGCGGATGAGCTGGACCCGGCGTTCGGTGTTGGTGTAGGTGCCGTCCTTTTCCAGCCAGCTGGAGGCCGGCAGTACGATGTCCGCGTATTCGGCGGTTTCCGTCAGGAAGAGGTCTTGAACCACCAGGAAAGGCAGTTTCTTGAGGGCGTGGATGGTGTGGTTCTGATCCGGATCGGATAAAACCGGATTCTCACCCACTATGTACATGGCTTTCATCTTGCCCTCGTCGATCAGGTCGAACATCTCCGACATGACTTTGCCGCGCAGACAGGAAAAGTCGCCCCAGGCTTTGGAAAAGCGTTCCCAGGTGGTCGGCCATTCCGGACGCTGGTAGCCAGGGAGGTAATCCGGCAGCGTCGCCATGTCGCCGGAGCCCTGGACGTTGTTTTGTCCCCTGAGAGGGTTGATGCCGGTGGACGGACGGCCTACGTGGCCGGTCAGCATGGCCAGGTTGGCGAGGGCGCAGATGCTGCGGGTAGCCGTCACGTGCTGGGTTACCCCCATAGTATAGAGGATCATGGCCTTGTCGCTGGTAGCGTAGGTGCGGGCGAAGTCGCGGATCGTCTCAGCCGGTACCTTGGTGATGGGCTCTGCCCATTCCGGCGTGCAGTCCGCCACAGACGCTTTCATGATGTCGTAGCTGTTGGTGCGTTCATCTATAAATTTTTGATCCTGAAGTCCTTCTTCGATGATGACGTGAATCATGGCATTGATCATGGCCAGGTTGGTGCCGGGCTCGATAGGCGCATAGCCGTGGGCGAAGTCCGTGAGCCGGATGCGCCTTGGATCCGCGACGTAGAGCTTGGCGCCTTTGTCGAGGGCTTCGAAAATGCGTGTGGCCACGAGGGGGTGCTGCTCCGTGGTGTTGGAGCCTATGACGAAGATCAAGTCCGCGTCCCCGATTTCCTCAATGGTGTTGGTCATAGCGCCGCTGCCAAAGGAGATAGCCAGACTGGCTACCGTTGGGCTGTGTCAGAGGCGGGCGCAGTGGTCAATGCTGCTGGTCCGCAGGGCTTTTCTGGCGAACTTGGCCATGAGGAAATTCTCCTCGTTGGTGCACCGGGCAGAGGAAAGCATACCAATGGACTCCGTATTGTCCTCGCCGGTCATGGCGGCTTTGAAGCCTGCAACGACTCTGTCATAGGCATCCTCCCAAGTGGTTTCGCGGAAGCTGCCGTCTTCATTTCTTACGAGGGGATTGACCAGCCGTCTGGAATCGCGTACGAAGCCGAAGCCATGCCAGCCTTTAGAGCACAGCTTGCCCTGACTTACCACGTGATTGTAGCTTGGCGTGATGCCGAGAAGGGTGCCATCATCCGCGACGTTGACGTAGATGCCGCAGCCGCACCCACAGTAGCCGCAGGTGGTTTCCAATCGTTTCATCCTTCTGCCTCCTTGCCTTAGTGGCGTTCTGTGAACAATAAAAGGACATCATCTTATGGATACCCTCGTTCCATGTGGCAAAACGGGAATGTTGGACTCTGGCCCCAAATTTAATTGAGTGTCAGACACCGGGTTAAACTGAGTGTCAGACACCGGGTTAAACTGAGTGTCAGACACCGAGTTAAACTGAGTGTCAGACACCGAGTTCAACTGAGTGTCAGACACCGAGTTTGATTTTATGTCAGACTACCTTGGATCCGTTGACAATGGCCGCATTATATAAAAAAGGAAATTGGCATAAGACGCCAATTTCCTTCCGGGTACTTCTCATTTAAATTAAGCAAACACTGCCCTATTCTTCACTTTCAACGCATACATCTTCTCATCCGCTGCGTGGATCACCTCGTCCATGAGTTCCACCTTCGTCAAGTACTCCGTACCGTAAGAGATGGAAAGCTGAAAATCAAAAGGCTGGTCCAGTTGCAGTGCCTGATTGATCCTGCTGAAAATATGATTGGCTTCATCCAACGTGCAAGAGGACAGGATCACGAGAAATTCGTCACCGCCGTAGCGGATGATCACATCCTCTGAGCGCAGTGTCCGCTTCATGGTGTCAGCCACATACTTCAGCGCGAGATCGCCTGTTTTATGACCGTAGGTGTCATTGATCACCTTGAGGTCGTTGACATCCACCATAGCCAGAACGAAGTGCGTCAGCTCAAGCAGGCTGAGCGGGCCATTCGATACCTTCCATTCCTCTAGATAGCGTCTGGAAAACGTACCTGTCAATTGGTCCCGGTTCGCGATATCTTTGTATTTTTCTTTCGACTTCTCTGCATGCGTCATCAGATGCCGAACCTGGAAGACAATAAACCGGTTGCTGAGAAACAGCACAACCCCAACCGCCAATGCAAATCCCAAAAGGTTCATCAGAATGATGTCTTCAACGCGGTCATAGAGAATCTCGTTTGAAGTGGACACATGCAGCGCCTGGTTTGTGCCGTTAATGGGAAGGACGAAACCGGTATACCAGCCATTGTCGTAAAGCGTGACGCCGCCAGCCTCCTTCAGCTTGGCCCCGGCGTCAAACAGGAAATTTTGCTGTGTCAGGTCGACAAAAGACAGTGTCATATTATTTCGGTTCAGCGGTTCGGCTAAAGCGGCGAGATCGTACAGAATCAAATCATAGCCGTAAATCATCCCGTTCGTCATAAGCGGCACCGCTACAAACAGCCCTGGCGTTTCACGACCTGTCAAAAAAACCGTCTGAACATGGTTTGAATTGTAGTCGTTTCTTTGACTTAAAAGGGCAGGAAGATATTCGCTGCCGATGGTCGCGTTCACACTCCCAAACAGCAGCCTGGCACCGGCGATTAAATGAGGCTGTTTAGAGGCTTCGTATAAGAAACCATCGGCACTGATCTTCTTGAGCTCGTCCAAGGTCAGCGCCCCACTCAAATAGTCATCAAGAGGTGTGTGCTCAATCAAAGCATGGGAAAAATTGCTGGCGTTGTCATGACTTCGCAATATGAATTGATCAACTGTGCTTATTGACGCCTTGGAGATCAGAACATAATTCTCAAGTGTCATTCTTTCCAGCGCTGACCTATAAGGCAGAAACAAGGTGACGTAAGTGATCAGGACAATCAGAGCAAGCAGCATCCATGTCCATACTTTGAATCGTCGAATGAAAGGATTGGATTTGATCATAGGTGAAGGTCTCCCTTTCAGGATTTGATTCTTACAGCGACTTCGTCAAATAGGAAACAGGATTATTGTGTATTTTCTATGAAGACATCCATTTCCGAGAGCTTATTTTGGGAAGTTATAAAACGTTCAGCCTCAGTCGCAGGCAATGGCCTGCAGAAATAATAGCCCTGAGCCAGATCGCAGCCATGTCGTATCAGAAACTGAAGCTGCGACTCTGTTTCGACGCCTTCCGCCAGAACCCTGAGCCCAAGGCGGTGTGAGAGGTCAATGATTGCGCTGAGCAAATGAAGTTCATCTGCTGCCTCTGAAATCTGACTGATAAACTCCCGGTCAATTTTCACCGTATCAATGGGGAGTTTGTTTAAATAAGTTAATGAGGAGTAACCGGAACCAAAGTCGTCAAGAGCTATGGAAAATCCAATCTCCTTTAACTGATCCAAAATTTTTAGACTTTTGTCCATATCCTCAATAATCGCAGTTTCTGTGATCTCCAGATCAAATTCCTCCGGCTTGATATGGTAAACCTTCATGTAGTGTTCCAGAGTCTCTATGATCTGGTTGTGGGTCAGACATTTTCCTGAGAGGTTGATGGACATGGTGAGTGCACTCAAGCCAAGACGCCCCCAGTCGTACTTTTGCTTAGCGGCGGTTTGAATGACCCAATCGCTGATGCTGTTTATGTAGCCATGCTGTTCGGCAAAAGGAATAAAACTCATAGGGGAAACAGGGCGGCCTTCAGAGTCATTCAGCCGGATGAGAGCCTCTACACCTGAAACCGTCATAGTGCTCAGTTCGATAATGGGCTGATAGACCAGCGAAAACTGATTCTGATCCAGCGCAGTTCTCAGAAGGCTGCTCGTGTGAATAGTGTTCAGAATTTTGTCGCGCATCTCATCCCTGAAGAGGACGCATTTGCCTCGGGCGTGCTCTTTGGCGTGGAACAAAGCGGTATCGGCATTGATTTCCAGGATGTTCAGGTCGCAGCCGTGGGTCGGATAGATCGCCATGCCCATGGTGACAGAAACAAAAAATTCCTGTTCGTGATAGGTCCATTTGAATTTCAACTGCTCGGCAGCCTGACGCATTCTTTCTGCCATAACCGCAGTGTCATCCTCGGACACCAGCATGACGGCGAATTCATCTCCGCCTATGCGCGAGATAAGCTCAGGCTCATGAAACATGCCCCTGAGCTTGTCAGCAAAGAGCTGAAGCAGCTGATCACCTGCTTCTACCCCCACGCTGTCGTTGATATGCTTGAAGTCCACCAAATCCATGTAGACTATGGCAATTTGTTTGTGCTGATTCACGGCGTCATCCAGATGCTGCTGGACCTGAAGCCTGAAGTAGCTGCGATTGGGGAGTCGAGTGAGCGTATCGTGATAAGCCATCTCATGAAGCTGATCCAGCATGATTCGATTTTCCGTATCATCTACACCAACGCTGAGCAGGTATTTCAGCTCGCTTTGCTGATCCCTGATCAAGCTGCTGTACCATAGTATCTCAGCTCTTCTGCCGTTTTTGCACACTATGGTGACATCGATATGCTCGGTTTGCGCTCCGCTTAGGATGTTTTTCATGAGAACGGCATTTTTTTCGAGATCTTCAGTGGGGCTGAGGAGCTCCAGGACATGGCGGCCGATGGCTTCCTCCTCAGAATAACCCGTGATGAGCGCAGCCATAGGATTGAAGCGGACAATGCTTCCGTTTGGATCTGTCATCAGGACCATGACCGGCGCTCGGAGTAAAATACTCTCCAGCAATTCCTTTTCCTGATGCATGGCATCGCTCATCAGTACACTTTCTGTGATGTCCGTGTGTGACCCGGCAATCTTTTTTGCCTTTCCCGTTTCATCCCTGAAAGCGACCGCACGGCTGTGGATCCATCTGGTTTCGCCGGCATCTGAACAGACGCGGTATGTATTCTCATATAAGTTATTGGTGCTTATGATGAAATTCTGAAGCGCATTTTGAATTGTGTCGCGATCCTCTGGATGCAGCAGCGCAATCCAGTCGTCAACGTTGTTGGAAAGCGGCTGCTCAGACAAATGATATTGCGGTTTCGAGAGAATCGAGGAATGATAGTGATTGGTTTCGAGATCCCATTCCCACAAGGCGTCATTTGAGCCTTCCAAGGTGAGCTGATACCTCTGGTCGCTGTTTTCAAGAGCGGTTTTTTGATGCGCCAGGATCTCGTGCTGCCGCTCAAGAATGGTGGTGATTTCCTCAAGCTGCTGGTCGTAGGCGGTCAGGAGTTTCGTTTCATCATAAATATGGGTGATTGCGTTTGAAAACAGTTTTATTCTCTTAAGAATTATTGCGTAGAAGACACCGCCTGACACTATGACGTAGAGCCACCCTTTATAAAGTTGAAAATCTTTAAGCTGTTCTGGGTCCTTTATGACAAGGGAAAGAATATGATCTGAGAACAAGATCCAGATTATGCCAATCCCTAAATATTTAAGAATAATACTCAGAGTTTCTTTGATGGGATTTAGATTTTTTCGCGCCGCGATCATTTCTTCGCTGCGCGCTTCAATTTCACAAATGCGATTTTTCAGCCAATCAATTTTATTCGAAAGCATAGCTTCAACTCCGGTTTCTCAGGATGGGACAAACCGCGTAGGGCGGATGGTCCGGTCGAAGGAAGTCGGCAACGGGTCGTTTATTGGTACAAAGTGACAATGATTACAGATAGTAATATTCTATTGCAAAAAAATTTTAAGTGCAACAAATTATTCGACAACATTCGAGACCATAATGAACAAATATCCGCAGTCGCAAAGAATTATACTCAGTCAGGCATGGATCCGCTGGTCAAATTGTTTTTCCTAATTAATTGGGGAGTCCACATGCAGAGTTTCATGCGTGTTGTGAGCTGGCTGGGGTATAGAAAAGAATGTTTTCTGAGAGATTCGCAGATGCTCGTCAGCAGATAAATCAACGGCAAAGGTTGGATGACGCGTGAAACCTATTATTGGTATATGCAGTAATTTTTCCCGGAGTGATGCGCCGGGGCTGGTCACCGGATTGGGTTCGCCGGGGCAAACATGGCAGCTTCTTGCGACAGATTATGTCCGCGCTGTGGAGGCGGCTGGGGGATGCCCGGTGATTTTGCCGCTCGCTGGAACAACAGAAGTACTTTGGCCGATGGTGACACGGCTTAACGGTATAATTTTTACCGGAGGATCGGATGTCAATCCACTGCTGTATAACGAGGCCCCGCGAAAGGGTCTTGGCGATGTGATGCCAGAACGGGACGACCACGAAATGGGGCTATTCAGGCGGGTATTGGAAGAAGCCGCCATTCCTGTGTTGGGCATATGCAGGGGACTACAGCTGATTAATGTCGCAATGGGCGGCAGCCTCTATCAGGATCTCGGCACGGAGTGGCAGGGGGATCGTCACGCCCTCAGTAATTATCCAAAGCAGGCACCTGTTCATGAGGTTAGACTATCAGAAGGCAGCTGGCTCAGCCGTGCGGTGAAGGCAGAATCTATTTGGACGAACAGTTTTCATCATCAGGCGGTCAAGACCATCGGCAGAGGTCTTGAAGCCGTGGCCTTGGCGGCGGACGGCATGGTGGAAGGGCTGGAGCTGCCGGGTGAACGGTTCGTAACTGGGGTACAGTGGCACCCTGAAATGATGTTTGACGCGGATCAGGCGTCGAGACTTTTGTTTAAGGCGTTTATTGAGGTGTGCGGGGACGGGGATAATGCTTGAGGACTGAAGCGTACGTAAAGCTCCTGCAGCGCTGTGGTTTTAATGAGCATTGATTTTTGCGTCCGCTCGAGCGCAAACTGAAATTGCATCAGACACTTCCAGAAAGGATAATAATCATGTCAACGCATAGCGACAGTCCAAGGGCGTGGATCCGGGAGACAGCCGTCTTTTTGACCAGCCAGATGTTTACGTTGTTCGGTTCGTCATTGGTGCAATACGCGATTTTGTGGTACATCACCCTGGAGACCAAGTCGGGCTTGATGGTAACTATCTCTGCCATCAGCGGATTTTTGCCGGCCTTTATATTGTCGCCCTTTGCAGGCGTTTGGGCGGACCGGTATGATCGAAAGAAGCTGATCATCCTGTCGGACATAGGAATTGCGGCTGCCACGCTGGTGCTGGCCCTTTTCCTTATGGCTGGGTTTGAGGCGCTGTGGCTCATGTTTGTCCTGTCCGCTGTACGTTCAGTGGGGAGCGGGATTCAGACGCCGGCAATTAACGCGCTGCTGCCTCAGCTGGTGCCCCAGGAGAAGCTGACAAGGGTCAACGGCATCAACTACAGCTTGCAGTCGGGATTAATGCTGGTCGCGCCGGTGGCGAGCGGCGCACTCATGAGTATGACCAGTCTGCAGAATCTTCTCTTTATTGATATTATAACGGCGGGTGTTGCCGTTGCGATCCTCGTGCTCTTTCTCCACGTGAAGCCCCACGAAAAAGCGCTGCAGCAACAAGACTCTGGATATTTTGAGGATTTGAAGCTGGGGTTTTCGTATATTCGCCAGCACAGATTCATCCTTCACTTTTTCGTGTTTTACGGCATCATAATGTTTCTGATCGCGCCTTCAGCTTTTTTGACACCTCTGCAGGTCACGAGGACTTTTAGCGGCACCTACTGGCATCTCACGGTCATTGAGGTGGTGTTCTTCGTGGGCATGCTCGCAGGCGGCGGAATCATGGCGGTCTGGGGCGGCATGAAGAACAGAATTCATACAGTTGCTCTGTCCGGCGGCGTCATTGGGGTTGGGACGCTTGCCTTAGGTGTGGTGCCGACCTTTTGGGGGTATGCGCTGTTTCTCGCGCTGATAGGCATTTCAATCCCCGCGTATAATACCCCGTCTATGGTCTTGATCCAGGAAACGGTTGACGAAAATTATATGGGGAGAGTCTTTGGCGTCATGAGCATGCTGTCCAGCGCTATGATGCCTCTGGGCATGATGTTTTTTGGACCGGTCTCTGACAGGATCGCGATTGAATGGATTATGATTGTGACAGGCGTTCTGGTTGTGCTGCTCAGCGGCGGCGTGATACTAGATCGTGTTTTAGTGGCGGCGGGTAAGCAGAAGGTGCCTGTGGCAGTGGAGGCAGAACCGCAAGAGGAAGGGTCGGAGTCAGAAAGACATTAAAGTTTATACTTTAGCAGAGCCTGAGATGATTTAATTGCTTTGGGAGTGGGATGGGGACTGAGATTCAGGGTTGGTCTTGACACTAAGGCGCATGAGGTGATAAACTTTGTGACGGCTATTGACTAGCCTTTTAACCCCCTGGAAAGGAAGTGTCAGCACCATGGCTATGCCAAACTGTCCAAAATGCAGTTCAGAATATACTTACGAAAGTGATCAAATGTACGTGTGTCCGGAATGTGGCCACGAATGGAGCATGAACGCCTCAGCTGCCGAGGAAGTCATTGAGGCTCTCGAAGTGCGGGACGCAAATGGCAATTTGTTAACTGATGGCGATACTGTCTCTGTTATCAAGGATCTGAAGGTGAAAGGCAGCTCGTCCGTACTCAAGATGGGCACTAAAGTCAAGAACATCCGCTTAGTGGAGGGTGATCATAACATCGATTGCAAAATTGATGGCTTTGGTGCAATGAATCTCAAGTCAGAGTATGTGAAGAAGATTTAGAAAAGTGAAACTCGGTGTCTGACACCGAGTTTCTTTGCGAAAGGGTGTCGCTTTGTGAAAATTCTTAGAGAAATCTCGCCTGGAGTTCTGTTGTGCTTCATCATTGCCATGCCGGCATGGTTCCTTGGCAAGGCGGTTCCGGTGGTGGGGAGCCCGGTATTTGGAATCCTTGCAGGGATGATGCTGTCGCTTTTTTTTCCTCAACTGACTGGACTGAATTGGAAGTCAGCAGGTTTTGAAAAAGGCATTAAAATGACCTCCAAGAAGCTGCTGCAGCTGTCGATTATTCTGCTGGGCTTCGGAATGAATTTATTCCATGTCTTCAAGGTCGGCAGCCAGTCCATAATGGTGATTCTGGTGACCTTGTCAGCGTCCTTTGTGACGGCCTATTTTGTGGGAAAAACCTTGAGTCTGGACGGCAAAGTAACTACACTGATTGGCGTTGGAACGTCCATCTGCGGAGGCTCTGCGATTGCAGCGACGGCACCGGTGATCGAGGCAAGCGACGAAGAGGTAGCTCATGCGATCTCAACCATATTTCTGTTTAACGTTTTAGCAGTCTTCATTTTCCCAACTTTCGGGCGACTGTTGGGTCTCAGCGATATGGGATTTGGCATGTGGGCAGGCACTGCCATCAACGACACGTCATCTGTCGTTGCGGCGGGTACGGCTTGGAGCAGCGCGGCTGGCAATGATACAGCCTTGGCGTTTGCTACAATTGTTAAGTTGACCCGTACTTTGATGATTGTGCCCATCACTTTGGTTCTTGCCATTTACACTGCCCGAAAGAAATCTCTTTTGGCTGATAAGGGTGAGGTGAGAAATGAACTTTCTGATACCGAAAATTTCAACTTTGTTAAAGTGTTTCCGTGGTTTGTCATTGGGTTTTTGGCAGCGGCTGTAGTGAATACGGTTTTTGATCTTGGAGAGCTCTCTGTGGCTTTGGTAACCTTGGGGAAATTTCTGATCGTGATGGCTATGGCGGCCATTGGACTTAATACGAAGATCAAGAAGCTCCTGACTCAAGGGCTTAAGCCTGTGCTCCTGGGGATTTGCTGCTGGATTGCGGTTGCGGGGGCTTCATTATTGGTGCAGAGCGCTATTCGGATGTGGTAATGGTTGGAGTTGGTGGTGGGTTTAGTAACTATCAGCTACAATTTTGAATTTTTTGGGTCTTCTGATTTTAAAAATGGCAAAGGTGTGCCATCCTGTGGTATGATAGGGCTGAAACGTCACTGTGACGGATTTTGACCGCAGCTTGTACCTTGGGCAGCGCAATTAAACATGGGGTGGGCAAATGAAAACAGTAAAAAGCGAAAGTTCGGTCAGAACGCTTTCCAGAGCCTTATCAATTTTAAAAGCATTTACCTGGGAATCGCGGGAGATGAATCTGACTGAAATCTCCGAAAAAATTTCACTGGCGAAGTCGACGACGCTGCGGTTGCTCACGGCGTTGGAAGAAGAAGGGTTCATCTACAAGAATCCTAAGACCAACCACTATAAATTGGGATTCGATCTCTATTATCTTGGACTGATTGCCAAGGAAAGCATGGATATTCGAAGTGTCAGCCGGCCACACATGGAGAACATTACGCACCAGACGAGAGAGACGACCAACCTCTATTTGCTGGACTATCACGACCGCGTTTGCTTTGAGCAGGTGGAGAGTCCTATGGCAATTAAGCGAACTGTGCGAATTGGCGAGAGATTCCCAATTTGGGCGGGTGCAACAGGAAGGTCAATTCTGGCGTTTATGGATCGTTCCGTCTGGGTGGAAATGACTAAGGAACTCGTGAAGCTGACGGAATATACGGTTGCTGAGCCGGAGGATTTCATACAGGAACTTGAAAAGATCAGACAGCAGGGCTATGCGGTAAGTGTCGGTGAAAAGGATTACGAAGTTGGCTGTGTAGCAGCGCCTATTTTTGACTCGACTCAAAAGGTCATTGGCTGCCTATCCGTTTCAGGACCGAAGTTTAGATTTCCGGAAGATACGGATTTATTTGCAAAGCTGATCACAGACGCGGCAGATAAGATTTCAAGGAAGCTGGGTTATCATACAAGGTCGAATGGACAAATTGAGTAGCGCTAAACGATAAGAATTTCATATGCAAAAGGAGCCCCATGCTTAGAGAACTTGCTCTCTAAGCATGGGGCTCCTTTTCTTATATAGGGCGCATCCCGCAGATGAGCGCTGCAAGTGGTCGCGAAACCCTTGAGCTTCACTATATTCTCACTGCGTATTTGACTCTATTGCTATACTTTTGTGCAGTCAACAATCCCAGCTCTTCAAATTTCAATACAAATCCACGTATTGTTGCGTAGGCGGCATTTCCAAAGTCGCGTTCGAGCTGTTTCGTAGAAAACTCATTATTGCCATAGGCGGATAGAACGAAAGACCAAAGATCTTTTTCTTTTACAGTGATTTTTCCATCACTAAGTGCCCGTTGAAAAGTTTCAACTGTAAAGTTCTGTGGTGAAGTTCCAGTGAGTTTGTTATAAACATTTTCAATATAGTAAATCAGAAATGGCGTCACATCCATTACCCTGCTGATCTTTAGATTGTTCTCCGCTAACAAATAGGCGTTGTAGTAAGAACTCCGGCTTCGCTCAATATAACTGGAAAGCGGGATGAACAACGCAGAGGAGTAACCTTTCGTCCTTAAATACCAAAGGTGGATCAATCTGGCCATTCGTCCATTACCGTCAAAATACGGGTGAAGATAACCAATGTAGAAATTAATAACAGCAGCTTTTAGCAGATCGTTCATGGTACTCTCTGCCTGGATGAAGGAAACGAGTTTACCCATATATTCATGAAGCTTATCGTGTGGCAGACCGGTATGCTCTAAATTCTGCCCAACGATATAGACCTTATCGTGACGGTAGAATGCGCCAGGCTTCAATTTATCATCTTCTGGCAGAGTTTGGCTTATAGAAATGTCAAAAAGAGTATGGATCGCTGCCTCTGTGATGGCGTTTTCCGGGTCGGATATAAACTCAAGTCCCTTTTCCTTCAATTTTAACTAGTGATTATTTCTTACCAAACAAACGTCCCGCAATTTTGGCCAGTAATGACTTTTCCTTTGGCACTGGCGCCGCGGTCTGTGTTTTTTGCGGAACCGGAGCGCTCGGTGCTGCAGCGGGGCTGGCACCTTTCGCCTTTGGTTCTTGATGGTGAGGATGATACTGGTTTGGATTGCCTTGGCGGCTGGAACCGGCGTAAGGCTTTTTCTTTGGATGAGCGTTCTCGTGGGTCGCTTTTTTGGGATTCTCAAAGCTTGGTTCGCGGGTTTCGTAGCGGAAGCCGGTTTCGCGACTATCGGCAGGTCTGCTCTTTTTAGGCTCTGGCTTTTTCTCGCTCTGAGGTCTGGTCTTTCCTTGGGTCGGCCGCTCAGCGCCGGAGCGTCTCGGTGGACGGCTGCTCCTGGCTTTTGCGGTTGGATCCTGTGGAGGAGAGAATGGCACCGATTTCGTCTTTTTCCAGATCGCTGACGCATCCTTTTGTGCGTTCACTTCAGCGTCTGTGGGGAGGTCCGCCTCGGAGATCATGGCATTGATGTGCTCTTCGATTTCATAGAGGGTCATCACATCCTCCCCGGTAACCAGGGAAATGGCGCGACCTGTGTTGCCGGCTCTGCCCGTCCGGCCGATTCTATGGACATAGCTGTCTTTGTCCTCTGGGACATCATAGTTGATGACCAGAGAGAGATCATCAATGTGAATGCCGCGGGCTGCAACGTCCGTTGCGACCAGGAGGTGGAAGTCGCTCTTCTTGAATTTTTCTATGGTGGATTGCCGTTTGCTCTGGGGGATTTCACCGTGGAGGGCCATGGACGCATAGCCTTGACGCTGAAGAAAGCTTTGAACCTGGTCCACTGCATGGCGTGTATTGCAGAAGATCATGCAGCTGTCGGGTCTGTTCATAATTAAAAGCCTGTCCAGCTGTGTGCGCTTTTCATTGCGTTCCACACGATAGTAGGATTGCTCTATCAGATCAACCGTTTTAGTCTCGGATTCGATCTCAATAGTCGACGGGGACTTCATGTAAGCCTTGCACATGCGGCGCACTTCTTCCGGCATGGTCGCTGAGAAGAGCAGCGTGACACGATCCTTAGGCAGTTTTTTGATAATCCGAACTACCTGATCAATAAAGCCCATGTCCAGCATGCGATCCGCTTCATCAATGACGAGGAACTTAACTTTATCAAGCTTGAGCTGGCCTCTTTGAATGTGATCGTAGACCCGGCCAGGCGTACCAGTGACAATCTCCGGAAACTTGCTGAGGGCCTTGATCTCAACATTGATGTTATGCTGGCCGTAGATGGCGGTTGTCTTATGGCTGAGATGCTTGGCCATTTGCATGATGTCATGGTCCACCTGGATGGCCAGCTCCCGGGTAGGTGTGAGAATCAGCGCTTGTGTGGCGCCTATGTCAGGCGTCGTCAACTGTAAAATAGGCATGCCAAAAGCAGCGGTTTTGCCGCTGCCGGTTTTTGAAATGATAATCAAATCCTCATTATTGAGAATTTTCGGGACTGCCTTAATTTGAACTTCGGTAGGGGTCTCAAAGCCCATCTCATCTATAGCGGTCAGAATGGGGGCTTCAATGCCAAGATCTTTAAACTGCGTCATGCTGGGAACCTCATTTCCGTTAATTTGTTATCTTATTATAACATGCTTCAGCGAAATGTCCTATTTCAAGCCTTAGGAGCAGCTTCTATAATGTCCGCAAGCTCGGTCCATTCCTCCAGCAATGCATGATGGTGCTCCTTAAGTGCTGCCAGCTCTGAACTGAGTGCCGTCAGCTTTTCGAAGTCACTTGCATGCGCCTTCAGGGCCTCCTCTATAAGGGTTAGCCGGTCTTCGGTCGACACAATTTCAGCTTCAACCTGTTGCAGCCGCAGCTTCTCTTTTTGGTAGGTCTTTGGACGTTCCTTTCGATATTGGTTCGAGACCCCAGTGTTTTTCTCAGAAGCGCCACCGCTTTTATCAGGCACGGTGTTCGCCGCGAGCTGCTCAACCTGCGACCTGGCGGTTAAATAATCCTCATAGCCACCGTCAATCCGCTCCAGCGTCTGATCGTGCAGCCAGACCATACCGGTAGCAATCATTTCAATCAGGTAGCGGTCATGGGAGATCATCAGCAAAGTCCCTTTAAAATCCGACAACATGGCTTCAAGCTGTTCTCTTGATGGGATATCCATGTGATTGGTCGGTTCGTCGAGGAGCAGCAGTGTCGACTGGGATTTCGAAATCTGAATGAGCTTCAGCCGGCTGCGCTCACCCCCGGAAAGTGTCGAAAGCCGCCTGAAAACCTCCTGATCCCGGAACCCGTAGTGGGCCAGCAGATTTCTGGCCTCACCGCCGCTGAGAGAAAGCGTTTGAATACACCAATCGTGCAGACTGAGGTCCGCATTCTCAAACTCAATATCTTGAGGGATATAGCCGATGGTCGCAGATGCCCCAACCCTGACCAAACCGTCAAGGGGCTCGCATTGTCCCAGTATCGCTTTGAAGAGCGTCGTTTTCCCTGCACCGTTTTTACCGATCAGGCAAAGGCGCTCGCCCCGAAAAAGACTTAAATGGCCATGCTCAAGCAAGGTCATGCCAGGGTATCCCAGCTTCAGATTCTCAAGTGTGATCAGCTGCTTTGATGACTTGGAGGTACTGTCCAGGCTCAGCTTATAGTTCAGCTGGCCGTGATCCGGAGGCAGGACTTTATCCATTTTATCTAGGCGCGCTTTGAACTGGTTGGCTTTCTTGAAGAATTTTTCGTTGTCGCCCATAGTGCCCCACAATTCAAAACGCTTAATAGCCGCTTCAATGGCTTTAACTTTCTTTTGCTGGAGCAGATACTGCTGAAGCTGAAGCTCATTTTGCTTTTCCTTCTCAATGGCATACCAGGAATAGTTGCCTTCATAGTGGCGTACATAGCCCTGATCAAGCTCCAGGATGGACTGGGCGACCAGATCCAGAAAATAGCGGTCATGAGAGATCATGATGACAGTGCCGTCGTAAAGGTTCAGATACCGCTCGAGCCACTCCAGCATATCGCTGTCCAGGTGGTTGGTAGGTTCATCGAGAAGCAGGACGTCCGGCGCCTTGAGGAGTAAGCGTCCAAATAGGGTTCTGGTCTTTTCGCCGCCGGAAAGTGACTCAAAAGGCTGATCGAGCAGCGGGACCAGCTTCAATGCCTGGCAGATCTCATTCAGTTTGACTTCGGTCGTATAACCGCCCAGTGCTTCGAAAAGCGTCAGTTTTTCTCCGTAGCTTTTAAGCAATGATGTGTTCTGAGGATCCTCGGACATTCTGAGCTCAAGTTCAGAGAGCGTCGCTCTCAGCGCATGAAGTTCCGAGAAGCCTTCGTCCAATAAGTTTTTGACGGTTTGTCCCGGTCTATGGTCTGGCAATTGTTCGAGAAATCCGAGGCGCAGACCTTTGCGAAGCGTCACTTGACCTGCGTCCGGGAGCTCATCATTCATCATGAGTTTGAAAAGTGTCGTTTTTCCTGCGCCGTTGCGGCCAATCAAACCAATCTTAGAGCCTGAGAGCACGTCGAAGGAAACGGATTCAAGGATGGGTTTCTGATAATACGTTTTTTTAACTTGAAAGAACGAAATGTCTATCATGTTGTGGGAGCCCCTTTCGGATTAGGGTGGAATAGACTCAAGCAGATTAGAGGGAGTAGATTCGGTCGAGTTTAACAGCTACAGAAAGCTGTTCATAGAAACTGCCTTCCGCCGCCTCCATATGCAGGAGACTCTTAATTTTTCCTATGCGATAACGAATGGTATTGCTATGCATAAATAGGGCTTCTGCCGTTTCCGCGATTTTTCCGTCCTGCTGAACAAAGGCTTGAGCTGTATCAAAGAGCTGAGTATTGTATCTTTCGTCATAGTCCTTGATGGGTTTAAGAATCCGGTCATAAAATTGACGCATCCAAAGCTCCTGGTGATAAGGCATCAGAATGCTGTAAAGGCCAATATCACTGAAGGCACAGATCCTTTCATTGATGAGAGCACTGGTCTTTTGCGCGTACAAGCTTTCATTAATGGCTCTCCCCAAATCACTGAGGTCGGCGTGGGCACCGCTTATGCCAGCCTCGTATTGGTCTGACGGGATTCCGAGTTTCGAAAAAACTTGCAGAGATGTGGATTTTAATTTGGTTTCCTCCAGGGATTGGTCAAAAGTAAAAATCAGGAGAAGTCCTTGACGATACCTCATGACGCTGTTTTGAAGCTCCAGGCTGCGCTGCTTTTTGATCTCATCCAAGAGCTTTATGGAGCCTTGGGGATTAAAGAGCTTCTTTTCGCGGAGATAGAGAACAAAAAAATGCTCTCTAAAGCTGGTGTTAATTTCGAGCGCAATCTCTCTGACCGTGGCTTTGTTGAGACTAAGACGCACTAACGCATCCACTTTGGCTTCGAGCAAAGCTTCGTTGTCAACGGATCTGAGTTTATCCGTCAGCTCCGTAATGATGTCTTCAAAGTAGACTGTATTATCAAAAATGAAGATGGGAAAGCTGTGTTCACTGGCATACGCCAGGACCTCCCGGGGAAGCGTATTGTAATAGATATTTTTAATGGCTAAACCGCTGACACCGTCCTCAATCAGACTGGTGACTGCGGAAAGGATCCGTTCAGGATGATCTTTTGCAAACAACAAGCTGCTGATGACAAATTCACCGGGAATAAATTGTCCGTGGATATTCGAAATAAACTCATAATCCAGAATTCCAATTTTCTCAACCGGACGATCGAGGCCGGAATGGCCCACAATGAGTTTGAAGTTTTTAAAGGTACTCAGCTTAGTGGCTTCCAGAACCGTGATAGACATGAATCTCACCTCTATCAAAATTATAACTCAATGTTTCGAAACGAGTAGTGAATTATACAAAATTTAATGCGAATCATTGTAAAAAGTACAAATTGAGGTTTGCTATAATGAATCGAGATCATGAATTGAGAAATTACGATTATTTATGCTATTAAGGGGATGGAATCCATGGCTGGAAGAGAGAATCAAAATGAGTCGGCTTTGAACAATCCGGGTCGTGAAGCGGTCGGAAGGGACGACGCTGAACAACTGGCAGAATACCCAAAAAAGACACGGCTGCTTGCCGGACTTGGCCTTATGACCACGGCGCTGATGTGGGGTTCGACGTTCCCTGCAGGGAAATACGCACTGGAATTTATGAGCCCTTTTTATCTTATGGGATTTAGATTTTTATTTGCCTTTGTGCTTATGGCCATAGTCATCCATAAGAAACTGTTTTCAACGAAACTGAAAGACATGAAAGGCGGTCTGATCGCTGGCGTCATGCTTTCAATGGGATACGTGCTGCAAATCTATGGTCTTCAGTTTACGACGGCGAGTAAACAGTCCTTTTTAGCAAGTGCCTATGTGGTCATAGTCCCATTTTTAACCTGGGCGGTATTCAAAAAGAATCCGTCCATAAAAGCTTACATTGGTGCGGCGGTATGCTTTTGGGGCATAGGTATGCTCTCGCTGAATGAAAACCTCAGCATCAGTCTTGGAGACAGCATTACGCTTCTCAGTTCTGTGTTTTATGGTGCTCATATCGTTGTGACTGGATTTTTTGCTCATAAGGAAGATGCGGCGGTGTTTACGGCAGTCCAGTTTGGCGTCGGTGCTGTTCTGGCCATGACTTTAGGACTGCTTTTCAGTCCCGCGCCTCAGGTGTTTAACCTGGGTATGCTGGCAGTGCTGCATTTGGCGGTGTTTGGCTCCATTGTGGCTTACTACCTTCAGACGGTGTGTCAAAAGTATCTGAAGCCGTCGGTGACTTCCATCATTCTGAGTATGGAGGCGGTATTTGGAAGCCTGCTGTCCGTGGCTCTGCTGGGGGATTCCTTTACGACAAAAATGGCGATTGGTGCGGCGGCCATATTGGGGGCTATCTGGATCAGTGAGTCTTAGGGTTGGGGGTTGGGAAAGGTGACCATCGGCAGATGTTTGGTCTTTAAGCTTTATGGGAAAGAATAGAGTGAAGACGCGAGCAGAAAAGTGGTGGTGGCTGTGCTGACAATAGAGGAAATGGAAGAGATTTTGAACGAGGTCGCCGAGGGGCTGCCGGAGGTGTTTTACAAGGAGCTGAACGGTGGGATTTTGCTGCTGCCGGAAAGCCGGATGCATCCGAAAAGCATTGGGGATGACCTGTTTATCATGGGCGAATACCACCGGGGCGGCAGTCAGGGGCGGTATATTGTGATTTATTACGGCTCGTTCGCGCAGGTGTATGGGCAGGCAGACCGCAGCGTGATCAAACGGCGGCTTGAGGAAACCCTGAAGCATGAGTTTACACATCACCTGGAATCGCTGGCAGGGGAACGCGGGTTGGAAAAGCAGGACGAGCGGGACATGAACCGTTATCTCAGCCGGAAGGTGCGGCGGACTTGAGACGTCATGGGATGATGTTCGTCATTGTGAGGTATTCAAAAAACAAGAAAAAAGACAGGCACTTGCAGGAGGGGATTACGCGCTGAAACTTCCCTGCGAGGCCTGTCTTTTTCATATGTTCAAACTTTCAGTAAAAGGGGGGTAGTTCACTGATTACTTTAAGCACGCGTCGTGCTGAGCGCACACGGAGACGCCGCGATCCATGGTTTTGGCACACTCTGCGACGCTGAGGCCGCCATTGTTCGTGGCCATATTGGAGACCGCGTTGGAAGCGAAAGCCTGGGAACCGTAAGTGATGAGCAGTAAGGAAAGGATACTGGCGGCGATTGTCTTTTTCATTTTAAATTGTCCTCCTATAGGAATGATTGGTTTTTAGTTTGGTTTGGGTTATCTGTGACCCTGAGGACAGTATGCCATGGAGTTGTGGAGAAATTATGGTGAGGTAAAATTTGTTTTGGTGACGCGGACGGTTTTCAACTTGGTGCCTGTCACCAACCTCAACTTGGTGCCAGACACCGAAATATATTTGTAACATTCCAAAGAAGGCACAAAGTGCTATTCTATGAATAACATATAGTTTGGAGGTCGCATCCAATGAAGAAATTCATAATTCTGCTCAGTTTAATCCTGGCACTGACCGCAATTCTTCCACCTGTCGCCAACCGTTCCTACGCCGCTGATGCAGGTGTTACCCTTCCGGCCTTCAAAGTCACTCTGAATGGGGTCAGCTTTGAGTCGACAAGCGCCAAATACCCACTGGTGCTCTATAAAGGCATCACTTATTTCCCCATGACCTGGAATTTATCGCGGTCCCTCGGCCTCACCCTGAAATTCTCAGCAGAGACAGGGCTCGACATTCAAAAGGCTGCCAGCCAGGAGACTGTCAAGCAGGATGTCGCTGGCAGCAACCGACTGAACACCACGTATTCCGCAAAAATTGTCACTTATCCCGTCATAGTGGGTGGACAGCGCATAGACAATGCCAAAGAAACTTATCCAATTCTCAATTTCCGGGATATCACCTATTTCCCTTTGACATGGCGGTTTGCCAAGGATATGTTCGGCTGGGATTATCAATTCAGCCAGTCGGGCGGGCTTGTCATCAATTCGGGAGTGATCAATGCCAGCGGACCGGCACAGGGGTTGGTTTCGGGACCATCGGCTGAACCTGCACTGCCTTCCAGCCCAGCCCCATCCACAGCACCGGCAGGGGGTTCAAGCGCCTTGACTTTCGCTGAAAAAACCATAAAAGTCGGGACCAGATCCATCCCCGTCAGCGTTGTCACCGCTGACCTGAAAAGCGGCAAACTGAAGGCCAGAGCCGTCCTCGCCGGATCGCGGGTAGGGGAGACCAACACGCTGGAGGCGGCGGCCAAGCGCGAAAACGCCGTCTTCGCCATCAACGGCACCTTCTTTGACGCTTACAACGGCTATGGCACGCCAAGCAACACCCTGGTCGTGGGCGGAAAACTGCTGACCACGGGCGGACACTATGGCTCACTTGGGATCGCCGGGACTGAAGCCCGGATCGACCGGGTGTCCTCGACGGTCAATGGCGAAAACACCGGCGGCGTCTTCGATAAGGTCTCCTGGTACAGCGGCGCCTGGAAGGGCTTTTCCCTCAATACGCCGCTGATCCACGCCACGGATCAGCGCATCGTGATCTTCGACAAGCAGTATAAGAGCCAGATCGCTCTGAATGCAACCTTTGCGGGCACGGTTTTCACCGTCAGCGGCGGCATCATTTCGAAGGCCAAGCCTTGGGCAGGCACCCTGTCCAACACCGCGGATTACACCGTTGTGTTTCCGGCGGCCCACAGTTACCCCGGCAAGGATACGAATCTCCTGGCTGCCACCGGCGCGTTGATCAACCAAAACGCCGGCTATGTCTATACCTCTTACGCCAAATTTGCCGAGGGCAGCCGCTTTGGCATGCAGCCCGCGTTTACGGCTGAGCTGGGCGGGGACTTCTGGGCCAAGGCAGAATCCGTGGTGGGCGCAGGTCCCCTGCTGGTGCGGGATGGCGTGAAAGCCATCGATTTGGGGAAGGAGGCCTTCTATGAGGCCAAGATTACCACGAATTCAGCAGCCCGAAGCGCTGCAGGGATTTCTGCCGATGGTCGCCTGATCTTCATCACCACCACCGCCACTCTCCAAGAGCTGGCGGACATTATGATCCAGCTGGGCGCCAAAACCGCGACGAACCTGGACGGCGGGGCCTCAAGCGGCATGTATTACAACGGAAAAATGATCCGGACGCCCGGACGGGCCATCAGCAACGCTATTGTGATAGTGGAAAATTGAATTTGATTAGAAACTCGGTGTCTGACACCGAGTTTCTTCGTTTCAGAGTTCCATTTCAATTGAACTTATGGTTCAACCTAAACTTAACCTTACTTTACCCAATACTTTCAAAGATTCAATCCTGCCTTAACATTGCCGCGTTATCCTCTTCTTGTGCACAAACGATGAAAAACGAATGGTTTAAAAAAGAGGAGGAGAATAATTTGAAGCTCGGTAAATTCAACAAGACAGCTGTTTCAGCTCTGATTATGGCATCCATGGCCGCCGCTATGGTTGTCCCGGCTGCGGCAGCGCCGGTTGTATCTGACAAGATCACCGGCAATGGCAAGGACGTCAAGAATGTCATTTTATTAATTTCTGATGGTTGGGGCTACAATCAAATTCTCGCAACGGACTATTATAACGATGGCAAAGCAGGCACCCAGCGCTATGAAAAGTTCCCGACGAAGCTGGCCATGAGTACTTATTCAGTAGGTTCTTACGACCCGGAAACGATTTGGGCCGACTTTGATGCTGTAAAAGTAAAGCCTACGGATTCTGCAGCAGCCGGTACTGCTATGTCGACAGGAGAAAAAACTTATGATGCAGCGATTGGCGTAGATCTTGAGAAAGAAGATTTGGTACATATCGCGTCAGACTTTGAAGCCCTTGGCAGAGCCACCGGCGTTGTTTCCTCCGTCCAGTTCAGCCACGCGACACCAGCAAGCTTTGTAGCGCACAATGCCAGCAGAAACAGCTACAGCGAGATTGCCAATGAAATGCTGATGGAAAGCGGGACGGACGTGATTATTGGAGCAGGGCACCCAGTCTATGATGACAATGGCAATGTCAGAACAAAATTGGAGTACAAATATGTCGGCGGAGAGGACACTTGGAATGCTCTGCTAAATGGTTCACTTTCAACTGCGGATGCAAATGGTGATGGGACCTCAGACAAATGGGAAATGATCCAGTTGAAATCCGAATTTGAAGAGCTGCAAACCGGCAATGCTCCAAATCGACTGCTCGGAATCCCTCAGGTGGCGACGACACTTCAACAGAGCCGCAATGGCGACGGCAAAGCTAACGCCTACACGGTGCCGCTCAACGCTGACGTTCCAACCCTCGAGGTCATGACCAACGTTGCACTTAATGTTCTGGACAACAATGAAGAAGGCTTCTTCCTTATGGTCGAAGGCGGCGCCATTGACTGGGCTGGCCATGCGAATCAAAGCGGCCGCGTCATTGAAGAACAGACGGACTTTAACAATGATGTTGACGCTGTATGCGACTGGGTTGAAAACAACAGCAGCTGGAGTGAGACGCTGGTCATCGTCACCGGAGACCATGAAACAGGTTATTTGACAGGCACAGCAGGCGTTTACGATAAGGTCGTCAACCAGGGCGCCGGTAATATGCCGATTATGGCTTGGAACAGCGGGGACCACACCAACCAGTTGATTCCGTTCTTCGCGAAAGGCGCTGGCGCTGAACTTTTCAAGAAACTGGCAGACCAGCAGGATCCAGTCAGAGGCGCTTATCTCGACAATACGGAGCTTGTTTTAGCGATCAGAGCTTTATTGAATTAGATAGAAACTCGGTGTCAGACACCGAGTTTCAACTTCAAAATAAGCAGAGGGGATGAAGTCGGTGTCAGACACCAGCTTCATCCCCTCTGCTTTCCAATGGTTTTATGATATTCAAGCCTCCGGAATGGGTATAGGATTTTCAGGAAAGGAAGTGGTTGGCATGGAAGGCCAAAGTCTAATAGTGTATTATTCCTGGACGGGCAATACGGCGTCTGTCGCACAGGAGCTCCACGCTCAGACTGGATTTGCGCTTGAACGAATTGAAGAAGCGAAACCTAGACCTTTTGGCAGTATTCCAATGGCGGCCATGGGCGCGTGGTTTCATTTTAAAAGCGATATAAAGCCTCTTTCCATATCATTGGAGACCTATGACAATCTTTTTCTCGGTATCCAGGTTTGGGCAGGCAACACGACACCGGCCATCAATGCTTTTCTGAAGCGTGAAAATTTTAAAAACAAAAAAGTATGGCTCTTTATGACAATGGCTGACAATGTGCCATCGCAAAAGGTCATGGATTCCGTACGAAAGCGTATAGAACAAAAAGGGGGCGTGGTGGTGGAGACCATCGGCTTCACCTCTAAGATGTTGGCGACTGTGGGAGCTGAGGAGCGTGCGAATCAGGTGTTATCCCCTGAAATGTTCCGGGAAGATCTCGCAGCATGGCTGAGAAAGAGCCAGATCATCAAATAAGCGGACAGGAGAACGACTATGCAAAAGCCCAAGGACTATATTGATTACACCTATACGCAGAACCGGGATCTGTCCTGGCTGAAATTTAATGAACGGGTCTTAAATGAGGCCAATGATCCGGCCGTTCCTATTATGGAGCGGCTAAAGTTCGTGTCGATTTTTTCCAGCAACCTGGATGAATTTTTCATGATCCGTGTGGGGAGCCTGCTTGACCTGTCCATGCTCCAAAAGACCATGATAGACAACAAGTCCGGCATGACGCCGGCAGAGCAGCTGAAGGCAATTTATAAAGCCGTCAAGCCGCTGTATGCACACAGGGACAAAACTATTCAAAATGTGGAGATGTTTCTGGGGCAATACGAGATCGAACGGCTGAAGGTGGCAGAACTCGAAGGTAAGGACAAGAAGGTGATCCAAACCTATTTCAAGACTCAGGTGATGCCAGTGCTGTCACCTCAGGTGATCAGCCCGCACCATCCGTTCCCGCATCTTGAGAATAAGGCGCTGACCATTGCGGTGATGCTGAAATCCAAAGAGGTAACGCAATACGGTCTGATACCTGTACCCAGGTCATTGCCAAGAGTGGTTTATCTGCCGGGTAAATCACTCCGGTATATTCTGATTGAAGACCTGATCCTCCAATACGCCCCGGATGTCTTTGAAATGTACGAGATCCTCGAAAAAACGGTGATCAGCGTCACCCGAAACGCGGATATCCAACCGGATGATGAGGCGTTTGAAGTAGATGAAAACTTCAGGAGTCACATGAAGAAAATTGTGAAACTCAGGGCTCGCCTAGCCCCGGTTCGCCTGGAGCAGCAGAACAAGCTGAGCGTTGAGTTCTCAAGTTTTTTATGCAGTCGTTTGAATCTCGACCTCACTCAAGTTTATTACAGCAAAACACCGCTCGATATGACCTATGTTTTTGAACTGGAAAGCCGACTGACGGCTGTAGCACGGCACCATCTCACCTACCAGCCCTTTGAGCCTCAGAACAGCGCTGATGTCAATCCGTCCGAAAGCATTATCCGGCAGATCATGAAAAAGGATTTGCTGCTGCACTACCCTTATGACGCCATGGATCCCGTTTTAAATCTAATTCGTGAGGCCTCCATTGATCCTACGGTGATCAGCATCAAGATTACCCTTTATAGGATTGACAGAAAGTCAAAGCTAGCTGAATACCTGATTGACGCAGTGGAAAACAAGAAAGAAGTCATCGTCATAATGGAACTTCGGGCGCGTTTTGATGAAATCAACAACATCGAGTGGGCGGAGCGGCTGGAAGAGGCTGGCTGTAAGGTCGTTTACGGCTTTGAGAAGTTTAAGATTCACTCCAAGATCTGCCTGATCACGCGTCGTGACAAGAATAAACTGAGCTACATTACCCACATAGGCACAGGCAATTTCAATGAAAAAACTGCGAAGCTCTACACGGATTTGTCGCTCCTGACGGCAGATGAGGCTATTGGGACCGATGCCGGTTTGTTTTTCAAGCGTATCCTGATTTCAAATCTGGAAGGCGAGTACTCAGAGCTCCTCGTGTCGCCCTTTGAACTCAAAGATCCTATCCTGAAGCTCATTGAAAATGAGACGGAAAAAGCAAGGAGCGGAAAGCGCAGCGGCATTCTCATGAAATTGAATTCACTCTCAGACAGGGAGGTTATCGATGCCTTGGCCGAGGCGTCCCAGGCGGGCGTGCCGGTCCGGCTGATCATTCGAAGCATTTGCTGTCTTTTGCCCGGGGTTCCGGGAAAGACGGATCATGTGTGGATTCGGAGCATCGTGGGCAGGTATCTGGAGCATGCCAGGGTATTCTGCTTTGGCGATCCGGAGGACAGCATTCAGGACCTGAAACTCTATATCTCCTCTGCGGATCTCATGACGCGCAATACAGTCAAACGCATTGAAATAGCGTGTCCTATCCAGGACATGACCATTAAAAAGCGCCTCCTTGAAATGCTGGAGCTCCAGCTTCAGGACAATGTAAAGGCCCGAACCATAACCGCTGAGGGCAGCTATATGCCGGTGACGACTGAGGCACATACTGTGGTTGACTGCCAGGAACAGATGATGGCCCAGGCTGTTCGAAGAGTCGCAGTGTTCACAGCTGACAATAAATCCCTGAAGCGCTGGCTCGAGGATGTGGCTGCAAGGTTTAAAAAATGATGTCACGGTTGACCAGCGTGTCGATCGAAAAATTTTAGAAAATAGAGACATGGACTCTGGAAACGGGTATAGATTTTAATGAAAAAGACAGGTTCACACTATGAGCACCTCATACAGAACCTGTTTTTGCCGATGGTTTTCCAACAAGGCATCCAATCCCAGATGCCGAGTATACCCCCACAATCGAGGCGATGACCATGTTCACAGACCAAAGGCTGACCGAGGCCTACACCGGCGCCCGTGTTGAGCTCTTCGATGAAAATTCACGTTATGTCTTTTTTAGCGACGCGCACCGCGGAGACAATAGTCTCTCTGATGAATTTGCACGAAATCAGAACACGTTCCTGAGTGCCCTCGACTATTATTACAACGAAGGCTTTACCTTTGTCGAAACCGGCGATGGCGAAGAACTATGGGAACACTCAAAGTTCAAGCATATCCGTTTTGCTCACAGCGACGTCTATGACATGCTTAAGAAGTTTCATGATGACAACAGGATGATTTTGCTCTACGGGAATCATAATATGTATTTGAAAGATCAGGCTTATCTGCAGCACAATTTGTATCACTTTTTCGATGAGTACAACGAAGAAGATTGTGAGCTCTTTGAAGGCTTAACTGCCCATGAAGCGCTGCTTCTCAAGCATAAGGATACGGGCCAGGAGATTTTGGCGCTGCACGGCCACCAGGGCGATTTCATGAATGACCAGATGTGGCGTTTTTCAATGCTGTCGCTGCGCTATTTCTGGCGGTTCATGCACATGATAGGGTTCAGAAATCCGGCGAGTCCGGCGAAAAACGTACATAAGATGCACAAGATCGAACGCAACTACAACAAATGGATTTATAAACACCGGATGATGCTGATTTGCGGGCACACCCACCGGCCAAAGTTTCCAAAGCACGGAGAGCTCCCCTATTTCAATTCGGGCTGCGGGGTGCATACCAAAGGTGTCACTGGCATAGAGATCGTAAACAATACGGTCATGCTGGTGGAATGGCGGATTCGCACAGATCAGCACGGACTCCTGAGAGTTGAGAGACAGGTGCTCAGAGGACCGCAATTTGTCTCAAAGTATGACTTGAAAAAGTATCAGTTTAATGAAGTGGTATGATGTCGCGTTGACTTGAAAAGGAACGAAGCCTGCGTCGCGGGGAAAGCTGGGATTCAGCTTTCCCCGCGACGCAGGCTTCTTCTGCTTGAAACAGCGGAAGGGGGGAAGGCGCTCCGGCGCCTTCCCCTCCATTGTTGTCATGGCATAAAATACTGTGTGATCACATCACACACCTCAGCGCCAATGCCGCGCTGTGCTTCCTCAGTGGAAGCGCCTATGTGCGGTGTCATAGAAATCTTTGGATGCTGCGTCAATCTCGGATTGAGTGGCGGTTCTTCCGTATAGACATCCAGTCCTGCCCCGGAGAGGTGGCCGCTGTCGAGGGCATCGAGAAGGGCGTCGTAGTCAATCAGACTGCCTCTGGCGGTGTTGATGACGTAGGCGCCTTTTTTTATTTTTTGAATGGTTTCAGCATCCAGGATAGCGCGACCATCCGGATTGGACGGCGTGTGGAGGGTAATAAAATCTGACTCTTTGAGGAGTGTGTCGAGATCGACAAATTTGAAGTCTTCATGACTGGCTTTTGGGCCGCTGCGTTGGTAATAAAGGATGTTCATGCCGAGGGCATGGGCCTTGGCGGCGATCTCCTGTCCAATGCGGCCAAACCCTATGATGCCTAAAGTTCTTCCGTAAAGCTGGATGCCATTGTAGTGCTTTTTGTTCCATTCGCCCTTACGGATTGTGATGTTGGAAAGGTGGATATGGCGGGCAAGGTTGAACATGTGTCCCAGCGCCAGTTCTGCTACGGAGGTGCTGCTGGAGTTTGGCGTGTTGCGGACGCCTAAGCCTTTCGCAGTGGCGTAATCGACATCAATGTTGTCGAGACCGACGCCGGCACGGATGATCAGTTTAAGTTTGGAGCCAGGCTGTAAGGCTGCGTCGAGGGTCGTTTGATCCAAGGTTGTGGCGGATCTGACAATAATAACATCATAGTCTCCTATGACCTCTTTAAGAGGCTCAGGATCAAAATGGGTGGTATCGATGGTATGGCCTTTTTCTGACAGACAGTCCGATGCAATGGAGTCCAAACCATCATTTGCCAGTATTTTCAGCATGTTGAGGTCCTCCTCTTCAAGTTGGTGAGTGAAGAAAGTGAATTAAGTTGTATGCAATTTAACTTGTTGCGGGCTGAATCAGAGCTGACACCACGCTTCAGTCGTTAAGACATCTGCAAATCGTGATGCCTGGACTATCAGGATAGTTTCGTGAAGCGTGTTGGCATCTATGGTCCCGGCTTTGTTCGATAAGTCAAGAGTGCCGGTGGCGTCGGACAGAAATTCAACTTTAAATCCGAGATGTACCGCTTGTCTGGAGGTCGTGTCGCAGCACATGTGGGTCATGTATCCGCAGATCGTCAAAGTGTCGATTTGATTGGATCTGAGCCATTCTTCCAGTGGGGTGCCGGTAAAGCTGCCCGGGAGGTGCTTCTCAATGATCAGATTATGGGGTTGCTCTGCTACTTCCTGCTTAATCTCTGCCCCATAGGAGTGAACGGCGAATACAGGTGCTTCCGGACTCGGAATGATATGTTTGATCAGAATGACCTTAATACCATTGGTATTTGCATACTCAATGGCTTTAAGGATGTTTTTCAGACTGGCATCCCGGTTAAATATTGGGAGTTTTCCGGTGAAATATTCATTTTGGACATCTATGACCAGCAAAGCTTTAGACAATTGAATCATCCTCTCGACAATTTCACGTAATTTAAACTTTCTTGTATTGATATAGATACCTAATTATGAAAAAAAACAACTTTTGTACATAAAAAAAGTGAGCTCTGGCACTCTTTTTAACTTGGTGTCAGACACTCAGTTCAACTTGGTGTCAGACACTCATTTCAACCCGGTGTCAGACACTCAGTACAACTCGGTGTCTGACACTCAGTGCAACTCGGTGTCAGACACTCCTTTCACTTAGTAATTGCAATATTTTAGGAAATGCTCATTTTAAAACCGTCATGCGCCTCGCTCCGCCTTTACCAGTATGATACAATATTGTAAAAGGATAACGACCATCGGCAAAAAATATTTTCATCATCAATGGAATTTGCAGCGATGGAATCTGCAGTAACGCCAAGCAAAGGGAGGAATTCAGTTGAAGACGAATCGACGCCTGTTCATCACCGGTTTAATCTTGATCTCATTGTCGACCCTGGCCGCGCTGAGCTTCTGGTGGTCTGTAAAATTAGAAGGACCGGTTTTCTTCGAGCAGTTTCGGGAAAACACCAGCATTGTCAGAACAACACCTGAGGGCTATCCGGCCTTCCAACAAGTGATGCTGCCAATGCCGTTTCTGATGGATGTGACGGACGAGCGCGTGATTGAGCGCGTGATCTTCCCGGAAGCACCCTGGCCTGAGGATCAGACCAGGATCTATTATGAGCCGGGGGCTGGCCTGACCAGCTTCATGGGGACGCCTGTCGGGAAAACGACCATTGGGCGCTATAATTTCAATACCCTTATGGTCTCCATAGACTTACTGGAGGCAGAGCCCTTCGGACCGGTTAAATTGACCTGTGCGGAGCTCTACTATGCAAATGGCGAGAGGGAAACGGTTGAAATTGGTGAAATCTATCTTTCCGGAGTCGAGCTGCCAGAGGGGCATTTTGAGCACCGAAGCAGCGGTGGATCTTCGGACCATGCCTATGAGTCCAACTTTTTAGTCGAGATCCCCATGGAGGTCCTTGAGGTCAAGTCACCTTTGATGTCTAAGCTTGAGGCGCTGTTCGAAATCAAAATCAACGGCGAAAGCGCAGCTAAGCTGAAAGGCGCCAAACTTTCAGAAGGGGATTCAGTCCATACGACTGCCGTCCCAAAAGGGCCTTGGGAGATCACACAGCAATTCACGGTTTATGATCTGACGCCGGTCTTGACCTATAGGACGACAGAGGGCGAGATTTACAGCCAGCGTCTGATGAGCATAATCGAGAATCAGACTGTCTACAGGCCTGAAAACTTTCTAGACTTGGTCCGCTATCTGCGAGCAAGGGGGGTCATCTAAATGCATGAAGGCTTCAACCGGATCTTCTGGGGTCTCTGCTTTGTGACGTTTCACATCAACCTCGGCGGATTTGAGGGCCTGCCGCTGCCGGCGTTCGCTGCGTATCTCATGGTTCGGTCTGGCATCAAACAGCTCATAAATGAACCCCCTCCCACTGAAGTTGAAGAAGCGCATCCGAAACCAATCATAGAGGAGACCTCCACTGACACAGTCCATCCTCCAACCCATTACTTCAAGCGTGCGGCGACACTGGCCCTGATCAGTGCTTTAGTCGCCGTGCCAAGGGTCGCGACTGCCTTTTACAGTCAGCTCCTTGCACAGCATCCACTGGCCATGCTGCTGAACTTCGGCCTTGGCGCGCTCCTGGACCTGGCTCTCGCTTACTGTTTGCTGACGGGCGCGGCCTGCCTGCTGGAAATCCAGGGCAACCCTGAACGAAAAGTATTTTATCTTAAAAGACTTCGCCTCTATCTCGTGCTTCTCGTCAGCGCCTCGATCATAGGCATTGCCGGGTTGGCGCTGGGAATGCTCGAGTCCAGCGTCGCCTACGGCATTGCCATGCTGGCGCTCAGAATCTGGTTCATCCTGCTGGTTTACGGTCTGAAGCCCGCTTCAGACAGCCGGCCGTCCCAGGCGCCCAGCGCGCCATGAAAAACCACAATAATTCAAGTTTGTTGAGGGCGCACCCACCTGCGTCCTCATTTTTTTGCTATAATAGAGCCACGTTAAAGAGGCCAAAGGCGGCAGTGCTTTGCCGATGGTCCCTTAACCCAAAACACGCAGCACCAAGGGGGCGAACCCGAGATGAACACCATGGAAAAATTCATACTGCTTCTGATCCTCCTCATTGTATCCGCAACCGCCGCAGGGGTACTCAACCGAACGCCAAACTACCCGGATCAGATCCCCGAACCCGTACAGCGTCAGCTGAGCGCCCCAGAGACTATTGAGTTCGAGGGGAAGAACGGACCAGTGACCCTTGAGCTGCTGGCGGAGTATGAGATCACGGCCGTGGTCAAAGGCCGCAAAAACTACACCAGCGACGCTTCGGCAGCCGTTTCGCCGGTAGATCTGGCCCTGGCCTGGGGCAATCTGAATCAGAGGGCCATTGACGACACCATTGACTACACCCAGTCTGGTCGTTGGTATTACTACCGGCTTTCTCCCAACGCTCCGGTGAGTGTTTATGATGTGCAAATCCAGTCTGCGAACACGCACTTGATCCCTAAAGATGAAGACATCCTGAAGCAAATCAAGAAAATTGACAAGCATGACCTCATTCGGCTGGAAGGCTATCTCGTGAGCGTGACCTTTGATCCGCAGCTGCCGGACTGGACGTCGAGCCTCACGCGGACAGATTCCGGGAATCGCGCCTGCGAGATATTATATGTGACCGAAGTGGAAATTAAGTAACTGGGGGTCTTATTGTCAATACCATTCATTCAATTACCAGGAGGAGATCTCATGAAAGATAGGAAAACCAAAAAGGAACTCAGGGCACAATATGAAGAACGCACCATCATCGGCGGTGTGTTTGTCATTCGCAACACTCACAGCGGGCAGATTCTCCTCGAAGCAACGGGGGATCTGAAAGGCAGCCGGAATCGATTTGAATTTGCGAAGAAAACGGGCGCCGGGCTGAATCTTAAGCTGCAGAGAGATTGGACGCACCTCGGGGCAGAGGCCTTCGAGTTTGAGGTTCTGGAGTCCCTGGAGAAAAGTGAGACTCAGACCGGGGAAGCTTTCGCGGAAGACCTTGAAGTCCTCAAAGAATTTTGGATGGAAAAGTTACACGACGCTTATTTTTATTAATGGGGTGGGTGTGTAAAAAACCACGAACGAGCATAAAAAAACTTTATCCTCCACATAGGGAAATTATCCAATTTGGATAGTGCATTTGGTGCGAAATTGACTATAATAGAATGTAATAGATGTTAAATCGCCTATAATAATGCAGTTATATGGAGGAAAATGCAATGGAGAAGATGGAGAAGGAAGCGCTTGCTCAAAGGATAGAGCGGCTGACACTGGAACTCGTCAATTGCCGCAGTGTCGTAGCCACCTCAGATGAACTCGCCATGAGCGAACTGGTCTATAAAGTGCTGTCTGATCTGCCGTACTGGAAGCAAAACCCTCAGCTTCTGGTCAAGCAGCCGTTTATCAACGATCCTCTCGGCCGTTTCAGTGTGGTGGCCAGGTTGGAGGGTCAAAAGGACGCGTCAAAAAAGACGGTCATAACGATTGGTCACACCGATACGGTCGGCATCAGTGATTATGGGGACTTCAAAGGCCTTGCCACAAAGCCGGAGGCACTGATTGAAGCGTTGAAGACCGTGACGTTGTCCGAGGAAGCCAAAGCGGACCTGGATTCCGGCGAATGGCTTTTTGGCAGGGGGATCCTCGACATGAAATGTGGTGTGGCCATCATCATCAGCTTGCTGGAGCTGTTGTCCGGGGATGTGGAAAATCTCTCCGGCAATATTGTCTTCGCTGCAGTGGGGGATGAAGAGGGCAATTCCGGCGGCATGCTGTCCGTGGTGCCGGAGCTGGTACGCCTTCAGGAAAAGGAGGGCTATGAGTACCTGGCCGTCTTGGATACGGATTACATGGCCCCGCGCTATGAGGGGGACGAGGACCGCTACATCTACATTGGGACGGTGGGCAAGCTGATGCCGTCGTTTTATGTCATTGGCAAGGAAACTCACGTCGGAGATCCGTTTAAGGGCCTCGATCCCAACCAGATTGCAGGCGCCATCATTCATAAGATCAATAAAAATGTCGCTTTCTCGGACGTAGCGGATGGTGAGGTGTCCCTTCCGCCAATCACGCTCCAGCAGCGCGACCAGAAAGAAGAATACTCCGTCCAGATTGCAAGAGCAACAAATCTTTACTTCAACTACGCGACACACAAGAGCACTCCGGACGAGGTCATGTCCAAGATGATCCGTGCGGCTCACGAGGCATTCTCCGACGTAGTCAACGTCCTGAATGAGCGCTATGACATTTACTGCAAAGCCAGCCGAATGGAACACAGACTGCTTCCGTGGCGCGCCAGAGTCATCTCCTATCAGGCCCTCTATGAAGCGGTCAAGGAGGAGCGTGGGGAAGCGGTCCTGAAAGCTCATATTGAGGCCTTGAAAGCGGAGATGCTTAAGGATCCGTCTATTGACGAGCGCCTTTTCGGGCAGAGGATCGTTGAAGCGGTTCACAGTCTGTGGTCCTTCAAGGATCCTATAGTCATTGTGTACTTTTCGCCACCGTATTATCCGCATAACTACGTCAAGGGCAACTGGGCCAAGGACGTGCGTCTTCTGGAAGCGGTGGACCAGGCGATCCAGGCTCAGGGGAGCGCACGCAAGGTGTTGAGCCGGAAGTTCTATCCCTATATTTCGGATCTTAGTTTTGTGTCAGCGCCTAAGAACGAGCGCATTGTCGCGCTTCAGAACAACATGCCCGCCTATGGATCCAGATACAAGCTCCCTATTGAGGACATGCAAAAGTTGAGTCTTCCCGTGGTCAATATAGGTCCTTATGGCAAGGACGCCCACCAGTTCACAGAGCGGATTCAGCGGGACTATTCCTTTAATGTGGCGCCGCAGCTGGTTTATGAGACGCTGCTGGCTCTTTTGGAAGAGCGTGAGTCTTCAGCAATCTAACAGAGCGCTTATTTAGTCGCTGATCAGATCGGGCATATTTTGGGGAATGCTGACCATCGGCGGATTAATGCTTTTAATGCTTTTTCACTCTGCGATTGTCGCTAAAAGGGGTAAAGGCGCTTAAAGTGGGGGCGCTGGGCATTCGTGTTTGCTTTGAAATATCAAATCGCGGCATTGGAAGGCGGTTTAGGTTATTTATAGATTATTTTGTCGGCGCACCCTGTGAAGGGTGCGCTTGTGTTATGTAAACTTATATTTTTATAGTTAATATCACTTTTTCGAGAGGGAATTGGTACGGGTGTTGAGGTTTGGATATTATGTAAACCGTTATTTCTGTGATCAAATTGACTGGATAAACCGTGATCTGACTAATATTATTAAAATTCAGAATTAACTAAAAGTATGCAATTTTCAGTTAATTCGACTAAAAAATTAAAAAATAATAACATTTTTCTCTTCCCTTATTCGGTATTTTGAGTTAGAATTGGTGATGTTGACAGCGAATTTGAAATGCCGACACCACTGAGGAACAACATTATGTTCCCGAAGCGAATTAAGGAGGACTCATACTTTATGCAATTACTTCATAAGTGGAATCATTTAAGTCTTGTCAAGCGTATTTTAATCGGTCTTATTATTGGTATTATTTTAGCAGTTGCACTTCCTGAGGCTGCAAAGCCAATCACGATCTTTGGCTCACTTTTCGTTGGCGCGTTGAAAGCTATTGCGCCGGTATTGGTATTCTTCCTCGTCATGGGCGCGATCTCCCAGCATAAGCACGGTCAGCAAACCAACATGAAAGGGATCATTGCCCTTTACTTGCTCGGTACTTTTGTAGCTGGTCTTGTCGCGGTTATTGTCAGCTTCATGTTCCCTGTTACTTTGGTACTTACAACTGGCGTAGAAGGCATTGCGGCACCTGGTGGTGTCACAGAAGTTCTTAAAGCGCTTCTTCTCAATATCGTTGACAACCCAGTCCGTGCTTTGATGAACGCAAACTACATTGGCGTTCTTTCATGGGCAGTCGTACTTGGATTGGCGCTCAGACATGCTCCTGATACGACAAAGACAATGATCACCAACTTCGCTGACGCACTTTCCCAAATGGTTCGCTGGGTCATTGGCTTCGCGCCGCTCGGCATCATGGGTCTGGTATTTGACTCCATTGCGACTAGTGGCCTCGGCACATTGCTTGGTTATGGACAGTTGCTCGCGGTTCTGATTGGTACAATGTTCTTTATTGCACTCGTTGTCAATCCGCTGATCGTATGGTTCAACATCCGCAAAAACCCGTTCCCGCTTGTATTCAGATGCCTTAAAGAGAGCGGCTTGACTGCGTTCTTTACAAGAAGCTCCGCTGCGAATATCCCAGTCAACATGAGACTTTGCGAAAGCCTTAATCTCGACAAAGACACTTATTCTGTATCCATTCCGCTCGGCGCAACGATCAATATGGCTGGCGCTGCGGTTACCATTTCAGTATTGACACTTGCTGCGGTTCATACACTAGGCATTCCTGTCGATCTGCCTACAGCGGTTATCCTCAGCGTCCTGTCAGCAGTCAGCGCATGCGGCGCTTCCGGCGTTGCAGGTGGTTCACTCCTCCTCATCCCGCTTGCTGCAAGCTTGTTCGGTATTCCAAATGACGTCGCTATGCAGGTTGTCGGCGTTGGCTTTATCGTCGGCGTCCTTCAGGATTCTTGCGAAACAGCGCTGAACTCATCTACAGACGTTCTCTTTACAGCGACTGCAGAGTATGCTAAGAAGCGTAAAGCAGGCGAGCCTATTGTCTTTGAGAATAGAGCGGTAGACGTCGAGTAATCAGTAAGAAGCTTATAAAAATTTGAATGTAAAAACGCATCGGCTTTGGCTGGTGCGTTTTTTTACGTTCAGGCGTTAAGAGTGGTGTCGCGGCCTATAGTATGTTGCAGTTTAAGAATTTGCAGGGCACCAAACTTACTGTGACAAACAAAACAGGGACGCGGACAGAAATTGATTCTGTCTGCGTCCCTTACTTGATCTCATTGATCTTTATGTTTCAAAACGAAAACTTTCTTATATTTTGTCCAGCATTCCCAGAACAATGCGGTTGGAATTCTCAGCTGCCATAACCGCGAATTCGTCAAAATTGACATGGGCCGAACCATCCGCTTTGTCGGACATAGCCCTGATGATCACAAACGGCACTTGATTCAAGTGACAAACGTGGGCAATAGAAGCGCCTTCCATTTCGGTAGTGTAAGCGCTGAAGACCTTCTCTATAAAATCCTTCCGGTCAGGCGACGCGACAAATTGGTCCCCGGAGACGATCCGGCCTTTAAAGACCTGGTGATCCTTAATGTGCGCCTGGCTGACCGCGTAGGCAAGCTCGACCAAAGCAGCATCCGCTGGAAATACGGAAGTCTCCATGCGCGGGATCATGCCGTGGGAATAGCCAAAGGCCGTACAATCGACATCATGCTGAAGGCAATCCGTTGAAATGACTATATCTCCCACATTCAGGCTGTGGTGGATTGCACCGGAAACGCCCGTGTTGATCACGGTGCCAGCGCCAAACTCAGAAATCATAATTTGGGTGCACACCGCAGCGTTCACTTTGCCTACGCCGCAGGTCGCCACAATGACATCCTGTTCCTTAAGTTTTCCGTCGAAGAAGGTAATGCCAGCCACTACCTTTTTTTTGCCGATGGTCATCAGCGCCTTCAGCTGTTCCGTTTCCAAATCCATGGCGCCTATAATCGCAATTTTTGTCATAAGGGACTCCTCTCAATAAGCTCATGATTTCCTAGACTTCAATTTGATATGACTCAGGGATGCCTTTTGCAGGGACGTGCACTACTGCGGATAATTCAAGTTTTCCGGTCCTGCATGGCTGAGCACTTCCAAATAAGCTGCAGCCTCAAGTTTAGCGCCTTCCAGATTATGAAGCTCATAGTTGCCGCATTCTATAGCGCTGACGCCTGGGAGCTCGCCATTATAATCAGCCGCAAAGGCGAAGGCGCGCTTCAGCAGAGGCAGGATTTCCTCAGAGGTGTACGCCCCGTGGACCAGCAAGTACATCCCTGTCAGACAGCCCATAGGTCCGAAATAGAGGATCCTGGAGGCAAATTCCTCATCATTCCTCACAAAGGTCGCGATCAAGTGCTCCAGGGTGTGGATGGCGCCGTTGTCCAGACGCTCTTTATTTGGGTACTTCATGCGAAGGTCAAAGGTCGTCACGGTTTCAGCGCCGACTTGATCGACTCTGGAAACGTAGACGCCCAGATTTAGACGTAAATGGTCTACTGTAAAGCTTTCAATTTTTTTCAAGGGGAATCAGACTCCTTTTCGTTAAAATACCATCTCCAGAATATCACATCTTTGAAGGTGGAAAAAGGTGCGACGCACCTTTTTCCACTTATCATATCAGGAAGGCGGTGTCTGACACCGCCTTCCTAACTATGCTTATCATCCTTATTTTACCACACAAGATTCAACATGGATTTAACAATGGCTTAACTTTGACAAAACACAAGGACCAATTTTCCGTGCTAAACTCAGTTTGTAAGGTTGAGGCAAGACAAAACGCCCCGCGAGGAAAGCCCTCAACCAGTCAATCAACGAAAAAACAAAAAACAACCAATAAGAGACTACTAGGAGGACTTGTAAATGTTAAAGAAAAAAGCACTCGTACTGATGTTGACCCTTGGGATTGTCGGTTCGCTGGCAGCATGCTCCCAGCCTGCGGCTGAAGCTCCGGCAGCAGAACCTGCTGAGCAAGTTGAAGCACTCAGCGGCGACGTCATCGTCGACGGTTCCGGTACGGTTTATCCACTCATGGCTCACATCGCTGAAGAATACATGGTTAACGAGCAGAACGAAGTCAGCGTCCAGGTCGGCCGCGCAGGTTCTTCCGCCGGCTTTAAGAAATTCATCCCAGGTGAGACGGACTTCTCCGACGCTTCCAGAAAGATTAAAGACGAAGAAATCGCGCAGCTCGAAGAAAAGGGCCTCAAAATGGGCGACAACGTCATGGAAATTAAACTTGCCTATGATGGCCTGACTATGGTCATCAATCCGGAGAACACCTGGGCAACCGAAATGACTCAAGAAGAAATCGTCAAAATGTTCCTCTCCGGCAGCTACAAAGCAGACGACAAAGTCCTCTGGTCTGACATCAGAGCTGACTGGCCTGCAGAAGAAATCAAATTCTACGGTCCGAATGAGAACCACGGCACCTACGAATTCTTCGCTGAAACGATCCTGGATAAGCAGCCGATGGTCGCAACCGCCAACCTCCAACAAGAGTATTCCACGCTGGTTGACCTCGTCTCTCAAGATAAAAATGCCATCGCGTTCTTTGGCTTCGGTTACTATACAACCAACACAGATAAACTGGTCGCTGTAAAAGTCGACTTTGGCAATGGCCCGGTGGAGCCTACTCTTGAGACCATCGGCGAAGAGCTTCCGTACGGTGGCTTCACAAGGCTCGTCTACACTTACCTGAACCTCAACTACGCAAAAGAAAAGCCGCAGGTTCTCGACTACGCGAAATATGTCGTGTCACCTGAAGGCGCAGCAAGACTCGCTGGCGAGAACGGCTTCGCACCGCTTCCGGAAGCGACTTACGCAGAGTACCTGACTCAGCTCGAAGCGATTCAATAATCGACCGGAAGCTGAAATTCGAATCAACAATTCAGACTTCAAGGTGGGGGCGGGGGCTGCCCATCTTGAAGTTTTGTCTGAACAAACAATGGAGTGAAAAAGATGAGTCAAGATACGCACGTTCGACAATTGATTCAAACCAACATCCTGAATAAAAAGCACATCTCTGACCGCTTTATGCCAAAATTCTTTTTCGTCATGGCCTTCGTTTCGGTGTTCACCACCTTTGGCATTATAATAACCCTGGTCACGGACGCAGCAAAGTTTTTCAGCCAGGTGCCGGTCGCTCAGGTTTTCAGTACTAAGCTCGCGCCGCTCGCTGCTGAGCCGTCCTTTGGCATTTTGCCGCTGATCACCGGGACCATCATTACCTCCATGATCGCCATGCTCGTCGCGGTGCCGGTAGGACTGACCGCTGCGATCTACCTGAGTCAGTTCGCCTCGGAGAGAACGCGCCGCACCCTTAAACCCATCATGGAAGTCCTCGCCGGTATCCCGACCATAGTCTATGGCTTCTTTGCCTATTCCTTTGTGACACCTTTGTTAATGAAACTGATTCCAACGCTGGGCGCCAAGAACGCGTTAAGCCCCGGACTCGTCATGGGCATCATGATCATTCCGTTGGTAGCCTCTCTATCCGAGGACGCCATGAACGCCGTCCCTAATATCATGCGGGAAGGCGCACTGGGACTGGGTTCCACCCGGCTGGAAGTGACCTTTAAGGTCGTCATTCCAGCGGCAATTTCAGGTATTATGTCCTCTATTGTTTTGGCGGTTTCACGTGCGATTGGCGAAACCATGATTGTCACCATTGCCAGCGGCAGCTCCAAGAATTTCACTCTGGACATCACTCAGTCCATGCAGACCATGACGGCATATATTGTCGAGTTTACCAGCGGTGACGCCGGCAGCGGCACAGTGGGCTATTACAGCCTTTATGCCGTCGGTCTCATTCTGTTCTTGTTTACCTTAGTCATGAACCTCATTGCCCAGCATATTTCTCATAAATACAGGGAGGAATATTGATGAGCGCAGCTAAACTAGAATTCCTCAGAGAAGGCAGGGAAGACACCATGCTTGAGACAGATCAAACGCACGCTTTCGAGCGCTATAAAGTGAAAATTGACAGCGGCCGCATTGAGCGTCGTGTCAGACTCAACAACGGCCTCAAGCATTTGTTCTCACTGTCAACCGTGTTTGCCCTCGTCGTTTTAGCCATCCTCTTATATCGAATAGGTGTTCAAAGTGCCGGCTGGCTGGATCTTCAGTTCCTGACCTCCAATCTCTCAAGGTTCGCTGATAAGGCGGGCATATATGGCGCGATCCTCGGAACCGTTTACCTCATGCTCATTGTCGTGCCGGTAACCTTGATTCTCGGTGTGTCAACAGCCATCTATCTTGAGGAATATGCTGCGAAAGGGCGCATCCAGCGCTTTATCAAAGTCAATATTTCCAACCTTGCCAGCGTACCGTCCGTGATCTTCGGACTCCTCGGCCTGGCCGTCTTCGGGCGGATGCTGAACCTGGGCTCCAGCATACTGGCAGGCGGACTTACCATGTCCCTCCTGGTTCTGCCAACCGTCGTGGTCGCCAGCCAGGAAGCCATCAAAGCGGTTCCGGGATTCCTGCGGGAAGCCTCTTACGGCATGGGCGCAGACAAATGGACGACGATCCGCAAAGTCGTTCTGCCGGTGGCGCTGCCTGGCATCCTCACCGGATCCATTCTCGCCATGTCCAGAGCTATTGGAGAAACTGCGCCGCTGGTCGTCCTGGGCATTCCGACGCTCATATTGAAAATACCTGACAGCGTTATGGATGACTTTACCGCGCTGCCTATCCAGATTTACTACTGGACGCTGGATACCGTACTGACACCGGAATACGCGAACCTTGCCGCGGCAACCATTGTCGTTCTCCTGGCAGTTCTGTTTATCCTGAATTCTGTCGCTATCATCATACGGAACAAGTTCCAGAAGCGCTTCTAATATGGAGGAGATCCTTTTGAACATTCAAAACCCTGAAATTGAAAACAATGTCTTTGATGTACGGGGCTTAAACCTTTGGTACGGCAACGACCAGGCTCTTAAGAACATCAATATGCAAATAGAGAAGAACAAAATCACGGCCATCATAGGCCCATCCGGCTGTGGCAAGTCCACATTCATCAAGACTTTGAACCGAATGATCGAAAATGTGCCAATCGTCCGCACCACCGGCGAAATCCTTTACCACGGCAATGATATTTTCGATAAATCCATGCGGGTTGAGGAGCTCAGAACCAAGGTCGGCATGGTCTTCCAAAAGCCGAATCCGTTCCCTAAATCCATCTTTGAAAACGTCGTCTATGGCCCCAAAATCCATGGGATCAAGGATAAAAAACTATTGATGGAAATAGCGGAGGCCAGCCTCAAGAGCGCTGCCCTATGGGATGAGGTCAAGGACCGTCTTAACGACAATGCTTACGGGCTTTCGGGCGGTCAGCAGCAGCGCCTTTGCATCGCGCGGTGTATCGCGGTCCAGCCGGATGTCATCCTGATGGACGAGCCGACTTCTGCCCTCGACCCAATCGCGACACTGAAGGTTGAGGAACTGATGGACAGTTTGAAGCAGGAGTATACCATTGCCATTGTCACCCACTCCATGCAGCAGGCGGCCAGAATTTCTGACAAGACCGCGTTCTTTCTGATGGGGGACTTGATCGAATACGACAAGACTGAAGCAATTTTCTCCAATCCGAGGGACAAGCGCACAGAGGATTACATTACGGGTCGGTTCGGTTAAATCTGGCACGTGAGCGGTTCGCAGGGAGGGTGAGTCCCACCCGTTCAATGAGGAGGAAGACGCGCTCATGAGAGAGCAAATGGAGGATAGAATCAGGGAGATCCACAGCAAAGTTGAGTATATGAGCCGACTATCGGCAGGGAGCATTGGACAGGCTATGGAGGCCTTTGTCCGGCAGGACGCGCGTATCGCTAAGCAGATTCTGGCTCAGGACCCTGAAATCAATAAACTCGAAAAGGAAATTGAGAATTTGTGCATAACTCTCGCTGCTACCCAGAGCCCGCTGGCCTCTGATTTGAGGCAAATGGTCAGCATTATCAAGATTGTGACGGATCTGGAGCGTGTTGGTGATTACAGCTGTAATATTGCGGAAGTCGTTATCAGCCTTGGAAAATATGAGCTGGTCAAGCCGCTCGAAAGGCTCCCCATCATGGAGAAGAAAGTGCGGGAGATGCTGGAGGCCAGTCTCAGGGCTTACTTCCAGCACGATATAGAATTGGCGTATGCCACGGCGCGAAAAGATGATGAAGTCGACACGCTGTACGAAGAGATTTACAGAGAACTGCTTCATCTGATCAAGATCCGGGAGAATCAGGAGGATCAGATTATTGGGTTGATTCTGGTGGGGCGCTATCTCGAGCGGATTGCGGACCATGCCACCAATATCTGTGAGCGTGTGATCCTGATGATGACTGGGGAGAATGTGAAGCTTTAGTGTGGAACTGGGTGTCTGACACCGAGTTCCACCGAGTTTTGTGGATGATGAAACCGGGTGTCAGACACCCAGTTTCGGACACCTGGTTTTGAGTCAAAGCGTTTTGTAAATTTAATAAGCGTCAGCTTCTGGCATAAAATAAGCGTTAAGAATTCAGGACCTTTGTGTAAACGGTCCGGATTTCTTAACGCTTTTTTGTCCTTGAATGAAGTTATTTTACCGTTCCACAGGGGAGTGGACCCACAGGATCTGCGATGTTTTTTTGCCTGGATTTGTCCAGTTGTGGAACTCAGTGGATTTAAAGTACATGGAGTCTCCGGTTTTCATATCATAGACATCCGAATAGTTCAGGGTGACTCTAAAGGTGCCGTTTACCACATAAATGAATTCTTCTCCGTGATGCTGATGGGTCTCCGGCGCGCCGGCACCGGGTTCGACGTAGAACATCATAGGGAAGAGGACGTGTTCCCTCTGCGAAATCAAAGATTCAAGTGTGACACCGGGAATGCCCGCCTGGACCGGTTCACCGGTACCTTTTTCGACGAGGGTTCTGTTCTCTTCTTCCGGTTCAAAAAAATGCAGGACACTTTCCCCATAGAAAGTCGCAAGTCGCTCCAGGATCTCGTAGGAAATATTCGCCTGCCCATTCTCAATTTTGCTTAGATAGGAGGTTGAAATACCAACCTGGGTGGCGACTTCCTCGAGAGTCAGATTCAGCTTGTCTCTATACAGCTTCCATTTGCCGCCTATGAGTTTACGACTGGGCGCAGGAGCTGCGTCGTAAGCATCCGTACCTACAATCAGCGGAGGAAGAGATGCCTGAGTCATGAGTAAACTTTTTATAGCTTTGGAACCCATTTTATCATCTATGGAGTACTGCTTAATTTTCCTTAACGTCTCAATATCTTCTAAACTGTAGATTCTGTAAGCGTTCGAGCTGCGCTTTGCAACGAAAAATCCTTGTTTTTCCCAGTTGCGGATGGTGGCAGGAACGACGCTTAAAAGCTTGGCAACTTCATTGATACTGAAATAGAGTTCGGCATTATTCTCAGACTTGTTTGTCATGTCAGTCCTCCAACACTCATTATGTAGTTGTATTATACAACAATGTACTGAAAATTGATAAGAAAAAATATGCATACACCAACTATTAAAAAACTATTGACAAGGATGATAAAATGGTGTTACATTAATTTCGAAAGATTGCCAACATACATAACAAGGTTGAGAAAAAAAGGTTACCCTTCACTTAATCAAGCATGAAAAAAGGGAGGCTATTATGGGCTACAAGGAAGACGGAAAATGGTGGGTCAGTCAGTCAAACTTCGCAGCAGACGTCTTAAAAGGTTACGAATTCCCCAAAAAAATTGAAATTCTGGATACGACCTTGAGAGACGGTGAGCAACAGCCAGGCATCATTCTCACGCGAAAGGAAAAAGTCGAAATTGCCAAGAAGCTTGCCTTGGCAGGCGTCCACAGAATTGAGGCAGGTACGCCGGCAGCCTCCAAAGAAGACGCGGATGCCATTAAAGAAATTGCCTCTCTTAACCTCGGTCCCAAGATCTTTGCCTTTGTGAGAAACACACCCGAGGATATGAAGCTGGCCAGAGAGTGCGGCGTTTCCCACGTCTTGGCAGAGATTCCCGGCAGTGAGCACTTACTTAAATACGGCAAACGCTGGACGGCAGAAAGAGCTATAAAAGCCGCCATTGAAGCGACTCAGGCAGCAAGGGAAGAAGGTCTCTATGTCACATTTTTCCCGGCGGACTCCTCCAGAGCGAGCCTGGATTTTCTGATTGACGCAGTGCATCAGATTTCTGAAGGCGGGCATATGGATGCCTTGGCCCTCGTGGATACCTTTGGATGCTTTTCACCGGAAGGCGCTGCCTACACGGTGAGAAAGCTAAAAAGCGAATTTAGTGTTCCAATTGAAGTTCACTTCCATGATGACTTTGGTCTGGGTGTCGCTTCGACAATTGCCGGGCTTGCCGCAGGTGCTGAGGTTGCTCACGTCACAGTCAATGGTATTGGAGAGCGTTCGGGCAGCGTCGCCCTCGAACCTCTGGCGCTTTCGCTGAAAGTCTTGTATGGCTATGACACCGGCATTGAGCTGGATCAGCTTAAATCACTGTCGAGTACGGTCGCCGACTATACCAGGTTCGCAGTACCGCCTACCAGACCTGTTGTCGGAGATAGAATTTTTGGCTGGGAAACAGGAATGCCTTCAAGTCTCTGGGTCAACTGCAAAAATGAAGAGCCACTGGCTATGCTCCCTTATCACTGGAGCATGACCGGTCAATCCGAGCCTAAGCTGTATCTTGGGAAGAAAAGCGGCAAAGACAATATTAAAACCTGGATCCAGGAAAACAACATTGCACTGTCTGAAGAGCAGGAACAGGATTTGCTCGGCAAAGTCAAGGATCTCTCATTGTCTTTAAAACGCGACTTGACACCGGAAGAATTCATTGAGCTGACAAAAAGCTTTTAGGAGGTCGTGACATGAAAGACATAGCATTGTCCAATCTTTTTAAGACCGTCCAGCCATCACCTATGCTTCAAATGTTTGAAGCGGCATCAAAACATACAGGCCTTATAAGTCTTGGGATAGGCGAACCTGACGCCCATACGCATCCCAGCATTGTAGAGGCGGCAGCGGAAGCTGCCAAGGCCGGCTTCACCCATTATCCGCCAGTCAATGGCTTTCAGGATCTTCGCTCAGCCATTTCAGATTACTGGAGAGACAAATACGGACTGGAATCCTCTCCGGAGGAAGTCATCATTGGCGCAGGGGCCACGCAAGCGATCTACATGATACTTCAGGCCCTGATAAATCCCGGAGATGAAGTCATTGTTCCGGATCCGTGCTTTACACCTTACATGCAGGCTATCGACTATGTCTATGGTGTACCGGTACCTGTACCGCTAAAAGAAGAAGATGCATTCAACATGACTGCCGAACTGCTTGAGTCCTGCATAACCCCTAAGACCAAAATTGTCATGCTCAATTCACCGGGCAATCCAACAGGGGCTGTCATAGGGATGGAAGAGGCTTTGAAAATCTGTGATGTCATCAAGAAACACGATCTCATCCTGATCTCGGATGAAATTTATGAAGCCTTTATCTACGAGGGCGAGCATATCTGTTTCGCGACGCTGCCGGATATGAAAGAACGTACCTTTACAATTGCCGGGTTTTCTAAAACCTACGCAATGTGCGGTTGGCGGATAGGGTATGCCATAGGGCCGAAAAAGGTCATAGACACCATGAAGATCATCAATATTGGCACCACCATGTGTATGAATTCCGTTTCTCAGAAGGCAGCCCTCTACGCCCTGAAAAACTGTGAAACTCAAGTCAGGGAAATGGTGGAAATTTATAAAGATCGCGTTGACTATGCACACAAACGCATCAATCAGATTAAAGGCTTATCCTGCGTGAAACCGAGAGGCGCTTTCTACCTGTTCGCGAACATAGAGAAAACCGGAATGACCTCCATGGCACTTGGCATGAAGTTATTGGAAGAAGCGAAAGTGATCACGATTCCCGGGATCTCTTTTGGACCGAACAGCGACAATTTTATCCGAATCTCCTGTACTATCCCAAATGAACAGATGGCAGAGGCGTTTGACAGAATAGAAGCGGTTTTGGGGAAATAATAATATTCCTTTTTGAAACACACTATTCCAATTAGGGAGGATCTAACCATGGCGGTGGAATCCAGAGTATCAGCAGAAAGAATTCAAGATCAAAAACCAAGGGATCAGTTCAAATCACAACTCGGATTTATTTTCGCGGCAGCAGGTTCGGCAGTCGGACTGGGGAATATATGGAGATTCCCATATATGACAGGAACAAACGGTGGAGGCGCTTTTGTACTTTTATACTTGATCTGTGTCCTTTTTGTAGGCGCCAGCTTGCTATTAGTCGAATTTGCAATTGGCAGAAATGGTAAGACCAATGCTATTGAAAGCTACGCAAAAATTCGAAAAGGCGCGAAATGGATTGGGTTTCTTGGGTTCTTCTCAGCGTTTATCTTCCTGTCTTATTATTCCGTTGTCAGCGGTTGGACTGTTTACTACTCCATTCAATCCTTCTTCGGGCTCAATGGGTTAGCGCCTGATCAGATCGGCAATTTCTTTGGCGCTTTCATTTCGGATCCTGTTAAGCCGCTCATGTACCATGGGATCTTTATGGCCTTGACAGTGGGTATCATTATCAAAGGCGTCTCACAAGGCATTGAAAAATCGACAAAAATTATGATGCCAATGCTGTTCGTTCTGCTGATTATCCTCGTTATTCGCGCCTTGACACTGCCTGGCGCCTGGGAAGGCATCAAATGGTATCTTACGCCGGATCTTTCCAAGATTACAGGCGGTGTCTGGATTGCAGCCCTCGGTCAAGTGTTCTTCAGTATGAGCGTTGGTATGTCCGGTATGGTGACATACGCGAGCTATTTAGGCAAACACGAAAATTTGCCTAAGACCTCCATTATCGTTGCTTTGATGGATACCTCTGTAGCGTTGCTCGCAGGCTTGATTATTTTTCCGGCCGTCTTCTCCTTTGGTCTTGAACCGGGTGCCGGACCGGGTCTCGTCTTCATCACGCTGCCGGCTGTCTTTGCCCAGATGCCGCTCGGATCAATTTTCTCCTTTATGTTCTTCGTCCTTTTGGCCATTGCATGCTTGACTTCCTCCATCTCCATTTTGGAAATGCCAGTTTCCTATTTAATTGAAACGCGTAAGATGGCCAGAACCAAAGCGGCGCTTTTGGTCGGTGCAATCGCTTACGTCATGGGTATTGCAGTTTCTTTCAGCTTTGGGATCTGGAGTGACTTCACACTCTTTGGCAAAGGGGTCTTTGATCTCTTTGACTACTTCGGCTCAAATATTTCACTGCCGCTTGGCGGCTTAGCCGCAGCGATCCTGGTGGGATGGTTCTGGGGTGAAAAAGACGCTGTTGCTGAAATCTCCAATAATGGCGAGATCAAAGGCACAATCGTTAAAGCTTGGTTCCCTGTTGTGAAATACGTTGTACCGGTAACGGTGGTTCTGATTTTCCTTTCCAATCTCGGTATCCTGAAAATCTAGTCTGAACAACACTCATGAATCCGGCGGGAGTGGCCTGCATTACGACTCCCGCCCTTTTCATAGGTAAAAGCGCAACTTTGTGCCTGACGGAGGTCATCTATCATGAAAAATAAACTTATTCATAACCCGGTTCACGGGAAATTAAAGGTGCTCGGCTTCGCATCTGGAAGCGGCAATACCCTTTGGAAAGTCTATGAGCTTCAAAAAGAGATGGAGCAGACCCATGGCGGGTGTCCCTTTGAGATTGTTGGCGTCTTTTCGGACAAGCCGGACTCGAAGGCGGTTGAGATGGCCAAGACCATCGGCATGGCCTTTGCTTCTCTGGATCTTCGTGCTTTTCACAGTGAGCACGACGCGCCTTTAAGTGACCTCGGCGTGCGCGCGCTCTATGATCAGGAGGTCGCGAAGCTGATTGAGCCCTTTGGCGCGGATCTGATTCTGCTGGCGGGCTATGTGTGGGCCACGACGGAAGCCATTGTGAACCATTACTGGATGGTCAACGTTCATCCGGCGGATCTGTCTGTGGCGCCCTATGGCCACCGTCTCTTTGCTGGTGCCGATGGTGTCGGTGACACCCTTCATTTGCGCCAGGAGACAATTTGCTCAAGCGCCCACCTGGCGACAGCGGAAATTGACGGCGGGCCGCTCCTCATGCGTTCACCTTCTCATTTGGTTGATTACTCGATACCAGAGGAGAGCCAGCAGCTGCGCAAAGCGGTGTTAAAAGCTGTCAATGAACATTCGCGGCATTTGGGCGCAAGGGTGATCCTGGAGATTGCACAGGGTAATTTTGGAATGGATGAGGCGGGTCACGTCTTGTATTGCGGCGATCCTGTTCCGGCAGGCGTAAAAGTCGAGAGCTGGTCTGAGAATATTCCGAAGTTTCGGCGCGATTTAAATGCCATGTTGTCCCCGAAAAGTGTGGTCGTTATAGGCGCCTCAGCACGAGGCGGACTGGGCAACGCGATTCTGTCGAATATACAGGACGGGGGTTTTACCGGCGGGCTTTACGCTGTGAACCGCAGCGGTGAAGATGTCACAGGGGTCAAGGCTTATGAACGGGTTGGTCTTTTGCCTGAGGCACCGGATCTTGCGGTTGTGACAACGCCTTCAGGGGCAGTGCTTGAAGCAGTAGAGGCGTGCGGAAAGCTCGGTGTAAAAACAGTGGTCTGCATCAGCGCTGGGTTCAAGGAAACCGGTGAAGCGGGCGCAGTTGAAGAGAGCAAGCTTAAGGCGATAACGGATCGATACAACATGAGGCTCTTGGGGCCAAATTGCATGGGCGTTTTGAACACCGATCCCGATGTGTCGTTAAATGCCACTATGCTTCAGCATCAGCCTACGCCGGGTAACATTGCGTTTATCACGCAGAGCGGGGCGCTGGGTGCAGCGCTGCTGGACTACGCGGAAAATTTGGGGATGGGCTTTTCCAAGATCGCGTCCCTTGGAAATCAAATGGATATTGACGCCAGTGATCTGCTGGGCGAGTTTAGGGATGACCCATACACCAAAGTCGTGATGCTGTATCTGGAGACCATTGGCGAAGGCCAGAGCTTTTTTAAACAGGTCTCTGAGTTGACGAAAACAAAACCGGTGGTGGTTGTCAAATCCGGGCGAAGCAGTGCCGGCGCTGCGGCGGCCAGTTCCCACACCGGCAGTATTGCCGGAAGTGACGCGGCTATTGAGGCACTTCTTGAAAAAGCGGGGGCGATTCGCGTTGAAACCCTCGAAATGGCTTATCTGACTGCAATGAGCTTGAGCAAGTCCAGGACGTTTACCGGAAAAAGGGTGGGGGTTGTCACCAATGCGGGCGGACCCGGTATCCTGATTACAGACCGGCTGGCAATGCACGGCTTTGAGCTGCCGCTGCTGCCGGCAGCGGAGCGAGATGCTTTGGCGAGAGTTCTATTTCCTGAGGCCTCCACGGCAAATCCAATAGATCTCGTCGCGCCTGCGCCGCCGGAGCATTATGCGAAGGCACTTGAAACTATGGCGGAAAGCGGCATGTATGATGCGCTTGCAGTGATCTGTGTTCCGCCTGCGACGATTGATACAGGAAAGATCGCGGAAGCTTTGGTCCCGGTCATTAAAGCATTTGATTTGCCGGCAATTTGCTGTTTTATTGGGCCGACTTTGGGCGCTGCGGCTAGGAAGGTGTTGAATCAGCATCAGATTCCATGCCTTGAGTTTCCGGAAAATGTTGCGGATGTGCTCCAAGCTATGTCCTTGAAAGAGGGAAGGTTTAATGTTGGCGCATCATCTGAGTTCGAGCTGGGAAGTCCTTTGGTTGAAAGGGGCAGCGCTAATCGCCGTCATGCCAGACCGCTGATGCAGTCCCGCTATGAAACCGGGTATCTGCGTTCCGACGCGGCCATGAAACTTTTGGAGCTCTACGGTATACCAACCCCAAGATGGCACTGGATCACTGCGCCGGACATCCTGGAGCTTGAGGGCATGAACTTTCCTGTAGTGGCAAAGATCGAGCATCCGGAAGTGCTGCATAAGTCGGATGCCGGCGGTGTCGTCCTGAACATTGAAAGTGAAGCCGCATTGAGGCTGGTGGTCAAAGAATTATTTAATACCTTCCAGGGTGCAGAAGCTGTATTGGTCCAGGAGCAAGCGAAGATTACTCATGAAGTGATCTTGGGTGGAAAATTTGAGCCGGGGATTGGACACCTTTGTGTGGTTGGTGCAGGTGGTACACTGGTGGAATTGTTCCAGGATGTCTCTGTGAAGCTGATGCCGGTGTGTCAGAAGCAAGCCGCAGGTATGATTGAAAGCTTAAAGACCTATCCGCTTTTAAACGGATACAGGGGGAAGGCCAAGGTTCCGGTTGAAGAATTGGCGGAAATGGTAAAGCGCTTCAGCGACATGGTTGGCGAACTGCCCGGCATACAGGAAATTGACCTGAATCCGGTCACCTGGGATGCTTCCAGCGGTAGATTTATGGCGGTGGATTGCAGAATCAGAGTGGAATAAGATAATTAAAGAGTGGAAGAGAATGGATTAAAATGAGGAACAAAACCATAAAGTGACCAAAACGACAAAGTGGATGGCGCGCCATCCGCTTTGTCGTTTTGGTTTGTCTCAACCTCTTGACAAAGGGTCTCGTTGGTGTTATTTTATTAATATCATAAGTGATAATAATATCTAAAGTAATAATAATTAATAAAATTCGAAAGGCGGATCTGACGTGAAAACCGTGCACAAAGTTATTCTGTTAGCAGCAATAGGGGCGTTCGCAGGTGCGATCATAGGGTACTATCAATTTCTCACCATGTCACCAGAATTATCTGAAGGCGTGATCAAGCAGCTTGGTTCAATTGAAATGCTCCTCGTAGTATCCGGTCTCCAAACGGCGCTGTTGACGGCGGTCGCTGCAGCTGTGGGGTATAAACTGAGAAAAAGATTAATATTCCCAGAAACCAAATTCCCGGAATCTAATGGGATTATTTCAGCTGTCGCTATTGGCGGAGCCTCTTCTCTGATCATTACGCTCTCTGAGAAATTTATATTCATGAAGTACCTTCCCGAAGGATTTAATACTTTTAGTTTTTCACCCCTCTATCTGGTCGCGGCAGTCTTATATGGCGGTGTTGTCGAGGAAGTCTTATTGCGACTTGGACTCATGACTTTGATTTTGTGGTTGCTGGCAAAAGGCTCCAGAAGAAAACATGAAGAAAATGGAATCGGATCTAATGGACAAGTCATAAGTGTTTCTCACGCCTGGATCGCCATCGCCATATCGTCACTCCTGTTTGCGCTCGGTCATTTACCTGCTACAGCTCAAATGATGGGCCTTTCAGTGCCAATTGTAATCAGAGCATTGCTCTTGAATGGAATTGCCGGGCTCGGCTTTGGCTGGCTGTACTGGAAGAAAGGACTGCTCTATGCTATGCTGGGGCATATGATGGCCCATATTATCAATCAACTTGTTCTCATGCCGCTGCTATTGTGAGCTTGATGGTACCTCCGCAAGCCTACCGCGAACCTGCCTGTGAGAGCACGTTTTGAGCTAATTGCCCAGAGCCGCATTCTGGCCATCTCCATTCGACGTTTCGTAAATAAGCGCTCATTAATCTGACGAGGAGGGATCAAAAGTGAAAATGCTAAGTGAATTATTGAATCCTGTCAGGATGAAAGTCATCCAAGTTATTTCCGAAAAAGGTTCAGCGACGCCTAAAGAAATTATTGAAGCAGTTCCCGGGATCCCTGTCGCAAGTCTATACAGACACATCAAAAAACTGTTGGAAATTGGTGTCCTTGAAATTGTTTCAGAAACGCCCATTCGCGGCACCGTGGAAAAGACCTATAAAGTCAGATTGGAGCCATTCAAAGCCATTGAAGAACTTGTCAGCTCCGGTGACCGAAATGCGCACTATGATCTTTTTTATACCTTTGCCATGTCAATGATTGTTGATTTTTCAAGATACATTTCAACACCTTCTTACGATATGGCTAAAGATCGAGTAGGCTTTAGAAGTTATCCCATCACCATGACGGATGAGGTGTGTGATAATTTCCTGCAGGATTTCAGCGAACTCTTGTTAAAATATCTGAATACAAGTGAAAAGTCTGATGGCAGGCTAAGAAAGTTCTCCTTCGCATTACTCCCTGGGGACGAAACGGAATAACTGCGGAACAACTGTTGTACACTTCAGGGACACCCAGCCATTTACAAAAATAGAAATATCCATTATACTAAAGAAAAAGGGAGTCCTGCAAAGGACTCCTCTGTATTTATGCCGAAAGGAAGGAACTGGAGATCATGAAACGAAATATCGTGTTAACCTCGCAGGATTTGGAACGACTGAAAAAACTGGTGGCAGAGGAAAGTGAATTTGGAAAAGCAAAAGAATCCAAGGAGTTGAAAGCACTTCAGATCGAGCTGGAACGGGCACATGTCGTTGAGGCAGAGCAAATTCCGTCCGGCACCATCACAATGAATTCCAAATTTCTCATGAAGCACCTGAACTCAGAAGAAAGAACCGAATATAGCCTCGTTTATCCGGAAGATTCGAATTTTCTGGAAAATAAAATTTCAGTCATGGCCCCCATTGGAACCGCCATGCTGGGCTATCATGAAGGCGACGAGATCGACTGGCAAGTTCCTGAAGGCACTGTCCGGCTCAAAATTGAAAAGGTGCTGTATCAGCCTGAGGCCTCTGGCCACTTTGAACTTTAGGATTGCCACAAATTGAACCATTCCATTCGCAAGAAAAAAGGGAGCACGCCTGTGCTCCCTGATTTTTTTTGCCGATGGTCATTTTTCCATACCCTCTGGACGCGAGTCTTCTCTTCTGAAAACAATTTCAGTATTACAAAAATAGCGACACGGCGCAGTAAACCAATAGAAGCGCCATAGCCGAATTGATCAGCTTTTGATGACTGTGCAGAAACCTTTGGAAAACGGACCCAAACAGCGACCAGCAGCACGTCGATACGAAACCGACAAAAGCCAGGAAGACGGCGAAAGCTATAACCACGGGAATTGAACTGTAATAGGGTACAACAAATGTCGATAAGGTTGTGATGCTGTACAAAATAACCTTAGGGTTGACGAACTGAAGCAGCAGTCCCGCGGTTATGGTGTTGGTCTGCTTCTCACCGCTGCCCGAGCTGTCATGAGGTTTGCTGTGATAGGTTTTCCACGCCAACCAGAGGATGTAGACAGCGCCAACGACCGTCATGACGGGCTTGATGCTTGGAATGACGTTGTACAAAGAGACGCTGAACAGGCTGCTCAGCGCCAGAATCACAAGAAAACCAAAGAAGATCCCAATATTGAATGGGAGACTTTTTAAGAAGCCATAGCGGCTGGCGTTGGACATAGACATGATATTGTTGGGGCCGGGTGTAAAGGTTGTAATGAAAACATAAGATAAAAAGGCCGCGACATTGGGCAAAGGACTCACCTCCCGTAAGATTGGGCTGTCTCAGGACCGGATGAGGATAATCCGTCATGGCGTCTTCGTTGGCCCACAGCTTTATTATAAAACAAGAGCCACTTTCGTGGCTCATAAAATTTGTCGCTTTATTCTTTTCTTTTTCCAAGATAGGCTTCCTTGACGCTTTCATCAGCAAGGAGCGCAGCGCCTGTTCCTTCAAGGGTAATGACGCCGGTTTCCATGACATAGGCATGGTCCGCGATCTTAAGCGCGAGGTTGGCATTCTGCTCAATCAGCAGGACGGTGATTCCCTCGGCGTTGACAGTCTTGATGATGTTGAAGATGTCTTTGATGATCAATGGCGCGAGACCTAAGGAAGGCTCGTCCATCATGATCATTTTCGGACGGCTCATCAACGCCCGTCCGACAGCCAGCATCTGCTGCTCGCCGCCTGAAAGTGTCCCTGCAAATTGCCAGGCGCGCTCTTTGAGGCGGGGGAACAGTCTGTAAACCTGCTCAATGTCTTCTTCCAGCCTGTGCTTGTGGACATAAGCGCCAATTTTGAGGTTTTCGAGAACCGTCAGATTGTCAAAGACCCTGCGTCCCTCAGGAACCAGCGTGATGCCCCGCGTGACAATATAGTCCGGAGATTTGCCCAGGATCTCTTCCCCGTTAAATTGGATTGAGCCTTCCTTTGGTTTGACGACGCCGGCAATGGTACGAAGCGTAGTGCTTTTTCCGGCACCGTTGGAACCAATCAGGGTTACGATTTTTCCTTTAGGGACTTCAATGGAAATGTCTTTGACTGCTTGAATCCCGCCATAAGCTACGCTTAAATTGGAAATTTTAAGATGGATGTCATTACTCATCGTCAGCTACCCCCAAATAAGCGTCGATTACCCTCTGATTGCTCTGAATATCAGCAGGTGTTCCTGAGGCAATCAGCTTTCCAAAATCCAAGACATAAATGCGATCAGAGATTTCCATGACCAGGTTCATATGGTGTTCAATCATTAGAACGGTCAGGTGAAAATCATCCTTCAGCATTCTTATAAATGCGGTCAGATCGTGAGTCTCATGTGGATTCATGCCGGCAGCAGGTTCATCCAGAAGCAGCAGGGAAGGTTTCGTTGCCAACGCACGGGCAATCTCAAGCTTTCTCTGCTGACCGTAAGGCAGAGAACTCGAAATTTCGTCCTTGAGATGGGCTAACCCCAGTATTTCAAGAAGCTCCATAGATTCTTTCCGCATGGTCTGCTCTTCCTTATGATTCAGCCTTAAAGTTGCTGAAAACACATTGGATTTAATATTCATGTGCTTAGCAATCAAGACGTTGTCAAAAACCGTCAGGTTCTTAAAGAGACGAATGTTTTGGAAGGTTCTCGCTACCCCTAATTTCGTAATGACATCCGGTGTTTTACGGATCAACTCAGTGTATTTACCCGCGTTTTCACCCGAGTAGAGCTTTTTCATTTTACCTTGTGGAAAATTGCTGATGATGGGTTTTCCTTGAAACGACACCTTGCCGTTTGTTGGCGCGTAGACACCTGTTATAACGTTGAACGCGGTGGTTTTGCCTGCGCCGTTCGGCCCAATCAAGGCAACGATCTCACCTTTGTTGACTTCCAGGGAGAGGTTATTGACCGCGACGACACCACCAAACTGCATCGTCACATCATTCAGGCTGAGTACTTGATCAGACATTGCCTTTGTCCCCCTTTTCAGGCGTTTTCCGCCGTATTCGATCCCTTAACCGAATAAAGAAGTTATACATCCTGTCCCAAGTAAATTCCTTATCACCAAACAGCCCTTTGCGGTAGTAGAGCACGACAGCCATGAGGATCAGGGAGAAAATGACCATACGGAAACCGGTTCTGAACAGCGGCACTTGAAAACCGCCTATCATCAGCGGATTGTCAAAGAACCTCAGCCACTCTCTGCCTGCGGTCATGAGAAACGCGCCAATGACGCTGCCGGTGATGCTTCCAAGACCGCCGAGTACAACGATCAGCAAGATGTCATAGGTCAGCGCAATCTGAAAGGTTTTGGAGTCAATGGATCTCATGAAGACGGCGAGGAGTCCGCCGGCAATTCCTGTGAAGAAACAGCTGATGATAAAGGACATGCTCTTGTGTTTGAAGAGATTGATACCCATAGCCTGAGCTGCGGTTTCATCCTCTTTGATGGCTTTGAAAGCTCTGCCATAGGAAGAGTTGATGATTAAAATCATCAGCAGGATACAAATACCGGCAATAAAGAAGGCCTCAAAAACGGAACTAAATGCAGGAATGCTTTTGAGTCCGTAGGAACCGTTTGTAATTCTGTCAAGTTGAGGCGCAGCAATGATCGCCCGAATAATTTCTGAAAAGCCGAGGGTCGCAATGGCCAGATAGTCGCTCTTCAGCCTCAGGACAGGAATGCCTACAAAGAAGCCAACCAGTGCCGCAAGCACGCCGCCCAGAATCAATGCCGCCCAGAAAGGCAGGGACAGATTTGCGAGAAAATCCGCAATGCCGTTGATGTAGTAGACATTGGCACGCATTTCGACCGGGATAGTAAGTATAGCGACCGTGTAGGCGCCTATAGCCATAAATCCAGCCTGTCCCAGTGAGAACAGTCCTGTGAAGCCTGTCAGCATGTTCATGGCGACAGCCGCAATGGCATAGATCGCGCTGCGCTGAAGAATTGAAATGGCGTAGCTGTATTGATTTTTATTGGCGTCGAGATACCACAAGGCAGCAACGGCTGCGATCAGTATAAGAACTGATAAAAGGATTTTAGTGTTCTTCTTCATCTTCATCATACTTTGTCCGTCACTTTCTCGCCAAAAATACCAGTAGGGCGAAAGATAAGCATAACAATCAATAGAATAAAGGTAAAGGCGTCACTGAAGGTGGAATACCCCATAGCGACCAGCGCAGTTTCGCCGAGACCGAGAATGAATCCGCCAACCATGGCGCCTGGAATACTTCCAATACCGCCTAGAACCGCTGCGACAAAGCATTTAAGTCCCGGCAGCGCACCGCTGAATGGGAAGACTGTCATACGATCCGTAAAGTAAAGGATTGAGCCGATGGCGGCTAAAAGTGAACCAATTGCAAAAGTAAAACTGATAACTCTATTAATTTTGATGCCCATCAGCTGTGCGGTCTCAAAGTCTTTCGATACCGCCCGCATGGCCATCCCGATTTTACTGTGATTGATGAGCAGGATTAAAACGTAAACGAGCGCCAGCGTCAGAACAGGTGTAATAAAGGTCACCAGAGAGGCGGATAAAGGCCCAATCTGGAAAATTTTCTTAAGAGCGGTGAGCGTAGGGTAGCCTCTTGGAAGTGCAGTAAAGAGATAGGTAGCGAGATTCTGGAGTAAATACGAAACGCCGATCGCAGAAATCATGATCGACATTCTCGGGGCGTTCCTAAGCGGTTTGTAGGCGGCGCGCTCAATTAACACACCGAGGATAACGGTAGCAATGAGGACAATTGGCGTTGCCAAATACCAAGGCATTGAGGATGACGCAAAGACCATGAAATAGCCTGCCATCATGAAGATATCGCCATGGGCGAAGTTGATCAGTCTCAAGATGCCGTAAACCATGGTGTAGCCCACTGCGATTAACGCGTAGGCACCACCGAGTGATATTCCGGTCAAACAGTGTTGCAAAAATACAGCAAAGTCCATGACGCGATGCCTCCTCTAAGTACGACTGATCCTAAAAAAAAGATTAAATGAGTGGGGGTATAAACCCCCACTCAAGCACTTGTGTCATTGATGGACTATTATTCTACAGTAACGGTTTTGAGGAACTTGAACTGGCCATTCTCAACGATCTTGATGAATGCCATATTCTTTTTGGCGTCGCCTTTTTCGTCAAAAGTGATGGATCCAGTAACGCCTACAACTTCAACACCCTTGAGGGCGTCCTTGATGGCAGCGCCTTCAGTGGAGTTAGCAGCTTTGACAGCTTCGAGAATGGTGATGTAAGCATCATAGCCAAGTGCGGAAACAGCTGGGATGATCTCGCCTTGTCCGTTGGCTGTGAGGTACTCTTTGAAGCCTGTAATGAAAGAAGCAGCTTCGTCTGTTGCTGGTTCAGCTTCGTCGAAGAATGTAGAGAGGACGATGCCTTCAGCGTCAGCGCCTGCATTCTCAATGATTGTAGCATTTTCCCAAGTGTCGCCGCCCATGATAGGCACTGTGATGCCGAGCTCGCGCGCTTGCTTGATCAGAAGAGGCGCCGTTGTAATAGAAGAAGGGGCGAAAATGACGTCAGGGTTTTTAGCTTTGATATTAGTCAAAATAGCTTTGAAGTCAGTTTGGTTTGTTTGGAACTGCTCTTCAGAGATGACAGAGCCTGCGCCGCCGAGCTCGTTGAACGCTGTGACAAAGAATGAGCCAAGACCGGAGGAGTAGTCGTCGCCAAGCTGAGTGATGACTGCAGCAGTCTTAGCGCCGTTTTGGATCGCGTAGTTCGCCATGACCGTACCTTGGAACGGATCGAGGAAGCAGACGCGGAAGTAGAAATCATTGCCTTCAGTGACCTGAGGGTTTGTTGCAGAAGGGGCAACCGCTGGAATCTGAGCATCAGCAAAGATAGGGCCGGCTGCGATGGAGACACCTGAGCCATAAGAACCGATGACTGCGGATACACCAGCGCTGACAAGGCTTTGAGCTGCTGTAACAGCTTCAGTTTTATCTGATTTGTTGTCGACTTCTACGAGCTCAACTTTGTAAGTTTCGCCGTTGATGTCTACAGTAGGGTATACTGTGTTTGCGTAACGGATGCCCAGAACTTCCTGGAATCCGCCGCCGCCATTCTCGCCCGTTTGAGGCTCGAAGACGCCAATCTTGATGACTTTTTCTGCTTCTGCCGCTGGCTCACCGGCACATCCGGTAAAGAGCGACAAAATCATTACTAAAATGAGTAACAGTGTCGTTGCTTTTTTCATTAGACAATCCCTCCAAAATAATGATAGTGTGTGAAAATCTTCCCCTAACCCTTTCTCTATGTACAGGAATAATTATACAATGTTACAATCCTGTTAGCAATCAGAATCTGAACATTCTAACTTTTTAGAAACTTTTCTACGGCAAGAAGCAAAACAAATCCAAGAGAGTGTTGGGATTTCTATAAAATTTTAACGAAATTTTCCGACTTGGCAGATCTTGACATGGGTGATAGAAAGAGAGACGATAAATACGTCAGAATTTCAGCCACTTACAACTTTTGGGAGGACTTTCTATGACACATAAAGAGTGGACATTACAGGATGCGGAATTGCTTTTGAAAGATCAAAAGCAATACTTTGATTCGCTGGAAACCAGAGAAGTATCATTTAGAATTCAACAGCTCAAAAGGCTTAAATCCATTATTCAAAAACATGAGGAAGAACTTTTAAAAGCGCTGGCTTTGGATTTGGGGAAGAATCCAGTGGAAGCCTACGCTACGGAAATTGGCTTTATCTACAAAAGCCTTTCGGAGTATATCAGGCATCTCAACCGGTGGGCAAAGCCGCTAAAGGTCAAGACCCCCATTTATCTTCAGCCCTCTAAAGGATTTGTCGTGAGGGAACCCTTCGGGAGTGTGCTCATTATTGGGCCGTTTAATTATCCTTTTCAACTGGTTATTGAGCCGTTGATTGGCGCTTTGGCGGCAGGGAACTGCGCGGTTGTGAAGCCTTCCGAGCTTACACCCAGTGTGTCGCGTGTGATCCAGATGATCCTGGAGGAGGCCTACGACAAGCAATACGTTGCCTGCGTTCAAGGAACACAAGAGACGACCTCATCCTTGATCAATTCGAATTTTGATTATATTTTTTTCACGGGAAGTACGAGAGTCGGGAAAATTGTAATGGAGGCGGCGGCTGCGCATTTGACCCCGGTCACCCTCGAACTTGGGGGAAAAAGTCCTGTCATAGTCGACCAGAGTGCACATATCAAGGAAGCCGCTCGCAGAATCATGTGGGGGAAGACCATTAATGCCGGGCAAACTTGTGTGGCGCCGGACTATGTTTATGTGCACGAAGCGGTGAAAGAGGAGCTTGTTCGGGAAATGACGCGCAGTATTGAAAAAATGTGGGGTAAAAAGGACTATTGGAAGAATGGCTTTGGCAAAATAGTCAACAGAAGACATTTTAAGCGTCTGGTGGCCATGATGGAAGAGGATCAATCCCACGTGATCTGGGGAGGTCGTCATGATGAAGCGCGGTTTCACATTGAGCCAACATTGTTGGAAATACCAAATAGGGACACTGCGGTTATGAAAGAGGAGATCTTTGGACCTTTGCTGCCTATTATGACTTATAGTAGCTTAAATCAAGTTATATCTGAAATCAACAGCCACTCCAAGCCTTTGGCACTATACCTTTTCACAACGGATCAAGAGGTCGAGCGACGGATTCTCAAATCGATCTCCGCTGGAGGTGTCGCTATAAATGATACGATCACGCATGTGGCGCATCCTAATCTGCCTTTTGGCGGCGTAGGCCAATCGGGTATGGGGCGCTACCATGGCAAACAAAGTTTCTTGACATTTTCGCACTGTAAGAGTGTTCTAAAGAAAGGCAGATTTAATGTGACCATAGCTTATCCCGGTTATAGTTCTCATCAGCTGAAGCTGCTCAGGAAAGTGCTGAAGTGAAGGTGGAAGAAGGTGTCTGACACCAACATCGGAAGAAACTGGGGAAGAAACTGGGTGTCTGACACCCGGTTTCAAATGAAACTCGGTGTCAGACACCCAGTTTCGATTGTTCCCGTCCAAAATAGAATGGAGGCTTTTTATGGATAGCGCTTTGATATATCAAAAACTACTGGAGGAACTCGAATCAGGCCATAGAGCAGCGCTTATAACGACACTGGCTGAATCCGAAGGCCAAAGTACAATAGTTAGAAAAGTGATCTCCAGTCGAGATTTGATTTGGGAAGATCAGGATCTAGCACTGCGCGCAGCACTAGAAGGTGGACTGGTGCGTGGGGAGTTCTTCTTTGAACAAGGCAATGGACCTAATGAAGCAGGGATTCTCCTGGAGCCTTTTTTCCCGGAGGCCCAGCTGATCGTTCTGGGCGGTGGGCATATTGCCGTACCCCTGGTGGAATTTGGCGCGAAGGTAGGATTTAAAGTCACAGTAGTGGATGACCGTCCGTTATTCGCGAATAATTTCAGATTTCCAGCGGCGCACCAGGTGATCTGCGAAAGCTTTGCCAAGAGCTTTGAATCGCTGAATCTCAATAAAGCGGCCTTCGTGGTCATTGTGACCCGCGGGCACCGTTATGACAAGGTGTGCTTGGAAAACGTGCTGAAGTATGAAACCGCCTACGTGGGCATGATTGGCTCCAGGCGGAGAGTGGCTGGCCTCAAGGAGCTTCTGATTTCCGAAGGCCAGGATCCGTTGCTGCTTGAGCAGGTGTGCACACCAATCGGACTAGAGATTGGGGCGGTGACGCCAGAGGAAATCGCGATCTCAATTCTGGCGCAGGTTATTCAATATAAACGAAAAGGTGACAAAGCCACGAGGAAATCCAATAATTGGCCGGAGCTGGATCTCGCGGTATTAAGTGAATTGGCGAAGGCAGATCAGGGGCCTCGGGCGCTGGTGACCGTGGTGGCGACTAAAGGTTCGGTTCCTCGAAGAGAGGGTGCCAAAATGGTCGTATGGTCGGATGGCAGGACTTTGGGCAGCATAGGTGGTGGCTGCAGCGAAGGGGAAGCTATTAGGGTGGCCTATGACGTAATCCGCGACGGACGCTTCAGGTATCTGGACATTGACATGACCGGCCAGGTGGCTGAGGATGAAGGTATGGTCTGCGGCGGCGTTATGAAGGTGCTGGTGGCAAGGACATAGCCCCAAAGGAGGAACCTGCAATGTACAAAATCCCCATGAACAATCCTTTCGAAGCGGATCTCTTCGCCTCAATGCTGGAAGCGGAGGGCATTCCCTATACCGTTGTCGATCACAGCAGCCTGGTTTTCGACGGCTTGTTCCAGATGACCATGGGCTGGGGCCACGTCGAGGTGCCGGAAGAATTCAGAGACGCGGCGGAGGTCCTGCGCAAAAACTTTGATGATTATGTAAAAAATAGGGCGGAAAGCGGTGTCTGAGACTAATGCCTATCGACGCCTGCTTCCATGCAAAGGTGAAGTGAATTTGTGTATGAAAAAACGACCATTGGCTTATTTTTTGCCGATGGTCGTTTCTATGAACAGCTTTGTGAAAATCTTTTGTTGCCTGTCGAGTCAATTTTTGAGGTTCAATTTTCAAGGGCTACTCAAACAAAAGGCTCATCAGTCGCTCGATCTTCTGGAAATCGATAAACCGGCTTTCTCTCAAGATTTCCTTGCCGTTTTGGAAGACAAGCACAGTCGGCATGGCGAACACCAGGTGCTGGCCTGCAATATCGACAAATTTACTCGCTTCAACTTTTACGATTTTGACCGGAACTTCCTCAAGAAGCGCTTCGATCTTGGGTGAGACGGAATGGCAGACACTACAGTCCGCTGAGCTGAAGTAAACGACGAGCACCTCTTCGGCGTCCATAATCTGTATGAGTTGATCTTTGGATTCAATGGGGATCATGGTATTTGGCATGAAGTTTTCTCCTTTAAGTTTGAGGCCGATTGGATCAGCCTGAAAGTTTGAGTCAATTAATTAATTAATATCGCCTAATCATCGACATCATATCATGTCACAGGCGGGAATGTCCACCCCCTATACTAGGGGGTAATCTTAGAAAATGCGGATATTTCAATCCTACGTACTATTTTTTTGGGGAAAATGGGTAAAAATACAATGGCGCATCAACATACTTTAAATCTAAATGGTCTATTGGATGGGTCCATCTGTTAAGAAAGGACGAATCGCCATGAGGAAAATGCTTCTTCCTATAGATTCAGAGAACGTGCCTGAAAAGGTTTTGACGTATTTGAAAGATTTTGTGCCTTGCATGGATTATGAAGTTACCTTACTCAATGTCATTTCTTCGGATCGCGTAAGGATGAATAAAGAAGCGGGCGGTGTCTATGATGTTGCGCCTCTTGATCTGGAAGCGCCGTCAAAAGAATTGTTGGCTCACTTTGAAGAGAAATTGAGATCAGAGGGGATCAACGCAGTCGTCACTCTGACATTAACCGGGGAGCCTTCAGAAGTCATTGTAGAATTTGCTGAATCAGGAGACTTCCACCTGATCATGATGTGTACGCATGGAATGGGTGCAGCTAAGCGGCTTTTAATTGGATCGGTGACCAATAAAGTTGTCCATCATGCCAGCATGCCGGTACTGGTCATTAGAGAGTAAGTGCGTCTTTCATTTTTACAGTTCAAAAGAATAATTAGATGGATCCCAATCCACTGATGGCCTCGCACGGCTATCAGTGGATTTTTTTAATTTGTGAACTTGTCCGCGCCACCAATTCAAATTTGGTGACGCGGACGAGTTTTTATTTGGTGACGCGGACGAGTTTCATTTTAGTGCCAGAGCTGCTGATAACAATTTTCAGTTATGCAACCTGAAATGGATAGTACGAGGCAAAAAATGGGTATAAAAATGTTCAGACTCATAGGCTTTGTCAATTGAGGTGAAGAGAATGAAAGTGTCCTTTGCAGTTTGGCGTCAGTGGGTGATCGCCGGGATTCTAATTGGCCTGAGCATCAGTCTCTTCAAAATGCTGTTGTTGGATTGGGACGTGTTTAAACGGCTGACAACCGGGGAACCGCTGGTATACTTTGGAGCGTTGGTGCTGTCTGCCCTCATGATGCAATATTTCAAGCAACGCTATCCTATGATCCGCGGCTCAGGATGCCCACAGCTGAAAGGCGTACTGATCAATCGTCTTGAAATGAGGCCTGAAACGGAATTGCCTCTGAAATTTGGATCTGTGGTTCTGATGAATGGCATTGGTGTGTCGGTGGGGAGCGCAGGACCGGCAGTCCAGATAGGTGCCTATTTAGGACAGCTAATTTTGAAGGGGAGAAAGGACAACGACTTTTTACTGAACTGCGCCATGGCATCTTTTGCGGTTTTATATGGTATTCCATTTGCAGCCGTTGCTTTTTCTGTCGAGGAGTATCAAATGAAACTTAAACTGGAGCAGCTCTTGAGTTTAGCAGTTGTAATGTCAGCGGCTTTAGGCATCCGGTTTTGGTTATTTGGATTTTCACCGACATTACAATTTTCAATGGATCGCTATCCAGGTTGGCAAGGGACGGTTCTGTTATTCGCAATGGCGTTAACCATTGGAATTATGTTCAAATACGGGCTGCTTTGGACGGGTAAGTTGTTTGTCTGGAAATCAATGATCCTGCTTCCCTTCGTGCTGACATTCTATTTCAGCACAAGGCTGCCTCAAATCTTAGGCGGCGGCATAGAATTATTCAGTTTCATGGAAGATCAGAGCTCTTCCATTTTGTTTGAAACCGCGGTCATACTGTTATTAGGTAAGTTTGTGTTTTCATTGTTATGTCTGAGTTCAGGTGTTCCAGCGGGTGTATTTCTGCCAACTTTGGCCATTGGCGGGATTTTGGGGAGCGTGACAGCGCTGTATTCCCTGGAATACTTAAGTGAGTCCGTTCTGGCCTACAACAGTTATGTAGTACTCGGGATTGCTCTGATTTGTACTGCAATATTCAGGCGGCCCTTTACCGCCGCGCTGCTGGCAGTTGAATTAACAGGAAATTTTGGCTGGCTTCCCTATATTTTATTGTTGGCTATAGTAATGAATTGTCTGTTGAAACAATTCGGTGACCGGCCTCTTAATGAGATCTTGCTGGAAAAATTACTGGATGAAGATTTGAACATAGATTATTAGCGAGGAGGCATTATAATGAGACTGGCCAAAATCATTGCATGGCTTGGGGTAATAGCCATGACCGCAGCTTTATATCATGGTTTTTTTAACGGAAATTTCTTCGAAGATGGATCGTTACTATTGTCAAATCCTTGGGGGATCGTGTCTATGGTGGATCTCTACACTGGATTTATCCTGTTTTCCATGTGGATTGTCTTTAGGGAAAGCAATAAGCTGACTTCAGCGGTCTGGGTTGTATTGATGATGGTGCTGGGTTTCTTTGCCGGGAGCGTCTATGTTTTACTGGCCTTATACAAATGCAAGGGCAGCTGGCTCGATTTTTATCTCGGACCTCATAAGGCCAGGCTGGTGGAAAAGGCTAAGCAGTGACTCACACCTTAACAGGAGTTAAAATTACACCAACTTTTCTCACAGTAATTCTTTTCAATTACCATGAAAGCGAGGTGGCCCGTCGTGACTAATCGCCGTACTGAAATTCTTGAAGAGTTGAAATCGGTCGTCTCAGGTAAAACCCTTGACGCGTTGATCCCACCTCTAATTTTTATAGTCACAAACAGTATTCTGGGATTGAGGCCCGCCATTGCACTGGCCATGGGGACCGCACTCCTTCTCAGCCTCATCCGTCTGTTCAGAAGGCAGCCTTTGAAGTACGCCCTTGGCGGCTTGGGCGGAGTCGCGCTGGCATCTGCTTTTGCGCTCTTTGCCGGACGAGCGGAGAATTATTTTATCCCCAAAATTCTGGGCAGCGCCTTTATGGTGCTGCTGTCCCTGGTGAGCCTGATCGCAGGGAAGCCCTTGGCCGCTTGGACCAGCCATTTATCCCGGGCCTGGCCAATTGACTGGTACTGGCGGAGGGACGTTCGCCCGGCCTACCGGGAGGTCACCTGGCTCTGGACGGGTCTGTTTGTCATGCGCCTTGCCATTCAGGTTCTCTTGTACCTGAGAGGCAGTGCAGCCCAGCTGGCCTGGGCAAACCTGCTGCTGGGAACGCCGGTCACACTGGGCGTGCTGGTTGTCAGCTATTTATACGGCCAGAAGAGACTGAATCAATTGGGCGGTCCGGGAGTTCGTGAATTCACAGAAGGGGCTTCGCCGCCTTGGGAAGGGCAAACAAGGGGTTTTTAATGGAAATTAAATGACCATCGGCATAAAAACGTCCTTAAAAAGACATTTTGATATGCTCCCTTTGTAGTAGACAGTTGAAATAATAAAACTGTCACTACAATGGGAGTTTTTCTATGAAAAGAAAATCAAAGATCAGTTACGAGGAAAAGATTCAAGCAGTCCAGCGCTATATAAATGGATTAGGAAGTTTTTCAACTATCGCAAAAGAAATATCAGTTGATAAATCAT
>WXFH01000022.1 GCA_009881125.1 Acidaminobacter sp. | reverse complement strand
TTGCCTTAATTCTCCCTTTCTCAATACTTTATTATGGACAGTCTCGTCAGCAGAATCTGGACAATTAACACCGTCTATTGCTGGACAGACAAGCCCGTCATTAACAATCAGTACTTTCTGTTCTTCATTTGGATAAATGCGAAATTTATACGCTTTGTGAACCAACATAATTTTTCACCTCCTCGTTTGCAAAAGGCTATTCTTGTTGTCGCAAAACAAAAAACAAAAAAATCACTAAAACCTATCAAAAGCGGCAGGCATCTTATTACATTACCCTACCGACAGTCGTTGATTTTAAGTGATTGAAGGACCTTTCGCTAATTCAATTTAATCTCCTGTTTTTATTATACCAAACGTTTGTTCTTTTTCAAGGAAGAATCGAGAAAACCTTTTAGTCATTTTATTGTATTTTCATTACTACCCTAGTTGGCTTTCATAGAAAATGGGTTATTGATTAAGGATGCAGACAATACTTTTATTGTGTGAATCATGACTTTAAACTGAAAACTGACGAGCGATTCATCCCATGACTGAAGTCACGGGTGTTCTCGCCACACTTATAAAGTCTATAGTAAGGATACTTTCTTTCCCTGATTGATTCAAACCTTTCAAAACTTTCCGGGTTTTGCATTCTTTCGTTTATTGCATTTTCAACATTGGATATTAGTTTGAGAGCGGCCTCAGGATTCTTCAGTGAATACTTAATATAATCCAGAATCTCAACAAAGTCTTGGTAAAATAATGGTAAATATCGAACAGTATATTTATTTACCATTAACGTGCCTCCGAAGTTGTTCGAAGACGTCATCATGTGAATATCGCGTATCATCTAGAGCAGCTTGTTTATCTGCCTCATCCAGCTTCATTTCAATATCATTTGTTAAATCTGCAAAGGTTTCCAGACTCATCACGACCATGCTGCCATAGCCGTTTTTTGTCAAATAGACCGGCTCTCCTTCTTTTACAATTTTCTCTAATTCAGTGAATTTATTTCTTAAATCTGAAATTGGTCTTATCTGAATCATAGGAGTCCTCCTCATATTCAGCGTTGTTTGCCTATCATAATTTTATCTAAATTTTATCATTTGCTCAACAAATTTCTTTGTAGTTGGGGTTGGTTGGTGATGAGTGACCATCGGCAAAAAAATCTCCTCTTGAAAGCCTTTAAAGACTTTTCAAGGAAACTTTGCCGATGGTCGTCTTAACTTCACCCCGCGCCCTCAATCCTCAACTCAGGATTTTCCGCAAAATGGCCTCTATATGCACCTGCGTCGTGTCGATCAACACCGTGTCGAGATCGCCCTCTTTGATAATGAGGGGCAGCTCCGTGCAGCCCAGGACAAGGGCGTCCGCCTGATGCGCCGCGAGCATTTTGTTCGCGATGCCCAGCATGGCCGCCTTTTCTTCCGCCAGGACAATTCCGGCCTCCAGGTTCGGGAAGATGATGTTGTGGATGATCACCTGATCCTCTTTATTCGGCACAATGGCCTCAATGCCAACCTTGGCGCAGGCCTTTTCATACATGCCGCTCTCCATGGTGAATCCTGTGCCGAACACGATCAGCTTTTTCAAACCCTTGGCGTGGGCGTATTTACAAGTTTCATCCACAATACCAATGACGGGAATGGGGGACCCCGCCTGGATTTCATCAAATACAATATGGGCGGTGTTGGCAGCTATGGCGGCAAACTCAGCGCCCGCCCCATGCAGCCTTTCAATAGAAGCGATCAGCCACTTTGACAAGGTGTTCCAGTCCTTGCGTGACACCAGATCGTAAGCGACGGCCAAGTCCAGGCTGTCAATGACCATGGGTGGATTGCTGGCGCAAACACCGGTCGTCTCTACTTTTTCACGGTATAAGTCGTGGATGCTCTTGTAATACTCAAGGGTGGAGATTGGGCCGAGGCCGCCGACGAGTCCGAACTTTTTCATGGGGATACTCCTTTGTCGTTTAATGGTAGAAAAACTCTTTTAGAAACTCAGTTGTTTCACAGAAGGTTTTGGCAGCCACGAGAGCACCAGCGCGCCAATCCCTGCAAAAACAACGAGCAGACGAATCAGCAAACTAAGATAAGGGATTTGCATGAATGCCGTGAGGATCAGAAGACCCAGCAGGAACAGCCATATCCCTTTGTGAATTTCCGGCCATCCCAGCCGCTTCGATAGCCATGAGCCTATAAAGACGGCAACTACAATCTTGGACAAATAGAGTGAGACACCGTAGATCAGTCCCGTGATGACGCCCAGAGGAATCCCAATTACAGTGATCATGACGAGAACGACGAAAATTGGCACGACAATGAGGGCAAGGGCGCCCACACCCAGTGTTTTAAGCGGTGTCTCTGATATATGGCTTGAAGCCTTAGACCAATATTCCGGTTGCCACAGTTTTACGGCTAACCATATGATCAAAGCACCTGCCATGTTGATCAGCATGCCCCAGTAAGTGCTGGCCCTGGTCAGCCTATGAGGCCTCATCTGAGCCGGAGCCGCGGGTTCCCTGTATTCCCAGTCTGTGCGGCCAGCAACTTTCGCCGCTGGTGATTGTAAGGCTTCTCTTGAGCTTGTGTAGAAAAGATCACCATTGATTGCGGCATTGTCCATCAGTCTGATGTTTTCTGCTTCGAGCTGAGCGTTTCGGCCGATCTGGCCATTGAGGTCAACATCCATGGCGCCACCTTGGAGATCCCGCGTCACAACACCCTCAAATATGAAGGTTTGACCGCCAAAGAAAAGGTCGCGTCCAATTAGTGAATCCTTGGAGAGATTGATGTCCTGAGCGCCCAGGAAGGCGTCGCGCATGCCCTGCCCCCGGATTGTGACCGTCTGCCCTGCGCCGTAAATATTCCCGTTGATCTTGCCGTTGATGGTGAGGGTTTGGCCTGCAACAATCAGGTCGCCGTTGATGTCGCCATTGACGGTAATGTTCTGCCCAAAGGCAAAGGTGGTGCCGTCAACGTTTCCATCTACTCTAACCGTACTGCCGCCAAAAAAACCTGGCCCGTCCACCGTGGTGCCTGCCTCAAGCATGGATAAAGGTGTCTGATTCCCCCGGATGGATTCGCCCAGCGACAGATTTGTCATCATAAGTCCCAGCACAAGCACTATCAGCGCTGTTGACCAGCTAACGTGTTTTGGTCTTATGTTCAGCATTGTAAGACCTCCTTGTTTAAATGCCTAATGATCAAAGGAATGAGGCAATATTCCTATATTGCTTATATATCTAATATTTCGGTTCTTACGCTTAAGATTTCGTTAATTCTTTGGTTAATCCCCCCTGTACCAGTGAATCGCCGATAATGAAATTCGTTACAATCCTAACAGCAATTAATTTTCAATAAACGAGTCGCTAGATACCAGTTACAGATGAAGTAAAACCCAGAATTGCCGTCAGAAAATAATCAGAAAGCATTTGCCGATAGTCTTATTAATGTCACCGCAGCGGCCGCTTTGCTTCTTCAAGCGTAGTCTCGAATGGATATTCAGGATGAATTTAGGGAATAAGTTGAATAGCGAATTCGTTTCGTGAAAAATTAAAACGAGATTGAGACCAATTTTGATTAACATTTGCGAAAGGAATGATCTGACCATGTATGACAACCACGCAATCTTCTTTCCGCCGGACGAATTGGCGTCAGTTTTACTGCCGGTGACAACTGGCTGCTGGTATAACCAATGCGTGTACTGCTCAATGTATAAGGATAGCGAAAATGATAAACCAGTTTAAGACGAACAGGGTCATTACCATGAATCTGACGGTTTTTTATGGAACGCCTCTGAGCAAAATGGTTGAGCGGGGAGAGTTTGTTCCTCCCAGCAGCAAAGAGCGGCTGGAGGAAGTCCGGACGCTTCTTGAAACGTTGGAGACTACAGAGCGAATAATCTTTGATACGACACATCCCACGAATATTATCAAGATCAAGGGGACGCTGCCGGAGGATCAGGCGCGGCTGATCCATGAGGTTGAGAGATTCATTTCGAAGGGGATCGTTTTCGTTTGATGAAAAGCGGCTGACCCTTTGATGTTCGGCCTTTATTGGACTTTGGCCATGTGCAGGTTGGCGGTTGAATGACCATCGGCAGAAGCTTTGTTTTTGTGTCTCTGAAAACGGGTAAATCCGGAGCACCTACTCACGACTTCTCAATTATGAGATCCACAGGGTGAGCAGGTCTGTGCCGGCGAAATCTGCGCCCGAGGCACTGCGGGAAATTTACGACTGAAATTTTTCAAAGTGCGCAAACTTTCCCGGCACCTCGGGCGTCTAAGGAATGTAGCGCTACTATTAAGAAGCAAAGTGAGGACTCGACATTGAACAGCCGACGGATCGCGGATTATGTCACCGAAAACAGAGAAAGCCACTACCGGCTTGCCTATAGCTATGTCAAGAACCCGGACGACGCCTTGGATGTAATCCAAGAGTCGGTCTGCAAGGCGATTCACGGCGCCCACACGCTGAAGTCGCCTGAGTTCATCAAGACCTGGTTCTACCGGATCGTGATCAACACGGCCCTGGACCTCCTGCGGAAGCAAAAAAAGCTGGTTTTGGCAGATGATGAGGCCTTCGAGACACTCCACGCAGTTGTGGACGACCCGATGGAGGATTACGACCTGCATCAGGCGCTGGAGCGGCTGCCGGGGCATTACCGGACCGTTGTGGTGCTGAGGTATTTTGAGGACCTGCCCCTGAATGACATTGCCGAGGTCACCGGCCTCCCCCTCAGCACGGTCAAAACGCGCCTCTACAAATCCCTTAAAATGCTGCGTCTCGAGCTGGAATCGGAGTTGGACTCGGACAAGAAAGGCGGAAACACCTATGGATCCTAAAATCGAAAAACTTCGGAACGCGTATGACAGCATTCCCATTCCCGACGAGCTGGAGGCGCTGGTGAACCAGACCCTGAGCCAGGCCATGGGCGCTTCTGGTAGGCATGGGATAGGGCCTCGCAAGCATCGCGCCGCCAAGGGCTTTCTGGTGGCCGCGGCTTCACTGGCAGCTGCCTTCGTCCTCTTCGTGGCAGGCATCAATTTGAGCCCCACTTTCGCTGAAAAAGCAGGACGTCTGCCGATGGTCGGTCAACTAGTCAAGGTCTTCCTACTTAGAGAATACACCCATCAGGAAGACTCTTATGACGCGAGCCTTCAGTCGCCGGGCATCGAAGGGCTGGAAAACCAAGACCTCGAGGACTTCTTGAATGCCAAGTACCTGTCGGAGAATAAAGCCCTCTATGAAACCTTCATGGCGGATATGGCCGCTCTGAAAGAGGCGGGCGGCGGACATCTGGGCGTGGATAGCGGGTATTTGGTTCTGACTGACACGGCGGAGATCCTGTCTATTGGACGATATGTGGTGAATACGGTGGGCTCGTCATCGACGGTCTTCCGGTATGACACCATTGATAAAGTGAATGAGATCCTCATTACCTTGCCTAGCTTGTTTAAGGACGACCGCTACATTGACCTCATCAGCGAGGAGATCAAGGGCCAGATGGTGGCCCAGCACCAGGCTGATCCGAACCGGTTCTTCTGGGTGGAAGGGATTGAGCAGTCGGTGGACATGCCGCTGTTTGGGCGCATTGCCAGGGATCAGAGCTTTTATATCAGCGCGGAGGGCGAACTGGTCATCTCTTTTGATAAGTATGAAGTCGCGCCGGGCTATATGGGGGTTTTGACGTTCACCATACCGACTGAAGTTCTGAAGGATGTGCTGGTGAGCCGGGTGTATTTGAAGTAGGCCCGTACCTGGCACGATTTTCGGAACGCTGACGTTTAATTAATTTGAAAAGACTGCTGTTGCATGTTTTCATCAAAAACAACTTCACGAACTTCAATTGTGGTACCAGGTACAGAAAAAGCGAAAAAAGTTATGAAGAAAGAGGCGAGCTATATGAGACTACGCAAAACTTTACCTTTACCCTATTTGATTCTGACCTTTATTGTTGCAGCGAGTCTGTCGCTGGCGGGTTGTGCGCCATTGTCAGCAGAGGCAGCGACGCCATCGGAAAGCGGGTCAGAAGCTCTGGATCAAACTCCTGACGAGAAGCTTGAGGATCCAGTGAATGAAGATGGCTATGTGCTCGTGACGCAAGTTTATGAGGAGAAAGACAGGCGCATTAAAATTGCCTATCCCCAAATTTCGGGTTTTGAAGGCGAGCTGCTCCAGGATTATATGAACCAGAGTCTGAGAGAACCTGTCGAAACATTGACGGTTGGTACCTCTTATACCGATCTAGAATTGGATTACAGGGTCACTCTGAAAACCCAGGAGATGCTCAGTGTTATTCAGATTGGAACCGTGCAGTTGGAAGGCGGACGTAAATTCAATTATCTGGACAGCGTCAATTTGGATCTGAAAACTTCAAACGAGATTACCTTTGAGAATTTCATCAAGGACGATCCTGCGTCCAGGGATGCCTTCGCGAAGATTCTGGATGACAAATTTGTGGAGGCAGGGTATTCGGATGGCGCTGAGTATGAAGGGCTGAGACTCTTCTTCAGACCTGACGAAGTCGTGTTCTTCTACATGCCTCTTGATGACAGCGCTGAGACGTTCGTTCAGATCAGGGTGCCGAATGTTGAACTTGAAGGGCTTGTAAAGGATTAGGCCCGTACCTGGCACGATTTTCGGAACGCTGACGTTTAATTAATTTGAAAAGACTGCTGTTGCATGTTTTCATCAAAAACAACTTCACGAACTTCAATTATGGTACCAGGTACAGAAAAAGCGAAAAAAGTTATGAAGAAAGAGGCGAGCTATATGAGACTACGCAAGGCTTTCCCTATGTCTTTTTTAATTCCGACCTTTATTGTTGCCGCGAGTCTGTCGCTGGCGGGTTGTGCGCCATTGTCAGCAGAGGTAGCGACACCGCCGGAAAGCGGGTCAGAAGCTCTGGATCAAACTCCTGACGAGAAGCTTGAGGATCCAGTGAATGAAGATGGCTATGTGCTCGTGACGCAAGTTTATGAGGAGAAAGACAGGCGCATTAAAATTGCCTATCCCCAAATTTCGGGTTTTGAAGGCGAGCTGCTCCAGGATTATATGAACCAGAGTCTGAGAGAACCTGTCGAAACATTGACGGTTGGTACCTCTTATACCGATCTAGAATTGGATTACAGGGTCACTCTGAAAACCCAGGAGATGCTCAGTGTTATTCAGATTGGAACCGTGCAGTTGGAAGGCGGACGTAAATTCAATTATCTGGACAGCGTCAATTTGGATCTGAAAACTTCAAACGAGATTACCTTTGAGAATTTCATCAAGGACGATCCTGCGTCCAGGGATGCCTTCGCGAAGATTCTGGATGACAAATTTGTGGAGGCAGGGTATTCGGATGGCGCTGAGTATGAAGGGCTGAGACTCTTCTTCAGACCTGACGAAGTCGTGTTCTTCTACATGCCTCTTGATGACAGCGCTGAGACGTTCGTTCAGATCAGGGTGCCGAATGTTGAACTTGAAGGGCTTGTAAAGGATGAGTTTGGGGAGCGGCCGGCGAGTTAATCTTGGGATCGGGGCTTTGGTACAACCCATAACTTGGGGGGGTATTCTATTAAAGTGCCGCGTTCATTTGTTTGCAGACTCAAAAACCTCGTGTAATCCAATTTATCACATTGGATTGTACGAGGTTTTTGGGCGATATCTTTATAACGAAATTAGAGGAGGCATCCCCAATGCTGGCAGTCAGTTATTCTACTTTGAGAAATCATCTCAAAGACTATTGCGATAAAGTCTGTGATGACAATGAGACAGTCATTATCACGAGAAAAGACGAGAAAAATGTTGTCATCTTTAGCCTTGAGGCTTACAACAATATGATGGAAAATCTGTTCATAATGAGTAATCAGAAAAATTACGAACGGTTGTTGGAAAGCCGTCGCCAAATAGAGCGCGGAGAAACTTTCGAAAAATTTTAAAACATCAACAAGCGCCTCCGGACACACTCCAGGGGCGCTTCTTCATTCCCAAAGTTTTTCTCCCATGGTATAATCTAACTAAACAGCCGCACCCTCACCCAACCAATTTAAATCCATTGGAGGTTTCCATACATGAGAAAAGCATTCCGAGAGTCATCCCGGTTCCGAACTTTGTCCCTTGCCTTAATCTTTGCCCTCCTCTTCACCGCCCTGCCGTTCCAAGCCCCGTCCTACTCTGCCACCGGCTTCACGGATGTTCCGAGCGGACACTGGTCTGAAACCTTCGTCAACAAGGCCCAGGACTATGGCCTGATGAAAGGCATAGGCGACGGCCTCTTTGGTTTTAATCGCAGCGTTACTAAAGCTGAATTTGCCACCATCCTCTGCCAGATGTTCGGCTGGGAGCTGTTGAACCCCACTGCTCCAACCTTCACAGACGTCGCTGGTTCCCAGTGGTATTACACCTATGTCGAAACCGCTCTTGCCAACAACGTCGTGGACAGGACCGCGACCTTCAGTCCGGAACAGCCCATCCTCAGAGAGGATATGGCGGCTATGCTCGTCAGAGCCCTTGGCTATAATACCCTCGCGGGGAAAGCTGCCCAGTACGGCCATCCCTTCAAGGATGTGACGGAGAAAGCCGGTTATATCACCATTGCTTACGACATTGGCATGATCAAGGGTACCAGTGCCACCACCTTCGCGCCAAAAGCCACGGCAACACGCGAAGAAGCTGCCACCATGCTGGTGCAGGTCTATGAGAAATATATCAGTGAGATCAACTGGGTTCATGCCTTCTATGCCCTTAAATCCTACAGCCAACTGGGCCTCACCACCCAGATGGACGCCGTCTCCGCAGGCTGGAGCCGCATGAGCTTTAACACGACGACCGGCGCTTACCTGAACACTACCGGCCAAAACAGCAACGAATGGCAGGTGCCAAATGGTTATGAGCTGGTCACCGGCTTCCTGGATACCAACCGAAAGCCGTTGAACCTCAGCGTCTATCTGGATACCTCCGTCACCTTCACCCAGGCGGATGGTACGTCCACTAATACTGCCAGAGCCATCCTGCTGGATCCCGCTCAGAGAACTCAGGCGGTCCAGGCCATTCTGAACGAACTGATCCGCACTTATGACGTCCTGGGAAAGAATCCGTATAGTGGCGTGACCATTGATTTCGAAGGCTTCCGGGGCGCTGAGATGAAGGCGGGGCTCAATGCCTTTTTGGAGGAGCTGGATGGGGGACTCAGCGCCACGGGAAAAAGCCTATATGTGATGGTGCAGCCGGCGGTTTGGAATTCTGCCTACTTTGATGGCTATGACTTCCGGACTATTGGGGCATTGGCGGACCGAGTGATTCTAATGGCCCACGATTATCAGCCGACCAACCTCCGGGGCTTTGAGGGGACGTCGTTTCATAGAAATGCGGCGCTGACGCCGCTGGAGCAGGTGTATTATTCCCTGCGGGCGGTCACGGATCCGGTGACGGGCGTAACGGCTCAGGACCGGGGCAAGCTGGCGCTGGCTATCAGCTTCACGAATGTGGCCTGGACGACATCCGGCGGACTGCTGTCCAGCCCAACGCCGATAAAGCCAGAGACATCCACGGTTTACGCGCGGATGACGTCGCCAAGTGCGGTCATGGGTTACTCTGAGGTCTACCGGAACCCTTATCTGACCTATACCACCGAGACCGGCGAGGAGATTTTTCTCTGGTATGAGGATGCCCGCAGCGTGGCGGACAAGCTGGCGCTGGCGAAGCTGTTCGGCATCCGCGGCGTGTCTCTGTGGCGGCTGGGCCAAGTGCCGGCGTACGGGGATGCGGGGCTGGAGTTTGATGTGATGAAGGTTTTGAGATAGCTTCTCTTTAAGAGAGGGTGTTGTGGATGGGTGACCATCGGCAGCACCCTCTCTTAATTTTATAAAATGTTTCGATTGCACTTAGATTGTGATCAAATCTTTCAATGCCCTCCTGGTGATAAAACGTGGTATCCTGTAACCGTTGCAATCACATACCATAGATCAGGAGGAAATTTTTTATGTTTCGTAAACTAATGATGTCACTTTTAGTCCTCACCCTTGCCGCAGCGGCGACTGCCTGCTCGTCCGGCAATGCAGAGGCGCCGGCTTCGGCAGCGGCAGAAACTCCGGCGCCTGCGGCAGCCGAGGAGAAAACCTACCAGTATTACACGGCGGAGCAGACCAAGGCTGCCATTGAGAACAACGCGGAGATCATCCTCCTCGATATTCAGGTCGAGGACGAGTGGAACGCCCACCACATCGAGGGCGCGGTGCCAACCTACGCTTATCCGGTAAAAACGCCGGAAGATGAAGCGAAGCTCGCGGCAATTCTGCCGGATCTTGCGGGAGAACAACCCATTATTGTTATCTGCCCGGGTGGTGCCGGCGGCGCGACGAGATCCATTGATTATCTCATGGCCCAAGGCGTTGCTCCAGAGCGCCTCTTCATCCTTGAGAATGGTCAGAGCAAGTGGCCGTACGAGGAATTGTTGGCGAAGTAATTCCCAATCGACAATATGACCATAACTCGAACAATATGAGCATTATGTTAACCTTTTGTAACCTTGGGTATATGGTGGACATAATTCACTGTCGAGCCTTACATAGCCCAATGCGGCACCCGCTTAACCGCGGACTGCGCCTTGACACGCTATGCTTTGGTGGAGGCAATGATCCCCGGATTGAACTCTGGACGCCTGTGATCCGGGAAGAGCCAATGGCGTAACCGACCCCATTATGGGGTCTTTTTCATTTTTTGAAAGGCGGAATGCGTATGGGAAAGTACATTGATTGAGCGACTTTTCAAGGAAACATCCGGAGCATCTGAAAATTGCCTTTATCTATGGGCAAAGTGAAACTGCATAAATTAAAAGGACAATTCAAGAAAGGTCGTGTTGAATTGCAGTCGAGACAGAACGATAGTCTATTTTTGACGCTGTATGAGAGCGTTTTATCGGTTGGTTCGAATTGTTATTCTGAGCGACATTTTAACGTGGTCATTCGCAGTAAACAGAGCTATCTGGGCTACACGAAAAAAGCAACTTAAAATGTCACTCCAGGAAGTCCGCAGCCAATGAACCCTGAAGGGACGCTTTCTTTTTTCAGGTTTTCAATCATTGTTTTGCATGTGAACTTCATTCAAATCCTATTTGAAACGGAGTGAGAGTTATGTCAGAGTATCACATTGTTAAATCCGGCTTGAGGCGGCTGATGCCGCTGCTCCTGCTGGTCATCATGATTTTAGCCATGATGCCGATAGGCAGCTTCGCTGCCGATGAAACACTGTACGGCTACAGGGTTTCCTACAATAACACACAGACTCAGCTGGCTGACACGCGCTGGATGAACTCCAACCTGGGCAATGGCTGGGCCGAAGGCGACTGGGTCCCTTATCAGCTGGTGCTGACAGGCATCGATAATTTGACCGATCTGCCTGAAGTCGCAGTCGCGTATGACTTTTACGGCAGCCAAAAGGATGCCGTACTCGTTGACTTAGTCAGGGGCTTCCAAGTCCGATGGTCATTGACCGACAACGCTAATATCGCGTTGACAGATCTCCAGATGGGCTACCCATCTTCACAAACTTCACCAATCACAACTGTCGATCAGATGGAAGCCGCACAGGCTGATCCTGTCATCGGAAAATGGGATGACTTTGAACTGGTTGACGTTCCAAAAGAGCAAATTAACCTGGGGCATGACGGGACAAACTTTATTCCACTCACACCGACTAGCCCAGTCGCACATTTCCGAATCACAGACCAGCAATTAAAAGATGCTGGCGTACCTGAAAACGTAAAAACACTGGTTATTTACTTCCAGCTTCACTTGGCCAGAACTTCACTGTGGCAAAGTGGGCTATTCCAGCACTATGGTGATGTGGGCGTACCTGCAGAAGAATGGGGCGGGCACATCTATAAAGAGGGCACAGCATTCGACGGCGTCAGTAACTTTGGTTCATTCTACTATCCAGGATCCTCTGGTCATGCCAAATTGCTCGGCGCATTAAGAACAGTACCAATTCCTATTCCTTCCCAAAACCTCGGCAGTGTCACCGGATATAAATGGCATGACATGAACGGCGACGGCATCAAAGATGCCAATGAACCATTCCTCGCCAACTGGCCAATTTATATCACCGCTGACATTGAAGGCATGTCCTTTGTTCTCAGTACTTTGACAGACGCCAACGGCGTCTATAACTTCCCTACCCTGACCTATGGCACAAGGTATATCACAGAAGGTGTCACCCGCGGTTCTGAAACAGGCTGGACTCAAACTTTCCCAACTGGTGAGTTTGATGTAACCGATCCGTTTGGCGGCTTTGACAACTACAATGATTATCTGAATGATATTGATGAAGGCTCAGGCGTCGAATTGGCGGATCAAGGTTATATGATTGTCATCGACAGAAATAATTTTGCTTTCACAAACAAGAACTTTGGCAACAGGATGACCGGAGATCTGGAAATCACCAAACTCTTCGATTATGAAGACGTTGAGGGATTTACAGATGAGATGCTTCCTGAATCCATCGGCATCCATGTCACTGGTCCTTCCTTTGATCCGGATGGCGCTGATTTTGATCTCTTGAAGGATGACGATTACTATCTCCTTCTCCAAGATCTGCTCCCTGGCGATTACAGCATTACGGAAATCAATGTTCCTGAAGGCTGGGATGCGCCAGATGTACCAATTGACGTTTCGGTTATCGCAGGCGACGTCGTTGAAATCGATTTCACTAACGTCTTCCTGACCGGTTCTCTCAAAATCACTAAAGAATTTGATTTCGAGGGCATTGAAGGCTTTGATGCTGAGACTATGCTTCCGAATGAAATTACGGTCGAAGTCACTGGTCCTTCCTATCCTACGGGGACCGAAGTCGATATTACTATTAGCGACGAAGGCATTGGCGAAGTTACTCTCAACAATTTGATCCCGGGCAATTATACGGTGGATGAACTGGCGTTTACCGGTTCAGAGATGTGGGATTCTGACATTGACCCTGAGTCTGTCGAAGTCGTCGGCGGCGCTTTGGAGGCTGTCGTCGTTTCCATCACCAACACCTTTATGCCAGGTGAGCTTCGCATCACTAAGGATTTTGACTTTGCAGGCATCTTCGGATTTGACGGCGCCACAATGCTGCCAGATTCCATCACAGTCGAGGTCACCGGACCTTCTTATCCAGCCGGAACAGAAGTCACAATCAATATTGACGATCTTGGTGACGGCACTACGCTTCTCCAAAATCTCATTCCAGGTGACTACACTATTGAAGAGCTTGCCTTTACGGGCTCAGACGCTTGGGACTCAGACATTGATCCAGAAATGGTCGAAGTCATCGCCGGCGCCAACCCAGTGGTTGAAGTCATGATCACCAACACCTTCATCCCTGGTGAGCTTCGCATCACCAAAGTATTTGACTTTGAAGGCATTGAAGGTTTTAATGCTGACACCATGCTGCCAGCTTCCATTTCAGTCAAAGTCACCGGCGCTTCCTATCCACTGGGAACTGTTGTAGACATTGACATTGATGAATTTGGCGAAGGCGAGACACTCCTTGATAATCTGATTCCTGATGACTACACCGTAGAAGAGCTTACCTTTGAAGGCTCTGGGGCTTGGGATTCAGCAATTGTTGGTTCACCTGCAACAGTAGTCGGTGGTGCGTTGACGGCTGTTCAGGTTGACATCACAAATACCTTTGAACCTGGTGAGTTAAAAATCACCAAAGAATTCGATTTCGAAGATATTGTAGGCTTCGATCCAGAAACAATGCTGCCGGCTGAAATCACCGTCATGGTCACAGGCAATTCGTATCCATTGGGTACGGAAGTCGACATCCCAATTAGCGATTTGGGTGTTGGCGAAGTGACCATCGACAACCTGATCCCTGGTGACTATACCGTCGACGAGTTGGAATTTACAGGCTCTGAAATGTGGGAATCTTTGATCACCGGGTCACCTGCCGCTGTAGTAGCAGGCGCAGAAACGACAGTCACAGTCTCCATCACAAATACCTTTATCCCTGGCGACCTTGAGATCACCAAATTCTTCGATTATGAAGGCGTTGTGGGATTTGTGGTAGAGATGCTTCCAGAATCCATTGACATCCACGTTACCGGACCTTCCTATGATCCGGATGGGCTAGATGTCACACTTTATAAAGCTGACAACTACTACGTGAAGCTCGAAAACCTGATCCCTGGCGACTACAGCATTGACGAAATCCTAGTCGGGGACGAATGGGAGGCGCCAGAACTTCCAATTACCGAGGAAGTTTTAGCCGATGGTCTCGTCTCCATCAGCTTCACCAACGTTTACGTCCCTGGCGACCTTGAAATCACCAAACTCTTCGATTACGAAGGCGTTGTGGGATTTGAAGACTCCATGCTTCCAGAGACAATCGACATTCACATTGAAGGACCTTCCTATGATCCGGATGGTCTGGATGTGACACTCGAAAAAGCTGAAGGCTACTATGTAAAACTTGAAAATCTGCTTCCAGGCACCTATGAAATCACAGAGGTCAACGTGCCGGATGATTGGATGGCACCAACACTCCCAATCGAAGTCGACGTGGAAAACGGCGAAACAGCATCCGTTGAATTCACGAATGTCTTCATGACGGGTTCGCTGATGATCACGAAGAACTTCGTCGGCGGCGATGAGACCTTATGGCCTGAAGAAATCGTCGTTGTCGTGACCGGTCCTTCCTATCTGTTAGGGTTTGAAGTTGTTATTGAGATCGATCAAGTAACCGGGTCCGGATCTGTAACTTTGGACGACTTGATCCCTGGTGAATACAGCTTCAGCGAGCTGGCTTTCCCTGGCAGTGAAAACTTCACTTCCAGCATCAGTCCACAATCCGTGATGGTCGTTGCAGGCGCTGCGTCACCTGCCATAGTCACAATCACGAATACTATGGCATACCACGATGAAACCGCTTGGGCATTTGGAAATAATGAGAACTGGGATTCCGTAAAATCCAAAAACTGGGGCTGGAATATTGGTCCTATCACCGATGGATATAGCGAAACCCACGACTTAATCGCTGGTGCTGGCGGCAACATTGTAGAAAATGGCACTTTAGTTGGACATGTTGAAATTGTTTACTCCGGCGGTTACGTCACCGTAACCTACCACATGCTTGACGGCTTTGAATTGATGGACACTCACGTTTGGATTGGCGCAACCAATCTTCCTAAGATGAAAAATGGCAAGATGACAGATTCGCCTGGCCAATTCCCTTATGAGGATGGCGCAAGTATCGCTGTTACAGGTCCAGTCTATGTCGCAGCTCACGCAGTTGTGAGAATGCCTGGTAACTAACAGAATCAAGTAATTTCTTCTAAAAGCGCTCCCGGGTTTCCGGGGGCGCTTCTTGTGGTTTTGGGAGACCATCGGCAAAATCCCTGTTCTTTGCCGATGGTCATTCAAATCACTCTGATCTGATTCTATCGATCGAAAACCATTCTCACAATCTCTGGTACCAAGTTGAAAGTTGTCCGCGTCACCAATCACCAACCCTCTTTTGATCATATTGTAAATGAAATTCATTATCGAAAACCGCTTAAACCCCTTCTTCCAGGGTAACTATGCACTATCAAGAAGCAGCTATTTAAGTCAAAACGCCCCACCACACCACATAGTTTTAGATCCACAGCAAACCTCCCTCTGACCCCTGTAACTGCCTGGCCACACAAAACCTCATTACATACAAGGGCAAACCCGCCGAAAGTCGGGGGCGCAATGCCAGGGCCTAAAGCGCGAGCTATGGTCGACCGGCTGCTATGTACAACCGTTTTGTGTTGTCATGGCAGCTTTTTATTTGCCCTTGAAAGCAATTGACGCATTTGAGGCGATTACGAATAATAAGAAAGCGAGAGGTGAGAACAATGTTAGGTATGAAAGACAGAATCAAAAGATTTCTAAGTTTGAGCATGATTTTGGCGATGTTGTTGATGAGCGTGCCGTCCATGGCGGCGACAGTTTACGACTTTGAAGGTACTTTTGATATTACAGCAGGTCAGAATATGATTATCGGTGAAGCTACTGTGATAATCGATGGTGACCAGTTAACCATCGACGTGAACCTGGATGAAGGCCAAAAAGCCAGCGAGTTCCATCTGGACATTTTCGATAGCCTGCCAGACTCACGTCCAACACCTGGCCAGGCTGAACACAAAGGAAGCTTCAATCCAGCAAAAGAAGATTTTGACATCGGTCCAATAACCCTTGACCTCGATGATCTCGACCCAGGCCAGTGTCAGGATCTCTATATCATCCTTCACCTGGCTGTCGGCGGAGAAACCGCTTATGCTGGCACGGTTATTGACTCTGAAGAGAGCAGCGGCGCATGGTTCGGCTTCATCCACATCCAAATCTGTGAGCCTGACGATCCCGATCCTGAATTCGGCAGCCTGACTATCTTCAAATTCCACGATCTCGACGGGAACGGCGAATTTGATGATGACGACGAGCAAGCCCTCTCCGGCATCGAGTTCGAAATCTATAATGAAGACGACGAGGAGCTTGACGGCTCCCCATTCACCACGGACGAGGACGGCCTGATCGAGCTCACCGGCCTCCCGGTCGGCGATTACACCATTAAAGAGTTGTCCGGCAACGAAATCACAGGACAGGTCTTTGCCGATGGTCTCCTCACCATCTCCATCGAAAAAGACCAAATCACCCGCGTTGAAATTGGCAACATTATCCCGGATGACACCTTCGACGTGAGAATCGTGAAATTCGAAGACCTAAATAGAGACGGCAAAATGAACGGCAATGACGACTTCCTCGAAGACATCCACTTTATGCTCTTCGCAGATCCTGAAGATGACACTCCACTCCAGCACGGCTACACGGACGAGGATGGCGAGCTTCTCTTCACCGGTCTCGAAGCCGGCACCTACTACTTGCAGGAGAACAGCAGCGCCATCATCACAACGCCGGTTTTCGATGACGAAGGCTTCTTTGAAATTGAAGTCGGCGGCGAAGATTTCGAAAATCCGCTTGAAATCAAAATAGGCAACTATTACAGCGAGGGCGAAACCGGTTCCATCACCATCTGGAAATTTGAAGATGAAGACAAAGATGGCGTCTGGGACAACGGCGAACCTGCCCTTGAAGATATCGAATTCAAACTCTTCATGGAAAACGACATGCCATCCACCAGCGAATCAGCCATTTCAATGATGGAAGTCGCAAGCGGCGAAACAGATGAGGACGGCAAGCTTGTCTTCAACAACCTCGAATTTGGCAACTATGTCCTCGAAGAACACAGCACCTTTGAAATCACCGCGCCTGAGGATCTCAAAGACGGCGAGATGGACATTCACCTCCACGAAGAGCACACCACACACGTGGTCTACGTTGGCAACTTCATCCCTGGTGAGCCTGAGCCAGAGGATGGCACCATCATAGTCCACAAATTCAACGACACTGACCGCGATGGCGCGAAAGACGACAACGAATCCTGGCTCTCCGACGTTGACTTCGAACTCTTCGAGTCCATGAACGACGACGAGCCAATCCGCACCGGCACAACCAATGGCAGCGGCATAATCACCTTCAGCGGCCTCGAGCCTGGCGATTATTTCCTCGATGAGCTCGGTTCCAGAATTATCACCACTTCAGTTAACAGCCAGGGCTTCATAGAAGTCATGGATCTGGATGAAGAAGAAACTCTCCACGTCTACGTTGGCAACTACAGGCAGTCCCCACCGCCGCCACGTGATAACGACGATGACGAGGACCCAGTCGAGCTCGGCACCCTCCGCATCCAAAAGTTCCTGGATTCCGATGAGGACGGCATCTTCGACGCCGACGAATTCGAAATGGTTGGCATTACCTTTGAACTCTACGATGCTGAAGGAGACGACCTCATCAGCACCAAGATGACCGACGCCGAAGGCGTCATCACCTTCCCGAACCTCGAATTTGGCGAATACTACCTGAAAGAAGTCAGCGACTTCAGAATCACTACCGAAGGCTTTGATGCCGATGGTTTCAGCAGCGAACCAATCGAAATAGATTCCGATGATGTCCTCATCATCACCGTCGGTAACATCAGAGACGAAGTGCCAGCAGCCGTAGTTGTAGAACTCCCAGCAGAAATAGAAATAGTGGAAGAACCTATTCCACTGGCACTCCCAGATACCGGCGAAACCGGAGTTGAATCCTATTATATTCTCGGCAGCCTGATCATGATTGCCGGGATGTTCCTTAAACGTTTGAGATAACCCCTCTCGCCTCTCTTTTGTGGCCAGGCTGCCTACGGGCGGCCTGGCCTCTTTTTGTAGCAGTGGCAGGCCCGCGGTGTCCGGTGACACCTCGGGCCTTTGTTTGGAGGTGTATTGTAACTTACATGCATTGATAATGTCTTTCAAAAGCTCTGGCCTCAAAATGAAAGTTGTCCGCGCGGACTGTAATATTCTTAGTAACCGGTGCGAAATTCAAAAATGGACCGCGCCGTCAAATGATCAGTTTTTTAATAGTTGTTTCAAACCTGTATCGCTTTCAACACATTGAAAGTACTAGGTTATTGAAAAACTGTTGATTAATTTGCATCAATTTTGGGTAACATAATATTGACAGATCATCACTACATACTGAACCAAATCACATACAAGGGCAAACCTGCCGAAAGGCAGGGGCGCAAAGCCCTGGGCCTAAAGCAAAACCATGGTCGTCCGGCTGCTATGTACAACTTGTTGTTGTCGTGGCAGTTTTTTAATTTTACTTATATCTTTTCCTCACATGACTTTCAGTTGACTTACACCATCTTTGCAGGCAAAAAAGTGTCGAAGAACCAGTTTTGCCAGCTCTTCCAAAAACAAGTGAACTACCGCCAACTTCATTCTATATTCTCGGCGCGCTTTTGATGCTCGCCGGGATGTTCCTTAATCGTTTCGTGTAATACTCGCCTCTCTTTAGCCAGGTCATCTCACCGGTGGCCTGGTCTTCTTAAGCAAAGACGTGCATAAACAAAGATAACGCAGTGGGTCAGAGAGCTTGTTCTCTGACTCACTGCGTTATCTTTGTTTATATAGGGCGCAGCCCTAACCGAAGCGCAGCTTTTAACCGAGCCCTGCGAGGCTAAAAGCGGAGCGAGGGGCACGTCTGGTATCGCGAGGTGCATGTTCAGCCACCACGGGTCAGAGATCTTGTTCTCTGACCCACTGCGTTATCTTTGTTTATATAGGGCGCAGCCCTAACCGAAGCGCAGCTTTTAACCGAGCCCTGCGAGGCTAAAAGCGGAGCGAGGGTTATACCTTGCGCGTCATAACACAACCCGCCACCCGAGTGGAACCCTCTGAGACATCTGACTTCAATACGGATTCAAATATTTAAGAACCATTACCGCCTCCCGTCTCCCACCTCCAAAAATCCTCCTCACCTCCACCCCATATCCCGCTCCCGGCCCTGTTTCAACCCCCTCATTTTCGGGTAACATAATATCAGCAGACTATCAATACACAAGAAAACCTAAACATCCATCCCCATAACGACAAACATATAAAGGCAAACCAGACCGAAAGGCTGGGTCGCAAAGCCAAGGCCTACCGGCAGGATCCCTGCCCACGGTCGACCGGCTGCTATGTGCAACGTTTCGTTGTCATGGCAGTCATTTTTTATTCAATTGTAAACAATCTAATTTAATAGCTCCCGGTGCCGACCACAAGAGAGGTGAGTAAAATGTCAGGCATCAAAAACAAACTGAAATCCCTTGTCAGCCTCATGATGATCTTTGCCATGATCATCACGAGTTTCCCATCCATGGCAGATGAGATCCATGACTTCCAAGGATCCTTCCAGGTCATTGCCGGCCAGAACGAACATATTGGCAGTGCCAATGTCACAATCGACAGCGGCATGCTGACCATCCATATCACCATGGATCCCGACTGGCCGGCCGATGAATACAGCCTCTACATCCTGGAAGAGGAACCCACCGACAGGCTTAATCCCGGTCACGCACCTATTAAAAATGGAGACCTGGACAAAGCCACTGACTTCACCATAGGTCCAGTCGACCTGGCCCTTCCGGAGCTCACCCCTGGCCAATGCCTGACGAGGTATTTGATCCTCCACCTAGTCTCCGGCACTGAAACCGCCTATACGGGTGACATCCTTGATCCAGATAAAGGCCCATGGTACGGTTTCATCACAGTCACTATCTGTGAACCCGAAACCAACCCGACTGGATGCATCACCCTGCACAAAAAAGTCATCAGCCAAGAAAATCAAATCCTTGAGGATGACGAGACCCCATTTAACATCACCATCACATATCCAGACAGCACCACAACCACGGCCACGATCACCGGCAATGGCACCGCCCCACCATTCACCAACTTGCCCCTCGGCACCTACACGATTTCCGAGGCCGCTCCAGACGGCTACACTCTTGAAGGCATCACTTCCGGCACACAGACCGCCACCAACGATCTGCAGATCACTATTAGCGAAGATGATCTCGATCACCACGTGACCGTCACCAACCAGAAAAAGGATCCTCCAACTTGCACAGCCGCTCTGAAGCTCACTAAAAAAGTCGTCGACGCCGACCATAAACCAATAAGCACCAACGACACCTTTAACATTGAAATCAAATACCCGGACGGCACATCCCACACGCACACCCTGAAAGGCGACGGCACCCCCGTCACCCTGAACGGCCTGGACCCAGGCACCTACACGATCACCGAAGATACCCCGGAAGGCTACACCCTGAAGAGCATCCAGACCGGTGACACGATCACCGACGGCGCGCTGACGATTACACTTAGCGGAAGTAATCCGGAAACGACAGCCGAGGTCACCGTCACCAATCAACAGGATGCCAACCCCACCCCGCCAACCGGCACCCTTACCCTGATCAAGCAAATCGTAGACACCCAGGGCCAGCCCGTCACCGACGACCACACCGAATTCACCTTCACCCTCCGGGATCATGACAACTACGAAAATATCCTTAAGCTGGCCGGCCACAACGCCAGCATCACCCTAAAGGATCTGCCGCTCACTGCCTATACTCTAAGTGAAGCCTCTGCCGATGGTCACATCCTCAAATCCATCACCTGGGGCGACACCACCGTCACTGCCGGCGCCCTCTCCTTCCAACTGACGAAGGAACACAGCAGCGCCACAATCACGGTGATCAACGAGCGCGAACCGGATCCCGATCCACCAGGAGACCTAGATCCACCGCCAAAACCACAGGATAAACGAGGCGAAATCCGCGTCCACAAGTTCCTGGATACCAATCAAAACAACCTCCAGGACCCTTCTGAGTTCGACATGCAAAACATCACCTTCGAACTCTACGCCGCGGACAAGACCACCCTGCTGCACACCAAGAAATCCAGCGCCGCGGGCGACCTCACCTTCACCAACCTGCGGTATGGCACCTACTATCTGCGGGAAGTCAGCGACTACACCATCACTTCCCCATCCTTTTCCGCCGATGGTTTCTCACCACCAATCACCATCAACTCCACTCAGGCCCTAACCTTCAACGTGGGCAACTACAGGGACACCACAGCGGAAGACGTTCCGCCGGAGCTCCCTCCAAAAGGCCCGCCTGACGAACCACCAGAAACTGAAATCGTCGAGGAAGAGCCGCCACCTTTAGGCGCCCCACCTTGGGAGCCCCCAAACGAGCTCCCACCAACCGGTGAGGCTCAGGCCAGCATGCTCAATCTCCTCGGCACCCTGCTCCTCCTCGCAGGAGCATTCCTGAAATACCAGTATTGAAAAGAAAACCCCAAAACCGGATCGTCCTTGGATGGTCCGGTTTTTGTCTGCCAATAAATCAGCCTCTCCAACCTGATTCAACCCCCCCTTCAACCCCTCCCCGCCGATGGTCCTGTAACATCCTCCCAAAATAGTTTCAAAAAGATTTCAAAATATTCTGATCAACCCCGAAATATTCATTTATAGAGACGAAAGTAATGAATAACACCGTCTTTTCAATTTGTAACTCTCCCCAATATTTTGTTATTATTACAAGTTTGAATTAAAAATTTTGTACATTATGATGCATGAGATTTTGTTAAAAGGGTATTTAATCAGTGGAAGCATTGGAAATGCTGATGTTGGTTAACATAACATTATACCAAACCTTAAATGGCTGAACTTATAAGAAAAAATAAGGAGGGGATTGGACAATAATTTCTGCTGAAAACACAGAATTCATCACTCCGAACCGCATACCAAGGGCAAACCCGCCGAAAGACGGGGACGCAAAGCCAGGAGTCTAAGGGATAGACTACGATCGTCCGGCTGCTATGCACAACGAAACTGTTGTTGTCATGGCAGTCTTTTTGTTTACAGAAATTCAAAAAGGCTGACCATTCCACTTCGACCCAATCGGAAATATAGAGAGGTTACATCCAGAGAGAGATTTAAGGCATTTCAAATTATTTAGAGAGGTGAGAGAAATGAAAAGAAGTTCGAGATTGATTTCTGATATGCTCCCTTTATGAGAGACAGTGAAATAACAAATCACTGTTAATCATGAAGGGAGCATTTTTATGCCTCATATACCGAAAGCGACACCAGAGGAGAAGGTTTCTCTTATCGAAAAGTATCTC
>WXFH01000021.1 GCA_009881125.1 Acidaminobacter sp. | reverse complement strand
TTATATAGCGCTGGACTGCTTGAATCTTTTCCTCGTAACTGATCTTTGATTTTCTTTTCATAGAAAAACTCCCCTTGTAGTGACAGTTTTATTATTTCAACTGTCTACTACAAAGGGAGCATATCAGCGTCTCTGTCCTTTTAGGGACGAGGGCGTGCCGATGGTCATTTTTATCGAGAAGGAGATCGAAAACGTTGTGCAACGAAAAGCTTTTGGTTGCAATTTGCGTCTGATTTTGCAGCGAATAATGGGCCGGCAGTCAAAAGTTTGCTTCGCCTCGGTGAGGTGCTATAAGGCGATCAGCCTCCCCACCTCCGTGAGTCTCTGGTGGGCGCGCCTCAGAAAATCCTTTGGAGCGCCGGCGCGTTCCTCTTCTGTGGGGCCCACTTCCATGGTCAAGCAGCCGCTGTAGCCTTTTGGAAAGGCGCTGGTCAGCGCGTTCCAGTCAATCGTGCCGTGGCCCGGCAGCCAGTGACGGTCCTCGGCGCCATCATTATCTGAGAGGTGAGTGGCCGCCAGCCGGCTCCCAAAATCCTTCAGGAGCTTGAAGTCGCCCTGGTCCGTCAGCTTGTGGTGAGAGCTGTCAAAGCAAAAGCCCAGCGCTGGGGACGGAAGGTTCTCAAAGATGAAACGGACGCGGTCGTTGTGCCGGGTGTTCTCAACGGCAATCGTCACCCCGAGATCCTCAGCGGTTCGCGTAAGTGCATCGAGACTCTTCAGCCCCTGGCGCCGGGATGCCTGGGAATCCGGTCGGTCGCTCAGGTGCATGACCATTGTGGGGATCCGGTGAAGCGCGCAGTCGTTGAGCCAGGCCAGATGGCTGTTGACGACCGCCACCCGCGCCGCTTCGTCCTCAGACCAAAGGGCGTCCGAGTCGTTGAAGGGAACGTGGATGTTCTCCAGGAACAGCCCTGCTTCCCGAACCAGACGCGGCATATCCTCTCTCTTTACGCGGTAAGGCAGATCCTCGCTTTCCCACCAGAGCGACGTGGCCTCAAAGCCCGCCTCTCTGATCAGGCTGATCCGTTCTTCAAACGGCATCACAAAGCCATACCATGAAAAAATGCCTGCTTTATGGTTCATAGTTGCACTGCTCCTTTGCGAGAGGTATGGTCATCTAAATGGTTGATGTTTTTTGCAGCATCTTGGCTCATACGTACCCAAACGGAGGCGGCGCTTATCAAACGAGAAGAGATTAAGGGATCGAGACCTGCCGATGGTATTTATAAGTTCAATTTGTTGTCGGTTGGGTAACAATGTTCTATAGGCATTTTGATCGATTTCGAAATGAGGTATCAGCAAATGAAGCAATGGTATGAAGCGCTGTTTGAAAATTATGGCAATCAATATGACCTGGAGCCCTTTGCTCAGGGTACCAGTGGGGAGTGCGACTTCATAGAGGCGGAGCTGGGATATGATAAAAGCCTGAAAATCCTGGACATTGGCTGCGGAACGGGACGTCATGCCATTGAGCTGACCAGGAGGGGTTATTCGGTCACGGGCGTGGATCTTTCGGAGTCGCAGCTTAAGAAAGCCAAGGAAAATGCGGCAAAAGAAGGCCTTGAAGTACGCTTCCTCAAGGAGGACGCGCGTGCGCTTCCTTTCGAGGGGGAGTTTGACATGGTCCTGATGCTGTGCGAGGGCGGTTTCCCGCTCATGGAGACGGACGAAATGAACTTTGAAATTCTCAGAAATGCCGCCATGGCGCTGTCGAGACCTGGCAAGCTGATTTTCACCACGTTGAATGGGCTGTTTCCTCTGTACCATTCCATTGACAGCTTTCATGAAGAGGGGCAGAATCAAGGCGAACCGGGCGAGGGCGCGCGCTATAAAAGCGAGCGCTTTGACCTTATGACGTTCAGGGATCACAACGTTACGACTTTTACGGATAATGACGGGATTGAGCATCAGCTGGCATGTAATGAGCGTTATTATGTGCCGCCGGAAATTACATGGCTCCTCAAGAGCCTTGATTTTACGAGTGTTGAAATTTTTGGCGCAAAGTTGGGCGCGTTTTCAAGAGCGGACAAGCTTACGGCTGAAGACTTTGAAATGCTGGTGATTGCTGAGTTAGAAGGAGAAGACCGCAGGTAACTGATTGAATCGACAATTGTAAGGTTTCTTGATGTGACCATCGGCATATGCTTAAAGGTTTTAAAGGATTTTTTTGTTGCCGATGGTCTTGAACAGTTCAATCTGCCTGTATTGCCGAGTCGGATCGCCGCAATACAGCCCCTCTGCCATACTTGTTAGCTAAAGGCCAAGAGCGGTGAAAATCTCTTCGAGGTTTGGCTTGGAGAGATGATAACGATTCAAAAAGTTCTGAAGCGTACAATTGCCATTTCGGTGACAACTGCCGCAGTCGTGGACGTCGTCCCCGAACATAATTTCAATGACGTTTCTGCGCATTTCGAGGATGTCCTCAGTCTCGGTCCGGATAACCATACCTTCTGATGCAAGTGTTGAGCAGGCTGGTGACAGACGGTCGGTCCCTTCAATTTGAACGACACAGAGACCGCAGTTTCCGTGAGTCTTTTGACCCGGCTGCCAGCACAAGAAGGGGATTGTGATCCCCGCTTGACTTGCGGCAGCCAAAATGGTGTCACCCTTGGAGGTGGTCACTGGTTGATCGTTAACAGACAAATGGATTTGATCCATAAAAGTCACCCTTTAGAGTATATTTTATAGGCAAAATGTAAATTAATTTAGAAGCCCCCCTGTTTGCGGGTGGAATCCGAGGAGGAATCCACATTATGGCAGGGGGGCTTTCTTGTCGGTTTTAAATGCATCAGAATTCGTTCAAGCGTCGGTTGTCATACTTGAAGCGCCTCTGACTATACCGGTTCTCTTAAGAAAGTGGAACACCAGACAGGGGCAAATGAGCAAGGCCAGAAGGCCGTAATCACCCGGCCAGCTCAAGGCGCCGGGACTGGTAGGCCAAATCATGGCGGCGAGTATGAAAAGTGCTGCAATTATGCCGCCGGTGCTGATCAGGCGCCTGACAGCTGTAGTTTTGAAGGGGCTGAGGGAGAGTATGTTCAGCTGAAGCTGCAGTTTTCTGGCAGAAAGTACGGTTGAGCCCCACAAAACCACGTAGAAAAAGGCAGCGACCTTAACGAGTGAACCAAAGGCGGCGTTGCCGATCAGCGGCGTTATACCAACTAAAACAGCGACTGTGATAATGGCAGCATGGGGTGTTTTGTAAGTGGGATGTATTCTTGAGAAAACCCTTGGAAGAAGCCCGGCATTACCGAGTGCGTATAGAGAGCGAACAGCGCCATAAAACACGCCGTTAAAAACACCCAAAACATTAAAAATTGCCGCGCTTAGAATGATCACTCTAAATACTGTATGACCAGTCAGCCTGACAAGACTGTCGACAAGGGGGAGCTTGGACTGGGTCATTTCCGGCCAAGGAACAAGACTAGCCTGAAGGAAGAAGAGTCCAGCGTATAGAAAAGTCGAAATCAATATGGACCACATTAGAGCTTGTCCTATTTTTTGAATACTGAGGCTAGCGCGTGCTTCCTCAACGCCTTTTGCGATATTTTCCCAACCGGCGATTGAGAACGGAAGCAAAACAAGGAAGGCAACAGCACCTTCGAATAACGGCTTTTCTGCTGTCATCCGGAGGTTGCCGGGGTCGGCGTAAAACAGACCCGCAATTATGGCGGATATGACCAGAAGCAATACGGTACCTACGAGGATGGATTGAAGCCGAGCAAAGAGCCGGGTACCTCGGTACTGTAGAAAAGCAATTGCTGCAACCAGAAAAAACCCAATCAGGAGTCCTGCGACTGTGACCGGCTCACTTCCGATATGATAAACTACAGGCCACTCACTCAGAGCAGGAAACAGGGTTTCGGCCATGCGTGTGATCGCCAGGGTCTGCCAGGCGCTGACGATCCCATTGACTAAAAAACCTGACCAACCCGCTATGAGGCCAGCGGTATTTCCGAAAGCGCGTCTGGCATATTGCATCTCTCCGCCGCCCTCTGGAAATGCCGGCATAATGCTGATGTAAGAAAGGGCTAAAGTCATAATCATGATGAGTCCGGCTGCAAAAGCCAGTGCCGCATTGACCGGACCGCCGGCGGCGGTCATCCAATAGCCTGCCATCAGGAGCCAGGAGGATCCGAAAACGCAGCCAATCCCCATGCCGAGAAAGCCTATGAAGCTGATAGAGCGCTCCAGTTTTGGAGTTTCAACCGTCTGTTTCACAATGGATCACACTCCGCATCATTGTTGGTTGATCGTTTTCAATGCTTTCTTAATAATTTTAGTCAGCTGCCTGCGCGTTAAGCCGTTTGAACAAATCCACACAGAAGGTTTTGAAGCGCTGGCTGCTTGGCGTTAATTCCCGCTCGCCGTGGAAGCCAATATAAACCGTTCGTTTGCAGACCGGATCCTTAATGCGGCGCAGGAGAACATCGTGCGCCAAGGCGGTAAAAGCTGTTCGCTCCGGGACCATTGCCAGGAGTGAACTGCTGACTAAGCCATCAAAGAAAGTAAAGGAATCTTCGGTATAAAAGCCAATATTTGGCTCAAAGCCAGCTTTATGACAGAAAAAGAGCAAGTTCTCATACAGGTTTTCCTGCCTTGGCAGACACTGATAAAAGTAGGGTTTTGTGTCGATCAAATCAATTTCTTTTTTTTCAGCCAAAGGGTGTTTGCTGCCAAAGGCCAGCAATAATTCCTCCTGAAGGATTTCAATGCTTGTCAATTCAGGATAGATGGTCGGAGATGCATAAATATGAAAATCACATTCGAGTACGTCTTCCGGGGATGGCGTATAGCAGCTTTTTATCAATAGTCGTGAATTTGGGTACGCGTGTTCGAATTCCTCGCGTACATAAGCGCTAATAAAATTGGCGGCAGAAAAGAGAACGCGAACCTCGTTTTCGTTTTTTTTCTCCAGAAGTCGAACTTGCCTTGTGGCATCGTTCAGAAGCAGCAGGACATGGCTGATCTGATGGTAATAGAGACGGCCGGCCTCGTTGAGACGAATGCTGCGGCCGATACGTTCGAACAGCTTGACCCCCAGCTCTTCCTCGAGACTGCTGATTGCTTTGGACAAGGCGGATTGAGAGATCCAAAGTTCGTCTGCCGCGCGGCTCATATTATTGCATCTGGCAACGGTACAGAAGTAATGAAGCTGAATGAGTTGCATCAGAAGATCCACCTTTCAAAGAGCAACCCTCAAACGTCATTGCGGATTGCGGATTTCTTTTGTGCAACATTATACATAAAAATGGTGGTTTGTGCTATGAGATTTTCAATTCAAACGAGCTGGCACAATGCATTTGCCATGCCGATTGTATTTCGCTCTGAATGTCGTGCCCATCGCGGCCTATGATCACTAGCTTCCCGCGATTCAGGCGAAATTTATTCTTGATGACAGCCGGCGCGATTTGGACCTCCTTGCCAACCGCGTCGATATGAAGCCAGCCATCGGCAGCGCGAATGAAACCTTTGATTCTTAGAGCGGTCTCACCCATTGAATGGCAGAAATCGAATAACTGGTCCAGGCTGGGGGTACTATCTGTTTCCAGTGCGTAGGTCGCAGGTCTTGTAAAAGGCGTATTGCTGCTTTCTCGAGCCTCGCCGTCTGGATGCTTTGCAGAAGACTCGGGAAGTGGGAGTGGAATTTGAGCAAACACCGTATCGTAGATTTGGGCGCTGTCATTCAGCGTTCTGATTTTTTCGTGTATGCGTGATATGACCGATTGGTCCACGAGATCGCATTTGTTGACAATGACGAAATCAGCTTCGGCTACCTGCCCTTGAACAGGCATCAGCACTTCGGCGTATTGCAGAAAGGTCGTGCAGTCCACAAGGCAAATGAGACCGCGGTAATCATAAGGCCTTGAGAGGTAAGGCGCAAGATTGGAGAGGATAGTATGCATACCTGCGGGATCCGCCATGCCTGAATTTTCGATCAGTAGGATGTCGACCGGCTGCTCGGCAAAGGCTTTTAAGGTGCGAACGAATCCATCTTTAAGGCAGGCGCAGAAGATAGAGCCGTTGTTGATTTCTACCATTCGAACGCCTTCACGCTCTATTAATGCACCGTCGACACCGATACTGCCAAACTCGTTGACTAGGATCCCGAGACGTTTGGTCTTCATATCCTCCATCAGAAGGCGTAAAAAAGTTGTCTTTCCGGCACCTAAAAAGCCTCCGATCAAGTATAGCTGAATTGGATCCTTCATATAATCACCTCATCATAATCCATAGACTGAACGACATTTGGCATAACGGTTGCAATGCTTTTTCTGACGTGATTAGCTGAAAGCTTTTGCCCGGTAGTGCTTGGCGCCTCAACCTTTCTTATCTCTTCTTCGTAGAACATGCAGCGCTCTTTCAGGCATTCGAGATTTCGATCTGAGAATCTGCAGATATGCTGTGCCGGCAGGTCGAGTTTTATATCAAGCACTTCTTTAACTTGTGAAGCGACACTGTTTAAGGCAATAAAAACCGTCCTTTTGCAGCAACGTGGGCCTCCAATACGAGCCATTTCAAGGAGTGCGGTACCGGTAGCCTGATTTCCGAAAGCCCATGAGTCCCTTGAGATTGGACTGCTGTCCGTGAGGATGCACCAGAAGATGCCGGTGCCAACAGCCGCGCCACAGGCGCCGTAGTAGCCGCAAAAACCGCCGAGGACGTTTTTTGAACGTTCTTCTGCAAGCTTCAAATCGCGTTCGAGCACCTCGATGCTTTGGCGTTGCGCCCGGCGGCAAGCTGACAGCAACACTGCGGGCACGATGTAGTGATGCACCGGGTGATGTGTGGGGAAGCCGTCGAGTGCCATGATGGCAGAGGTTACATCCAGAATAGAGCCGCTGAACGCGCCTCGAAAATAAGCGGTGCAGATAGCGTTTATTTTGTCGTAAAAGTTACCGGTTTTATGCAGGTCATCTGCCATATTAGTCTTCCTCCATTTCTCCAAACGGCATGGACAGAATATAGTGATCCATAAATACGTCGTTGCCGGAAAGCTCAATGTAATTGCAGCATTGTGCAATCTTCTTAGAGTGCTTAAGATTGTCGTTTCCAAGAAGGATCTTTGAGGCACCCATAATGGCGCCATTTCCTAGGACAACAGTTCTGTCCTTTGTTCCAAGGGGAATCAAACCAATATTTTCGGCGGCAGATAAGTTAACAAAGGAGCCGAAGCCGCCGCACAGATAAAGGACATCGATTTCGTCGAGACTTATGCCGCAGGCTTCTGTCAATGTCAGGATACCGGCGTGGATCGCTGCTTTGGCCAACTGGATATTTCTGATGTCCCCCTGAGTCAAGGTTACGCTGCTCTCCGGAAAAACGAATTCGGTTTCTTCGTCGTCGCGGATTGCAAACTCTAGTTTATGCCCCTCGGGTTCAATTCTGCCGCTGGGGGAGATCGCGCCAAGCATATAGAGTAGAGAAATTGTATCTACAACCCCTGAGCCGCAAATGCCGGCAGGAGGTTTGCTGTCAATTGTTTCGAAGACGATTTTGTCATCCCAATCATCAAAGTGCACGTGGGCAATGGCGCCTTCTGAGGCAGTCATGCCGCAGGAAATGCCAGCGCCTTCAAAAGCAGGACCTGCAGCGGTGGAGCAGCAGTGGAGCTCGCCATTGTGGACGAGAGCCATTTCGCCGTTTGTGCCAATATCGACAATGAGAGCGGTATCATTTTTTTCCATCATATCGGATGCCAGGATACAGCAGACAAGATCGGCACCGACATAGGCGCTCACGCAGCTTGGCATATAGACATCAATTCCTTTGAGGATGCTGCAGTCGGAGTGGTCGAAGAAGCTCTTGGGGATAAATGGAGCAAAGCCAATCCCGCGCGGATCCAGGCCTGAAAAGAAATGCAGCATCGTTGTGTTGCCTGTCACGACGGCGTTAGTGATCGAGGTTCTCAATATTTGGGCATCTAATGCCAGTTGATCAATCATATCTTCGATTTGTTGGACGATTGCCCGCGTGATCCCTTCGTTGCCGTTTTGAATGCCATAATTGATGCGGGAAATGACATCTGCTCCGAAGTGCTTCTGTTGATTCAAAGCGCTGACAGTGCCAAGCACGTTGGCATTTGTGTCAAAAAGTGTACAGACCACGGTAGTCGTTCCAATGTCAACGGCTATACCGTAATGGTAAGGCGGCATCAGAGGTCGGTCTGCCATAAGCGGAGTGGTACCTTGGGTGAGGATTTTGTGTGAGCGTTTTTCTGGGAGGTAGATTGTAAATTCGCCGAACGCCCGGACAAAGCAAGCCATGCGTACGCCCTGATCTGACTCGGTGGCGCTGAGCATGGCAGCTTCAGAAGGCTTAACTTCGCTAAGTGAGCCCTCTATCAGTACTTTGCATTTGCCGCAGGTGTGATTCCCGGCACATGGCAGGCTTATGCCGACGTTGAGGCGTTGAATGATGTCGGAAACCAATTCTCCTTCATAGTCAGGAATGAGTTGAATTTTCTTCAATTTGCTTTTCATATCATAAATTCACCATCTCATCATGCAAATCTCCGTCGAATGGCGCTTTTCTACTCTCGCAGACTGCACGCGGACAGATCTCACAGCTGGCAAATTCTTCATCAGTAGCGTAAAAGAGACCTGAAGTGGATTTGAGTGGTTCGATCAGACCACTTGCCATCACATTGACGTCGAGATCCTGATAAAGGCCTTCCATAAGAACGAATATCTTCTTTACCTCTTCCACGCTCCAGTCGATGACGGAACCGGGACATAGACGGATGTGCTTTTCGATGCCAAAAAGGTTTTCAATTTCAAGGGACATTTTATCCATTGCCTGAAGATAGGACAGATAAGCGATTTGATCTAGAAGATACTCGTCAAGAAGATCGTCGTGCCTTTTGGCAAATTCACAAATTTTGCGCCCGCTGGTCGCTATATAGGCAAAGACCTTTTTTTCGTTTTCAAGTTTTTTAGCGACAATTTTGCTTTTAAAGAAGCATCCATTTACCGTAATGCCTTCGGACTGATGTTTATCTATGGAAAACTCTCTGACTGCAAAAGCCGGCTTTAGATAGGGTCGCGCTTCTTCGAGCAGCTCGAGTGCCCGAACAAAGGGTTCTGCCTCGGTGTCTTCGCAGTGAAGACGTTCGAGCAAAGCCCGCTCGTCGTAAACAAATTCCATCTCGTTGCAGAACAACTCCCTCATCCAGGTTCCTCCTTAATTCAAATCCTTTAATCCAAGATGGGGCGATCAAAGATCGCCCCTCGCGTATATGGTATTTACATGTATTTTTTGACTTCGTCAATGAGCTCTTTACGGCTTGGGATGATTGAAGACCACTTCAGTTCACCGTTGATATAGATGGACGGCAGCTTTTGGACGCCCATTTTTTTGGTTCTGGCGATATCTTCGCGCACTGTGTATTTGTATTCCACAACGTCGACATCGTCGCCAAATTCATCCTTCGCCAGCATAGCTGCAGCCAGCATGTAAGTACAAGCTGCGCAGGTTGCCGCGTCGAGTGTGAAGACCTCAATCATAGGCTTTTTGAGTGCGGTGTAATCAGGGAGAACCACGTCGAGGGTGTCGTCAGCGGCCTCGTATCCGGAAATCATGTCGCGTGCCATATCGGTGTGCTTGACGGCCTGAATCGCTGCAATTGTATTTTCCGGCGGAATATTATATGGCATATCGCAGCCCGGGCTGATGATGAGATTGTCTTTTGTAATTCGATCGAGCAAGTCGACGACATATTTCATGTTGTCGTTCTGATTGCCGAAAAGCATTGTTGTTGTCAGAGGAATATTTCCGCCAATTGCTATATTGTATTGATCTGTGACTTTCTTAGCTTCAATGAGATCTACGTTTTCATCCACTGAGATGTTGTCGGGATGGGTTTCGCACATGACCTGCATTTGCATAGTGGCGTTGCCGCAGACGAAAAAGCTCGAAACGGCATTTCTTTTTCTAATATGGTCGAAAATTTTGATAAACGCGGGCGCGAGAAGTTCTTCGAAGCTTGACGGAGAAACCTGGCTGACCAGTGGGTCGACAATGGCGATAACATCCATGCCGGCGTCTAAGTAATAATCGGCCATCTTAATATTGACGTCTGCGCAGTAATCCATGAGTGCCTCGACATATTCTGGTTCTTCAATCATATCCATAAAGAATTCGCTGCCGCGAAGATGTGATGCCAGTGTCAGCGGCCCGCAAGTTAAGCCGTATAGCGCGGTATCGTCACCGACTGCAGTTTTCATTCGCCTCATGACATCCAAAACCATAGGGATACGGCCGTCGGTTTCCTGAGGGAGTGGAAGGGTCTTTGGATCGACCATTTCATCCTCGAAAGGGTGGGTTCTAACAGAGGGAGGGTTGTCTTCAGCCCACATTAATTCACAACCCAGGATTTCTGCTTCAATCTGAAGGTCGAACACAATTGGCATCCCATCAGGTGTGTAAAGCTTGTGTACTTCTAAAAGTGAATCGTAGAGTTTGTCCGGATCGACCAGGACGTCCTTTGCGGTATAGCCTTTGAGATATCCGGCGTGCACACCTGCAAATGGAACCCAAGGGATTTCATTGGTTTGTTCATGACGTAATACTTTCAGTAAAAGTTCTTTGCCCACTTCTAGATCTCCCCTTCTCTTCAGTTGAATAACTGAAATATGCAAGAAATAGCGATACAACATTCATATAATGAAAAAATACATTTATAAAACAAATAGTATTCTTGAGGTATCTGTTTGTCAAGGGTTCTATTTATGCTAAAAATGTTAATAAATGCTAATTTAATTTTATGAAAATGCGCTATAGCAAGGCTTGTGCGGCATTTATGTTAATTGAACAAGCGTGCTTATGCATGAAGGCTATAACCTTATGACCTGACGCGAATGAATATGAACTGTTTTGTTTGAAACCGCGAATAGACGTCATAAGCAGTATATTGAATATTCAGAAAACGATAAGCTATAATGAGTTCATAAATTGGACCAATCAGAGGAGGTAAGTCAATGGCTACATATGAACAATTAGCACAGGAAGTCGTAAAAGGGAAAAGAAAACTAGTAATAGCCTCAACTAACGAACTTCTGCAAGCGGGGGAAGCTCCGCTTGACATCATCAACAAGGCGCTTGTCGTAGGTATGTCCGAAGTTGGTGTATTGTTCCAGCAAAACAAAATGTTCATTCCTGAAGTTCTAATGAGCGCAAAGGCAATGGAGGAAGGGATCAATATCGTTAAGCCGCTTCTTCAAGCAGGGGACATGAAGTCAAATGGAACCGTTATTATGGCGACCGTTCAAGGAGATTTGCATGACATTGGCAAGAACCTCGTGGGCATCATGCTCGAAAGCAATGGATTTACTGTCATCAATGCTGGTAAAGACGTTTCTCCTGAACAGCTTGTCAATATGGTTAAAGAACTCAAACCGGATGTACTTGGCATGTCGGCTATGCTTACAACAACTATGCTTCATATGAAGGACACCATTGAGCTCCTGAAGGAAGAAGGCATTAGAGACCAAGTCAAGGTCATCATTGGCGGCGCGCCGGTTTCTACAGATTTCTCAACTGAAATCACTGCAGACGGATTCGCGCCGGATGCACTGTCGGCTGTCGGCCTTTGCAAACGTCTTCTGTAATATTCGCTGCCAATGACCGTGAATTAGAAAGGGGCTTAAGAGATGTATACAAGTAGAAGTCATTTTAAACGCGCAAATTTTGATGTTAATCAAACCATTTGTTGGAAAATGCTTTCCGAAGACCAGTGTGAAGAGATTTTTGTCACAGCAGTTGAACTCCTGGAGCGTTCCGGCGCTCAAGTCGAGAGTGAAGAAGCGCGAGCGCTTTTTGCGGCAAAAGGCTGCTGGGTAGAGGGCGACACTGTCCGTATTCCAAGCGCAAAGCTTGAATGGGCTGTCCGCACCGCGCCTTCTCGTATTACCCTCTGCGACCGAAATGGCAAACGAGCTGTTTTAATGGAAACGGAAAACAACCATTTCGCGCCGTATTTCGGAAGTGAGAAAATCCTTGACCGTTCAAGCGGTGAACAGCGTGACATTACCGTGAATGACGTCGTTGAGACAGCGCGACTTTCCGAAAAACTTTCACGCGTCAGTCTTGTCAGTGCGCCTGGAAAGCCTTCGGGCGTCAATAAAAACAGTGCAGGGCTGCATGCCTTCGAAGCGCTGTTGTCCAACAGCACTAAACCAATCCTCCAACCGGTGGGAAATGCAAAGGAAGCTGAATTTGTCGCGGAAATGGCAGCTGCTGCAGTGGGCAGCTCGGACAAACTTCGCCAAAATCCATATGTCGTGTTTGCTATCCAATGCGATGAGCCGCGTTTCCACGATCAAGACGCTCTGGGTGCTGTGATGTTCGCAGCAAAAAGCGGCATACCTTTTGTCTACCTAAACAAACTGGTCTCCGGCGTTACGGCGCCATTAAACACTGCTGGAACGCTGGTTCTGGCTCTTGCAAACAGCCTGGTCGCTCTGACGCTTTCTCAGTTCGTTTCCGCAGGCGCACCTTTTATCTCCGGCGGACAATTTACTGTCTTTGATCAAAAGAACGCGGTTGCACCATTCGGCGCGCCTGAAGCAGGCTTGATTGGCGCTGGTTTCTCCAACTTGATGAGACATCTTCGCATCCCTAGCGCTGGCGTCTACGGCCTTTCTGATTCTAACTTTTCAGACGCGCAAGCGGGTGCAGAATTTACATACGGCATTCTCACATCAGCGCTTGCCGGCACAAACGTCATCGCAGGCGGCGGCGCCCTTGAATCCGGCAGAGTTGCAAGCGCCGCAGTCTTGGCTATGGGTGACGAGGTACTTGGCAATGTGCACCGCATTATGAGAACCTTTGATATGGATGAAGAGCATTTGGCGCGCGGTGTCATAGATGAGGTCGGCCCTGGCGGCAACTACCTAAGCGAAAGTCATACGAGCTTCTACTTCAAGTCTGAGCAGTACTGGCCAACATTGATCAACAGAAAGCGCATCGATGACTGGGTTGATTCCGGCGCTAAAACGATGGGCACTCGTGCACTCGAGTACGTCGAAGAATTGTTGTCCGCGCCAGCCGTATCAAAGCTTGACAGCGCTGTGGCTGCGCAGCTCAAATCGATCCTGGCTAAAGCAGATCAGACATTATAAGGATGGAGGGAAGACCGTGAAAAATCGAGTTAACTATAGAGCCAATAAAACACCTTCAATGAAGGTGTTGACAGATTCACAATGTCAAGAGATCCTGCTCGCTGCTGAAGAAGTCCTCTTCCGCACCGGCATGGAGTACCACGATCCGCAGGCACTTGAAATTTTGAAAAAACACGGCTGCTTTGTTGATGGCATTCGAGTCCGGATTCCTCCGTTCCTCGTCGAGCGTGCGCTTCGCTCTTGTCAGAAGCACGTCGTGCTCTGCAACAGCCGTACGGGCAAACCGGAAATGTTCCTTGAAGGCAATAACGCCTATTTTGGATCAGGATCCGGAACCCCGTTCTTCCGCGATCCTTATACCGGAGAACGCAAACGTTCTACAAACCAAAGCATAGGCTGGGCGACAAAAGTTCTCGACGCCATGCCGAATATTGACTTCTGTATGTCCCTGGGTCTGGTACAGGACGTTCCGCTCCTCGTCGCGGACCGCTGGGAATTCGAACAGCAGCTGCTAAACACTTCTAAACCGATTGTCAACGTCGTTACGGACCAATGGGCTCAGGCAGACTGTATCGCTATGGCGGAAGCCGTCGCCGGCGGAGCCGAAGAGCTGCGCAGACACCCATTCATCACCTTGTATTTGGAGCCGATCTCCCCGGGGATCATCGCGGCTGAATCCTGTCAAAAGGTTATTACAGGCGCTGAAAAAGGCATCCCTACAATTTTCACACCATGCATTATGGCAGGTACAACTGCACCGGCAACTATAGCCGGCGTCCTCGTCCAAGGTATTGCAGAGAGTCTCAGCGGCCTCGTACTAAGCCAGTGTGCAGGCGAAGGCGCAGCGTACATCATGGGCGGCGTCTACACGATCATGGATATGAGTTCGACGATCTTCTCCTACGGCGCGCCTGAAATGGATCTGATGCTCGCATGCCTGACTGACATGGGTCATTACCTGAACCTCCCTGTCTTTGGAACGAATGGCTGTACGGATTCCATCATTGTTGACGAGCAGGCTGGCATTGAGGCGGCACTGTCAATTACAATGACAAACCTTTCCGGTCCGAACCTCAACCACGACATTGGTTACTGCGAATATGGCACAACTGCCAACCTGGATCTCGTTGTCATGGACAATGAAATCGTTGGTATGGCACGCCGACTGACTGCAGGTATTCCGGTCAACGAAAATACGTTATCCCTTGATGAAATTGAAAGCGTGCCGCCAAAAGGCCGTTTCAGAAATATTTGGGATACAGATTGGGATGATGATGAAGACTTCATTCCTAAGACAAATAATAGGAATTTTGAATCTGATTTAATAAGCCGTGCTGCTCATGACATGTGGAAATCCAATGGGCGCAAGTCATTGACAGAACGCTGCAACGAAACGGTTCGAGATATCATTGAGAATTATGAGCCTGAGCAGCTTCCAAAAGATGTTAAGGCAAAAATCAGAGATATTGTCGAACATGCCGTCGCCAAAATCCCTGGCGTCAACTAAGCTCAGACAAGATCGGGCGACCCTAGGGTCGCCCGATCTCTATTTTATCCGAACGAGGAGATGAGATCATGTCCTTTGTACTCGGCATCGACACCGGAGGCACTTATACGGACGGTGTGGTCATAGACAGGGCTCAGCACAGGATTATATCTAAGGCTAAGTCGCTGACAACGCGGGAAAACCTGTCTCTCGGCATTACAGATGTCATACATCGCTTAAATTTTGACGAATCACATAAAATCGATTTTATCGCACTTTCCACCACGCTTGCGACGAATGCCATTGTTGAAGGACGCGGCTGTGAAGTGGGGCTGATCACCATCGGCTACACAGAGCATCTGAACGTTCCGGCCAAAGAGATTCGTTCGCTTCCGGGCGGACACGACATACGCGGCAATGAAAAAGAGCCATTTGATGAAGTGCTGGCACGCGAGGTCCTTGAGAGCCTCCGGGGCAAAGTTGACGCTTTGGCGATCTCTTCCTATCTGAGCGTGCGAAATCCCGAGCACGAGATCATCCTTCAACGCATGGCAAAGGAGATTCTGGGCTTGCACGTCGTCTGCGCCCATCATCTGACGCGTTCACTCGGCGTTCATGAACGCAGCGTCACGGCCATTCTCAACGCGCGGCTGATCCCGATCATCGAGGAGCTGCTTGTGTCAGTGAAAAAATCACTCGCGGAAAAAGCCGTCTTTGCACCGATTATGATCGTCAAAGGGGACGGGTCTTTAATGGGTGAGACTCAGGCTATGGATCGGCCCATTGAAACAGTGCTTTCTGGACCTGCCGCCAGTATCATAGGCGCTAATTTCCTGGCAGGAGAGAAGAACGGCATGGTTTTGGACATGGGGGGAACCACCTCGGACCTGGCAGTCTTAAAAAATGGCATGCCAAAGATCAACAAGGAAGGCGCTCGCGTCGGCGGCTGGCTGACTCGTGTGGAAGCGGCTGAAATAGATACCTATGGCTTAGGCGGGGACAGTTATATCCAAAAGGACAGTCAGGGCAATTTCAAACTTGGCCCACGGCGGGTTTGGCCAATTTGTGTGATGACCCACCGGTATCCCCATCTGTTGGAGGAACTGTCCAAAATCAAGCTGCCGCGTACGACGCCTTTGGTCGTTGCGCAGATCACGGACTGCTATATCCTTCTGGACTTTCACCACAATGGTCATTTGAGTGAACGGGAAAAACAAATCATAGGTCTGTTGAAAGATGGACCTCATAGTATCTTCTATATCGCGCGAGCCCTTGACCTTGAGGTAAATATGGTGGATCCTAGCAGGCTTGTTGAGAAAGGCATTATCGGCCAAATTTCTTTAACACCTACAGATATCATGCATGCGAAAGGGCTTTACAACGATTGGAATACCGCCGGAGCGAAAGCAGGCGTTGCCCTCCTCGCTGAACGATTCAATATGGCGCCTGTTCAATTTTGCGACTTTATTATTGAAAAAGTCACAGAACGTTTGGCGTTTGCGTGCTGGCAGAGCCTGCTCAATCATGAGGGCTGTGATTTTAACCTTGAAACCAATGCTCTTTTTGCATATCTCAGCAAAAAGCAGCTCGAGACACAGACTGACTCTTTGCTCAACTTTCACATTTCGCCGAAACTGCCGATTATTGGCATTGGTGCACCGGTTCGCGCTTATCTCCCAATGCTCTCTGAAAAGCTCGGCGTGCGGCTGGTCATTCCAGAGCACACGGAGGTTGCAAATGCTGTTGGTGCGGCAGTAGGAAAGGTCATGGAAATAGTCAGGATCCACATTCAGCCTGGTGAGAGCTATTCGGGTTATGTGCTTTCGTCGGAATGGGAATGTAAAAATTTTGAAACCCTTGTCGAAGCTGTTGACTATGGAAAACGTTTTGCCATTGAAAAAGCTGAGCGGTTGGCCCGGGAAAATGGTGTGACAAACCTTGAGGTCATTCTTGAGCATCGCGACATTTACGCAGATACAAATGGGATCGCAAATGATTTTTATATAGAGTCTCACATTGAGGCAATGGGCACTGAAAAGTCAGAGTGGCTATAAGCTGATCGGATGTTTGAAGCAGCAGTTCTTGTCGTTAAAAATTCTGTAAAAACAAAAAAATTAGCCGATGGTCGTGCAGTGATCAACTCGCGACCATCGGCTAATTTTTTTTGCTTTCAACGTTCACAAAATTGCCATCAGGACAAGATGTCATGAGGGGCCAAGGTATGGTAAAATAAATCCAATAATACAATCCAGTAAAGAGAGACAATGAGGAGGGCATTTATGGAACAGGACAAAATATTGATCATTGATATGGGCAGCACCAGGAACACCTACATAGCCAGAGAAATCAGAGAGATGGGCGTTTTTACGGAAATCCACCACCACGACATGACCGAGGACGAGCTCTCGAAAATCACCAACATTAAAGGGATCATCTTAAATGGCGGAGAGAACCGCGTTGTGGACGGGGTTGCCATTCAGGCATCCGAAGCCCTCATGAAGGCGGGCGTACCGGTTTTGTCTGTAGACCATAACGGCAGCGCGCCATGGCCGGAAGAGGTGGAGGCGCGTCTGGAAAAGCTGCAGGCGTTTATCTTTGGGGCTTGCAAGGCCCAGGCCAACTGGAATATGGAAAACTTCATTGCCGAGCAAGTCTCTCAAATTAAAGCACAGGTTGGCGATGGTAAAGTTCTCCTCGCTCTTTCCGGCGGTGTGGATTCATCTGTCGTGGCGGCTTTGCTGATTAAAGCCATAGGCAAGCAGCTGACCTGCGTCCACGTGAATCACGGCCTCCTTCGAAAGGGCGAGCCGGAGGAAGTAGTTCATGTGTTCAGGGAAGAGATGGGCGCGAATCTGGTTTATGTGGATGCAGTGGATCGCTTCCTCGACAAGCTGGCCGGCGTGTCTGATCCGGAGAAGAAGCGCATGATTATCGGTGCCGAATTTATCCGCGTTTTCGAGGATGAGGCCGGAAAGCTTGAGGATGTGAAGTTTCTGGCTCAGGGCACCATCTATCCGGATATTATAGAGTCCGGCACAAAAACTGTCAAAGCGGTCAAGAGCCACCACAATGTGGGCGGTCTCCCTGAGGATCTGGAGTTTGATTTAGTAGAGCCGCTGAAGATGCTATTTAAGGATGAAGTGAGGGCGTGTGGCTTGGCTCTGGGACTGCCGCGCAGCATGGTGTTCCGTCAGCCGTTTCCGGGTCCGGGCCTGGGCGTCCGCTGTATTGGCGCGATTACGCGTGACCGTCTAGAGGCTGTGCGCGAATCGGATGCGATTCTTCGCGAGGAGTTTGCTAAGGCGGGCCTTGAGGGAAAAGTCTGGCAGTACTTTACCGTGGTGCCGGATGTGAAGTCCGTAGGCGTGCGAGATCATAAGCGCAGTTTTGAGTGGCCGGTGGTGCTCAGGGCTGTCAATACGGTGGATGCTATGACCGCCACAGTTGAGCGCGTCCCGTATGAGGTTCTGGAAATTATAACGCACCGGATCACCCATGAGGTGAAGGGCGTTAACAGAGTGTTATATGACCTGACGCCAAAACCGGCAGGGACTATAGAGTGGGAGTGACCCGCAGGGCGCGCATGCGCGCCCTGCTTTTTTATGCCCTGCGGGCATAAAAAACACCAGGCCGGAAGGCCTGGTGGGGGTCACTCACGAAGGATGCCGCGCAGCAGCATCCGAGGGATTGTAGCTATAATGAGGGTGCAAGTAGAAGCGCATGCGCGCCCTGCTTTTTT
>WXFH01000020.1 GCA_009881125.1 Acidaminobacter sp. | reverse complement strand
CCCGCTTGAATACAGGCAATATCTATCAAACATTGCAGCATAAAAAATACCGCCAACCATAAAAGGGTTAGCGGCATCAAATGCTTTTGTTTTTTGTACTGTCTACTTGACGGGGGGCACTTCACTGCATCGCTGAGCCGGGGGTCACTTTTGAGAAGATTGTCGTCGAAACGTTGAAATATAGTCTGGTGCCGGTGGTGGTGCCGGAGTTGAGGACTATAACCATCGGCGGAGCAGTTTCGGGCTGCTCGTTAGAGTCCATGTCCTATAAATTCGGGGGCTTCCACGACAATTGTCTTGAATACGAAGTGGTCACCGCGAAGGGGGACGTCTTGATCTGCACGCCAGACAACGCGCACCAGTTGATTTTTCAAATGGTTCATGGTACATTCGGGACGCTTGGCATCATCACACGCATCAAATTCAGGCTCATTCCGGCCAAACTTTTCGTGAAAGTGACCTACGAAAAATACACTAGTCTGGAGGCTTACAAGTCGGCGATCTGGAACCACTACAAGGAACGGGACATCGATTTCATGGATGGCATCATCCATTCGCCGGAGCTCTATGTCCTCAGCGCGGGGAATTTTGTGGACGTAGCGCCTTACACCCACAGCTATGACTATTTGCGCATTTACTACTTGAGCACGGCAAAGCGCAGGGAGGACTACCTCAAAACAGAGGATTACTTTTTCAGATACAATAATGGGGTTACCAACGTCCGTCCAAAGTCTTTGCCTGGGCGACTGTTGTTTGGCAAGATTATAAATTCCACGAACACCTTGATTTTGGCCAGCAAATTCAGAAGGGTCATTCCCGCAAGGCTTTTCCCGGTTACAGTGGATACATTTATCCCTTATTCGCGAATGGACGAATTCATGGATTGGTACATCCGGGAAGTAAATCATTTTCCGCTGTGGTGCGTACCCTACAAAGTCGTCCGGAAATATGAGTGGCTGTCGGAGGATTTCCTTTCAAACATTGATGACGAGCTTTTCCTGGACATCGCTTTATATGGGATGAACAAATCGAATCCGGACCATTATTACGAGATCATTGAAAAGAAGTTGATGGATCTTTATGCAATAAAGACGCTGATTTCGACCAATTTTTATTCAAAGCAAGAATTTTGGGGGATATGGAACAAGGATAATTATGACCGGGTCAAGGCGCAAACCGATCCGGACAATATTTTCCGGAACCTGTATGATAAGATGTGCGTGAAAAGGTAGGGGGTGACCCTGCCTTTTATGTTTGAGGACAATGAGGTCTGACAATGACGACGCTTAAGATAAAAAAGGAAGCTGAAGGCAATCCGATAGTCAACGTTAGACTTCGTGATTGCCCGCAGCTTCCTTTACTTTTGTCCAATTTAGATTTTAATGCATCATTGATTTTACAAGTCTAAAACTACTTTCAGCAGCCTTCAAACGCCCTCAGAATCCTATAGGCTTTCAAAGTCAGCCATTTCGACGGCTTCCCCTTCTTCTCTATGGTCACCCGCATTTTACCGTTGAAGGAATTTTCCAGTTTCCAGAGACCATCGGCCAGCTGTTTATCTTTGAGGATCCGGATCCCGTCGTTAAGCCTCGGATCATAGACATTCAGCTCCGCGAAAAGGCCCAATAATTCAAACACATCCGTCTGATACATCAGCGGAAATCCAGGCCTCAGCCAGCCGGGACGGGCAATCTGCGAGAGGTCATGGCTTTTTTTGTAGAGATGGTGCTTCAAAAAATAGTCCTCCATGGCCTTAAGCTGCCTCTGGACCGACTCATTTCGCCTGTGCTCAGGGATAGATACCAGCGCCTTGAACGTCTTGGCGACCCCCATATGGCACGAATGGATTCCCCAGCACATATCGTAGCGGTCATAGGGTTTTCCCTTCGGCGGCGCGCCCTCAGCGTCATCCGTCCGCTGATAGCGGCAGATCCAGTCTATGGCCTGCTGCACGCGAGGATCCTCAAGATAGCCCAGCTTGATCAGCGCGTAAACCATGTTGCCCGTCAGGCAGGGAACGACGCCGCTGTAGAGTCCGTGGCCGGTTTTGGCGCTGCGGTCATAGGAAAATCCGCCCTCTTCAGGCTCTTGTGACACACCAAGCACGAACTCACACGCTCTTCTCACCCGGGGATCAGCCGGATCCGCCCCCAGCTCGGCGAGGAGCAGCAGCGACCAGACAGCGCCCTGGTATTTGTCTCTGTAAAATCGATTAACCTCACCCCATGAGCCGTCCTCGTTCTGCTGCGCCAGCAGCTCATGAACCGGTCCCGAGGCCATTACCGCAGCCCGTGCCTTGACGACCTCCTCTGCATCCGGCGCCAGACCAAGCCAAGTCGTCAGCGTCATAAATCTGACAGACGGATCCTTCTCTTCCAAAAGCCAATCCAAAACCTGCTTGTCCACCGAACACTCCCCCAATGCGTTACACCGGATTACAGCTTAAGCCTGTAATAGTCCATGGTCGACGTTACCTCAAAGCCGCAGGACACATAAAGTTTCAGCGCGTTTTCGTTGACCGCGTTCACCTGCAGGTAGACCTCCTCCGCGCCTTCCTGAAGCAGGACCTCAATCCCGGAAAGCAGCAGCGCCCGTCCATAACCTTTGTTGCGATGCTCCGGCAGGATTCCCAGTCCAAAAATCCCGCCCTGCCCAATCCTAAAATCCAAATGAATTTTGCCGATGGTCGTTCGATCCCCAACCTCCGCCAAATAAATAGTCATGCCCCGCTCTTCTTCCTCTTCTGGCATAATACGCCTCTCTGAAGCGACTTCAGAGGCTTCAGCATCTCCGGAGTCTGACCCCGGCTGTCCTTCTGACGCCTTCCCCTCCTGTTCGAAATAGATCGCATTTTGCCTTGTCACTTCATCCGCGTCCTGATTGGTCGCTTTGCGAAGCCGTATGCCTTTTTTCATGTCGTCCGTCAGTCTGATCTCCCACGGCAGTTTTAGGAACATTTCATATTCGGTATGTTCAAGTATTGGATCCAGCGTCTTTACAAAGGCTTGACCGGCATTTGAGGTGCGATCGGTCAAAATCAGCATTGACGGCAATTGACGTTTCGAACGCTCAATTTTGACCAGCTCCATCAGCCCATCGAAAATGCCTTGCCTGCGATACTGCGGATCTACCATACCGCAGACTTCAGGCTCCGACCCTCCAAAACTCAATACGCCAACATAGCCGACTAAACGACTGTTATCATAGCAAAGGAACTCATTCATTTCTTCCCCTTGAAAATTTACACTTTTAGCCACGCAGAGCTTGTAATCCAGTTCAAGCTTTAAAGCTGCGTGATCAAAATTGACGCAAGTTTCTTCGAGTGCCTTAACTTGTTCTACCTCTGACTCTGAGAGGAACGGTTTGATGACAAAGGTCAAATTGGATGGATCTGCCACTGGAGCACCCCCGGTTATAGGTGAAGTTGTAAAAAAGTCGTATGAAGTCTGATTATCGACAGTTGAAATGAGATTAAAACGTAGGATAAGCGCCGTCCCAAACAATGCTTCTGTAATTTTCGGGATCTGTATCTCCTTCTGTGCTGATGATCAGGATTTTCGAATTTTCGTCCAGTTTGAGTTGTTTGGCCAGGTCTTCGTATTCCGAATCCTGTGTCAGTAAACTCAGAACGCCCATGCCTACGGCGCCGGATTCCCCGGAAATGACCTGAGGATCGTTTTTCAGAGGGTTCCCTAGGATTCTCATCCCTTTGGCTGCGACGGCGTCGGGGCAGGAAAGGTAACCATCGGCATAATCTCTGAGAACACCCCAGGCGACCAGGCTAGGTTCGCCACAAGCCAGACCGGCCATGATGGTAGGCATGTCCCCCGTGACCGCATGAGGCTCGCCGTCCGCAATTTTCATGGATTTAAACAGACACGCCGCCTCGTCGGGCTCGACCACCACAGTGACGGGGTAGTTGTCGCCAAAGGCCGAGACCAGATAGCCCAGCATGCTGCCGGCGAAAGAGCCAACGCCTGCCTGCAGGAACACGTGGGTTGGCCGTTCGTAGCCCAGGGCCTTGATCTGTTCCACCGCCTCGTCCACCAGAGTCGCGTAGCCTTGCATGATCCAGGTTGGAATGTCCATATAGCCTTCCCAGGAGCTGTCCTGGACGAGGACGCCGTTATGATCCTCAGCATAGCGGTTTGCCAGTCGGACGGCGTCGTCATAATTGAGGTCAGTGATGGAAGCCTCCGCGCCTTCGTTTTGAATATTTTCCAGCCGGATTTGGGAGGAGCCCTTCGGCATATAGACTACCGCCTTCTGACCCAGCTCTCTGGCAGCCCAGGCAATTCCGCGGCCGTGGTTGCCGTCTGTGGCTGTGACAAAGGTGATCTCACCCATTTTTTCTTTCATTTCCTTGGATTTCAGCTTCTCAAAGGAGAGGTCCTCAAGGGGGGTATCAAGGCGCTCCGCCAGGTATTTTCCTATAGCGTAGGAGCCGCCCAGGACTTTAAAAGCATTGAGACCAAAGCGGTAGGATTCGTCCTTGACCCAGATGGCCTCGACGCCATAGGCTTTAGCAAGGGCTTCCAGGTTTTGAAGGGGTGTTGGCGCATATTCAGGGAAGCTTTTATGAAAGGCGCGGACCTTGGCTGTGACTTCTGTGCCTATAAAGTCAGGGTTTGTTTTGCTTTCGCTATTGTTTCTTGCATTTGGATTTTTGACAAAGGTCATAGTAAGTTTGCTGGCCATCTTCATGCTCCTTTTGGTTTGAATTATGGTTTGAATCTTAGATTGAATTATAGATTGAAGCGTTCTGGTTTGGATTGGGTTTGTTCAGTTCAATCGGCGAAAGTTTTTTTACTACTTTCATTATAACGGTTATTTGTTTTTCTTCAAACTATGTAGAACATCCTCAAAATTCCTTTACATTTGAGCGGTATGATGTCCTCAAGAAACAAAGATCCAAGAAACACGCGAGTCAAAACTAAAAGAGCGAAGGCTCACACACTTACACTTGGAGGTAATTAAAATGACAACTGACAAAATGAAAAAGGTAATCCCTGCGGTCCTTACCCTCTCAATGATCTTTTCGCCGCTTTCCGCTTTCGCCGGCACCTCAGACTTTGGCCATGTGGGGGCCGCCGCAGATCAGGACTACACGCTGGAAGACATGCTGAACTACGCTATTGAGGATGAGTATCTCGCCAAAGCTGAATACGAAAAGATCATGGCGGAATATGATGTGACCAGACCATTCTCCAATATTATGAAAGCTGAAACCCAACATATCAGTGCATTGCTGCCACTCTTCGAAAAATATGATATAGCGGTGCCTGCGAATACTGCTTCTGAGCACTTGGTTATTCCGGATACCCTGGCTGAAATCTACAGTATAGGGGTCGAAGCAGAGGTCGCCAACATTGCAATGTATGAAAAATTCCTGGCAGACCCAGACCTTCCTGCCGACGTCAAAGCCATCTTCACCGCGCTGATGAATGGCAGCGAGAACCACCTCAAAGCCTTTGAACGTGCGGATGACAGAGCTTCCAGCGGTGCGGCGGTTGGCGCAGCTTCCGGTCAGGCAGGAGTACAAGCCAGAAATGGCAACTTCTTCAAAGGTGGCAACGGCAATTCCGAAACCGGTCGCGGTAATGGTCTTGGCAGCGGCAATGGTCTAGGCAGCGGCAATGCCTTTGGGAATGGCGCTTCAAATGGCACAGGCGGACTCAATAAGAGCATAAGCGGCTTCCGTGCCACAGGCGTGAGAAACGGCCTTGGAACAGGGCTCCAGAATGGCAGCTGCCTCGAATAAGCAATTGAGAGAAGCTTAACTCACAGATTTCTCTTTGCTCCATCCCGTGACACCTATCAGCCTTTACCATTCCATAAAAAAGTGAGTGCTTGCGTTTAATCTGCAAGCACTCACTTTTTCTATTCATATTGTGAAGCTGGTGTCTGACACCTTCTTCACTTAAAAATTATTCGTATCATCAAACTGTTTGTTATTTCATTCTTTTTCTCATCATGCCTGCGCCAGCTAATGTCATTATACCTGCGATGACAAACGGGGTCAAACCTGCGCTGCCAGTCTTAGGAATGTCATTGTGGTCTTCTACAGCCTGATAAGTGAAGTTTTGAGGGACAAGTACCGTGTCGATCACGTGAATGACGCCGTTGCCAGCTTCAATGTCCGCTGCGGTGACACCGCTTTGGTTGACTTTGACGCCGCTGCTGAGGTCAAATTTTACTGCCTCACCGTTGAGAGTCGCTGCTTCGAGTCCGTTTGAAAGATCTGTGCTCATCACTTTACCGGAAACGACGTGGTAGAGGAGAACTTTCGCCAGATCCGGCTGGTTGAGAAGATCCGATGCGCTGATGTTGAGGGCCGCGAGGAGTTTTTCAAAGGCTGCGTTCGTTGGTGCAAAGACGGTGAATGGGCCTTCGCCTTGAAGGGCGCCCACGAGATCCGCTTTTTGAAGAGCTGCGACCAGGATGCTGAAATCACTGTTGGAAAGCGCTATATCAACGACGGTTGCAGGGACTTCAGGCTCAGGATTGAGTTTAAAAGTGGATGGAACCAGGACTGAATCGATAATGTGGATGACGCCATTGGTTGCCATGACATCTGCAGTTGTAACACTTGAGGTGTTGATTTTAACGCCGCTTGAAAGGTCAACTTTAATGTTTTCTCCGCTCAGGGTTGGGGCTGTCATACCATTGGATAAATCCGTGCTTAGGACTTTACCTGAAACCACGTGGTAGAGAAGAACTTCTTTTAATTGAGGATGATTCAAAAGGTCCTCTGCTGTGATGCCAAGTGAAGCGAGCAGTTTTTCAAAAGCTGCGTTGGTTGGAGCAAAGACGGTGAATGGGCCTTCGCCTTGAAGCGCGCCTACGAGTTCTGCTTTTTGAAGTGCTGCGACCAGAATGCTGAAGTCTTCATTGCCCACTGCAATTTCTACAATGTCCTGATCCGCTGAGAATGCCGGTACGCCTATGCCAATCAACAATACTAAACTCATTAGTAAACTCATTAGTCTTTTCATTTGAAATGCCTCCTAATTTATATTTGGGTGTGATATTTTTTATCTGGTGTTCCTTTGATGTCTATAAAATATCACATTTCGTGTTGTTTGTCAACTGTTATTTGAAATTAATTCTCAATTACTTGATTTTTATCTCATTTTGTGATATTTTCGATTCCAAACCCATTGACGAAACAGAAAAAGGATGAAAATGGGAACACCATTATCATCCTTTTTCTGTTATTCCATTATACTTTTCTCAAGATCATCCATGGCCGTATCCAGCGAATGCATTGATGGAAAATAATAATCTGCTCCAAGCTGATTGAACGCAACACTCGCATCATCTATTGCGCTGCCGCCGACCATGATCTTAGGATGAAGTTCAGTGTCTAAGGCTTTCACAGCTCGGATCAGCGCTTCACAGCTATTAAGGTGAGGCTTCAAAGATACAGATAAGACGAGAAGATCAACCTTCTTTTTCATGAAGAATTCTTCCAGGCTGGAGACGGGAACACTCTTTCCGAAATAGTAAGTTGTCCAGCCATGTTGTATTAATACTTCTGCTGTCATCTTAAGCGGGAATTCATGCTCTTCAGCCCCCGGAAGCATCAATGCAGCAGAATAAGGCTTATTTGGGGACTTACTGTTTTGATCAGCCTGTTCAAGTCGTGTCATTAGTTTGTCTATCACAGATGAAATCATGTGTTCATCCGCAACACTCAGTTCACCCGTTTCCCAATGGTCACCCACTATTTTGAGCGTTGGCTCGAAGACGTGTTCATTCATTGTAATTAAATTTATCTCCGGGTTCATGTGCGTTATAATTAAATCTGTAGCTTCCTGAAAGAGACCTTGTCTGAGTTGTTCGAAAAAAGACACTTGTAATGCCTTTAGGCTGCTTGCTAATTCTGAGGGAAGTTCAGTATCTTTTTTTTCAGTCTCTGATAATAAGGAACCAGAGACTTCCGAAGAAGCCTCTGGTGTTGAGTAAGATTCTTGGAAGTCGGATCTGCCAAGGAGATAATCTACACTGACTTCTAGTTGATCAGCAAGATCCGCCAAAGCTGAGGCGACTGGAAATCTGAAATTCTTTTCATAATTTGAAATAGTTGACTGTTCAACACCCAGCAGCCCAGCAAGTTGTTTCTGCGTCATTTTCTTGTCTTTTCGAGCAATTTTTAGGCGGGTACCAAAATCAGTCATGTCATCAACCTCTTTACTATTTCATTCTTTTTCTCATCATGCCTGCACCGGCTAATGTCATTATACCTGCGATGACAAACGGGGTCAAACCTGCGCTGCCAGTCTTAGGAATGTCATTGTGGTCTTCTACAGCCTGATAAGTGAAATTTTGAGGGACGAGTACCGTGTCGATCACGTGAATGACGCCGTTGCCAGCTTCAATATCCGCTGCGGTGACACCACTTTGGTTGACTTTGACGCCGCTGCTGAGGTCGAATTTTACTTTCTCACCGTTCAGTGTAGCTGCTTCGAGTCCGTTGGAAAGATCTGTGCTCATCACTTTACCGGAAACGACGTGGTAGAGAAGAACTTTCGCGAGATCCGGCTGGTTGAGAAGATCCGATGCGCTGATGTTAAGGGCCGCGAGGAGTTTTTCAAAGGCTGCGTTCGTTGGTGCAAAGACGGTGAATGGTCCTTCGCCTTGAAGGGCGCCCACGAGATCTGCTTTTTGAAGGGCTGCGACCAGGATACTGAAATCACTGTTGGAAAGCGCTATATCAACGACGGTTGCAGGGACTTCAGGCTCAGGATTCAGTTTGAAAGTCGATGGAACCAGCACTGAATCGATAATGTGGATGACGCCGTTGGTTGCCATAACGTCTGCCGTTGTGACACTGGAGCTGTTGATTTTGACGCCGCTTGAAAGGTCAACTTTAATGTTTTCGCCGCTCAGGGTTGGGGCTGTCATACCATTGGATAAATCCGTGCTGAGGACTTTACCTGAAACCACGTGGTAGAGAAGAACTTCTTTTAATTGTGGATGATTCAAAAGGTCCTCTGCTGTGATGCCAAGTGAAGCGAGCAGTTTTTCAAAAGCTGCGTTGGTTGGAGCAAAGACGGTGAATGGACCTTCGCCTTGAAGCGCGCCTACGAGTTCTGCTTTTTGAAGTGCTGCTACCAGAATGCTGAAGTCTTCATTGCCCACTGCAATTTCTACAATGTCCTGATCCGCTGAGAATGCCGGTACGCCTATGCCAATCAACAATACTAAACTCATTAGTAAACTC
>WXFH01000019.1 GCA_009881125.1 Acidaminobacter sp. | reverse complement strand
TGCGTTCATATCTATTGGCATCATTAGCCAGGCTGACCTCGTCCTGTTTCTTCATACCATCCTGATCAAGGATATACAGACTGGCTTCAGCCATATTGTCCGGTCTTGACAGCAAAAAAGTCACGAGCTCATCTGTCCCATCCATGTCTAAATCTGCTATGTGAAAATTGGTGTAAACTTCCCTGAAAATCTCTTCAAATTGCTGTAACCCTTGATCAGCCTCTGTTGTTGGCAGATTTGACTTATAGACAGACAGTCCTTTGCTCAGCATGGAACCTCCAAGCCAACCCACGACAATTTCTTTTGTGCCGTCTCCGTCCAGATCCGGAAATCCAACCTGATCCACATCATAACCTATCCCCACAATGGTCGGCAAGATTCTCCATCCGTCTCCACTGCTGTTTTTCTGAAGTATGGCAACTTTCAGCGCGTTCTGCTCATTCTGATCTTTAAAAAATGCAACGGCTTCCTCTTGCTGATCATTGTTTAAATCGATGAATTGAATAGCCGCTCTCAGCACGCCTGATGACGGATTCATCAACTTCAAACCGCTTCCGTAAAACTCATCAAGCAAAGTCTTGACTTCTTCAAATTCGGTTGTTAATTTGGGCGGACGCATAATATCCGCATTCTGCACATCAAACATGCAGCCTTGAGCCAATAAAGCCGCCATGCTTATCAGAAAAAATAAAATTCCACGCTTCATGGACCTTGAACTCCTTTTGTTGTACTGTTGCTTCAGCTTTGCCGCAGGCCATTCTTATGACCCTATTGTATCATACACGACAGTTCTTCACATCGGGTTACAAAATGAAAAAAAGAGGTGAAGATCTACCTCTTTATAAAATGCTTTTGTCTTTGTTAAAAGTTTGGAGGCGCTGCCACCATCAAAATTTTTGCCGGCAGCTTGCCGGGATTCTTGATAGTATGTTCAAATTGAGTTTTATAATAGAAAGTCTCACCTTTTTTTGCCCTGTATTTTTTGCCGCCCACCACTACGGTCACAGCGCCCTGAATAACAAAACCAAACTCCTCGCCCTGGTGGGGCGCATCCTCAACAAAAGAGCCCCCGGGTTCAATTTCAAGCAAAATGGGTTCCATCATGTTCTTTTGAGCGTTAGGAACGATCCAGCTCAATAAGTACCCCAAGTCCTTGTCCTCTGTCTCAAAAAAGTCTGCCTGAGTGAAGACAATTTTTTCTTCTATGCTTTCGCTAAAAAACTCATTTAGATCTGTACCCAGGCATTCCAATATATCCACAAGACTCGCAATGGAAGGCGAGGTCATATCTCTCTCCAATTGTGAGATAAACCCTTTTGACAATTCACACCTATTTGCCAATTCCTCTTGAGTCAATTCATTCTTTAATCTTAGCGTCTTGATCTTTTCGCCAATCTGCACTTTTTTTCCTCCATTCAACTGCTCTTATAAAGCAATATTGGGGACAATGTCATAGCAATTCAAGGATATATTTCCCAATCATCTCCGAATCAAACTCTGCGCGAAGCTCTTCCAAATTCTTTTCAACCTGCTCGAGTCGTTCGTCATCAAAAATCATTCCGGCAATGACGGTTTCGAGGTCGTCCTCATCTTCAATCAATACACCCAAGCCATGTTCCTCAACAAATTTAAGATTTTCCTCTTCTTGACCCACTTTTGAACGCTTCAGCACAACTGGAACACCCTTGTTGATTGCTTCAAACAATGTTGCTCCGCCTGGTTTTGTCACTACCAAATCAGATGCCTCCATAATGCTCGCGATCTCGTTCGAAAATCCTACTACTTCGATATTTTTGAATGGACCATATCTGTTCAATTTCTTATATAATTCAGTATCATTCCCAGTCACAACAACAATTTTTGTGTTTTCCATTTTTTCAAAGTGCATCAGCATGGATTTGGTCAAAGTAATTTTCTTCATTGCGCCACCCATAATCAGAATCTGCCGTTGATCACGCATCTCTGAAGTGTGGCTTTCCTTCACGAGAAAATCCTGCCTGACCGGAATTCCGGTGACTCGAATTTTTTCTCTGTCAATTCCCTTTTCAACTAACCTGTTTTCAACTATCTTACACGGAACAAAATAGAGGTCTGTATTGTTGTGAATCCATTCCCAGCTGTCCACGACGTCAGTAATGGCGGTAATCAACGGGATCTGAATATCAAATTTATCCTTTGCACGAGATACGAACCCTGAGCCAAGGGGAAAAGTTGAAATTATAAGTTTAGGCTTAACCTCGAGCAAATAGTCGCCAAAGCGATCTAAATATCTGTCATAAATAATTTCATCCAGAAAGTTATTGGGGTGATCCCGCTTGATATTGTATAAGACATTGTAAAGACTCGGGCTGTTCCGTGTCAACCTATTATAAAAAGCAGTACCGAAGGGTTTGATCCTCGGCGCGAAAATATCCATAATATCTTTGGTCCACACCTGCAGACTGTCATCCTCTAACTTCAAGTGTTCACAAATCGCAGCCGCAACACTGTTGTGGCCCCAACCAAAGGATGCCGACAACACAAGAATATCGCACTCCGTCATAACGGCACTCACCTCTATGACATCCACTCATTTTTAATCAAAAGTTGATCTGCAAGATTAACAATTTTCTCAGTGGAATAATGTCTTGAAATATTATCCATACTCTCGATCATAGACAAATAAAGGGTTTTGTCTTTTCTTAAACGTTCCAGCTCCTCGCCAATTTGCTCTATATTATCTACATAAATTGCCGCACCGGTTTCAATCAAAAATTCTGTGTTCTCAAATTCCTGACCCGGAATAGCAAACGGTACAATCATAGGGATCCGTTTTGAGAGCGCCTCAGTGGTAGTCAGCCCGCCCGGTTTTGTGACAATAACATCACAAAAATCCATTAGCATGGACACTTCTCTTGTAAAGCCATAGACTTTCAATTTACCTGAAGCAATTGCAGACTGATAATTACTCTCAAGCATAGTTTTTAAAGTCTCATTTCTGCCGCAGATGACGAGCAGCTGATACCTGGCTTCGCTTTCTGTGAGAGATTGAACGACGCGCGCGATATCTTTTGAGCCCATGCTTCCGCCCATGACGAGAACCTTGAAATCCTCAATCAATTTCAAAAATTCAGGTGTTTTAGGCTGGTAGGTTTGAAACTCTTCCTTGACCGGAATGCCGTAAGGATGAATAATTTCCGCAGGTACACCCATTTCGATCAGCGAATCTTTGGTATACTCACTGCCTGTAATATAAGCATCTACTTCAGGAGAAAGATAGGCATAATGCGCTTTAAAATCCGTCACAACAGAAAAGAATTTTGCGTTGATCTTGCCTCTGGCTTTGAGATCCGAAATGATTCCCACCGCAAATGGGTGTGTGGCCACAATAATGGATGGATTCAACGACTTGACATTGTCATAGAGTCTGCGCTTGATAACAAACATGCTATATCTGAGAAAACGATGGTTAATGCTCTTTCGATTGAGCGCCCTATACATAAATCCATAAAGGGATGGCATCCTGTTGGCCAGGACCTTGTAACCATCTTCTACAACGACATTTAAGGCGCGGCTGGTTTCTTTAAACAAATCCATAGTCCTGGTTTCATAACCTGCCTCCCTGAATTTCAACTCCAGGGAACGCGCTGCCGCATTATGGCCTTCACCTGTCGAGGCTGTTAAAATTAAGACTTTCTTCATGGTATTTGCCTCCGCTTCAGACGTCAGTCTGATGTTGTTCCAAATTTACTGCGATAGTCTGTCAAATTAGGTCTCTCCACAAATTCTACTGAATAATAATTAAATCCAGGTACCTTCAGAATTAAATTTCAATTAAATATGAATATTGTATTCAAAAATAAATTTACAAGGCACTAAAATAATACCTGATTATCCATCTTATTTCAACCAGGTTGTCATTTCAAAGTGAGATCTCTCAGTCAGTGGATCTTCAGATCTGATCTCAGCGTGGTCTGCGAACCTTAAAAGTGGGTATATATTCAGCAAAATGAAGCAGGAGCGTGATGGACTTTGCCAATCAAAACTTATCTTACTGCACTCGTCGTCTTTTTCGCGATCGACTTGGTCTGGCTTGGCGTAATTGCTTCTAAGCTTTACCGCCATTATCTGGGCGCCCTTATGGCAGAAAAGGTCAATTGGCCGGCAGCGCTTATTTTTTACGGTGTTTTTATTAGCGGCCTGGTCTTTTTTGTCATTGAACCCGCCCTCGCAAAGGAAAGTTTGCGTTACGCCCTTGGCGCAGGTGCATTCTTTGGATTTCTGACCTATGCGACCTATGACTTGACCAACCTGGCCACACTTAAAGGCTGGCCGCTTCCCATAACACTGATAGATCTGGTATGGGGCAGTTTCCTCAGCGCCTCTGTCAGCGGGATCACCTACTGGATTCTAACAAAATTTCAGTAGATTGTCTGACTTTAACTGACTATGTAAAAGACGCTCAGAACCCTGTGATAGTGTTCTGAGCGTCTTTATTTCGCTGGGTGCCTAGAGAATATTGAGCTGCTTGCCTGCTTTTTCGAAGATCTCAACAGCGCGGTCGAGCTGCTCTTTTGTGTGTGCCGCTGTTACCATAACGCGCACGCGGCCTGTACCCTTTGGAACAGTTGGGAATACAATTGGCGAAACGTAAACGCCAAGGTCAAATAACGTCTTGGAGAACTGCATGGTTTTAGCTTCATCCCCAATCATGACAGGCGTGATTGGCGTCTGGCTGTGTCCAATGTCGTAGCCCAGCGATGCCATGCCTTTTTTGAAGTATTTGGCATTTTCCCAGAGTCGGTCTGTATACTCCGTGGAGGTCGACAACATATTAAGGGCTTCAAGAATGGCACCGACTGCTGCAGGAGGAAGCGAAGTCGAAAAGAGAAGCGGTCTGCCTCTATGGCTGAGCCAATCCCTCATGGTTTCACTGCCGGCGACATAACCACCTATGACGCCAATCGCTTTTGACAGCGTGCCAATAGTGAAATCGACGCGTCCGTGGAGTCCAAAGTGGTCGACGGTACCACGTCCGCTTTCGCCGAGAACACCCGAACCGTGGGCATCATCCACATAGGTCATGCACTCGTAACGCTCCGCGAGATTAACAATGTCCGGAAGCGGCGCTATATCCCCATCCATGCTGAACACGCCGTCAGTGATGATGAGGCAGTTCTTATAAGAGCCGCGACGTTCTTTCAAAACCCGCTCCAAATCGTTCATGTCACTATGCTTGTAAACTGCTCTGCCCGCTTTGGACAGTCTGCTGCCATCAATTATAGACGCATGGTTCAATTCATCTGAAACGATCAGATCTCCGTCAGCGGTAATAGCTTGAATAGCACCTGCATTGCAGTTGAAGCCGGATTGGAAGCTCATGACAGCTTCTTCACGCTTGAACTCTGCCAGTTTTTTGTCCAGAGCCTCATGCAGATCCATGTTCCCAATGATTGTTCTAACTGCGCCTGAACCGACGCCATATTTTTCAATAGCTTGAATCGCTGCTGCCTTAAGGCGCGGGTGATTCGCAAAGCCCAGATAGTTGTTTGAGGAAAGATTGATGACCTGTTTGCCATTCAAAATAACTTCTGCTTCGTTCGGGCCTTCCAGTACAGGCAGCTTGCGATAAACGCCGTCCGCTTTTAACGCTTCCAGATTCTCTTTGAGATAATTCAATTCGTGTATGTTTGACATATGAATTCCCCTTTTCGTCAGTTTAACATCATCACCATTGTGACATTGTTTAGTGAACGTTTAAGACGCTCTAAGTCTATCACTCGATTCCGGCGAGTTCAAGGGCGGACACTCAACGAGGAAAATTACATTTTGTTTACGGTTGGCGGACTATTCACACTTTAGCATCTTCGTTACTGAACCTGCCGGATTTTCCTGATCAGCGTTTTCCTAATCTTTTTCCATCATTTCAATGACTTGTTTCAGATGGTCCGGCAGCGCTCTATCAGATGCCCGCTGCCTTAGCTTTTCAATCAGCACCAAATTCTGACTGTTGTAAATATTGATCACGGCATTTCTTTGAAGTGTTTTTAAGCCTCTCCACGAAAAACCATGATGGCGGAACTTTATTTGAAAATCCTTTTTATTGGAATTCAAGAGCTCAAATGGATTTAGCTGATTAGGCGACTTGGATCTCAACAATTTAGTGTCAGAGGACGCTTTGTTCTTGGGACAGACTTTCTGACATATATCGCATCCATAAAGGGCGGTCCCTATCCAAGCTGCTTCTGTCATTGATAATGCCCTTTTTTGCTGAGTCAGACTGGAAATGCAGCGTGATGTCATAAACTCAAACTCACCACAAAGTGCGCCTGTCGGGCATGCCGCCTGACATATTCTGCATGTCCCGCATTCCGAATAAGGCTGATTCAACTGAGGTTGTGACGCTTCAATCCGTTCGCGTGTCAGCAGATAGCCAAAGACTACAGCGCTTCCGAATGTCGAATTAATCAGCATCTGATGCCGTCCATAGGTGCCTAAACCGGCTAAAAATGCGAGATAGCGATCGTTCAATGGTCCTGTGTCGCAAAACACCATGTATTCACCGCTGCCATGGCCAGCTAGCCATTCCCCCAATGATATCAGCTTCTCCCGCACCAGATCATGATAATCATAATCCCATGCCATTGAAGCTATCTCGCAAACGGCCTCCGCATCCTCCGCCCTGGATTTAAAGAGCTCATAAGGCAAGCCTATGACCACTATGGACCGAACGCCCGGCATGACTTTTTCGGGCATTCCAACCATTTCCAGTTCCGGTTCAAACCCACTGAGTTCACCAGCTTTAATCCGTCTGAAAAGCGCTTCCTGAGGCACCTGCATTTCAATGGCATCCACGACCCCAACCAGGGGAATACCGAGATCCCCTGCCGCTTGTTTTAGCCGATGGCAGGCAATCATACCCCCATGCGCCCCTTGATCAGGGCAATTTCTTCTGCATAGCCCTCCGGTTCATTAGGTGTCTCAAGAAGTATTGGGAGAGGGCGAATGACCGGATGCTCAATAAACCGAATCAAAGGCTCGAGTCCAATCAATCCTTTCCCCAGCTTTTCATGACGATCCTTTTTTTCATTGAACGGCGTCATAGAATCGTTGAAGTGAATTGCTTTAAGCCGGTCAAGCCCAATAATTTTATCGAACTCTTCAAGGACCTGATCCAGCTGATGAATATAGTCATAGCCCGCAGAAAAAATATGACACGTATCCAGACACACGCCCATTTTTTCCTGATAGTTCACGCGGTCTATGATTTCTCTGAGCTGTTCAAAGGTAAAACCGACCTCCGAGCCCTTTCCGGACATGGTTTCGAGCAGCAATGTGGTGGTTTCGTTACCTGTGAGCGTCTCATTAATGATGCCGGAGATCAGTTCGATCCCTTTTTCCACGCCCTGTCCCACGTGTGAGCCAGGGTGAAAATTATACAGCGTTGCCGGAAAAGCCTCCATTCTTTCAAGATCTTCCTTGAAAGACCGCTTGGCAAAATCGAAGACTTTGGGATCAGCTGCAGCCAAATTCATGGTGTATGGCGCGTGCGCAAGCAATGGACCAAACCGGTTCGCCTGCATCAGCTCAGCAGCCTTCGCATAATCTTGGGGATCTGCTGCTCTCGCGCTGCCGCCTCTGGGGTTTCTGGTAAAAAATTGAAAGGTGTTGGCACCGATAGATATTGCTTCTTTAACCGCTGACTCAAAGCCTTTCGCAATTGATAAATGACAACCAATATACATAGTTCATCTCCTTTATGCCCGACCTTCAGAGCTGCTTAATTCTATTTCTTTGACAACTCTTCAACCTTTTTGAATGCACCGTGCTCCATTGGGATAATCATGCTCGCAGCAAAATAAGGCGCCGTTTCCGGCCGGATGTCTTTTTTGTCTGCCAAAAAAGCCTTCATGACCTCCAATAAACTTTGATTCAATTCGTCTGCTTCTTCCTGCGTCAAATAGTACTCATAGTCGTAATTGATTTTTCTTGGCTGGGTGATCCCTTTGCTGTTAATAGAGTTATAGAATTCTCTGGAGATCTTTTCAAAAATTGCAGCTGTTGCTTTTCCAAAACTTTCTTTCATTTTGGTGTCTTCAGGATGGATTGCTGAGGCATCCAGCAAGATAGATTCCGCTACAGGCATATAGTACTTTTCGACAACGCCTTGCTTGACCTGAACCTCAACCAATTTAAGAATCCCGACGCCGGCTAGAGTCTTGATGTGGTAATTCACGCGGCCGTGGGGCTCGCCCATTTTTTTAGAGATATCTTTAGCACTTGCAGGTTTGTTTTCAAAGGCTTCAATAATTTTGATTCTATAGGGACTTGATAACGCTTTGATCTGTTCCAAGCTTTTTACCACCAGTATTTCATCGATCGCCATAATTTGTCCCCCATTCGAAGCGCCTGTAACGGCACTTGTAATTACCGCAATTACTTGCTATTCAATTTCCATAATAAAATAGCTGATGTCATCTTTCAACTTATCCATTTTAGGATAAATACGTCCTATCAAACGTTCATTCAGAGCTTTTAGAGACAGTTCAACATGATCTGACATAAATTCCTCAAGACCAACCTGATCCATGACCCGATTCTTATCCATATCGATCAGACCATCCGTGTAAAAGACGACTCGATCCCCAGGACTCAGCTCTACTGTGGCACTTTGATATTCGGGTTTATATAAATCGCTGAATTTGCATATCGGAAAGCCCAAGCTCTCATCCAAGGTCTTGAATTTCCCGTCCCTGGATATAATAAAAGGCTGACAATTCATTCCTCCGGAGCAATACGTCAGGGTTTTGTCTGACAAACAATAGGCCGCGAAGAAGATGACCATGTGCATTTCGTCAGGAAAATTCATACGATTGAATTCTTCGTAAAAATTCGATAAGTTCTTGTGGGGTTTCAATCCACGATAGCGCTTGATCAGCCTTTCGGTGGATTTAATATAGTTGTTGCAGAACATGGTCATCAATGCAGCAGAGATCCCATGGCCTGAAACGTCTAAAATATACATCCCCACATGGTCATCATCAATTCTATAGATATCATAAAAGTCGCCGCTCAGGTCTTCACAAGGAAAATACCCCGTCACAAAAGCCGCATTTTTGATGGCAAAGCGCTGCTCAGGCAAGAGAGATTGCTGAATATTCCTGGCGTATTCAAGCTCTGTCTCAAACTTTCTGTTGCGGTCAAAAATTTCCTTAGTCCGTTTTTGAATAACCCGATCCAGATTATTGGCATACAGGGCAATTTGCTTTTCCTTCATTTCAATGTCATTCAACGGATCGCCAATGCCCTTTCGGTAGAATTCAAGGAGCAGCAGCGCATATCCGGTCAGACTCAGTAAAATGGAAAGGAACGGCGCGCCTGCTCCGTAGTTGAAGCTCAGGATCGCAAACCCTTTCGAAAAAAACAGGCTGACATAACCCACAACGACGCCCAGATATCTATAGTCGTCATCTATATAGGCATGGCGAAATGCCATCATCATTAATAACAGCACGACGACCGCTGAAAAATAATCCATTGTCAGCGAAAGGAGCTTTGAGATTTCGGCTGTCACGGGGTTATTGATTGAACTTTGATACAGGATCAGAACGACAAGGATGGTTAGAACGGCAGGAACCAGCGGTAAAATCTTTGCGAGCTTCTCCTGTTTCAAGATAAACTTGCGGTCTGACGGTATCCATTCCGCCGCCAGAGCCGACAGAAAAAACACCAGGTGACCTCCGGCAAGCAGGCCGGAGGAGACATTCACGGGAGATTCCAAAAGTCCCGGCCCTCCAAAGTCAATGAGCAGATGGATCAAATAAGCCGTCAAGGCGACTGAAAATCCTGCCGAATAGATCAGACTTCCAACTTTATGGTCCCTGATAAACATGTAATAGGATATGTTATAAAGGGCCATAAGCACAATAACGGACGTCATATGAAACAAGATGACAAGGCCGCTCAGCCATGGCACTTCCAGAAATTGATCCAGGATGTCATAGTGTCTCTGATACAGCGTGAGCAACCCAAGCAGCAGCATAAAAGAAAAAGGCGGCTTGAGAAATCCGGTCTGTACGCGATTCAACTGCTTTGAAATGACTTCCATCCACCATCACCCCATGCTAAGTCTTTAAGAATTGAATATTTTTGAACCTCAAAAGCAGCTGCCGCCTATAAACTCTTTTAGGATTGAGGTTGAAGGTACATCCAGGTCTGATTCAATGGAAACAAAATAGCTTAAGAACTTGAGGAGCCGCTTCGCTTCAATTCTCTCTGAACTTTTTTCATCAATACTCTTCAAGAGTGGTTCTGCATATTTCTTAAGAATTGCGAGTTCGTAGACCATTGAACTGTTGAACATGATGTCTGCCTCTTCCTGGAACGGGAAGATATTGCGCTCTTCTCCGCGCCTCACAGATGGCCAGCGTTGAATGGTCGCCTCCGCGGAATGTCCCCTGGTCCGGTGATCTCTTATGATCCTTCTGATCAGCCTGGAATCCGTTGTCGGAATTCGGTTGTGCTCATCAATATTCAACTGGGTCAATGCACTGATGTAAATTTTAAATTTGGTTTTCTTGTCCAGCATTTCAGTCATTTTTTCGTTGAGCCCGTGAATGCCTTCAATGACCAGCGGCTGATTCTCATCTATCTTGAGTTTTCGTCCATTGTATTCCCTTTCGCCGGTCAAGAAGTTAAAGTTTGGCAAGTCCACTTCTTCACCTGCAAGGAGCCGTCTCACGTCATCATTGAATTTTTCAGTGTCAACAGCCTCAAGCGCTTCAAAATCATAATCGCCGCTCTCGTCCAAAGGTGTATGTGCTCTATCGACAAAATAATCATCCGTACCGAGGGTTACCGGCCTGAGACCGTTGACTCTGAGCTGGATCATCAAGCGGTGGGCAAAAGTGGTTTTACCAGACGAAGATGGTCCTGCAATCAAAATGACGCGTTTTCCGCTTTGCAGAATCTGATCTGCGATCTGGGCGATTTTCTTTTCGTGCAGTGCTTCAGCAATGCGGATCAATTCCGAATATCTGCCCGCGACGATCATGTCGTTCAAATTGTAGACATAACTGACATCAAGGATGCGTGCCCAGGCTTCAGATTCTCTGTAAATCTGTGCGAGTTTTTCCTGCTCCACATACTCGGGGAGTGTCGTCTGGGTGAACTTGTCGGGGTGGAGGAGGATTAAACCATCGGCATAACGCTTTAAATCGAACAAAGACAGATACCGCGTGCTCGGCACCATATAGCCGTAAAAATAGTTGGTCATCCAGCCAAGAGAATAGACATTGATGTAATCGCTGCTTCTGTAATCGAGCAGACGTTTTTTTGATCCCATTCTCAGGTCTTCAAAAATGGCCGCGGCCTCTTCTTTGGTGACGCTCTTTTTCATGAACAGCTCGCCGCTGTCAATTATTGAGGACATGCGCTGACGGATTTCGAAGACATCTTCATCTGTCAGAGCCCTGCTGTAATGCACTTCAATGTACAGACCTTTGTTGAGGGAATGCTCAACGGTCAGGTGTATATCCGAAAAACACTCTATGGCCGCTCTCAGAAGCACCAGAAGGAGGCTTCTCTGATAAATCCGTATGCCGTCCTGATTTGAAAGGTCAACAAACTCGAGTTCAACGTCCTCAACAATGGTCGCCGTCAATTCCCTTAGAGAATTGTCAACTTTGGCAGCGACGATCAACGGACGAGCCTCTGTTTGAAACTCGTCGGACAGAGTTTTCACCATGGTCCCTTCCGGCACATAGCGAATCTGTCCTTCAACCGCGACCCTAATCAACTTGTCCTGGTTCAACAGCGTGATCCCCTTTCCCCGTCAGGCGCACGATTCGAATCGCCCTTCTGATTTATTGCTTTTAGCTGCCCTACGATCAGTTCATTGACTTCCTCGTACTTGGAACCGTTGATCTCCATGCCAAGCAATTCTAAACATTTTCTGAATTCCTTGAGGGCGGTATAAGGATCACCATAGACTTTTATAAGCTCACTGCGGCTGATCCCTGAAAAGCCATGCCCAACAATGGAGTCATTACGGAGCTCAATCATATCTGTCATTCTCTTGGAATTGAGAATTCTGGCAATCTCATCATAACGGGTATCTTCCAAATGGCGGTTAATGTAGGTCGTGATTGCAAAGACCACATTGGCATTGTAAATTTTATATCTTTTTCTCAAAATTTTCATGATGCTGCGCTTTTGCATAGCTTCAATATGCATGGAGAAGTTGCGCTGCTGCAAGTGCCGCTCTACAAAAATGTACTTAAAAATTGCTTCTTTAAAACGATAAGCGCGGCCAAGAAAATCTATATACTCCTCGTTGACCAGTTGAAACCTGGTGTTTTCAAGCAATTCTGAGAAGACCGCCTCCGGCGTCCCGGAAATCAGCTGTTGGAGATTTTTTTTCAACCTAAGAACGCTTTTGTCTTTCGCGAAGTCGCCGCCCAGGCGTTCCAGCTTAACCAGTGCTGTTTTGAAGTCAAAGTTCACTGCTGAACGGCAGGAATCCAGCAAAATTGCGGGGTCTGTATCTCTGAGCCCAATTTCCTCCAAAATATCAAGCGCTCCGCCATAGTCAAACCGGTCGATTAGTTTACAGATGGATTGAAAGCTGTGCATTTGTACTCACACCCCTTACGCAAGGATTCTATCTATGACTGCTGCAGCTTGTAACTAACGTGTTGCAGGAGGCAATGACTCAATAAATTGATCCAGTTCCTGCGAACGGTATTCAAAGACACGGTCTTCAATAACGAGCTTATAAGCGTGGAGCATTTGATTCATGGCGTCCTGGTGTCTGGAAGCCCCATATTTAAGGTCACCGACAATTGGATGGCCTATGGAGGCCAGCGACGCTCTGATCTGGTGGCTTCTTCCGGTCATCAGCTCAACTTCAAGCACGGTGAACCCGCCCCTGACTTCGAGCGGTTGATACCGTGTATGGAAATACTTCGTGTCATCTGAATCATACTTGACAATTTTGACCTTATTCCGGTCCTCATCTTTTAACAGATAACCCTTGATTTCTCCAGGCTTGTTGACGATGCCCTCCGTGACACACAGGTAAAACTTCCCGATTTTTCGATCTCGCATTAACGCGTTGTAGCGCTTCAGGGAATCGTAAGTCTTGGCAAAGAGAACGAGGCCGCTCGTATTTTTATCCAGGCGGTGTACAGGCGCAGGCTTGAAGGTTCTGGTGGAGAGATGGCTCAAATAGATTTGAACTTTTGAGGACAACGTGCGTTTATATTCTGTCTGATCCGGATGTGTCAGAATCCCCTTTGGTTTATTGACGATTAGGATCTCATCATCCTCATACACAATTTCGAGGGAGACTTTCTCAGGAGCGACCTGCTGGATTTCCGTCACCAGCGAATCGAAAGTTTCATCACTGAGATAGATGTTGACTTGATCTCCGGATTGAAGAAAGTATTCAGGCTCTACCTTTTTTCCATTGACCTTAAAGGTGTTTTTTCTCATGAGCTTATAAATGGTGGATCGATTCGCGCGGCCGAGAAGTTTAAGCAGATAGCGGTCAAATCTCTGACCCTGTTCATTGGTTCCAATGGTTATTTGTTTCAATTTTTCAGCTCCTATCGTACTCCAAATGTATTTCGAGCAATTTTGCATCAGTGTTGAATCCAAGGGCTTCATAGACACGGTACGCCTCAAGGTTGTCAGAATACACGCAGAGCTTTGGAATCATTTTTTTGTCAAAGGTTCTCTTCATCAGCTCACTTGTCACATAAGTACCGCAACCGCGGCCCCGAATAGCCGGATCAACGTATATGCCTCCGAGCATGGCAGCATCCGGCGTATAGTATTCAATGGCACCATGTGCAATCAGTTCGCCTTCAACCTCACAAAAAAACTGATCGCCATCCGAAACGCGCTGGACAATTCTCTGCTTTAATCTGTTTATTGAACTCGGATGGCTGGAGAATTCCTTTTCAATGCGCTGCATCAGCGCTGCGGCAGCCTTTAGATCAAGGGCTTCCGGAAGGTGACAGGCGTGGGCCGTTCTGCCTTTGTCTTCTTCCGGCATCTTAAGCGCCTTCATGACCAAGATGTCATTGGCCGCCGTCACCGTAGAAAACGGTCTGGAGATCTGAATCACCTGAAGCACAGCACTGTGATTGCCTTTGACCCATTTGGGCCTGTTGCTTCGAATGAGCTTCAGAAAGTCATACTTGCCCATCAAGCCTTGATCCTCTGAAAGGATGAAGAGATGTTCGGGTGTTAAAAACAGCATCATACCAGTGATGCCGTCGAGATTGCCATACAGGAAAACTTCTACATTTTCAGGAACGCTTTTGATTTTTGTTCCCTGAAATTCCAGCAGGGAATACACCGGTGCCGCTTCGCGGGCATGGTTCTCAAGAAAAGTCTCCGTCATTTTATAGTGAATGGATGTCATCTTAAAAAATTCGGGCATGTCATCCCCTCCTTCTGCTGTAAAACACATTCATATTTAATTGTAACATGCTAGAAGGCGAAATGACACTCCCCAAACATGGAAGTCTCCAAACTCGCAGTCCTTTCAGCGAAGACCCGGGCGTTAAAAATTGGTGACAAACTTCTGACGAAAAGCCCGGGTCAGTTTCCTTGCGGCTGACTTTGTGCTATTCTTGTGATAAGCAGTTTAAAGTTAAACAGAAGCAGGAGGGTACCTATGGGTGATAAATTTAAAGACATCCTTTATGATCTCAGCGACACGTTGATTACGCTGGTGATCATTGTATTAATCATCGGAACGGTCTCTTGGAAAATATCCGACTCAATGACATACTCCAACGCCCTCGCAAAGGCTCAGCCACCTGAAATCTCACTGGGGGAGGAACCTGAAATCGGTCTTCCTGAAGGAGATGCGCCATCCGAAAGCACCAAGCCGGACAATTCATCCTCTGAGGTTCAGCCCTCTGTAAACACGCTGCCGGCGGGCGGTTCGACCTCCAACAATACCGGGACTCAGCCGCCTGCGTCAGGGACGTCTACTCCAAGCGGAGAAAAAATAACTATCGACATTAAAAGCGGTTCAACCGGATATGCCATTGCCAAGCTCCTCGTTGAGAAAGGACTGGTTAAAGACACCCAAACCTTTATCCAACGGGTTGAGGCATTAAAATTGGGCTCCAAACTAAAAGCAGGCACCTTTGAAGTCACTTCAGGCATGCCCCTGGACGAGCTTATTAAAGTCATAACCGGAAACTAAACTCAGTTAAACTCACGATCCTCCCGGAGGTGTTCAAGTGAAGCATTTCGACGGCAGTTCATGTCTCTACGCCTTTTCGCCTCAAATGCAGTCCATTGGGTCTGTTCTTCCCGGAGAACGCTTTTCGGTCAAAACCCACGACTGCTTCCACGAACAAATTTTTTCTGAGGAACAAACCTTGTCTGAAATCGATTATGATCGGCTGAATCCTGCGACCGGACCTATCTATGTGGAAGGTGCCAGGCCTGGAGACCTGTTGAAAATTACTATACATGACATTCAGGTCGCCGACCGGGGCATCGCTATGGTCGTGCCGGGCGAAGGTGTCCTTGGCGACCTTGTGGAAAAAGGGATCATCAAAGTCCTTCCCATAGAGAATAATGTCTGCCGTTTCAACACCTTCGAATTTCCAATCGAACCCATGATTGGTGTCATAGGCACCGCCCCATCCGCGGTTTCCGGAACCTGGGGTACTGCTTCACCCTGGACCCATGGCGGGAACATGGATACTCGGGATATTACGTCCGGGAGCATTTTGTACCTGCCGGTTAACACAGACGGTGCGCTTTTAGCTCTTGGAGATTGTCACGCTGCCATGGGGGACGGAGAACTGTGCTTCACCGGACTTGAAGTCCAGGCCCTGGTAGAATTGACCGCAGACCTCATTCCAGGCGTATCGCAGAAATGGCCTATGCTCGAGACGCCAGACGCCTTTATGGTCATAGCCTCAGGGGATACGGTGGATGAAGCCCTTCGAGAAGCCACGGAGCAGGCGGTCAGCCTCTTAAAAACAGGCATGGAAATGACCTTTGAGGAAGCCTATCTTCTGGCCAGCCTTTATGTGGACCTCAAGATCAGCCAGATTGTCGATCCAAAAAAGACAGTTCGGGCATCTATACCCAAAACCGTTTTGTCAGAAGAGCGTTTGAGATCGACCATACTCTGTCCCGCAAAAGGATAACCAGCGAGTTGGGATCCAGCTTTAATGGACTTAGGCTCCAATAATTCAGCAACGAGAGAAGATACAGGGGAAGCAGGTGCACCGCCCGTTCATTGGGCTGACAGCACATGCTTCCCCTTTAGTTATCCTTTAGTTATCCTTCAGTTATCCTTCAGTTATCCTCAATTATTATCCAATAGGGTTACAGCTTTTTCATAGATCGAGTCGCAACCACATCTACACCCAGTCCGCCCAAATCCCGCGCCAGGATTTCCCCGAGCGACACCGGAGCGGAGACGGACAGTTTTGACAAGGATGCCGCCGCTGCCCTTAACAACGCCCGAGGTATTGCTTTTGTGGTCTTGCAAGGCAGTCTTGGCCACATTCCGCCCTCAATGGCTACCGTTGCCGTCAAAACCGCGCTGGGATCACGAAGCTCCTGAAGAGCGAATTCATATCCTCGCCTGCAGTTATAGCCCGTGATCTCACCGCCGGATCCCAGCCTTATACGGCACCCTTTGGGACAAATAATGCAGAGTAAAGGCTCGTCCATCACACTTTCAACCACGTCCGAAGCTATAGATGACGGGTCTTTCTCAGATTGCATAAACCGTGATACGTCACCCTGATCCTGTCCCATCACTGTCCTCGTCTCGGAACTTAACGAAGTTATCCCGCCAGACTTGGCATACCCTGCGCCGCTCGGTGCGCCGCACTTTTGACATCCTAAATAAGCCGCAGCAGCACGTCCCGCTATGCCTGCTTCCCGGGAGACCTCATCCACCAAATCATAGACACGATACGTATTGCCGCAGGCAAACAGTCCGGGCACCGAGGTCTGCATTTCGCCTGTCAGCTGCAGTCCATTGGTGCCGCCCAGCAGATCAGCGCCTGTCATGGCGGACAACTCGTTTTCGGGGATTAATCCAACGGAAAACAGCACCAAGTCACACTCAAGCCGCTCAGGCGCTCCTCCGTTTAGAGACTCCACCACAACACCTGTGACTCTCGATGTCCCCTCGATCGCGGCAACTCTATGGCTTAACAACAGCGGAATCGAAAAAGCTTTCAGGCACTGGGAAACATTTCTGGGCAGCCCGGATGGCGTCTCTCGAATCTCGACTACCGCAGCGACTTCCACACCTTCCAGCGTCAGTCGCCTGGCCATGATAAGGCCTATGTCTCCCGAGCCCACAATAACCGCTCTCTGACCAAGGGCATACCCCTCGATATTGATCAGCCTTTGTGCTGTTCCGGCAGAAAATACGCCTGCCGGTCGGGTTCCGGGCACCGCAACTGCAGCGCGCGTTCTCTCCCTGCATCCCATAGCCAGTACAACGGCCTTGGCCTTAACCTGGAAATAGCCAAGGGACTTGCTGAACAGCACCGCATTTAAATCATGATCTATTTCAGCCACAAAAGTTTCAGACATGATCTCGACGCCGGATTCCTCTGCCGCATTTACCAATCGCTCTGCGTACTCAGGGCCTGTCAGTTCTTCGCCAAAATGAAACAGTCCGAATCCTGCGTGAATGCACTGATTGAGTATCCCGCCCGGCTCCCGCTCCCGATCGACGACGAGTACGCGGTCTACACCGCTGCGTTTGGCTTCAATAGCAGCGGATAAACCCGCCGGTCCTGCACCGATCACCAGCAGACTCAGCGGCGCATCATTATTAGCAATTCCATTTGCAGGGATCACAATGATGTTCCCCCTTTTCTAAAGACCATTTTGCTGCCGAGATGTTCCAGGCACACTTCCGTTTCCGGGATCCCCAGCTCCCGAGACAGTATTTCCAGGATTCTCGGGGCGCAAAACCCGCCCTGGCAGCGACCGCCGCCCGGTCTGACTCTCCGCTTGACGCCGTTCAAGGTTCTTGCCCCCACCGAGCGGTGGATGCAGTCCACAACCTCAGCCTCGCTGACCATCTCGCAGCGGCAGACGATATGTGAAAACATTGGATTTTCAGCTATTAGCTGTCTACGCCTCTCAGGTGGCAATTCGGATAAAACGGGTCTCGGACGACGGCCCGGTCTGAAATCCGGTTTAAGACTATATAACGAAAGGCACTCCCGGATCAGAGAGAAAAGCCTGTCCGCAATGGCAGGTGCCGCTGACAGTCCCGGCGATTTGATCCCTGCGGCGTGAATCCATCTTGGATGAGACTCTGACGCTCTGATAATAAAGTCTTTTTCGGTCGGTTCTGCCCTAATGCCTGAAAAATTCGCGATCCCCAGATGAAAGGGAATCCCCGGGATAATCAGCTCTGCCCTATCCCGGACGTAGGCCAGCCCTCCGGCCGTAGTCTGCACTGACTCAGCCTCTTCCGCCGTCAGCGTTTCATTATCCGGTCCAACCATGATATTCCCATGAAGGGTCGGAATCACCAGTACACCTTTTCCCATAGTGCTCGGAGCAGGATAAATCACTCTCTTGACCAGCGGTCCTGCTGCCTTGTCCAGCACAAAGTATTGCCCGCGCCTCGGGATGATCTCAAACTCCGCTTTTCCGCCGGACAGCAGCGCCGATAATTCCCCGGCATGCACGCCAGCTGCGTTGACGACTACTTTGGCAGCCAGTCGACCCTGAGTGGTTTCCAGTTCAAAGTGCGCTTCGGGCGAACCAGGCACGGGAGATGAAACGCCCGTCACACAAGTATTGAGCCACAACCGGACCCCATTGTCGACAGCACTTTCCAAAGCCGCTATGGCCACTTCCCAGGGATCCACCACCGCCGTTGACTTCGCCATAAGGACGCTCAACGCCTTTTTCGTCAGGCTGGGCTCAAGAGAACGTGCCTCCGCGCCACTGAGCAGCTCAATTCCCTCGACGCCGTTTTTATGGCCGCGTTCCATCAGCCCGGTCAGTGCATGTTCCTCTTCTTCCGTCAGCGCTACGACAAAAGAGCCTGTTTTCTTATAGCCAAAGGACAGTTCACGGGACAGCCCTTCGTAAAGCCGGCTTCCTTCTACATTCAGCCTTGCTTTTAACGTTCCGGGCTCCGGGTCGTAACCGGCGTGGATAATGCCGCTGTTGGCCTTTGTTGCCCCCAGCGCCACATCCGGCTCCTTTTCGACAACCGCGACCTTCCAGCAGGTCTTGGACAGTTCATAAGCCAGAAATGCGCCTACAATCCCTGCGCCCACGATCACGACGTCATAAAGGGTGTCACCTGAGTTATCAGTGGTTTCTGGCTTAATGGATCTCTTCCCGGAATTCACGCAGCTTGCCCCCTTCCACTTAACCGCCTGACAGCCCTGCTCCAACTATTCTAACAGTTATTGTGCCTCACCCTGTCAACTGCTTTCTTCCAGCCGGCGTAAAGCGCACTTCGCCGCTCTTCCTCCATTCGAGGCTCAAATCGCTTCACTGACGACCCTAACGCTTTAAGCGCTGCGAGTGAAGGGTAGATCCCGACTCCCAGTCCCGCGAGGAGCGCTGCGCCCAGCGCCGTCGATTCCATGACCACCGGTCGATCCAGAGACACACCGAGCAGATCCGCCTGAAACTGCATGAGAAATTCGTTTTCGGTGGCGCCGCCATCGGCCTTCAAAGCACTTAGGGCGACTGCAGAATCCCCGCTCATGGCCTCTACGACATCTCGGGTCTGGTAGGCAATGGCTTCCAGCGTCGCCCGGACAATCTGGTCTCTGCCGGAGCCTCTGGTCAACCCGACTATGGCTCCCCTGGCATACATGTCCCAATAAGGCGCGCCCAGTCCGGTGAAGGCCGGAACGACATAAACGCCGCCTGTATCCGAAATCCGTTCAGCAATTTCTTCACTTTCCCGGGCTGTCCGGATCAGCTGCAGCTCATCCCTGAGCCACTGAACCGCTGCGCCGCCTATAAAAATTGAACCCTCAAGGGCATAAGACACCTGCGCCTCCCCCAGACTCCATGCCACCGTTGTCAGCAGACCGGACTCTGAAGTCACGCGCTTATGTCCCGTATTCATCAGTATAAAGCAGCCCGTTCCATAGGTGTTTTTTACCTCTCCAGGCTCAAAGCAGCGCTGGCCGAAAAGTGCGGCCTGCTGATCGCCGGCGACGCCTGATATAGGCAGCCGGACGCCGCCAAAGATAGCTGGGTCCGTCCACCCAAAGACGCCCGCAGAAGGCTTGATTTCCGGCAGCATGCTTCTCGGAATCCCGAATATTTCAAGCAGACCCTCATCCCAATCCAGGGTGTCGAGATTAAACAGCATGGTACGGCTGGCGTTGGAGACATCCGTGGCGTGTACCTTCCCCCTGGTCAAATTAAAGATCAGCCAGGCATCCACAGTCCCAAAGCAGAGTTCGCCGCGGTCTGCCCTTTCCCGTGCCCCAGGTACCGTGTTCAAAATCCACTGAATTTTGGTGGCTGAAAAATAGGCGTCCACCACAAGTCCCGTCGTCTTTCGGATATAGGCTTCATGGCCTTCCTGCTTCAGGGTCTCACACAACGCCGCCGTCCGCCTGCACTGCCAGACAATCGCAGGATAAACGGGTTTGCCGGTTTCCCGGTCCCACACCAGCGTCGTTTCGCGCTGGTTGGTAATCCCTAGGGCCGCAATTTCAGACGGCGAGACGCCTGTTTTCTCAAGCACCTCCAGCGCGACCCCGGACTGGGTCCCCCAAATTTCAAAAGGGTCATGCTCCACCCATCCCGGTTGAGGAAAGTGCTGACTGAAATCCTTCTGTGCCAATCCCACAATGTTCCCCTCGAGGTCGAACAGAACCGCACGGGAACTCGTTGTACCCTGATCCAGCGCAAGCAGATAGCGTTTGCCCGCTCCCGCTGCCTCCTCGAGGCGAAACTTGCCCTCATCCTGACATGCATGTGAACTCAAACCTCTCACCCTCCCAGCTGCGCTTCTCGTCTGCTTCTCCAAAATGCTTCTGCCGATGGTTTTTAGTGTACCAACCCGCCCATCATTCCTCAGACAGGCCGGCTTGCTCCAAAAGCTGGTTAACCTCATCCTCAGTCAGCGCCCTGTACTCTCCGGGACTGAGGGCATCATCCAGTTTAAGCGGCCCCATGCTGATGCGCTTCAAAAAGACCACAAATCGCCCTCGGGATTCAAACATCCGCTTGACCTGGTGGAACTTCCCTTCATAAATGGTGAGTCTGGTTTCGCTCTTATGATCACCCACAGAAAGAATCTCAAGTTCTGCAGGCAGGGTCTCATAGCCGTCATCCAGGGTCACCCCAGCCTTAAAAGCACTGATGTCATTCTCATTGACCGGGCCGTCCACCACTGCCTCATAGGTTTTAAAAACGTGACGTTTTGGCGACAAAAGCCCATGGGCCAGGGCGCCGTGATTGGTCAGGATCAATAACCCCTCGGTGTCCTTGTCCAGTCTGCCTACCGGAAACAGATCGAAGACCTGATCTTCAGGCTCAAGAAGATCTATGACGGTAGACTCACGGGCGTCCTCCGTGGCAGAAACCACACCTTGAGGCTTGTTCATCATATAATAGACATATTCCTTGTAAATAACCGGAGCCCCTTTGTACAGGACCGTTTGCGCCTCCGGATGGACATGGACGCTGCCTGATTTGGGTTTGGCGCCATCCACCTCAACCCATCCGTACCGGATGTATTTTCTAACTTCGCTTCTGGTTCCTATACCCATATGGGAAAGCAATTTGTCAAGTCTCATGGTCTTAGCCATTTTATGTTCCTCCTGTATGATCCATTAAAGTCAGTTTGCGGGATTCAGTATCTCTATTGCATTTAGAGCATGCGCCATGCAGCCGGGTACTGGTTCTTCAGGCTGCCTTTGTTCAATTTTCCCCACCCAAGGGGATAACTTCCAAGACAAATTAAATTGAGCCCGTCTTCTCCGGCGGCATTCAGCGTTTCGCCCTTCAAATAGCGCACGACGTCGAACTGATCCGCCTCAAAGTGGATCTCGCGTTTTGCATTTCCCGATTTAAGACCCATGGCAAAGGCGCCGGACGGGACAAATCTGCCGTTTTTCTCTTCACCCAGGTACCAGCCGCTGCGAATGACGCGCATGCCTTGTGTCGAAGGCAGCCCTTCCGGGAGTTTATAAAGCTTGTCTTCAATCCGAAGAAAAGGCCCGGTGAGTTTTATAGTGAGATTCTCTGCTTCGAATTGCCGGTAAGCCTCTGTCGGTTCGCTCTGGGACCTGTTACGGTCAGGCAGGCTGCTGTGACCACAACCATTGGCAGAGCTTTCCAAAAGCCCTGCAAAATGGCCTTCACCTTCATGCAGATGCGGCCAGAGGCGGCCATAGCCCGTGCGGGTGTCCAGTCCAAGCTTAGGAGCAGGCTGCAGTTTGGAGAATTCAGAGTGCCGCGCCATGAAGGCGTCGAGGGCCCATTCATTCTCCTGGCGGTTAAAGGTGCAGGTCGAGTACGCCAGTCGCCCACCGGGCTTCAGCATCTTTGCCGCCTGGTCCAGCAGACTGTCCTGAATCGACCTGAAGTGGCCCGGGACCTGGTTGGACCACGCCTCAAGTGCTTTTGAATCCTTTCTGAACATACCCTCTCCCGAACAAGGCGCATCGATCAGGATGCTGTCGAAAACGGAATGAAACCGTGCACCCAGCTTCTCCTCGCTTTCATTTATTACCAGGGCATTGGTCACGCCAGCCATTTCCAGATTGCGGACCAGGGCTTTAATGCGGCTGGTGCTGATATCGTTTGCCACTATGGTGCCGTGGCCCCCAAGGGCGGCGGCGATTTGAAGCGTCTTCCCTCCGGGGCACGCACACAGATCGAGAACCGTCTGTCCGGGCTGAGGATCGAGTACATTTACCGGCGCCATAGCCGATGGTTCCTGAAGATAATACAGCCCGGCATGATAGAAAGGATGCTTCGCAGGACGCTCAGTTTCATTGTAATAAAAACCGTCCACGGTCCAGGGAATAGGTGTGAGCTTAAAAGGAGAGATTTTCAGAAAATCCTCCACAGAGATTTTCAGACGGTTCACACGCAGGCCAAATTGCCTGGGTTGCTCATAACTTTTTAAAAAAGCTTCGGTTTCACTTCCAATCAAAGCCCTGATTTCTTCCAAAAAGCTTTCCGGAAACTTCAAACACTTCACACTCCTATGTCGAGCCCAGCTGATCTCACCCGATCAGGCCCGTTAACTCATTATATCCCGACTGCGGCCGCCTTGACAAAAGAAAAGTGATCTTCTATGATTAGTATAATCTGGCAAAGGTATCTCAAAACGACAACTATAGAGGAGGAATTTCTATGGCTCTTGTGACAACCAAGGAAATGTTCAGAAAAGCTTATGAAGGCGGCTATGCTATCGGCGCGTTCAACGTCAACAACATGGAGATCGTGCAGGGCATTGTCGACGCAGCCAAGGAAGTCAAATCCCCACTCATTCTTCAAGTCTCCGCAGGCGCAAGAAAATATGCAAAACCTGCCTATCTGAAGAAACTGGTCGAAGCTGCCATTATCGACTCGGACCTGGATATTGCGCTTCATCTGGATCACGGCGACAGCTTTGAAATCTGCAAGCAATGTATTGATGACGGCTTTACCTCTGTCATGATTGATGGTTCTCATCTGCCTTATGAGGAAAACATAGCGTTGGTGCAGCAGGTCGTGGAATACGCACACGCCCGGGGCGTCGTCGTTGAAGCAGAGCTTGGAAAGTTGGCAGGCGTTGAGGACGAAGTCAACGTCAAAGCTGAGGACGCCACTTATACAGACCCAACTCAGGCGGTTGATTTTGTGAAGCGGTCAGGTTGTGACTCCCTTGCTATTGCCATTGGCACAAGCCACGGCGCTTATAAGTTCCAAGGTGAGCCAAAACTGGATTTCGAACGTCTGGAAACCATCACCAAGCTCCTTCCGGAGTATCCGCTGGTCCTTCACGGCGCTTCTACAGTCATTCCTGAATTCGTCGAAATGTGCAATGCCTACGGCGGCAACATTCCAGGTGCCCAGGGTGTCCCTGAGGATATGCTCCGCAGAGCGGCTGCTCTCGGTGTCTGCAAAATCAACATTGACACAGACCTTCGCCTTGCCATGACTGCAGCCATCAGAAAATCCCTCCATGACAATCCTGCTGAGTTCGACCCACGAAAATATCTCGGCGTCGGCCGTGATGCCATCCGCAATATGGTCCATCACAAGCTGGTCAACGTCCTTGGTTCAGACGGAAAGCTCTAGTGCCAAATCATTACTAATACTATTACAGTTACCTCAGTCGGGAAAATGGCCCAACCGCCATTTTCCCTTTTTTAAAGCAAAACAGGTGTCCCGGATCCCCGGGACACCTGTTTTGCTATGCAACCCCTGCTGCTGTATTCAACTCATTTCAATCTGCTGCCTGCCATCACCAGGGCGGCTTCGACCTGCGAACTCGCCTCGGTGGATTACATCATTTTAACAGGCTCCGGATACTCGACGCCAAAAGTTTCCACGCTCATTTTCTTGATTTTCTGAGGCTCTACCGGACGATCTCTAAAGTCAGTTTTCGTCGTTGCAATGTCGTTGACAACGTCCATGCCCTCGACGACTTTTCCGAAGGCCGCATACTGGCCATCCAGATGCGGAGAATGCTCGTGCATAATAAAGAACTGTGAACCTGCAGAATCCGGCGACTGCGAACGTGCCATGGACAATACGCCCGACTCGTGAACAAGTGAATTTCTGAACCCATTCAGATTAAACTCGCCTTTGATTTTATACCCCGGGCCGCCCATACCTGAGCCTTCAGGACAGCCGCCCTGAATCATAAAGCCCCTGATGACGCGGTGAAAGATCAGCCCGTCATAGTAACCTTTGCGGGCAAGGTCAATGAAATTGTTCACTGTGTTAGGCGCAATTTCCGGGAATAATTCAGCTTTGATGAGTTTACCGTTTTCAAGTTCAATAGTGACCACTGGATTTTGATTCAAAAGAATACACCCTTTCAAAATTATATTTCTTTTAGTCCGTTTAAGCGTTTACAGCGCTTGACGCAGAGGCGGGGTAAAAAACGACTTCATAATCCTTGAATTCGCCCGCCTGATACCGGAAGACAGCGGAAAAAAATTCTGTCCGGTTGAAGACCCAGTCCAGAAAAATCCTGTCTCCTTCCCAAAGGTTCAAGTCCGGCACCTCACTTCTTGGAATCCAGGCCAGTGTCCCTTCTTCAGGGTCAATGACCTCTTTCTTTGCAGTACTGGCAGTATAGACAAAAGTATACCAGTCCTCGACCCCATCAAACAAGGGAAAAGTAATGATCCCGCGCAGCGAATAAGTCACCGGCTCAAGACCGGATTCTTCGCGAACTTCTCTCAACAGGCATTGCTCAGGGGATTCGCCCGGCAGGAATTTGCCGCCCAAGCCATTCCACTTCCCCAAATGGTAATCGTTTTTCCTCTTGTTTCTATGAAGCATCAGCACTGAGTCGTCGTGCTCCACGTAACAAAGAACCGCCATTTTCATGAAACAGGCTCCTTCCTGCCATAGTGCCACCAGCCGCCCACAACTACCAATACCAAGAGCAGCGTCGCCAGACTCATGGCTCTGGTAAAATCATAAGCCGCCTGCCTCAAGTCCCCACTAAGCGGATCTGAGGTCGGGACATAGACAATCCAGGACTGGCCATTTGGCTTTCTTATGCCGATGGTCTCATCCAGCGCATCATGATAAAGCGCCATACCTAAAGCCTCGGCATGACTTCTCGTATTACCCGAATCCGGCAGCACAGCCTCCAGAACCGGGATGCTTTCCAATCCTTTTAGGGTGTAATGCGCAAAGAAACCATTGATGTGCGCCCCGGAAGCGGCAAGCGGAGCCCATGAAAAAGGCTGTTCCTCTGAAGATCCACTGACCAGGGATTGAACGACCCAAACATTCAGTTTTTCGGAGTCATAACCAATCAAGGTCACCCCTGAACCCGCTTCCTTAGGACCGGTGACGATATAATCCTCCACCAGGCCAAGATCTATGCCATACTGGCTGGCGACCAATTCCCGAGTCGTCTGCGATACCCGCATCCAATTTATGACATAATCGCTGCTGCTGGCGGTAGAAGGGTACTTTCGGATAGCTTCTGATGAAATATCACGCAGAGACGTATACAGCGCTTTAACCTGCTCTGTCTTATTGCTCCTCATTTCGAGATTGAACAGATCGTTTTGTTCTTCAAGAGATTCGTAAGCTTCTGTGTACTGTCCTGCCATAGCATCCGAAAAGCGCTGCAGCTCTTTGTCAAAGTCCAGCTGTGTCATCTGAATGTTTAATAATCCATTGATCAAAAGAATCATCATGGCGAATCCAAGGACAATAACCACCACAATAAATCCGGCCGCATGTCTGCGCCTCTTAACTTGCATCTCTGTCAGGCTGATCTTTTCGATCACAAACGCGTGGTTTTTTCTCAGAAACATCATAACCGCTGTAACAATAGCCAGATTGAACAGAATCAACACATAGCCGAGCACTCTGCTGAAGCGGTTCACACTTTCCTCCGCAGCAGCCGGCTTCATCAGGAGTATATGTCCCTCATCCAACGGAAGCGTATACGCTTCGTAGACCTGATCCAGAGCCACTTCAAATTTCTGATCCGGATTGTCAATTATTTTCTGAAATAAGCTGATGCCGCTCTTGGCATCTGTCTGTGACAGCGTCATTCCGATCTTTGCAGGATCATAAGCATTGACAATTCTGCCGCTGTTATTCAACAGAATGCTTTCATAGCCGCGAGTCTCATGCAAGTTCTTGAGATAAGCCTCCAAAGGACTTGTGCTGAGTCGTATCTGATCAGCGCTGCTCAAAATGCGCGCACCGGTAAATAACACACTGCCGGTCTTTTCGCTCCTGTAAAAATACACCACATAATTTTCGCCGCTGTTGAATAAAGGATCTGGATCAGAGACTTCCAGCCTTTCAATTTTCTTGAGCTGCCAGCTGCCTTTATGGAGATTGTAAGCATAAGAAATGACAGCTTCGGGAAGAGGCCCCTTGTAAAAGAGTGATCCATCTTCTCTGAGACTCCCAAATGATCCATCAGAAAATTCAGCAATGAGCGTTTCATCTGCCTGGGCATTGGTTGACGCATTCGAAATCAGTGATACGAGCACCTGAAACTGCTGTTCAATGAAACGATCCCTTGCCGACTGAATTTCTGCGTCAAAGACAGACGCACTGCTCTGGAACTCTCCCGCCACCCAGGCTACCATGGAGGCCTGAAGGCGCAGCAAATCTTCTTCAAGGCGGTCAATCTGGTCTTCTATCAGCTGATCCGTGTATACAAAAATCGCTGCCATGAAAATAAAGATGCAGATCAGAAACATTACTACACGGCTGCGGCTGAAGAGCATGCACCCACCTCCCGTCAACTGACTTTTTTTCATTTTAACACAACTAACGTGCTCTGCCTATTTACATTGACAAAGCCGCTTCAGGAATCTGTCCCCGAAGCGGCTTTTCATTAATTGCTATTTGTCTGACGGCTCCGGCTGCTGACGTTCGAATCGAACCTCGAAGCCTTTTTGCTCCAGTAACCCATTTATGAAATCCCATAGGTCATATTTGCCTTTTCGTGAGTCTGCTGAGGTCACGATCACGACATCATCCTCACTCATGCCCAGTTTATCTCTGAGTGCTTTTTTCCTGACTTGAAGCTGACTATTTTTAATCTTATCAGCTTTTGTAGCTATGACAACGCCCTTATAGCCAAAAGTTCGAATCCACTCGTACATCAAGCGGTCGTCTTCAGAGGGATCATGGCGTAAATCCACCAGGAGAAATACTTCCATTAGATTTGGCCGGTTGACCAGATAAGATTCAATGATTTTACCCCAGCCGCTCTTCTTATCCTTGGAAACTCTGGCATATCCATAGCCTGGCAAGTCGACCAGCCTCATCTTTCCATCCAGATCATAGAAATTTATGGTTTGAGTCTTTCCAGGTGTGGAAGAAGTCTTCGCCAGTCCCTTGCGGTTAATCATCATGTTGATGAGAGAGGATTTGCCTACGTTGGATCTTCCCGCCATTGCAATTTCAGGAAGTTCATCCTCAGGATACTGATCCCGCTTAACAGCGCTTATGATGAAACGAGAATTCTGGATTTTCACTTTGCAGCCTCCTTTACGAGTGCGTGCTCGAGAACTTCATCCATGGATTCAACAGGGATAAATTTCATTTTGCTTCGAATCGTGGACGGTATCTCTTCAATATCCTTGACATTCTCTTTAGGGAACAGGACTGTTTTTACCCCTGCGCGACTCGCCGCAAGGGATTTCTCCTTCAGGCCGCCAATTGGCAGTACCCGGCCGCGCAGCGTAATTTCTCCGGTCATGGCAAGGTCATGTCGGACAGGAATTCCTGTTATAGCTGACAGCACGGCGGTTGCCATAGTAATGCCCGCAGAAGGTCCGTCTTTAGGAATGGCGCCTTCAGGTATATGAATATGAATGTCCATTTTTTCATGGAAGTCATCCGCAATTTCGTATTTCTCAGAGATCGACCTGAGATAACTCAAACCTGCTCTTGCGGATTCCTTCATGACATCACCCATTTGTCCGGTGAGGACGAGGTTGCCCTTGCCTTTCATGATCGAAACCTCAATGGAGAGCGTGTCCCCTCCCACAGGTGTCCAGGCAAGACCTGTCGCAATGCCCACTTGATTCTCTTTTTGAATCTCATCATAGTGGTATTTCTTGACTCCCAGAGATTTGTCCAGATTGCTGCGGTTCACTTTGACTGTAATGACTTTGTCTTCGACAATTCTCGTTGCAACTTTGCGGCAGACCGTCGCGATCTGACGCTCGAGTTCGCGCACTCCGGATTCGCGGGTGTAATAACTGATGATGGCACTCAGCGTATCATCGCTCAAACTGAGGTTGTCCTCAGTCAGTCCGTGGGCTTTAAGCTGCTTTGGCACCAAATATCTTTTCGCGATATTCAATTTCTCGAATTCGGTGTAGCCGGATACCTCGATAATTTCCATCCTGTCCAGAAGCGGTCTAGGTATAGTCCCCAGCGAGTTCGCAGTGGTTATGAACATAACGCTGGACAAGTCAAAGGGCACTTCGAGATAGTGATCCGTAAAGTCTTTGTTCTGCTCAGGATCCAGTACCTCAAGAAGCGCTGAAGCCGGGTCGCCTCTGAAATCCGAAGTTAGTTTGTCAATCTCGTCAAAAAGGAAAACTGGGTTCTTTGTGCCCGCCTCTTTGATGCCGTTGATAATTCTGCCCGGAATGGCGCCTATATAAGTCCTTCTGTGTCCCCTGATCTCCGCTTCGTCGCGAACGCCGCCCAGTGACATGCGGACAAACTTCCTGTTCAGAGACCTCGCAATAGATTTGGCAATAGAGGTTTTACCGACGCCCGGAGGGCCGACAAGACAAATAATTGGCCCCTTGAGACTTTTGGTAAGTTCACGGATGGCCAAATACTCCAGGACACGTTCTTTAACACTCTTCAGGCCATAATGGTCTTCATCCAGAATCGTACGCGCTTTTGATATGTCCAGAGTATCTTTGGTCTTTTTATTCCATGGCAAATCCAGGATCCAATTCACATAGCTACGGACTACGGTGCTTTCTGCAGATGCCGGCGACATTCTTGAAAGCCTCTCGATTTCTTTGGAGACTTTGTCCGCAATTTTTTTGTCCAGTTTTAGCTTGTCCAGTTTCTTGTAAAGCTCCTCAATTTCATCATCCGGATCAAAGTCTTCGCCAAGCTCTTCCCTGATTGCTTTCATTTGCTCACGAAGATAATATTCCTTTTGCATTTTGTTGATTTGCTTTCTGACTTTCTCGTTGATCTGTTTCTCAACTTCCATAATTTCAATTTCGCTGAGAAGAATGGCATAAATCGCTGTCAATCTCTTCTTTGGCTCAACTGCTTCCAGAATTTCCTGCTTTTGCTCCGTCTTGAGAACCATATTGGAGGCCAGGACATCAGCAAACCGGCCAGGCTCTTCTATAGTGGTCATGGAAAGCATCACTTCAGGTGAGACGCGGTTGCTGACAGCAATGTATTTTTCAAAAGCCGTCAGGCATGAGCGCATCAAAGCTTCTGTTTCTCTGTCACGGCTGATATCCTCTTCAATTTTAAGGATCCGCGCTTTGAAGTAAGGCTCCTCAAAAATAATGCCTTCAACCTTGCCCCGGCTGACGCCTTCCACCAAGACGCGAATAGCGTCTCCCGGGAGCTTCAGCATTTGTTTGATTTTGCATATGGTGCCAATCTCATAGAAATCTTCCGTTGAAGGCAGGTCGACATCAATGTCACGCTGCGTTGTCAGGAAAATCTTCTGATCATAAATCATGGCTTCTTCAAGCGCCTTGATTGACTTCTCTCGACCAACATCGAAATGAAGCACCATATAGGGAAATACCGATAATCCGCGCAGTGGAATCAACGGCATTGACATAATCTTGTCGTTTGTTTCCATGGTGTTCTCTCCTTTCCACCCATTTTAAGGGTTATTCAAATTATACCAAAGGAATTATCACTCATCAAGCAAGAGTGCTAACAAATCAAAAAAAGTTTTTTATACCGTTTGTGAAACGCAACTTTTGAGTTTCAGAAAAATAAAAGCGAGCCAATAGGATCCTCTGACTCGCTTAAATGTATAAATTTAATCAGGAGACGCTTTGTCTGTCTTGGGAGGGTTTCTTTTCTGAAGTCCCATCCTTCAGCAGCATAACCGGCATCTTCTTGTCGACAATGGATTCTCGCGTAATCCGAACTGAGACAATATCATCCCGGCTTGGAATTTCATACATGATATCCAGCATGGCGTTTTCAAGAATGCTTCTGAGCCCGCGGGCACCGGTTTTTCTTTCAATTGCCATGTGTGCCACTGCCTTCAGCGCTTCTTCATCAAAGCTTATTTCAACGTTGTCGAGTTCAAACAGTTTTTGGTATTGCTTGACCAAAGCATTTTTTGGCTCTTTCAATATTCTGAGAAGCGTTGCCTCATCCAGCTCATGCAGAGAGACTACTACAGGAACACGGCCAATAAATTCCGGAATCAGGCCGAATTTCAGCAAGTCCTCTGTTTCGAGCTTTTCCAAGAGCGCGCCAATTTCCTTATCTTCTTTACTTATGATCTGAGCCCCAAAGCCCAAGGTCTTTGTACCCGTACGGCGCTCGATGATCTTTTCGAGGCCGTCAAAAGCACCACCGCAAATGAAGAGGATATTGGTCGTGTCGATTTGGATGAATTCCTGGTGCGGATGCTTGCGCCCACCTTGCGGCGGAACATTGGCAACCGTTCCTTCGATAATTTTCAGCAGCGCCTGCTGAACGCCTTCACCAGAGACATCCCTTGTGATGGACGGATTGTCAGAGCGTCTGGAGATTTTATCAATCTCATCAATGTAGATGATGCCCTTTTGAGCGCGTTCAATGTCAAAATCTGCAGCTTGAATCAGCTTTAAAAGGATATTTTCAACATCTTCACCTACATAACCGGCCTCTGTCAAGGCTGTTGCGTCTGCCATGGCGAACGGCACATTGATAATTTTTGCCAGGGTCTGAGCCAGCAACGTCTTACCCGACCCGGTTGGCCCGAGCATCAGAATATTACTCTTCTGAAGCTCTACATCCGCCTTGCCGGTCACCCCGCGTCTGACACGCTTATAATGGTTGTACACAGCGACAGACAGTACCCGCTTAGCGCGTTCCTGGCCAATAACGTACTCATTCAGCGTCTTCGCAATGGCTTCCGGTTTTGGAAGATCCTCGAGTTCAAGGTCCTCGACGTCATCCATTTCATCCGAAATGATTTCATTGCAGAGCGTAATGCATTCGTCACAAATGTATACATTTGGTCCCGCGATCAGTCTTTTGACCTGGTCCTGCGTCTTACCGCAAAACGAACACTGCAGCTGAGTTTTATTTTCATATTTCGTCATGTCAAACCTCTTTCTTTACACCCTGGAGACCAGAATGCGATCAATCAGGCCATAGTTCACCGCTTCTTCCGAAGACATGAAATTATCCCTGTCCGTGTCGCGTTCAATAACCTCCAAAGGCTGCCCTGTCCTCTCAGACAAGATCTTGTTGATCTGCTCCCTGATTTTCAGTATGCGCTCAGCGTGGATCTTAATGTCCGAAGCCTGGCCGCGAAAGCCGCCGAGCGGCTGGTGAATCATGATTTCTGCGTTTGGCAGAGCAAAACGCTTGCTCTTGGCGCCAGATGCCAGTAAAAATGCGCCCATGCTGGCAGCCATACCGATACAGATCGTTGACACATCCGGCTTGATGTAGTTCATGGTGTCGAAAATGGCCATACCGGCTGTAATGCTGCCACCAGGACTGTTGATGTACAAGTGGATGTCCTTGTCCGGGTCATCCGCTTCCAAAAACAGCAGCTGAGCGACGACAAGGTTGGCTGTCAGATCCGTAATCTCCTCGCTGATGAAGACGATGCGATCTTTAAGGAGTCTTGAATAAATGTCATAGGACCGTTCACCGCGATTGGTTTGTTCGACGACGATAGGCACCAGGCTCATAAGCGCACCTCCATTATTCTGCAAAGTTAGCTTGTTCGACGAGGAAATCCACCGTTTTCTTAGTCACGAGATTGTTCTTAAGATACTCGTAATTGTCAGATGCAAATACTTTCTTGACGTTTTCCACATCTGTACCCTGACGCTCAGCGATGCGGACAAATTCATTCTCAAGATCCTCATCCGTCACTGAGATCGCTTCGCGCTTGGAAATTTCTTCAATTGCAAGGGTCGTTCTGACTCTTGCAAGGGCATCTGTGCGCATCTGCTCTTTGAGGTCTTCAAGCTTGCTGCCTGTAAACTTCATGTATCCGTCGAGATCCAGACCTTGATAGCGAAGCTGGCTGTCGAAATCCCGGATCATATAATCGATTTCATTTTCGACCATAGCGTCTGGAATATCCGCTTCAAGTTTCGCGACGACAGCATCGATGACACTGTCACGAAGCGCCATTTCATTTTGCTTCTCAGCCGTCTCAGTGAGTTTGGCTCTATAGTCTGCCCTCAATTCCTCAAGGGTGTCAAATTCTGAAACGTCTTTCGCGAGTTCATCATCCAGCGCAGGAAGCTCTTTCACACGAATGCCATGAACGTCTACTGCGAAAACAGCTTCTTTTCCTGCGAGGTCTTCTGAGTGATACGTTTCCGGGAAGGTAACTTTAACTTCTACGTGGTCGCCAAGGTTAGCGCCAATGAGCTGCTCCTCGAAGCCCGGAATAAATTGACCGGATCCAACAACGAGCTGCTGGCCCTGGGCAGTGCCGCCATCAAAGGCAATACCGTCAATAGTGCCGGCATAATCAATAGTCAGAGTATCTCCATCCTGAACAGGACGATCTTCAATAGAAACAAGACGTGCGTTCATCTCTCTGATCTTTTCGATCTCTTGGTCAACCTCTTCTTCTGAAACTACTGTCTCGATCTTCTTAACGTCGACACCCTTGTAATTGTCAATTGCGACTTCAGGTTTGACGATGACGACGGCCTCGATGACCAGGCCATTTTCTTTGCTTACTTCTTTGACATCAATGTCAGGCTGTGCAACCGGATCCAGCGCCAAGCCGTCAACCGCTTCACTATATGAGCCTGGAAGCAGGTCGTTAATTGCGTCTTCAAAGAAAACACCTTCGCCAAACTGCTTTTCGATGATGCTTCTTGGCACTTTCCCTTTTCTGAAACCTGGGATTGCATAACGCCCTTTAGTGCTGCTGTAAACATTTTGAATTGCTTTTTCGAATGCTTCCGCGGAAACTGTCATTTGTACCGTGACGTTATTTCCCTCTTTTTTGATCATTTCAAATGCCATTTGAATCCTCCTAAAAATGTGATGATTTGGCTTGTTCTACGAGCCATGATTGAAAAGCCAATGGACTTCTCCATTGGCGGGATCGTACGTCATCTTTAGCGTGTCATGTCTTGAATATCCTGCATCACGACGTCATAGTCACAGAATATCTTACCTCATTCCCTACTATAAGTAAACCATTTTTTACCCACATGCCGCAACCGCTTTTTAGGTTTTAAATACAGGATTTTAAGAGAATCACTACATCTTTACCCTGTCTCCAATTAATTTCTCAATTTTATTTTTTTTGCCCAAATATGATACAATTATATGATCTTACCGGAGGTGAAGCATGTCATTTTTTAAAGTACTTGAACAGGAACTCAATCTATTCTTTGGTAAAGATCAGCAGGATGCCATTTGCCATTTTGAAGGCCCTGCTTTAACCCTTGCAATACCCGGGAGCGGCAAAACAACACTGATGCTTGCCCGGGCTGTTTATTTATCTGAGCATCACGGCCTCGATCCAAGAAACCTGCTCAACCTGACCTTCAGCAAGGCTGCTGCCTCTGATATGGCAGAACGCTATGCAGCCCGTTTCCGTCCAAATTTCAGGCATCAGTTTGAATTTTCAACCATTCATAGCTTTGCCTTCAAAGTGCTGGGCCAGGTATGGAAAGAGCGCGGCATCCGCCCAAAAACCTTGCTGACTCACCAAAGAGAGCTTCTGTCCGCCGCGGCCAGTCAGGTTACCGGCTCGCGTCTGAATGACGATCAGTATGAAGCGCTGTCCAATCAAATCGGGTATGCGAGAAACATGATGTACGCCAGCGGCAAACTGGCTGCAAGCGGACTGGATTTTCCGGAGATCGACAGGATTTCTGATGCCTACGAGGCTTTGAAAGCCAAACACCACGTCATGGACTTCGACGACCTTTTGCTGGCTGCCCTGAAGCTGCTTCAGGAAGACAGCAGCATTCTGAACCGCCTCAAGAAACGCTATCCCTTTGTCCAAATTGACGAAGCCCAGGATACTTCAAAGGTTCAGCACGAGATTTTAAAAAGGCTGGTCTATCCCGCCAACAATCTTTTTATTGTCGCGGATGATGATCAGGCAATTTACGGCTTCAGAGGCGCCAGTCCCGAGCTGCTGATGAGCTTCGAATCGCAGTTCCCTGGCGGCCGCCTGTATCATCTCAGTAAAAATTACAGGTCAAGGCAGGAAATTATCAATGTATGTTCCAGAATAATCTGCCACAATCAAACGCGTTATGACAAAACGCTGACTACCGACAGGGGCAGCGGCGGCAAGGTCACCCTAATGGAGTTTGAAACCTACAGCGACCGAAATAAAACCATATTGGATCAGCTGCAAAATCAAGCTGTCCCTGGCCATACCACGGGAATTTTGTACAGGAACCATCTGTCAGGACTCTCTGTTATGGATGCGCTGCTCGAGGCAGGCATTCCCTTTAAAATCGAGGCCGGAAGACGCAGCTTATCAGACCATTGGCTGGTTCGAGATATGGAGGCTTTTCTCAAGCTGTCTGCGAACCCTGCTGATTTGGACGCCTTTTTGCGCATTGTCTACAAGACGGAACTGCGGATTAATAAAGAAGCCGTCGAGACGATCCGCCTCAACCACCGGGGCCGGGATGTGTTTGAGGTCAGCCTCGAAACCATCGGCAGAAAAGGGCACTCCAGCGAGCGAATACGGCGGGTCCAGCAAACTGTCCGCGGCTTAAAGCATATGGGCGCTGCCGACTTTCTCGAAACCATTGACGGCGAGCTGGGCTACTCCGGCTATCTGGAATTCGCTCAGAACTCACTGGGACAATCCGCGGACCGCATTCGTTCCATGTGGTTTTCACTGATCGCCATTGCGAGTCGCTTTGAACGGCCGGAGCCATTTTTTGAGAGACTCACCGCGCTGGACCAGTATCGTCCAAGGGGTGATGACGCCCGGGTAGCGCTGTCCACCCTACACGCCTCCAAAGGGCGTGAGTTTGATCACGTTGTCCTGGTAGACATCCTGAAAGGCATTTTTCCAGTCAAAGAGGAGTTTCGCACAGAGCCCGAACGACTGCTTCTCGAGGAGGAGCGGCGCCTGTTCTATGTCGGCGTCAGCCGTGCACGCGAGAGCGTCCGGATCATGCATTCGAGATTTGGCGGCGGCCGTCACCTCCGCTTGTCATTGTTCATCACGGAAATCATGGAAAGCCTTGAACGCCTGCGTCCAAATGCCTCAGGCTCTGCCCGGGATGCCGGTTCAACGCCGGCCGGGTGTCCCAGCGGCGCTGCTCACCATCTCAGATTCGGCTGGGGTGAGGTGCTCTCACAGAATGGCGATGCCATTGACATTCAGTTTAAGGACAAGGTTCGAACCTTGTCTTACAGATTATGTATAGAAAAAGGATTTTTGACGTTTCCGGAGAATCAGCCTGTTATACAAAATTAAGCAGAGCTGCGGCTTTTGCAACTCTGCTAATGTCGACTAGTAGTACGTTCCCTAAATAGGTTAACGATAAACAATGGATTATAAGCCTGAAAATTTCCCGCGTATTCAACTGAATTTTGTAAAGAAATATCGAGAACGCTGTTCTTGTTCAGTAGAGTTTGAGTTCAAGGGTGTCCGCAACTTTTCGGATGAGACCCTGACTGTACCCTTTTCTCTGAAGCAGCCCAATGACGCGCATGGCAACTTTTCCAGGGTCATCCCCACGATCGCTGGCGATCTTTTTTCGAGCCAGCGCCAGAGCAGCTTCAAGCTCCTCCGCCTCACGATCCTCAGCATCACGGCCGCCTAATGCGGCATCAATGACCGAACCGGAAACACCTCGACGCTGCAGATCACTTCGTATCCGTCTGCGCCCCATACGCCCGCGGTTCTGCTCATCATACTCTATGACCGCCTTTAAGTCGTCCAGTTCGTAATCCTGCACCAACCTTGCCAGAATGCTGTTCGCCAAGTCGGTGTCCACCTCTTTTGAGGACAGATAGCGCTTCACCTCTGCGACAGTCCTCGTCCTGGAAAGGCAGTAACGCAGTGCCTTATGCCAGGCTTCCAGGGACAGCTGATCCTGCCTGAGTGATTCAAGAACGTCTTCTGTGAGTGTCATGCCAGTCTCAAGTTGGTATTTCAGGACCAGGTCCAGATGGCAGGTAAAACCTAAACTATTATCCAGCCATACCTCCACCATGGGCGTCATCTTTTTGAAAGAGAGCTTTGTGATCTGCATAAGTCAACCTCATTTCGTAATAAAACTTTATTGCCTGTTTGTCCAAGTCAAATTTGCGAGGTGCTCACATTGGAAGATGCCATAAAAAAACCAGTTTATGATGATACCCTTAAACTAGTTGCCATTCTCACCATGCTCATTGACCATATTGGTTATCTGCTATTCCCGGATCAAATTGTCTGGCGCATGATCGGACGTTTGTCCTTTCCCATTTTTGCCTTTTTGGTGGCCCGTGGCGCACGCCTTACCCGCAGTCAGCCTCGCTATCTCCTGAGGATGCTGCTCTACGGTTTGATCTCCCAAATTCCCTACAGTTACTTTGTACCAAGCGGTTTGAATATTTTTTTCACACTCGCCGCAGGTCTTGGCATCATCCTGTGCCTCTCGCACCGTCAGCCGTTCATCAAACTTTTGGCAATTCCAATCCTCGCGAGCACCTGGACCATTGATTATTCCTACGGGCTCTATGGTCTCCTTTTAATTCTCGCCTTTCACCTGTTTTACCAGAAACCTGTCCTCATGACCCTTGCACTTGCAGCGCTGTCCTGGTATTACTGGGAAACGACACGGGTTTCCATTCAAGTCCTTGCGCTGGGGGCGCTGCCGCTCATTTACGGATTGCCTTATACCGGACTGCGCCTGCCTAAGCACGTTGGCTATTTGTTCTATCCCGTCCATATCACAATATTGCTTTTAATTCGCCATTTTCTCTGGACAGCATAAACTCAATCCGGGTTTCTATTCCCCCTGCTTTCCAGCCAGTCTCCAAGGTGTTCGCTGTAGGCGTTCTCAATAAACTGCTCAACTTCTTCACAAAAAACTTCGTAGCGTTCAATCAGCTCAGCAGCATCTGCCGTCAAGGTTGCGCCTCCGCCCCTTGACCCTCCGACGCGCCTGACAACCAATTCCAGACCCAGGTGCTGTTCCAGCCGGCGAATCACATGCCACGCTTTGGAGTACGACATGCCCATCTGTCTGCTGGACGCACTGAGTGACCCTGTGGAGGCAATCCCTTTAAGCAGCGCAACCGGTCCGTTTCCCAGAACTTTTTCACCTTCGTCGCCCAACCATAGCCTATACTGGATCTTCATAGCCAACCACCCTTCATATCCTGTGAATAAACAGGACTGGCAACCTAGTTGTGCCCAGTCAGGATTTATCCTTTGTCTGACTTCGCGCCGGTTTGCCAGTCCTTTTTTATTGTAAGCCAATATCTCAAAGTCTTTTAAAGATCAATCTGCATTTCGATCCAATCCTCAGTGGTTTCCGTCAATTGGAATCCAACGCGTTCCAATACTTTCTGCGCGTGGCGATCCCCCGGTTGAACCAGAGTGCGCAGAGCGCCGCCGGCATAATCATAATGCTCGACGAGAAAGTTGATACACTCTGTGATAAAGTTGCACCCCAGGCCCATCCCTGTAAATTCCGGCAATAGCGCACCGCTCATTTCAAGGATGTCGTCTTCGTCAAAGGCGACCTCTGCAAATCCGAGGATCTCATCTTCCTCGCTGATGGCGACAAAAATGTCCACATTGGGATCGCTGAGGAGCGAATCAATGTCCGTCTGGTTTTTCTCAGAATCGAAGCACGCATAATCATTGCCATGTTTGTAACTGATGATGACCTCCGCATCCTGTTCACGCATAGGTCTGAAAGTAATCTCCATTCGAACACGCTCCTTTCTTGTGAGATATATACCCCAAGTATACCATCTAATCCATCCGTATTGGATGAAGTGCGCCACATTTTGGACAATGCTGATCTTTTATGCTGACGCTGATCTCGTAGCCAAAGCGCTGAACGAGGATTTCACCGCAGTTAGTGCACCGGGTCCCGTGATCTCCCTCACTCAAATTGCCTATGTATACATAGCTTAAATGCTGGTTTGCCGTATCACGCGCCGAAAACAGGGCTTCTTTTTTCGTCTCAGGGTGGTTCATCAGATAATTGGGATAATACCTGCTGATGTGCAGCGGAGTCTCCGGTCTGATGTCTGCGACGCGTTTTGCGAAAGCTGAAAGTTTCACGGGATCGTCATTCTGGCCTTCAATCAGAAGCCAGGTCAGCTCTGTGTGGACCTCCTGCCTTTCAAGCAGGGCGTCCAGACTGCGGAGCACCGGCGCCAGCGTCGCCCTACAGACGGTTTCATAAAAACGGGGATCATTAGCCTTGACGTCCAGGTTGACTGCATCCGTCCAATCCAGCAGTGCTTCCCATGGCTTGGGATTCAGGTAACCATTGGTCACCAGTACGTTTTTAAATCCGGCAGCCCGGTTGAGCTTGAAGACTTCAAGCACATATTCAAAATTGACTGTGGGCTCATTGTAAGTCGCCGCAATGCCAATGCTCCTCGGCTCTTCGAGCGCTCGCGCCAGCAACTGCTCAGGCGACAGAGACACGGAAGGGGCAACAAACTGAGAAATTCTATAATTCTGGCAGTTGAGGCAGTGCAGGTTGCATCCAAATGACCCGAAGCTGACAATGTCACGACCCGGATGGAAATGATACAGCGGTTTTTTCTCTATGGGGTCCACTCCAAAAGAGGTAATCTGCCCATAAGACGCACTGGTCAGCGTACCGCCTTCATTTTTTCTGGCCAGACAATCGCCGCTGCAGCCCGGTTCAATAACACAGCCCCTCGGACATAATTGACACTGCACACTGGATGCCTCGCGCTTGACATAGAACAAAGCTTCCTTCATTCTCCCACCACCTAATGATCTCTAGACCGACCCTCAGCTCATCTGTCTGGAGAGGCCTATTTCCTCCAGAAGACGCGGTATGACTTGCTTTTTTCGGGAAAGCAGTCCCGGAACAAACACACCCTGAACTTCATCCACCTCAAAACTCTTGGTGATAAGCCCTGAAATGTTGGATTTATAATACAGACACGACCCCTGGCTAAGGAGATCCGTCGCCATAAAGACGGTCGCATCAAAGCCCTGCTCCTTATGAGTTTTCTGAACCATTTCAAGAACAGCCTCTCTGCGGTCCTCAACTTCTTCCAGACCATAGGTGAAAATCTGCGAAACACCTACCGACGTGTCGGCATCTCTGAAAATTTTAAAATCCTTAAAGAAAATGCCTTCTATGGTTTGTCCTTCAAGAGAAGTCCCTGATTTCAACAGCGCTTTTGCATAGTCTTCCATATTAAAACCGCTTTCTATCAGCGAGGTCAGCCAAGCCGCCATAATGCGGTCTTCCTCTGTTGTTGTAGGCGATTGAAAGTTCAGTGTATCTGAAATGATGCCCGACAGAAGGATGCCGGCAATGTTTGAAGGCGGCGCGATCCCCTCTTCTCGAATCAAATCCCCCACGAGAGTACAAGTGCTTCCAACTGGTCTGCAGACGAACGTCAGCGGGCGGTTGGTGACGACATCACCGAGCTTGTGATGGTCGACAATGGCGAGAATTTCAGCTTCCTTCAGGCCGTCTACACTCTGGGCGTACTCGTTGTGGTCTACCAGAATGACGAGATGCTTGTTGGGCCTCAGCAAATGTCTTCGCGAAAGAAATCCCACATAGCGTCCGGAGGCGTCCGTTACAGGAAAGGTTGTGTGACGGCTGCCCGCCATGACTTCCCGGGCTTCCGAGACATCGTCATGCTCATAAAAACTCGTCAGATTTTCTCTGACCATGATCTCTGACACCGGCGCGCAAGACGCAATGAGACGGGCAGTCTTTAAAGTATCGTAAGGCGTTCTGATCATGCAGACATCCGATTCTCTGGCATGCCTTAGGATTTTCCCTGGGATGGTGAGTCCTCCGGTAACTATAATGAGGGCCGCCTTTTGTCGGACTGCATGTTCGAGCACATCATACCGGTCGCCAACGATCACAATGGTCGATTCATCAATGCTTGAGCGATCAATCAGCGTATCTTTATAGAATGCGGCGACCAGCACCCTGCCCTCAATGCTGGTGCAGGAAGCGTGGAGAATCTGAGCCTCCAGGCCATCCACCATATTGGCAAGCGTGGTTTTCAGCAGGTCGCCCTTCCAGTTGAAAAAACCCATGGCAATATCTTTCATGGTGACTATCCCAGACAGTTTTCCGTCCGGCTCAGTGACAGCCAAGGCCTTGGCAGAAGCATCCCCCAGGTTTCTATAGGCCGTCAGTATGGAATCTTGAGGCGACAAAGGCGCATGCCTGTCAAATTCCAAATGCCTGACATCCGGACGCACTTCTCTCAGCAGCGGCGGAAGCTCAATGCCAAATTGAGTCAAGGCAAAGCGCGATTCAGACGCCGCCTCCCCCAACCTGAACGCTATAGCTTCATGGCCCTGGGCACGTTTAAACCAGGCCATGGCAATGGCAGACGCTATAGAATCCGTATCCGGATTTTTATGTCCAAAAACATGGATCAAAATGACACCTCTTTTCATTTCATCTCAGTGTGTAGATCAGACTGATCTCGTCAATCACGCCGGCGCGCACTTCGAAAAATAACGCATATTCGCCCTGCGTCCCATGATCATAGATGTAATCCATATTCCCCGGATCGGTTTCTTCGTTTGGAACTGGCTCTGCTTCAGGATACTTCAGCATCAGAAGCGTAAGCGACTCCCCAACGTTAATTCCCCTGGAAGTACTGAAGCGCGGATCCTTGGAGATCACCGAAGAGAGCCAGAACTTTTCACCGCCTGAAGGCGCGAACAGACTGACTTGGGACTTATTGAAAGTAAAGGTCCGAATAGTCGACCCAATAAATGTGTCAGCGCCAATACCCAGGATAGACTCCTCAATTTTCTCGGGTTTACCAAAAATGCTGAGAAGTTCTTCATCTTCGAAAGCTGTCCTTAGCGGCAGCTTAACCGTACCGTAGTTCAACGTGAACTCCCTTTCGAGTATGAGGGATTTAGTGTGTTCATAAATTTCGACACCGCCTGAAGCCCCTGTATTCGTCACCACAATTGAAGGCGCCGGGACTGCACTGGCGAGTCCGTTGACAATGGTTTCCCACGTTAACGACTCATAGACAGGCGTCATAATCATTTTGATGTCCGGACTGATCAGGTTTGGACCGGCATAAAGCAGTTGTGATTCTTCCAGCCACAGCGACACATGAAGTTCCTCAAGAGATCCGTCCTGTCTGAAGCACAAGGGCTGCAGAAGCTTGTCAGCGAAATTCAGACCTTGCTCGTTAGGACGGAACACACTGACGTCTTTGAGTCCCTCATTCACACTGACTGCTTCGAGTACAAACACTTCAGCCCCTTCATTTTGATAAAATTGACAGACAGGCTGTCTCGACATGATCCTTCCTGTCCAGAGCACCTGGTTCACTTTGGCATTGAAATACTCCTCAATCAGCGCATTCAAGCGCTCTGCCTGATCCAAATTGTCAGGCGGGTCAATGACGCCAATACCGGATTCGCTCTCAACAAGCAATCCGTTTTTTGAGGCTTCCTTCCGGTAGGCTGTGTAGACCCAGATATCCTCCGTTTGTCTGCGAATGATCAGGTCGCCCTCCACATTGTTGATGACATCCAGAGAAGTCAGGTCAGGCTGCGGGGGCTCAGCAGACATACAGGCGCTCAGCAATAAAGTCAGGATTAGAACTGTGAGTAATCTTGATAAACGCGCCATTTGTCCACCTCGCTTCTTTTTAGCCAATCCTTGCGGCAAGCTGTTGATTTATTATACCATTTGAATGGGCATTGAACGATGCCATTTTCATTTGTGCTTATTTTTTAGAGAAAATTTAACAAAAGGGAAGTGACGCTGATGCGGCGAAGGTTTTAAACCGACCCATGCCGCACCAATCTCACTTCCCTTATCTATACAAAACTATCTTTCTCTTCTGTTTAGTTCCTGAAGCACCTCTTCAACTGCAACGCCTTTTTCCCTCATCAGCACAAGGCTGTGGAAAAGCAGATCTGTCAGTTCCCCTACCAACTCAGGCCTATTCTCGTTTTTTGAAGCAATGATGACCTCTGCCGCCTCTTCACCTACTTTTTTGAGAATTTTGTCGAGGCCTTTGTCAAAGAGATAAGTCGTATAAGACCCTTCAGGTCGTTCTTTATAACGCCCGTCAATGACCTTCACAAGCTTAGCTACGCCTGTTCCAATTTTGCTGATTTCCCCAAGGGTCTCAAAACAGCTCTCCGCACCGGTGTGGCATGTCGGCCCCGCCGGATTCGCCAGGACCAGCAGCGCGTCTGCATCACAGTCTTCAGATATGGAAACCACCTCAAGGACATTGCCGCTGCTTTCACCCTTCTTCCAGAGTCGGGAACGACTTCTGGAGTAGAACCAGACAACCCCTTCCTCCCGGGTTCTGCCTAACGCTTCTTCATTCATGTATCCGAGCATCAGCACCTTCCCGGTGGCTGCATTCTGTATAATTGCAGGGATCAACCCCTGTTCGTCAAATTTTAATGGCTTCATGGTCTAATTTCCTCCCTGTTCTGCAGCTCCTGCAGCTTCTGCAGCTCCTGCAGCTGCTCTGTCAAACCTATGGTCCAGTGGCCTGACCGCAACACCGTGACTCAGCAGATAACTTTTAAGATCCCCTATGGAAATGTCCCCATAGTGGAAAACCGATGCTGCCAGGATGCCATCAACATCCGCTACACGGGCGGCTTCCTCAAAATGTTCCAGGGCGCCTGCGCCGCCGGAGGCTATGACTGGGACATTAACCGCGGCAGTGACTTGCTTCAGGAACTCGACATCATAGCCTTTTCTGACGCCATCCTGGTCAATGGAGTTCACCACGACTTCTCCTGCCCCTAGCGCCACACCCTGCTTGATCCATTCCAAAGCAGACATGCCCGTGGTTTCCCGGCCGCCTTTGACGACGACTTCCCAACGGTCCGGACCCACTTTACTGACGTCCACCGAGAGCACCACGCACTGGGCACCAAATTTCAAAGCCGCTTCACGGATCAGCTCCGGCCGGCGAACAGCAGCGGTGTTGACCGACACTTTGTCCGCGCCTGCCATCAATACACGAGTGAAATCCTCAACCGTCGCAATGCCGCCCCCTACTGTCAAAGGGATATTGACCACTTTCGAAACCCTTCGAACCACCTCGTCAAAGATCCCACGGTCTTCAGCACTGGCAGTAATATCGTAAAAAACCAGTTCATCCGCGCCTTCCCTGCAATAACGGTCCGCGAGCACCACCGGATCCTCGACGTCTTCTATGGCCTGAAACCGCTTGCCTTTGACGACGCGGCCCTGACGGACGTCGAGGCATGGAATGATTCTCTTTGCCAGCATGCTTACACCTCCTCGCAGCGCCGTATTTCCAGCGCGCCTTCGTAAATGGCTTTTCCGACTATAGCGTCCTCAACGCCGACTGCTTTGAGCGCCTCCAGATCTTCCAGCTTGGAGATGCCGCCGGAGCCAATCAGAATGCCAAAGTAGACCTCCCGCATCTTTCTGTAAGCTTCCACATTGGGGCCCTGCATGGCGCCGTCACGGGCTATATCCGTGTGGACAACCGCTGCGACACCCAGCCGCTGTGCCTTTTCCGCCAGCTCAACCGCTGTGATCTTCTCTGTGTCCAGCCAGCCGCGGGTCGCCACATAACCGTCACGGGCATCGATCGACAACACTATCTTGTCGCCGTATCGCGCCAGCACCGCTTCGAGAAAAGGTGTATCCAAAGCTCCGGAAGTTCCCAAAATAGCCTTATCCGCCCCCGCCTCAAACACTGCCTCGAGGTCTTCCATGGTGCGAATGCCGCCGCCAAATTGCACCGGTACGCCAGACGCCGCCTTAATGCCGCGAATCAGGGCTTTCATGTCTTCGGTAATACAGCCTTCCACGCTGCCGTCGAGATTGACGACATGAAGGCGCTGTGCGCCCTTTTCCTTCAAATCCTTTGCGACAGCCACAGGGTCCGCATTGTAGACCGTCTTCTGGCCAAAATCACCTTGAAACAGCCGGACGCAGGCGCCGCCGCTGATATCTATTGCAGGATAAATTCTCATTGTGTACCTCCCATCAAGACCGCCAGGACCTGACGGATTAAAAATTCTCCAACAGCACCGCTCTTTTCAGGGTGGAACTGCATGCCGACAATGCTGCCTTTTCGAATGAGTCCAGGCACAGCGACGCCGTACGGACTGGAGAGAATGATGTCCCGGGCGTCGCCACCCGACAGGTAATACGAGTGCACATAATAGGCGTAGGCGTCTTCCGGGAGACCATCGGCCACCGGATCCTGGCGCTCTTTAACCAGCCTGTTCCAGCCCATGTGGGGCACTTTGAGGCCCATGTTCTCATCAAACTTCACAAAACGGCCCTTCAGGAGTCCAAGGCCCTCCCAGTCGCCGTCCTCCTCACTGGCTTCGAACATCAGCTGCATGCCCAGGCAGATGCCCAGAAGGGGCCGCCCTTCCCTGACGCGCTGCTGAATCACCTGGTCAATGCCGGTGTTCCTGAGCTTGTCAATGGCGTCCTTAAACGCCCCCACGCCGGGTAAAATGGAGAGCTCGGCATTTAGAATGACATCGTGATCCGCCGTGAGAACCGCCGGAATTTCCAGACGCTCAAAAGCGTTAATCAGATTTTGAATATTGCCCACGCCATAATCGATAATGGCGATTGGCTTTCGGGGTGTTGCTGCTTGATCATTCATGCTCCTGCCTCCAACTCTTTAATCTAACATACCCTTGGTGGACGGCACACTGGTGTCGCCTTCCTGAACCGCGGCCGCGTCTTTCAGCGCCAGGGCAAAGGCCTTGAACTGAGCCTCCACCATATGATGTGTGTTGCCCGGCGTCAATATCCTGAAGTGCAGGCACATACCGGCTTTGTCCGCAAGGCCCTTGAAAAATTCCCGGATGCTTTCCGTGGCGAGAGTCCCCAGCATTTGAGACGGATAGACCGCATCATAGCCTAAATAAGCGCGTCCGCTGAGATCAATGGCACACAGGGCAAGGACCTCGTCCATAGGCACTATGCGGTCTGCAAAACGCTGAATGCCCGCCTTGCTGCCAAGAGCCTCCTTCAGGGCCATGCCAAAGGCCATGCCCACGTCTTCAGCGGTATGGTGGCAGTCCACCTCCAGATCCCCCTTGACCTCGATCATCAGGTTCATCCGTCCGTGCTTGGCGATCTGGTAGAGCATATGGTCGAGAAATGGCAGCCCCGTGTCAATCTTCGAGGGCGCCTGTGAGTCCAGGGTCAGTTTCAATTGGATTTTCGTTTCAGATGTATCTCGCTTGACTTCGCCTACTCGCATGAAGCCATGACCTCCTTCAGGATGCTGAGGACAGCATCATTATTCTCTTTTTTGCCGATGGTAACTCGAAAGTACGCCCCAAGGCCGCTTTGCTCCCCGAAAAACCGGAGACTGAAGCCTCTTGACTCAAAAGCGCTTTGGATTCGGGATACCCATTCCGGCTTCGTTCGAATCAAGATAAAATTAGTTTCAGACGCCAGCGGCTCCATACCGCGGATCTGACGAAGCATGCTGAAGACTCTGTCGCGTTCTGCGCGAATCAGGGCAACCTGCGCCTCCATAACAGACGGATTTTTTAGTGCGAAAGCACCCAGCGCCTGAGACACCGCCGTCACGTTGTAGGGCATCCTTACCCGGTTGAGCGCAGCGGCGTTTGACTCTGATGTCATTGCATAGCCCACTCTCAGCGCTGCGAGACCAAAGGCTTTGGACAAAGTTCTGAGAAGGATCAGCTTGTCCTGATATTGGGGAAGCTTCTTAATGAAGGAAGCCAGCCCAAATTCGGTATAGGCTTCATCTAGGACGACCATGCCGGGCGACTTTTCAATTACCTTTTCAATGAAAGACGCCGTCAGTCTCTCTCCGGTAGGATTGTTGGGATTGCAGAGGAACACCAGGCTGGGCTGTTCTTTTTCCAGACGTGCCATAAATGCCGCCTGGTTCAGGTTCAGAGCTTCATCCGGCAAGGTTTCAATATAGACTGCTTTTCTGATCTCCGCCATCACGCGGTATTCAACAAAAGTCGGACCATGGGACAAAACTTTTTCTCCGGGTAGGACGAACGCCTCAACGCACATTTTGATGAGCTCATCTGATCCGTTGCCGCAGACAATACCCTCCAGGGGCCATCCGGTGTAAGCACTGACAGCCTGCCGGAGTTCAAGGGCTTCTTCATCCGGGTACTCATTGAGTCTGAGTCCGCCAATAGCAGCCGCAAGGTCATCGAGACGACGCTCGTAGGGGTTTTCATTGGCATGAAGGCGGATCATGGCTTCAGATTCTTTCTCTTCGTGACTGACGCCGCGTGTGCGTCCAGGCCTTCGAGCCGCGCGAAGTGCTCGACATCTGAAGCTTCCTTCATAAAGGCCTCTTGGGTGTATTCGAGATACGAGAACCGGGTCATAAAGTCATAGACGCCCAGGGGTGATGAAAATCTCGCCGTACCATTGGTCGGCAGTGTGTGGTTCGTGCCTGCGTAATAGTCGCCCAGCGCTTCCGGCGTGTAGCTGCCCAGGAAGACAGACCCCGCGTAGTTCACTTTATCGAGCAGCGCGCGAGGATTTTCCACCATCAGCTCAAGGTGTTCAGGGGCTATGACATCAGAGACACGGCAAGCATCTTCAAGATCATCGCAAAGCACCACCAACAGATTGGCCGCTGAAACTGAAGCAATGTCTCGTTTAGGCAGGGTCTCAAGCTGCCTGTCGAGAGCTGCTTTCAACCTCTCCGGCAAACTCTCGTCCGTGGTCAGAACCACGAGGCCGGCACGCTCGTCGTGCTCTGCCTGCGCCAGAAGATCCGCCGCCACCAGTTCAGGGTCCGCGGTCTGATCTGCAATGATCAGGACCTCACTTGGTCCGGCAATCATATCTATGGCAATCTGACCGCTGACCTGACGCTTGGCTTCTGCCACATACTGGTTGCCTGGCCCTGCGATTTTATCACAAGGCGCTATGGTTTCTGTCCCGTTGGCGCAGGCCGCGACAGCTTGAGCGCCGCCAACAGCGTAAATTTCTTTGATGCCCAGAATCCCGGCCGCCGCGAGCACGTAAGGATTCACAGAACCATCTTTGGACGGCGGTGTGAAAATGGCAATCTCAGGGACACCCGCCACTTGGGCAGGAATTGCGTTCATCAGCACGGTGGAAGGATAGGCAGCCTTGCCGCCCGGAATATAGAGCCCCACGCGTCTGAGCGGCACAATGCGCTGCCCCAGGGAGACGCCTGGTCTTGGCTGGATCTCATAGCCCTTTTCGAGCTGTTTTTCGTGATAGGTCCTGAGGTGCTCCACAGCTGTCCTGAGAACCCTGAGATCCTCCTGGGTGACTTGATCCCGCATAGCGGCTTTCATGGTCTCGTCTGAAATGCGGAGGCTTTGGAGCTTGACGCCGTCGAGTTTCTCGGTCCACGCCATCAAGGCCGCATCTCCGCGTGCTTTGATATCCGCAATGATCTTGCTGACGGAATCCCTGACCTCTTCTGAGGTTTCTGTCGTTCTGCGTACAATCGCCGCGATGGATGCGGTTGAAGTCGCTTTATCGTATTTTATGCTGTTCATTTGCTAGTTCCCCTTTTCTCCGCGACCTCGAGATCGTTTAAGAGATCCATCATTCGTTCGTTCATCAGCTTGAAGGAGACCCGGTTGGCAATCAATACAGAGGAGATCTGTCCAACGGTCTCAAGGACAACCAGATCGTTTTCTTCCAGTGTTTTTCCGGTCTCGACAATGTCGAGGATACAATCGGCCAAATTCACTATGGGTGCCAGCTCTACCGAGCCGGACAGGAACAGGATCTCACCCTTGATGCCCTTCTCTTCGAGCACATCCCTCGCCCGTTTAGGGTATTTTGTGGCCACGCGCACAAAACTGCGGTCCGACAGTTTGAACCCCCTGAAGCCGGCTATACACATACGGCATCTGCCTATTGGGAGATACCTGAGCTCATAGCCGTCAAAGCTCCGTTCGTACAAAATATCATTCCCGAGTACACCCAGATCAGCGGCAGCTCTTTCCACATAAGTCGTGACATCATCTGCTTTGACTGAAATCAGGCTGATCCTTCCCGAGGTATCCACGTGCTCGAGCTTGCGGTTGTTAAGATCTGCGAACTCATAACCCGCTTCTTTGAGGAGCGCGATCAGCTGCTCTTTGACCCGCCCTTTTGAGACGGCAATTTTAAGTGGTTTCATGGATTTGGCTCCTCCTTTTCCCGTTGATTTCGAGCTGGTTCAGCAGCTTCTGAACGTTGCTTCTGCGGCTTTCATTCATGCGCTGATCGAAAACCACAGCGTCTTCACCTTCAACGGACAACACAAATTTTGCAGATTTGCACTCCGGCTGTTCAAAAGTGTCACTGATGCTGGTTCTGAGTTTAACCAGCACGACACTGTAATCCCTGTCTCTCAGGGCGGCTGCGATCTGCAGGGCATCGCCCGGATCATCTGTATCACAGAGGACTGCGTAGTCGAACTGCGCAGGGACGTTGAGCGGTGTGTGCATAGTTTTCATCCACTCCACCACATTGGCTGTGTTGAAGGAGATGCCGCAAGCCACTTCGACGCCATTCATGCCGTCATATCGTCCCCCGGTGACGAGGGCTTTGCCTGTGCGCTGGCTGAAAATCCTGTAGATGTTCCCGGAATAATATCTGAATTCGTTGCCGCCCTGACTCAGATCCAACTGAATTTTTGTCAGACCGAGATTTTCCAGGAGCTTGTACAAGGATTTCAGAGCGCTCAGCTCTGCCTGGCAGGCATCGCCGAAACGAGTCGAGGATGCTTTAGTAAAGACTGCTTTAAAATCGCCGAACAGTCCCGGAAGCTGGCTCAGGAAGAGACTTTCGTCTTCAGGGAGCTCAGAGCCCTCCAGAAAAGCGCTAAGCGCAGTCAGTCTCTTTTCTTCAATCAGGTTCATCATGGTCTCTACCGCTTCCGGAGACAATTCCACCATTTCTGAAATCGCTCTGAAGAAGCTGGAGTTTCCAATTTCAAAGCGCAGGTCAGAAATTGGGATCCCCACCGTTTCGAGGACGTCCAGCGCCAGTCGGATGACCTCAACATCTCCTGCCGGGCCCAGGTCGGCATAATTTTCGCAGCCGAGCTGAAGGATCTCGTCAATGCCGCCGCCCTGACTATACCGAAAGACCTTTGAATTATAGGAAATTCGTCTGAGGGGCGTCCCTTCCGGAAGCTTCAGGGTCATGGAGGCACAGCTCATGGTGTTGTCAATTTTCAGGCATCCTATGGCACCGGAAGGCTCAATCAGCTTCACCAGCCTTTTCGTCAAGGCAGGGGGAAGATCCTGGTAGCGCGACCAGTCCTCAATGGCCGGAGGATCAATCTCATCATAGCCATAAAGTCTTGACCACTTTCTGAAGCTGGCGGTCAAAGTTCTCAAATATGCGTAGTCTTCATACAGATAGTGCATAAATCTCATAGTTACGCCTCCTCGCGAAAATAAAAAAGCCACCCGGAAACCGGGTGGCAGTTTGTTGATTCAATCTCACCACCGCGGACGCTCAATCGTATTAAACGACGAATAGAGCTTGCAACGCGCGGTGTCTTAAACCTGCATACAAACTCTAGAACGTATGATGATGATGGATGCTGTTGTATGGGTTTAAAACCTGGGGTGTCATAATAATCTCTCCTGAATCTCAATTTGAATCCGGCTTAAACGTATTACTGGCGGAAAGAATAGATTACCTACCCCTCGCCTGAAGCCGGAATTTATGAATTGAATAGACTTTAACACACAATAATTATTCAGTCAACAGGCTTTTTATAATATTCTTACGATTTTGAAACAAATTCTATTCACCTAAATAGGCCTTAAGAACAACATCATTTTGCCTCAAACTTTCCGCAGTCCCTTCAACCATGATTTGACCTGTCTCAATCAGGTAACCTCGGTCTGCAATTTTCAGGACCTTGTTCGCGTTCTGCTCCACGACCAGAACCGTGATCCCTTGCTGATTCAGTTCTTTGATCAGAGAAAAACAGTAATTGACCATAATTGGCATCAAGCCCATGGATACTTCATCGATAAGCAGCAGTCTTGGCTCCAGAATCAAAGCCCGGCTGATTGCGAGGATCTGCTGTTCCCCGCCGCTCATGGTTCTTGCCAGTTGGTTCCGCCTCTCTGAAAGCTTTGGAAACATGTCATAAGCCTTCTCAAGATTTCTCTTAATTTGGGCCTTATCTTTGATTTTGTAGGCACCCATTTTTAAGTTCTCTTCAACGGACAAATCACCAAATATACGGCGACCTTCTGGAACGTATCCAATCCCCAGCTCCGCCCTCTTCCAGGCAGGATAATCTGTTATATCCTCACCTTCGTAGAACAGTTTGCCGTGTTTGATTTTGACCAGGCCCATCATGGCCTTGATCAATGTGGATTTGCCGGCGCCATTCGCACCTATGACACTCACCAATTCTCCCTGTTTAACCTCTAGGGATACTTTCTTGATAACTTCCATCTGACCATAAAAGATTTCCGCGTCCTGGAGCTTAAGCATCCTCATCATCCTCCCCTAAATAGGCTTCAATGACTTGAGGATTCTCCTGAATTTCTTTAGGCAATCCTTCCGCAATTTTTTTGCCAAAATTGAGGACCACCAGCCGGTCACTCACCTTCATTGAAATTGGCAGATTGTGCTCAATCAGCATGATCGTTGTCCCTTGCTCTTTCAAATAGAAGACCAGATCAATGACCTCGCCTATAGCGTAATTGCTGAGCCCTGCGCAAGGCTCGTCCAGCATCAGAAGCTTAGGATTGATCGCCAGCGCCCTGGCAATTTCAAGTCTTCTCAAATAACCCAGGCTGACCTCAGACGCCTTTTTATCCTTAACATCGAGGAGCTGCACGCGCTCTAAAATTTCCAGCGCCTGGTCCACCACCACGGGAGAATGACTTTTCGCGAACAGGTGTTTAAAACCTTTATTGTACTCTATGCCCAAAGCTGCGACGACATTATCCAGCAAAGAAATGTCCCTGAGGGGTTTGGAAATCTGGAACGTACGGGCGACACCCATCCTCGCTATTTCAAATGGTTTCTTCCCCTGGATCTCTTGTCCGTTTAAGAGAATTTTTCCCTCGGTAGGCTCGTAAACGCCACAAATGCAGTTAAACATTGTCGTTTTCCCAGCGCCATTCGGACCAATGACTCCTAAAGTTTCTTTCTCCTTAAGGTTAAGATCAATGCCATCTATGGCTTTCAGCCCGCCAAAATACATTTTTAAACCTTTAACGGTCAGCATGTCCCCCATATCAGCTCACCACACTTTTCTTGCGCCCTTTGCCAAACAGCGCTTCGAATTTATTGACCAGAAAACTGCCGTTCCCAACGATGCCCTGGGGTTGAAACAGCATCATCAAAACCAGGAGTCCTCCATAGACAATCATACGGTAATCCGAAATGAATCGAAACAGTTCCGGTGCTATCCCCAAAATGATTGCGCCTACAATCGGTCCGCGAATGGTCCCAATTCCGCCTATGACCACCATGGATAAAATCGAGATCGATACGAGAAACGCAAAATCGCTGGAGTAGATAAAGGTCATGTAATGGGCGTAAACGCCGCCAGCCAAGCCGGCTACCGCTGTTCCAACCGCAAAGGCGAGCACTTTGAATTTTACAATATTGACGCCGAGAGAGGAGGCTGCCGCCTCATCATTTCTTATACTTGCCAGCGCCAAGCCAAACCATGACTTTTCGATGATTCTCATGAATATGACCATGGCGGCAATCAGTGCGCCTACAAGGATCAAAAACATCAGATTATCCATTTTGACACCAAACAGACTCGGCTTGGAGACAGACATTCCGAGTGAAGCGCCAAAGATTGGCGCATACTGGAAAATGGCAACAACAACAAAGTTTATGCCTATAGTCGTAATCGCCAAAAAATCCTCCTTGACACGCATGCTGGCAAGCCCGAGCAACGCGCCGATCAACCCTGTCACAACGAACGCTATGGGAAGACTCAGCCAGAAATTCACTCCAAGAGTACTGGTCAGCACTGCCGAGGTATAAGCACCAATCCCGAAAAATGCCGCGTGCCCAATAGATGACTGTCCGGCATAACCCGCTATAATGTTTAGGCTGAGTGCCAGGAGCACAAAGATCCCAATATTTGTAGCCACCACTATTGCATACATACAGTCACCCCCTAAATTGAATTTTTTCTGCTGATCAGACCTGTTGGTTTTACAAGCAAGATTGTGATTAAGACAAGGAAGGCTATCGCGTCTCTAGGTATGACAGATCCGACGTAAGCAGAGATTAAAGTTTCTGAAAGTCCAATAACAAGTCCGGCGGCAATGGTGCCAATTGGATTTCCAAGTCCGCCTAAAACGATAATGGCAAGCATTTTATACGACGGAATGTCTCCCATGGTTGGATAGATAGAGCTATAGAGTACACCTATCATCATCCCCGCTGCGGATGCAAAACCATACCCCATAATATAACTCAATGCCATGACCTTCTGGATGTTGACTCCCATGGTTTCGGCGATTTCCGAATCCCCTGCCGTGGCGCGCCATGCAAGTCCAAGCTTGGTTTTATTTAAAACGAACCAAAGCAGCGAGAGTAAAATCGCCGTCATGATAATGATCAAAATCCATTCAGGATTAATGACAATTCTTCCGAGTTTAATGACCGAAAATGGCAGAATTACACCAAAATCCTTAATTTCCGGACCGACCAGCAGTCTTATAAAGTCCCCGGTAAAAATGAAAATCCCTACACTGGTAATCAACGGAACTATAGGAATGATATTAGGCTTGTTGAGTATGGGCGTATAAATGAACTTTTGAATGAGAACACCAATTGCGCCTGTGAGGGCCATTGACAGAAAAAAGGCGACGGCCAGATTGCCGGTAGTTGCGTAAATTACCCAGCCGAGGTACGCACCGACCACATACGCCGCAGCATTCGCAATATCCAGAATGCGTAAAATCCCGTAGATTAATGTCCCGCCCATTGCAGTCAAGGCATAGACACAACCAATCATGAAACCGTTTATGATTTGTTGAAGCAGCAAGGATATCACATCCTTTCGAAAAATGTGGTCTGTTTGCTGAAGGCGCGCCAAGGGCGCGCCTTCAGTCACCTATCGATCATATTGTCCAGTTGTGGTGTTTCCTCGCCACTAGTCTCTGATAATTGCGTCATCCGTAATTTCGTTGTAGTAGTGGAATTCGCCGTCCTTGACAATCTGAATCTGTACCGGCTTGACCGCAACCCTGGATGGTGCATATTCAATCAATCTGCCTGTGACTGTTTCAAAGTCTTTCAAGCCTTTGATGGCATCTCTCATAGCGACGGGATCAGTGCCAACTTCAGCGATAACCTTAAATAAAGTTTCAAAGGCGTCATAAGTAGAAGCGCCGACCATGTCTGGCTGCATATTGTACGCCGCTTTATAGCCTGCAATGTAATTCTTGACTGCATCACTTTCGCTGTCTCTGTTCATGTTAGTTGTAATGATGACACCTTCAGCGTCTTCCTTCGCAACTTCCAGGAACTGATATGAGTCAATGCCCTCTGTTCCAAGAATTTGAACATCCAGACCGAGGCGCTTGGATTGTCTCGCAATCTCAGTTCCGTGAGAAGGATAGCATGCAATGTAAAGCAGGTCCGGTTTTACGGTTTCCTTAATTTTTGTCAGCACCGGAGAAAACTCTGTTTCAGGCATTCCAAAAGTATCCATTGACACTATTTCTGCGCCGTTTGCTTCGGCATAAGCAGTGAAAGCCTCAGATAAGGTTTTTCCAAAGTCAATGTCTACAGCCAGAATAGAAATCCTCTTAGCACCCAGCATATCCACAGCTACAACGCCGCCAGCGCGACCTTGTACGGATCCTGAAAAGGACTGCGAGAAGACGAAGTCACCTGAACCGGTGACATCCGGGTGAATCGCGTAGGCAGACAGCATAGGCATACCGGCTTCTTGGAAAATAGGTGCTGCAACACGAGTCGGTCCGCTGTAGCTGCCGCTGACTACAGCGACGACGTTGTCTTTGGTTGTAAGTTTTTGCGCGATGTTGACTGCTTGCTTAGTGTCCAAGCCATCATCATACTTGACGAGTTCGACAGGTCTTCCATTGATTCCGCCGCCGTCATTAATAAGCTTGACGGCAAGTTCTGCTGACTGTGTCGCACTTTTGCCATCCGACGCTGCAGCACCAGTTACCGGCGCAAAAAAGCCAATTCTGATTGGTTCCGAGCTTTCAGCAGGTGCTGCAGGCTCACTGCTCGGTTCTTCTGCTGCCGGTGTTTCCGCGGGCTGAGAGCATCCAAACATCGAGATCCCAAGTATGATGACCAGCGAGACCAAGAGCCAAACTTTTAATCCTTTTTTCATAATCGTTCCTCCCCAATCCTAATTGAATAGTTGCATATAGTTCTAATGCAATTTATATGCCATGTTGTTTCTATTTCCAAACAAGTGCAACAATCGGGGAAAATGAGAAGGTGAGGTAACTTTCGCAAAAAACAGAAAGCATCGCATAACGTATATTTTTTATACGCTACAGCGATGCAAAGGGTAATCTCAACAATAAAATTTATACGCTCCGCGTACAATTTTTATACGATAATGGTCCAGTCTTCTACGGCCGTTCTATGCCAAGACGTTTCATTCTGTAAATCAGACTTTGCCGGATGATCCCCAGATCCTTCGAGGCGGCTGTTAGATTCCCGTTTCGTCGCCTCAATGCCATTTGGATGATAGAGCGCTCAAGATTGCCGAGTGCCTCATTCAAGTCCGGGGATGCTTCAATATATGGTTCTGTCACCATCTCTGAAAATCTGTGTCTCAGATGATCAGGCAAGTGACCAACCTCAAGAATTGTATCTGATTCCTCGGCCCGCACCATTAAATTTTCGACTACATGCTCCAGTTCCCTTATATTCCCCGGCCATGAATAGGATTGAAACGCTGCGCTCAGTTCCTCCGACACATTACTGATTGTTCTTCCGACTGCGCTGTTGTATTTCTTGATGTAATGGTGTATCAGGCTCTTTAATTCATCCTTCTTTTCTCTCAATGGAAGCAAGTAAAGACTTAAGCCTGCCACCCGAAAATATAAATCCTGGCGAAGGTTTCCGTCTCTTATTGATATTTCGGGATCCACATTCATGGCGCAGATCACACGACATTTAAGCGTGATCAGATTCGTTCCGCCAACTCGGTTAAATTTCCGTTCTTGCAGCACCCTGAGCAGTTTTGTCTGCATACTGATGGGCATAGAATTAAGCTCGTCCAAAAATACTGTCCCGCTTCCTGTTTCTTCAAATAAACCGGATTTATCAAGAGCGCCTGTAAAAGCGCCTTTCGTTGTGCCAAACAGAATACCTTCCAGCAGCGTTTCGGGAATGGCGGCACAGTTGATCCCAATAAATGGCTTCGTCCCTCTGCTGCTGTAGTTATGGATGCTTTGCGCATAGAGCTCCTTGCCGGTGCCGGTCTCCCCAATTATGAGTATGTTGGACTCCAGAACCGCCATTGCCTTGGCTTCATTCACCGTTTTTCTGGTCGTATTTCCTTCCCCAATAATATCGCTGAAAGTATAATGTGTGCCATTATTAAGCGGCGTTCGCAGAGAAGTGAAATCATGCGGCTTTGACGGAAGCATACCGGCGGCATCCTCAGCCTCTCGGGCAGCAAAAAAGCGTTTTTTCAATTCAATGGTTTCATCCAATAGCTCCCTGAGCTTAGTGTCATTTCTGCAAATTGAGAAGACACCTAATCGCTCGCCATCTTTCACAAGAGGAAAAGTACTGTAGGATGTAAAGAGCGGCCTGCCATTTTTATAGACATGAGCGCTAAAACGATCCAGCAGCGGCGCAGCACTATTGAATACCTGACGATGCTCCGACTGGGCCGGATCCTTATATCCATATGCATCCCATATGAATTTCCCAACCATTTCACTGCGGTTGCGTTCTTCAAGCTGCTCCATTGCGCGATTGTAGAGTACGATTTTTCCCTCAAAATCAGAAATAACCACACCATCATTGATTTGATCCAGCGCTGTCTCAAGACAATAACTCTTTGTGGCAGAATAATTAAAATCACTGGGCCTCTGAAGGCTGATGACCGTATGACACGGATTAGCGTCAATTATTTTTGTCACGCTAATCAGGTACTGATGCCCCTCCGGATCATGCAATGTCACCACCTGATCAACGGTCAGGTCAATCTCGTATGGAAAAAATTCCTTAAACGTTCTCCCGGTCGTGTCAAAAAACGTTTTAACGGCTTGGTTCATCCATAATAGACGCTGCTTATCGTCCAGTACAATAATACCGGCTCCAAATGGCGTAAGCAATTTTCCTAATGTCTCTGCCCGCATGGCCATCCCCACTTTTTAACTCTCCAGTTTGTCATTATAAAAAACGGCGCACCATCCCAAACTCCTCCGGTGCGCCATTTTCACAGCCCTCTTCAGATCACAGTTATTTCTTTTTAGTCGGTGAAATATGAATCGCAGAGTCCGTGACATTGAGTACGGCTTCATGAAGCGCTTCCGCCAGAGTTGGATGGGCGTGAATGGATTGTCCGATCGCATGGACATCCATATGCTGATCGATTGCCAGCGAAGCCTCGTGAATCAAATCCGAAGCGTGAGGTCCCATGATGTGCACGCCAAGAATTTTCAGTGTGGACGCATCCGCGATCACTTTGACAAAGCCGTCCGTTTCACCCATGGACAATGCTTTTCCGTTTGCGACGAAATTAAATTTTCCGGTTTTAATCTCGCAGCCTTTAGCCACTGCCTGCTCTTCCGTAAGACCTGCGTAGGCAATCTGAGGGTCAATAAAGATACAGTCCGGAACTGTGGATCCGTGCTTAGGCGCTTCACCCGTTACAATGGCTTCAACACAGGCAATGCCGTGATGGGACGCCACGTGAGCCAGCATGACGCCGCCCAGTACATCTCCAATAGCATAGATGTTTGGTACATTCGTCTGAAACTTGTTGTCTACCGGGATTCCGGTGCCGTCAAAAATGACGCCGGCAGCTTCGAGGTTGAGACCATCCACAAACGCTCTTCTGCCAACTGCCATCAAAATAACGTCTGCTTCAACCTCAATGGTCTCACCTTTTTTGTTAGTGGCAATCATTAAAAGCCCGGTCTCTGTCTTTTTAATCTCTTTGGCGCGCGCGCCGTCATGCAGCTTAAGTCCGCGCTTCTTCAGAATTGGCGGAAGTCGCTTGACAATATCCTTGTCAATGCGCTTCAGTAGGGTCGATGAAATGACCGTGACTTCAGAGCCAAAAGAATTGTAGATAGAAGCGAATTCCATGCCTATAACGCCGCTGCCCGCAACAACCATGCGCTTTGGAAGCTCTCTGAGCTCAAGCAATTGATCGCTGTCTATGACCCCAGGCAAGTCATTGCCCGGAACCGGCGGTGATGAAGGCACTGAGCCTGTGGCAATAATGATATGTTTGGCCTTGACCAGTTCTGTCGTACCGTCATGCAGTTTTACCTCAACGGCCTCGGCGCTCTTAAAGGCAGCGAAGCCTCTCATGATCAGTACGCCGTTGTCTTCCACGACTTTGTCCGTTCCTTTTACCAGCTGGTCAACAACACTGGCTTTACGGTCCATGACACGACCCATATCCATTTTGTAACCATCCACGGTAATGCCAAAGCTTTCTGCGTGGGCAAACTTATCCATGAGCTGAGCGTTGGCATAAAGGGCTTTGGTCGGAATACAGCCGCGGTTCAGACACGTGCCGCCAAGCCGGTCCGCTTCGACAAGCGCGACATCCATACCGAGTTGAGCCGCACGAATTGCAGCAACGTAGCCACCTGGGCCGCCGCCTATGATCAACAAATCTTTTTCCATGAGGTGCCTCCTTAATATTTCATTTGATTAAATACCATATGCTATAATAATATCAGAAAATTTTAATATTGCGAGCTGTCTGTACTTATGGATTATATACAAAGATAAAAAACTACCGCCAGAAAGGGGATGCATCATGAAAGAATTCGTTCCTGAAATACAGGGAAATTTGAGAAAGCATATAATAAAAGTCCCGGAAGCCATATACAAAGTCAGCGGGATCAAAATCTTTGGGAAACGCATTAAATCGCTTGTTTTCTCAACAGATGTGGCTATCATCAAAAATTGTAATGCGGATGCCGTGATCGCCGTCTATCCCTTCACACCTCAGCCCGTCATTACTCACGCCATCATTACGGCGTCAGATGTGCCTGTCTTCAGCGGTGTCGGCGGCGGTACAACAACGGGGAAGCGCGTCATAAATCTCGCCATGGATGCTGAATTTCAAGGGGCCATGGGCGTCGTCGTCAACGCACCAACCACAAATGAGATCATTAGAGCACTTCGAGATCGAATAGACATTCCCGTTGTCGTCACGGTAGTCTCCGAAAAAACAGACATTGAAGCCAGAATTAACGCCGGTGCCACCATCCTGAATGTGTCCGGCGCGTCGAAGACCGCTGAGATCGTCCGAATGATCCGTCAAAAGTATCCTGAGATGCCAATAATCGCAACAGGCGGACCGACTGAGGAAGATATTTTGAGAACCATCGAAGCCGGTGCGAACGCCATAACCTTTACACCGCCCAGCAACGGCGAAATTTTCAAAGAAATCATGATTAAATACAGAAATCAGGATGACATCTTTTAATGTCGCTGATACATAACATTGATTTCATTTCCCGCACAAACCAATAAAATACCACCCACTTAAAAAGGCACACCTCGCGGCGTGCCTTTTTCATGTGACATTGAGATTGTCCAGCCTGACCCCGCTCACCACGGGCATCTGGCGCCTCACTCTCTATGCGGCTTTTGCCTCATCAACGTCCGGCACTCTCATGAGTAATATGCCCCCAATGATAAACAGCAAAATGATGCTGAAAACGCCGTTGTTGGTACGCCCGGTCATTTGAGTCACAAAGCCGACGAGAAATGGTCCCATGATCGCGGCAAACTTACCAAAGATATTGTAGAAGCCAAAAAATTCATTGGCCTGTTCCTTTGGTACCAGCTTTCCAAAATAGGAACGGCTGAGTGCTTGAATCCCGCCCTGAGACGTTCCCACCATCATGGCCAGAATCCAGAAATCCAGGACTGAATCCAGGAAGTAGGCGTAAATACAAATCACAGTATATGTAATTATGCCAACAAACAGCATTCTTTTACAGCCGAACCGTTCTGCCAGCTTGCCATAGAGCAGCGCGAAGGGGAACGCCACAAATTGCGTCGCGAGTAGGATGACCAGCAGGTTCATGGCGTCTATACCCAGGTCCGAGCCGTAGGAGGTCGCCATTTTAATAATGGTATCCACGCCATCTATGTAGAAGAAGTAGGCAATCAGGAAGGTAAACAAGTTTTTGTGCGCTTTGATGTTGGAAAAGGTCTTCGCAATCCGCTTGAAGCTTCTCGAGACGGGTTTTGACTCAATGGGTATACCGTGGACCTGGCGGACATTTTTGATGAGCGGTATGGTAAACACGCCCCACCAAATCGCAGTGATGATGAAGGAAATTCTAAACGCTGCCCCAATGGACAATGGCAGCCAGCCCATCTGGGAACCTACAACTACCGCCATGCACAGGATGAAAGGGATCGTGCTTCCTATATAGCCCATTGCGAACCCCGTTGTTGAGACGCGGTCCATGCGTTCAGCCGGCGTGATATCCACCAAAAAGGCATCATAGAATACATTCGCCCCGGAGAAACCAATCGCCGTCAATATGTAGACCACCAACAGCCCCCACCAATAGGACTCGGGAATGAGCGACAAAAATGCCGTCGCTGCGATTCCAATCAGTACGAAAGTCACAAAAAATCGCTTTTTAAGCCCCATATAATCTGCAATTGTACCCAGCACCGGCGCCAGCATCGCCAAAAACAGCGTCGCAATTGAATTGGCGTAGCCCCAGTAAGCGGTTGACGTCGTCGCCGACCCCACATCTTCAAACACCATTTTGAAATAGAGCGGCATGATGGTGGATGTAATGGTCATACTATAGGCGCTGTTGGCCCAGTCATAAAGCGCCCAGCTTTTTTCTATCTTTGTCAGCTTCATCATAGGCGATCCCCTCTCTCTCAATTCCTTTCAACTCCAAATGACAGAATCAGCGGCGCACGGCAAATTTCTTATGTACTTGAGAATTCCAACAACTTACTCTGATTCAAGACACGAGAGCGGGCCTCTGACAGCACCTTCCAGTTCAACCCCAAGCCAGCCGGCAAATGTCGGCGCTTCATCCAACAGTGACATAGGCGTAGTAATTTCTCCCGCCTTTATTCCGTCTCCAGCCATGATCCAAACTGTGTTGTATTTTGGCTTCAGCGGTGAGAAGCCATGGGTATTCCAGTGATAGAAAGGCTCTCCCCTCACCGTCAGGTCAGTAATTTCCTCAACCGGATCTGCGGCTTCCAAGCGATCATTGAAATAATATCCTTTTGAAGCTTCCAGCATAAGATACGCGCCTGGATCTGCGCCAAACGCCATAATTTCTCTGTGGTGATAAATCGCCTCAATGGCCTCCTCTTCCCGGGCAAAATCTTCGACGATCTTTCTCACATGGGCTTTGACGTGCTCCAGCTCAGGACCTTTGACATAGAGATACGCTGAGCCATCCGCAGATTTCATCAGCGCCCTGTAATCCTTGAGGCGCCCTTTATGGTCCAGCTGAATCAATCCTCTTTCAATAAAAAGGGGATTCAGATTAACGACGCGCTCCACATCCAGGCTGCTGTGGTCCCCCAGTACGCAGATGCCATAGACTTCGGAATCCGGCTGGTTCTCAATCCAATCCAAAATATCTCCCAGCCTGCGGTCATGACGTTTCAATGCTTCAGCGGCCATTTTGGAATTGAATCCATAATCGTGACGCTGGGAGTCAAGATCCGTGTAGTGGACCAGAATCAGGTCAGGTCGTTTCTCTTCCAAAGTCGCCATGAGCGACTGATGGGTGAAATGGTCCAGCGCCGGCTGATCTGTGCCATGTCTGAGTTTCCCGAACCTTCGATTCATCTCGAACTGGTAACCGGGAGATCCGGACCTAAGAGAAACCAGAATCTGATTTTCCCAGGGACGGTTGGCCAGGACTTCAGGCATGTTGTAGTGAATTCCGGCTCCGGCTGTCACCGGCCAAAGCAAAGCCGCTGTCCTCATCCCCGCCCTGGCCGCCGCGTCGTAAATTGTATCTCCCATTAGGTAACGACGACTCCAAAACCAGTCCGGCGACGGTCTCCCCGGTTGAAAAAGCGTATTGTTCACAATGCCGTGATCTTTGGGCAGCCGCCCTGTCACAATTGTGGCGTGAGCGGGATAAGTCAGCGAAGGATAAATGCTTTCAACACTTTTATGCCATGCCGCTCTGTTAATCAGCCTGCCAAAGGCAGGCATAGCCGAAACAGTCTCAAAATCCTGATCAGCAAGCCCATCAAAAGATATCACAATCAAACGACGTCTATTCCACATTTCCGCACCTCCAGTCAACAGCCTTGGTTTCCCCTTGCATTGCAACAATTTTCTGCAATGTGATATAATTTTGATGCTTGAACTTTTAAAAGATTTTTTTTAGCCGATGGAAGGGGTGCCCACAATGGACAAAATTCAATACGAACGCGAGCTTTACGAACCCCTGCGTCAGCATCTCGACGACCTTGGCTTCGACGTCCGCTCCGAGGTCAGATCCTGCGATCTCGTCGCGAAAAAGAATGACTTAATCTACATAATTGAGATGAAGCGGCACCTTTCCTTTGATCTTCTCGCCCAGGCGGTGGAGCGCCAAAGTTATGCTGACGCTGTCTATGTGAGCATACCCAAGCCGAATAATTTCAAACAGGATAAAATATGGAAGTCTAAAATCAATGTCCTTAAGCAGCTTAACCTTGGACTTATTCTGGTCAGCAAAACAGGCAGCACTTACATGGTGGAAGAAGCACTGATCCCCGAATCCATCAAACCCAAACGTCAGTCCTCCAGGAAGAGAACCGCCCTGGAGAAGGAGTTCTCAAGCCGAAGCCTGGATCTCAACATTGCCGGGAGTACCGGTGTACCTCTGGTAACAGCCTATCGGGAAGCAGCTCTTTTTATAGCCTATTTGATCAGAAAAAATGGTCCTCAGTCTACCGCATCCCTTAAAACAAACGGGGCACACCCCAAAAAAACAACCAGCATTCTGAACTCAAATTACTACGGCTGGTTCTCCAAATCCAAAGACCGTATCTATGCTTTGACAGCTGAAGGAGAACATGCATTGAAATTGTACAAACCGCTGGCGGATGCCTTCGAAGCCTTAGAGGCTGCTTACATAGAGGATTCAACAGTTTAGAGACGCCCTGACTCACTTAACCTGCACGCGAAAAGACTGTCTGCAAAAATGGTATCGACTCATTTTTGCAGACAGCCTTTTAATTATCTTATGACCAATTTTGTTGACCGTCAGGGCCGAAATTCTTAGGCGGATAAAGTGTCCTGTACAACCTTGGCAAGGTTGGCAGAAAGATCTGAGACGCGCTCGAGATTACTGACGATATCCAGGAAGATAATGCCGGATTCAGGATTACAATCGTTGTTGTTAAGACGATCAATGTGTCCTCTGCGGCAAATTTTCTCCAGCTTGTCGACCTCATTTTCAATGTCAAAAACCTGCTGAATGGTTTCACGGTTGCCAGTTACAATGGATTCCATAGCCTTTGAAAATGCCAAAGCCGATTTATCGTAAAGATCCTGAAGTTCCTTGCGGGAGTCATCAGAGAATGGCAATCCTTTTTCAAGGGCATCCACCACTAACTCAGCTATGTTGTCCGCATGGTCGCCAATACGTTCAATATCATTGATATTGTTGAACAATCCGTCGACTACCTTGCGGTCATAGTCGGACAGTTTTCTGTTGGATAGTTTCACAAGATACTCAGTAATTGCTTTTTCAAGCTTATTGATTTCCTTTTCTGTCACAAAGGTCTGTTTGACTTTGGCCAGATCGCGTTCAAAGAATCCGTCCATAGAAGAGCTCAGAGCGCTGTATGACACGTTTGCCATGTGGAGCTGCTCACGAATTGTATTTCTAAGCGCGATAGAAGGCGTTTCCAAAATACGCTCATCCAGGTATTTGGTCACAGTTTCACGCTCTGCGGCACCGGTATCCGGAATGATTTTCATAGCGATTTTGATCAGGAACATAGCGAACGGAAATTGTACGATGACGTTGATCACGTTGAACATGGTATGCGCATTCGCAATTTGGCGTCCTACATCATCCGGATTAAGTTGAATGACGAAGTAGGCTATAGGTTTTGTCAGAACTAAGACAAAAATCAGCGTTCCTATGATGTTGAAAACCAGATGTATGATCGCAGCGCGTTTTGCGTTGCGGCTAGCTCCGACTGAAGAAATCAGCGCAGTGGTACATGTGCCTATGTTTTCACCATAAAGAATTGGCATTGCTGAAGCCAGCGGGATCAGCCCCTGTGACGCCAATGCGATCAGGATACCCATAGACGCTGATGAGCTTTGAACCATCAGTGTCAGCAGAAAACCTGCCAATACGCCAAGTGCGGGAACGGATCCAAAACTGACCATCATGTCAGCGAAAGCCTGAATTTCCCGCAGTGGCTTCAGCGCATCCTTGAGGGCTTCCATGCCTAAAAAGAGCAAACCGAATCCAATAAATATTTCAGCGATATTCTTCTTTTTGTCATCTTTTGCGAGAAACCAGACAAAGACCCCAATGCCGATTGCAAGCGGTGCCCAGTGTTCCAGATTAAGCGATACGAGCTGACCGGTAATCGTTGTGCCTATGTTGGCTCCCATTATGATGCCGACCGCCTGGGTCAGCTTCATGATCCCGGCATTGACAAAACCAACGACCATAACCGTAGTAAGACTTGAACTTTGAATGATTGCTGTAACAAACATGCCCACCATGACAGCTATGAATCTGTTTCTGGTCAAGAGCTCAATAATTTTTTCCATTTTCTTTCCGGCAACTTTTTGAAGCGCACTTCCCATCATACTCATGCCAAACAGGAATAGTCCAAGCCCTCCTAAAACGCCAACACCGATTGTAAATGCCATACTTCGCCTCCTGATTCAACTAATTGACACTGCTCCGTCTAAATTAATCTGAATAATCACTTGTTTATTAAGACACCGTGAAATTCTACCAGAAATGAAGTGCTTTAGTGTAAAATCTATGTTAAATTTTACTGGCAATTTGATCATACATAACACCAAATAGCAATTCAACACTAATTCGTTTGTAAAGTTACAAAAACTTCATTTAATGACGTCCTTGGACGTTTCATCTACCAATCTGTTGGGTATTTCTACAACAATATCATGATCATAATTATTTCAATTTGAAGGGGTGTTTTTATCAGGAAAAAGGCTAAATTTCCAAGCAATTCATCAACTTTTACTCAACATTGACATCTTTCAAGGTGAAGATCGGGTATAAGTGATGATTTTTTATTATGAAGGAGGGGCGATTCTATTGAAAATGCAGAAGAAAGAAATCGTCGCCATGATCCTGGCAGGCGGCCAGGGCTCTAGGCTAAGAGAAATTACAGACAAAATTGCCAAGCCGGCAGTACCTTTTGGCGGCAAATTTAGAATCATTGATTTTACGCTAAGTAACTGCTCCAATTCCGAAATTGATACCGTCGGTATTCTGACACAGTATCAGCCCCTTGAATTGAACTCGCATATAGGCATTGGGAGCTCATGGGACCTGGATCGGAATTTTGGCGGTGTCAAAATTCTACCGCCTTATTTCGACAAAGAAGGCGGCCGTTTTTACATGGGCACTGCAAATGCGATCTTTGAAAACATGAATTTTATTGACGCTTATAATCCTAATTATGTCCTGATTCTTTCAGGAGACCATATCTACAAGATGGATTATCAAAAAATGCTTGATACTCACAAGGAAAAGAATGCGGATTTAACTATTTCCGTTATCGAAGTGCCATGGGATGAGGCTTCACGATTTGGCCTGTTAAGCGCAGATGAAACCGACATGATCTATGAATTTCAGGAAAAGCCGGACGAGCCTAAATCCAATCTCGCTTCTATGGGAATTTACATCTTCAGCTGGCCGGTTCTCAGAGCTTGTCTGATTGAAGACCATTATTCAGAAGACAGCTCCTCCGACTTTGGTAAAGATATCATACCAAAAATGGTCGAGGGGCATCATAAGGTTTACGCCTATCGTTTCAGCGGCTACTGGAGGGACGTCGGTACCGTCGAGAGCCTGTGGGAATCCAACATGGATTTGTTGGGACTTGACAACGAACTTAACCTGCATGATAAGTCCTGGAGAAACTACTCCGTCAACCCGATCAGTCCACCTCAGTACATAAGCCCATTCGGCAGAGTTGAAGGCTCCATAGTGAATGAAGGCTGCGTCATTGAAGGACATGTCATCAAAAGCGTCATTTCCACAGACGTTCATGTCGGTCGGAATTCGGTTGTTCAAAATACTATCGTCATGCCTAATACAAATATCGAAGATGATGTTCAGATTGATTATGCCATCATACTCAGCGACATCACAGTGAAGAGCGGCACGGTTGTCAAGGGAACCAGAGACCATATCGCCGTCTATCCATCGGAAGGAGGCGAAAACCATGAATGATGTTATGGGCATCATCAACTTAAGCGAATCCGAGGAACAAATAAAAGACCTGACTTTGGGCCGATCACTCGGAGCGCTGCACATTTTTGGCCGCTATAGAATTATCGATTTCCAGCTCTCAAATATGGTGAACAGCGGATTGTCAAACGTGGCCATATTCACCTACGGCAAGTCTCATTCCATCATGCTTCATGTCGGCAGCGGCAAGCATTGGGGACTGGACCGCAAGCGGGACGGGCTTTACATTTTCTATCCGGAGGTCAATTCTGAGGATAACATCAGACGGCTTGGGGACCTTGAAAACTATAGAAACCATCTTGATTATCTTCAAAACTCAACCCAAAAGTACGTCCTTCTTTCCAGAAGTTATATGCTGTGCAACATCGATTATAAAGATGTGGTTCAACATCACAGAAATTCAGGATCTGATGTGACTATAGTCTACAAGACAATCGAAAAATCCTATGACCGCTTTCCGAACTGCGACACGCTGTCATTGGATGATCAGAACCGCGTCATAGGCATAGGAAAAAACCTCGGTAAGGAAGAACGTTATAACGTTTCTATGGAAATGTATGTCATGAAACGCGAACGTTTGATTAAGATTATCGAATCCGCTATTCAAAGAGGCGACGCTCGTTTTCTGAAGGAGGCAATCTTTCAGCGTCTGCCTGAGTTGAAAGTCAGCGCTTATCGTTTCAACGGCTATCTAAGCTGTATTCAGACTATCAACAACTACTTTGAGACCAACATGGAGCTCCTCAATACTCAGCTCTGCGAGGAACTTTTCAACAAGCATGGCCCAATTTACACCAAAGTCATGGACGCGCCTTCAACCTACTATTCTGAAGACAGCTACGTCTCCAACTCCCTGGTAGCGAATGGCTGTATCATAGAAGGAAAAGTAGAGAATTCAATCATCCACAGGGATGTGCGGATAAAAAAAGGTGCCGTCGTCCGCAACTCAATATTATTGCCATATGTCACCGTGAGCGAAGCCACTAATCTTAACTATGTCATCCTTGATAAACACGCCACGATTACGCCGCGAAAAATGCTCTTCGGCGATCAAAGCAATCCTTTCGTCATCAAGAAGAACATGGTCCTGTGATCCGGCATAAAGGAGGCTTATCCACTTGAAAATACTTTTTGTTAGCTCTGAAGCACTTCCGCTCAGCAAAACCGGAGGACTGGCAGATGTCGCGTTTTCCCTGCCAAAAGCTCTTGCAGAAGAGGATGTCGATATCAGAGTGATTACGCCTTACTACAGTACAATAGCCGCTGCGTTGGCAGAGCACGCTGATTTTCTGGGTTCCAAAACCATTCATATGAATTGGCGGAATCAATATATGGGCGTCCATGAAATCCACTTTGGCAAAGTCGTTTACTATCTGATAGACAATGAATATTATTTTAAGCGCGATCAGCTCTACGGCTATTTTGATGACGGCGAACGCTTTTCCTTTTTCTCAAAAGCGGTACTTGAAGCTATTGATATGACTCATTTCGAGCCGAATGTCATCCATTTGAATGACTGGCATACCGCAATAGTGCCCTATCTGCTCAAAACCCAATATGCCAAAGATCCCCGCTATGCACAAACAAAATCAGTTTTCACCATACACAATCTCAAATACCAGGGGGTTTTCGAACGCGGTTTCCTTGAAGATATGTTTGGGCCGGAGAGTGCTTTTCATGGAGATGGCCGCCTGGTTTTCGGCAGCGGCATCAACTACATGAAAGCCGGAATTCGCTTTGCGGATAAGATAACGACGGTCAGCGAAACCTATGCAGAAGAAATTCTGACACCTTATTTTGGCGAAAAACTGGAATGGGACCTCAACTACCGCCGTCATGATTTGGTTGGACTTACCAACGGCATCGATTATGACGATTACAATCCAAAAACGGATGCGAGACTATTTTTCAATTATGACCAAACCTCCCCTGAAGGCAAGCGCGCGAACAAGGCTAAGCTTCAATCCCTTTCAGGACTGACCGTAGATGAAAATGCACCGCTCATTGCCATAGTGTCCCGCCTTGTAGACTCAAAAGGCTTTGACCTGATAGAACGCGTCATGCCAGAGATGTTCGATCTCGGGGTTCAATTGATCGTCCTTGGTACAGGGGATTATCATTACGAAAATCTCTTTAAATACTATTCTCAGAGATTTCCTAATCGACTTAAAGTATATGTGGAATTCAACGCTACTTTGGCACAAAGAATCTATGCCGGCTCGGACCTCTTCCTTATGCCGTCAAGGTTTGAACCATGCGGCCTTGGACAACTGATTGCGCTGCGGTATGGCTCCATCCCAATTGTAAGGGAAACCGGCGGCCTCAAAGATACCGTCGTGCCTTATAACCGCTTTACCGGTGAAGGCACCGGTTTTACGTTCACAAATTACAACGCACACGAAATGTTGGATCAGATCCGAGATGCGGTTGAACTTTTCCAAACCAATCAGGAAAACTGGAATGCGCTTGTTCGTCAAGCCATGTCTGCTGATCACAGTTGGAAGCGTTCGGCACATCACTACTTGGAGATCTATCGCAACTTAGGAAAGTAAGGTGACTCTATGGAACTGAATGTCAACCAGTTTAAAAAAGACTATTTGCGCAGGCTGAAAGCAAAAAGCGGCCGACCCCTTGAAGAGAGCACTGTCTGGGATCAGTATCACGCACTTGGAAGTCTGATCAAAGAATATATGACAGATGACTGGGTTGGCACTTCCATTGCCTACAACAAATTGGACGCACGTCAGGTCTTCTATTTCTCCATGGAATTTTTGACAGGGAAACTGCTGTCAGACTATATGCATGCCATGGGTGTCTATGAAGTCGTTGAGGTGGGCTTGTCAGACCTGGGCCTTTCACTCAAGGAAATCAGCGAAGCAGAAAAAGATCAAGGCCTTGGAAACGGCGGCCTAGGAAGGCTTGCAGCATGCTTTATGGATTCCATGGCTTCAGTGGGGATCCCAGGTCATGGGATTGGCATACGTTTCAATTTTGGACTTTTCGAGCAAAAAATCATCAATGGCTATCAGGTGGAATTTCCTGACCGGTGGCTTGAAAATCGCAACGTATGGGAAGTGAAGATGCCTGACAAGGCAGTGGAAGTCCATTTTGGAGGTAAAGTCCGCCAGGATTATATCAACGGCCGCAACGTTTTCTTCCTTGAAAATACCGAAGTGGTTATGGCCGTCCCCTACGACACGCCAATACCGGGGTACCAAAACGGCATTGTCAATACGCTCAGACTCTACAGCGCTGAAGCAAAAACCCCTGACTTTGACCTGGCAGGATTCAGCCGCGGGGAATATAACCGTGTATTTTCTGAAAAATACGCCGTTGAAGCAATCTCGCAAGTCCTCTACCCTGATGATGCTTATGAAAACGGCCGGCTGCTGCGCTTAAAGCAAGAGTACTTCTTTGTCTCTGCAGGTCTTCAAGGCATAATGCGGTCTTACAAGCGAAGCGGTCTCCCTATCCGCGATTTTCATAAGTACAATGCCATCCACATCAATGATACGCACCCGGCTCTCGCCATTCCGGAACTTATGAGATTATTGATGGACATTGAAGAGCTCCAGTGGGATGAAGCCTGGAAGATCACAACACAAACCATAAGCTATACCAATCACACTTTGCTTCACGAAGCCATGGAAAAATGGTCAATAGATGTCGTGCGCACTTTATTGCCGAGAATCCTGATGATCATTGAGGAAATCGACCGGCGCTTCAGACTTGAAACAGAGCGTCTGTACAGTCAGGTCGATCCCCAGCGATCCTCACAAATGGCTATCATAGGTAATGGACAAGTCAGGATGGCCCATCTCTGCATTGTCGGAAGCCATAGCGTCAACGGTGTCGCCAAACTGCACTCAGAGCTGCTGGCAAATAGAGAATTAAAGCCTTTTAATGAGTTTTTCACCGGAAAATTCAACAACAAGACTAATGGAATCACACATAGACGCTGGCTGCTGCACGCCAATCCGCGACTATCGGCACACATCACTGATGCTATAGGTGACGAATGGATCAAAGAGCCCGAGTCCCTGGGGCGTCTGATGAAGTACCAATCTGATCCAGTTTTTTTGGAAAAACTCATGAAGATTAAGCGAGCCAACAAGGTCGATTTTTCGAATTATCTGCATAAATCAAGCGGCGTCACTATTGACCCTGACAGTATTTTTGATATACAGATCAAGAGACTTCACGAGTACAAGCGGCAGACGCTCAACATTCTGCATGTCATGAGTCTTTACCTCAGATTAAAAGAGGATCCTGATCTGGATCTGATTCCAAGGACCTTTTTGTTCGGAGCAAAAGCCGCACCGGGCTATCAGACAGCCAAACAAACTATCAAACTGATTAATGCCGTAGGCGACCTGGTGAACTCTGATAAGGATGTCAACGAAAAACTGAAAGTCGTTTTTGTTGAAAACTATGGCGTCACTGTTGCTGAAAACATCATTCCAAGCGCGGATATCAGCGAACAAATCTCCACTGCCAGCAAAGAAGCCTCAGGTACCGGCAACATGAAGCTGATGATGAATGGTGCTGTAACTGTCGCGACCCTTGATGGCGCGAATGTTGAGATTCTAGAAGCTGTCGGAAAGGACAATATTTTTCTGTTTGGTTTAACGGCAGAAGAAGTCTACCGCTATTATGAGGATCAATCCTACAACGCCTATGAAATTTATCAAAGCAATCCGCTCCTCAAGAGATCTGTCGATATGATGACAGACGGGACTTTAAACGTTTCACCTGAGGAATTCTATTTGATACGCTCCGCACTCCTGGATCACAACGATGCGTTTTTTGTGCTCAAGGACTTCGAAAGTTACGCCAACATTCAAAAGAAAGCGTGTGAAGCCTATCGCGATGCCAAGAGGTGGTCCGCCATGTCGTTGGTAAACATCGCGAAATCAGGAGTTTTTTCCAGCGACCGCACGATCAGAGATTATAATCGCGAGATCTGGAAAGCACAAGTTTTCGAAACTTTGAAGGGGTCGCAATGAACTCGGTATTCAATCCTGAATTTGAAGCGCTTGCGGAGCGCGCTGCCAAACGAAATAATTTTGGCGCTGTCGTAAATGATGGTAATTCGGCCACTTCTTTTGTACTCTGGGCGCCCGCTGCGGCAAAAGTTGAGCTTGCCCTATATGAGACCAGCAGCACACTCCATCGGGAAACTCATGTGATGCAGCGTGAAAGTGATGGCAGTTACGTCCTGGAAGTCAAAAAAAATCTAACCGGTTTCTATTATACCTATCTCCTCCAGTACGCGAATGATGATAGGCGGTACGAAATCATCGATCCTTGGGCGAAAGCCTCAGGACCCAACTCTAAACGCGGATTGATTCTGGAACCTGGACGCTTCGATCCTCCAGGCTTCCGGACAGCCCCATTGCTCCCACCAGTGGATTATGGCAGAACTGTCATATATGAACTCAGCATCAGGGACTTTACCTCCCATCCGACCTCAGGGGCCACTCACCCTGGCTTGTATTTGGGATTGACAGAATCCGGAACTTCCTGCGACGGTTTGTCCACCGGCATCGATCATCTGTCAGAGATGGGTGTGACACACGTCCAGCTAATGCCGGTCCAAGATTTTATCACCACAAATGAGCTCACTCGCGATCCTTACAATTGGGGTTACGATACCGTGCTGTTTGATGTACCGGAGGGCTCCTACTCCGGTTATCCTCAAAACGGAAAACGCATTTTGGAACTCAAATCCGCTATCCATGCCCTGCATCAAAAGGGCATGCGCGTTGTCCTGGACGTGGTCTACAATCATACCTATGAATTTAGGTTCTCGTCCTATCAACGCATGGCACCAAATTACTTTTACAGAGTATCTGATCATGGCTTTTCCAATGGATCAGGATGCGGAAATGAAATGGCTACAGAACGGGTCATGGTGAGAAAACGCATCATGGACTCACTTCACTATTGGCTGGAAGAGTATCGCATTGATGGCTTTCGATTTGACCTCATGGGACTTTTTGATAACACCATGGTTCAAAGCATCTCAAAGGAGCTTTTGAGCAAACGGCCCGATCTGCTTGTTTATGGCGAACCCTGGACTGCTGCAGGCACCATATTACCTGATGACCAGAGGTTTGGCAAGGGACGTCAGCGGGGACTTGGTATTGCAATATTTGAGGATGACTTTAAAAATCGCCTTCTCGGATCACCAAATGGCGATTCGAAAGGCTACATCCAGAATCAAACGGCAAATCCAGGTCCGTCCCTGATGCACGACCTTTTATCAGGCATCTGTGCCAGCGTGGCATGCGCGCATCATCCCGGCAAGTTGGCAGACTCGCCATCGGAAATCATTCACTACCTGGTGACCCATGATAATTTAATTTTGCGCGACAAGCTTGAATACTCTCTGCCAGATTCTGATGAAGCGGAGCGCCTGAATTTGACCTGTCTTGCCTTTAATATCCTGATGTCTTCTTTTGGCATTCCCTTGATTCATAGCGGCACTGAGTTCAACAGAACAAAATTCAGAAATGACAACAGCTATAATGCAGGCGACGCTGTCAATTCTGTTTGTTGGACAAACAAATCCCAGTATCGGCTTCTGAATGAACATGTTAAAAGTCTGATTACATTCCGGCTTGAGTCCGGATTGTTTTCAATGAAGCCTGACGAGATCCGGAGAAACATGGAACCCATTGATGCCGGCTGTCTAGCCTATAGGATCAAACGCGGCAAGGAGCACTACGACTTCTATCACAATCCCGGGGATGTCCACTTGGTTTTACAAAATTTGAATCGAAAATCATTCACAATTATTCTCGACGGATTGAAATGGTATCCTGATGCAGAGCTGCCCATCAAGGTCCCTGCAAAAGGCACACTGATCTTAAAATATAATAATATTTAATTTGGTAACAATCGGTACTGTTATTTTGAAGTGTCCTGGGTTATAATTCAATTACAAACCCAACCAATACACTCGGATTTAAACCCGATCATTATTAAAGGAGGCACTTCAAAATGGAAATTACAAAAGATATGACGATTGGTGATGTTGTTAAGAAATACCCTGCGACGGTCAGCGCTTTAATGAGTTACGGCATGGGCTGCATTGGCTGTCCTTCTGCTCAGGCTGAATCCCTCGAAGACGCTGCCCGAGTTCATGGCATTGAAGTTTCTAAACTCGTCGACTCCCTCAACAGCAGCATCAAGTAGTCTAACTATCGATTAATTTTCTTACAGAAGGAAGAACGTCCGGCAGGCAAAAGTCGCTGGTGCGTTCTTCCCTTTTTTTATGTCGATTTGCAGCTGCCAACCTGTTTTATCACGTGGTACACAGATGATCGAAAGCATGATAAAATGAAGTGATGTGACATTTCAGGAGGTGCCCATGAAATCTTCAAAACACCTTCACATTATGATTGCTGTTATTACCGTACTATTTGGAGAAATCTACCTGCGGCCTTTTTATACAGATTTTCGTTTTTCTCTCGGTGTTTGCGCCTATGGCATCTTGCTGCTTCTTTATGACAGCAGCTTAAAAACCGTTGCCATTACAGGTCTCTCCATTCTTATATTCAGAATATGGCTGGCACTGAATTTATCACTGCCCTTTGACCTTGCACTCTTCACACACTTGCCAGGGGCATTTTACTATGTCTGCTATGGTTCCATCCTCTTGTTCTCGAAAGTCAGATATCGATTAAACCACCCTTTGCTGGCGCTCATGGTGCTCTTGTCTACTGATGTGCTGAGCAATATACTTGAACTTTTGATCAGAGGCCAGTTTCACGATTTGTTCTCTTCGTTCAAATTACAAGCCCTTTTGTTAACAGCCATCATCAGAAGCATTTTAATTCTCGCTGTCTACCTGCTTGCAAGGTTTTATCCCACCATGTTTCAAAAGGAAGAAGAAAAGAAAAAGATCTCCAGCTGGATTCTTTCTCAATCAAAACTTTACGCTGAAATCATGTTCCTGAAAAAGTCTGAAGGCGACGTTGAGAAAGCCATGACTAAAGCGCACGGTTTATATACCTACATACAAAAGAACAAAGCCGCACTCCCTGCTGAATGGGATATGCCTCGAAAAGTGCTGTCCATAACACGGGATATTCACGAAATTAAAAAAGACTTCAGAAGGATCAATGAAGCCCTGAGGGACCTTATTCCGGATAGTCTGCCCGAATCGGTTCCCACACCCATTGAGCTTACTCATTTTCTGTGTGATGATATCGAAGTCTGGGCACAATCAAACGGTAAACACATCAAAGTAGACCGTAAACTAAGTCCAACAATTCCGGACCGTCATTTATATGATTATTTAAGTTTATTGAATAATCTTTTGACTAACGCGGTTGACGCCATTGACCAAGCAGGTGAAATTATTCTTGAGGTCTTAGTCGCAACCGGACACTGTCAAATTTCTGTAAAAGATACCGGCTGCGGCATACCGGAAGAAGATTTGAAATTGATTTTCGAACCAGGCTATTCTACACATTATGATCCTGGCACCGGCCAGATGTCGACAGGCATTGGACTCGCACAAGTCCAGTATTTGGTGAAACATGTCCTCAAGGGGCATATTAAAATTGAATCCAAAGTCGGCAGCGGCACATTGATTCAAATAGCTTATCCAATTCCTTTACATGATCAATAAGGTACGCTTTGACAGGGGGAATCGAATTAATGGCTTGCAGCTTCTACATTGTGGATGATGATCGTTCGGTAAGAAAAATTTTATCTCAAATAATCAGTACGCATTTCAATGATTCTGAAATTTTCCAAAGTGACGATCCCTGGTTTGCTGTCCAGGATATTTTAAGGCACAATCCGGAAATTGTCGTTCTCGACCTTTTGATGGAGGGTATGGACGGCATTGAAGTCTCAGAGGCGCTGATAAAAAATAACTTTCAGGGGCAAATCGTCATGCTGTCCGAGGTTGGCGCCAAAGAAATCATCGCTCAAGCCTACAAATCAGGCGTTGACCATTATATCAACAAGCCTATTAACGTCACTGAAGTTGTCACCGTCCTGTCAAGAACTCTAGAAATGCACCAGCTTAAGCACTACGTAAGGCTTGTCGGCACACCGGCCACCTCAAAAAATGTAACTGCTGCGGAAAACGGAACCTGCCAAAAGCGCTCAAAGCTTCAGAATATCTTAAAAGAGGTTGGCATTTTGGGAGAGTCAGGCTGCGACGAACTGCTCTTTGCTTTGCCGCAAATAAGAAGCGATCTTCCATTAGGTCAATTTTACCAATGGCTCAAAGACCACTACCCGTCCTACGCAGAGGACACAATAAGCCTGAAAGGGATCGAACAGAGACTAAGACGTTTGGTACAGCTTGCCATGGAAAACATAGCCAATATAGGTGTGGAAGACTTCTCAAACTATAAATTTGAAAGATATTCCACAACCCTTTTCAGCTTTAAGGCTATTCGCCAAGAAATGGAATACGCCAGAGGCAATAGTCCATCCAGGGGGAAAGTTGATGTTAAGCGATTTGTAGAAGGCATTTCAGCTTTAATAGAATAATCAGAACTTTTATTTAATTGAATATTTTTTTGTATGATCCTGTAGGATTCTGTAGGCCTCCCTTTATAATTGAACTATCTTCAAGGAAGGTTTTACCACTGGATTTAGTACGCGAAAGTGAATTGGCTGATCTGACGAAAGTTTGAATGCTGTCCAAAATGCGCTTTCGCGTTTATTTTTGTAAGATGTTCTCATTTTTTTGGTATAATATCCTTATAGATAGAATATTCAAACATTAAGGAGGGGGATTTGAAAAGAAAGAGAAAGTTTGCTGAACTTCAGTCAACTATTTTAGGAGGGATTGTATTGTCAAAAAAAATGTGGTCTGTATTACTCGTCGTCGTTATGATTCTCTCACTTGGTCTCACTGCCTGCGCACCTAAAGCAGAGGAGCCTGCAGCAGGCGGCGAAACGCCAGCCGCTGAAACACCAGCTGAAAAAGTCTACATTTCAATTGCAACCGGCGGTACCGCAGGTACATACTATCCTCTTGGCGGCGCTATCGCAAAAATCTTCAATGAAAACGTCCCTGGCGTAACCGCTAACGCTCAAGCTACAGGCGCATCTGTTGAAAACGTAGGTCTCGTATCAAAGGGTGAAGCTGAAATCGCCTTCGTCCAAAACGACGTCACTTTCTATGCTTACAACGGAACTGAGATTTTTGCAGACAAAGAAAAAATCACCAACATCCGCGGAATGGCAATGCTTTATCCTGAAGTTGTACAAATTATCGCAACCAAAGACAGCGGTATTGCTTCAGTGGATGACCTCAAGGGTAAGAAAGTTGCAGTCGGCGCTCCAGGTTCCGGCGCAGAAGCGAATGCGCGTCAGATTCTCGAAGCTCACGGCATTAAGTATGAAGATCTTGCCAAAGCTGACTTCCTGTCCTTCAACGAAGCGGCTGACCAGATTAAGAACAAACAAATCGACGCAGCCTTCATCACTGCAGGCCTTCCAACTTCTGCAATCAGCGAAGTTGCACAAACAGCTGATATCGTCATAGTTCCTATTGACTCAGCAAAAATTACTGAAATGATCGCAGCATATCCTTTCTATACAGAAGTTGTCGTTCCAGGCGGCACTTACAAAGGTAGTGATGCGGATGTTACGACTGCCGCTGTTATGGCAATGTTAATCGTCAGCGAAGATATGGATGAGACGCTCGCATACAACCTTACCAAATCAATGTTTGAACAACGCCAAGTGATCATCGACACTCACCAGAGAGGCAACGACATCAAGCTAGAAACTGCTCTCGCCGGTATGCCTATCGATCTTCACCCAGGTGCTCAGAAGTACTATGACGAAATGGGTATTAAATAAAAGTGTTTGATCAAACGAGGTATTGGGTGCAAAGATTCCCAATACCTCGCTCTTTAAACCAAAACGGCTTTATAAATCGAGTCTTTCTCATCCGTTCTGCTTTTTTTTTAATTTTACTGCTTTTATTATTGTCGCTTTGGCCACAACTTTGGCTATTGGCAAGAGACGACCGCTCAGGCACCCAACTGGGAATGTGGCGTCTTAAACCGAATGAAACTTTCGATATTATCTATACACATTCAGTTCAACTATCACCAGTGACAGAGCGTTACCATATTGACAAGGCTGGAGATGTGATTCTGGACGAAACTCTGTTTTCAACTTACGGTGCCGGCCTTCCCGCAACGACACCCTATGACTTTGAAATAACAGAGGACAGTTTCAGGATTTTTAATATCCAGTTGAAAATGGATCATCTTGTTTACAGAACAGGCGCAGTTAGGGCTAATCACAGGCTATTGATCAGAGATCAGGATATCCCTTTTGTCACGTTTTCAAGTCCCGGTCAAGCGGTTGAGTTTATTTCCATACGCGCGCCTCTGCTTTACTATGTCATCAAGGAGGTTATAAAATGACAGACGACAAGCAGTTACATCCAGATCAGGATCCACAATCACCCCAAACACCAACCCCTGAATTTAACCCCGACCACGAACCTTTGGATGCTGAGGTCCTTCTTGATAAATTTGACAAGGATACGAGTAAACTCAGGAAGCTGACCGGAATAGTATCAAAATTGGTCACTATAATTGCCATAGGCATGTCACTTTTCCATCTTTATACCGCAGGATTTGGCACGCTGTTATCCGTCCGTCAGCGCTCCCTGCACTTAATTCTCGCCTTTACACTTGGATTCCTTTTATATCCTGCAGGTAAAAAAAGCAGCAAAACCAAGGCCTCTATTCTCGATTTCGGCTTCGCTGCCATAGCCATTGTCGTCTTTGGTTACTTGTTTGTCTTTGTCGATCAAATAGCGCGCAAAGGCGGCGACATATCTCAGGTCGATATTGTATTGGGTGCCCTGGCGATTCTGCTGACCCTTGAAGTTACCAGACGTGTTGTAGGTCCGGAACTGCCAATCGTCGCAATCCTCTTTCTCTCTTATGCAAAATTCGGTCCTTATCTGCCCGGCGTACTCGCTCACCGGGGTTTTAGTTTTGAACGGATCATCAGCCACATGTATTTGACTACCGAAGGTCTGCTGGGTATACCTACAGGCGTTTCAGCGACTTTTGTCTTTATGTTTATCTTGTTTGGCGCCTTTCTCGATAAGACCGGCGTTGGCAAATTCTTCATCGATTTGGCTTACGGATTGACAGGCCATTTAAAAAGCGGTCCTGCAATGACTGCTGTAGTTGCCAGCGGTTTTATGGGATCCATTTCCGGCAGTTCTGTTGCCAATACAGTTACAACAGGCGCATTTACCATTCCACTTATGAAGCGCGTTGGTTACAAACCTTACTTTGCCGGCGCTGTTGAAGCCGCGGCTTCAACGGGCGGTCAGATTATGCCGCCGGTTATGGGCGCAGCAGCTTTCATCATGGCTGAGTTTACCGGAATTCCATACATAAAAATTATCGCAGCTGCTGCCATTCCCGCAGTCCTTTATTACTTCGCTGTAGGGACCATGGTTCACCTTGAAGCAAGCAAACTCGGTCTCAAAGGACTTCCTAAGAGCCAGCTTCCTAGCGTCAAGAAGATCATGCTGAGCCAGGGTTATTTGCTCGTGCCGCTCTTTGTTATCATAGCTTTTCTGATTATGGGCTTCACGCCTTTGATTTCAGCATTCTATGCCATCGGCATCAGTGTCTTAATGGCAGTCGCAGTCACATTGATCAAGAGGGATCAATCGTTTACCGTTAAGTTATTTTTCTCCGCGCTGGAAAGCGGCGCAAAAGGCGCCTTGGGCGTTGCCTGCGCCTGCGCCTGCGCTGGTATGATTGTAGGTGTGGTAACCCTGACCGGTCTTGGTCTTCGCATCGCAGAGCTCATTGTAACACTTGCTCAAGGCATGCTTCTGCCAACGCTGTTCTTTACCATGATCGCTTCTATCATCCTGGGCATGGGCCTTCCAACCACGGCCAAATACATTGTCCTCGCAACCATGGCTGTACCTGCGCTCATCAAGCTGGAAGTCAATTTAATGGCAGCGCATCTCTTTATCCTTTACTTTGGCGTCGTCGCAGACATCACACCTCCGGTCGCTCTGGCCGCTTACGCAGGCGCAGGAATAGCTGGCGCCAATTCCATGAAAACCGGATTCCAGGCCGTCAAATTAGCCTCCGCGGCCTTCATTGTCCCTTATATTTTCGCCATTGATTCAAGACTGATTCTCGTCAAAGAGGTCATAGGGGACCAAGTCGTATTTTTACCATTCTATACGGCCATTCCGGTTATTCTCACAGCTATGCTGGGCATAGTATGTCTCGGTGGTGCAGTTGAAAACTTCTTAATAGTCAAATGCAAAATTTACGAGCGGATCATGCTGCTCGCAGGCGCTCTTGGTCTCCTGGTTCCAGGTCTGACTTCAGATGCCTTTGGTCTTGCAGTCCTCGTTGTCGTTGTCATATTACAGCGTGCGAGAGCGAAAAAAGAGAAAGTCGCAACTGCTTAAGCTTCGCCAGACTGACATTATGGTTGTATGCGCGGGATCAACCCGCGGCCAGCCATGAAATTTAGTTGTAAAGCTTCTTCTAAAAAAGGACAGAGCCATTTTTGATGGCTCTGTCCTTTTTGATTAGCAGTCTATACCTTCTCGCGAAAGCACACCTTGTCTGTAGTAATGTTTAACCTCTTGAATTTCACTGACCAGGTCAGCTGCATCAATTAATAATTCCGAAGCGTAACGGCCTGTCAGGACAACCTCGACGTGCTCAGCTTTCACTTTCAGTGCACCCAACACTTCATCATCTGTCAGAAGTTTAAAGTAAACCGCTATCGTAATTTCATCCAAAATCACGACATCAATATCCCCGCTCTTCATCATAGCTTTGCATTTTTCAAGTCCGTTCTTTGCCCGCTGAACATCTTCTTCATCCGGATTTCGATCTATATAGCAAGTTGTCCCGAACTGCTCGATTTCAATCCCGGGAATATATGCTGAGCATTTTGTTTCACTGTAGGCCATACCTTTGACGAATTGCCCAATGTAGACTTTCTTTCCAGACATAGCCGCACGGACAGCAAGTCCAAAAGCAGCCGTTGTTTTACCTTTGCCATTGCCTGTGTAAATGTGAATATAACCCTTTCCAGTCTCCAATATGCTCATCCCTTCCGGATTCAGATTATAAAGTTGTTGAATTTCTCGCGTTTGAACGGTTCAAAAGAAACAATATGATACAAATCAAGTGATCCCATCATTGAATTGGGTATTATTCCATCAGTTGAATCCACCACAAGGAGAATGCTTATGTGTATTGCCTGGATTGCTTATCACTTTCACCCTGAATACCCCGTCGTTATAGCAGCAAACCGCGATGAGTTTTTTTTACGACCTACTGCAGCTGCCGCTTTTTGGCCAGATCAGCCAGGCATAGCCGGCGGCAGAGATCTTAAAGACCAAGGCACATGGTTTGCTTCTGATCAATACGGACGTTTCGGGCTTTTAACCAACCACAGGGACTTTTCTCTTCATAAAGATGCCGCGCAGTCCAGAGGCGTTCTGATCCCCCGCTTCCTCAACCGGTCGGATACCGCGCCAATCTATCTTAACAAAGTTCTGAAGGAGGCATCGGATTTCAATCCGTTTAACCTCATCCTTCAAGACGGACATGGACTTTATCACTTTGACAATGTCCGCAAACAAATAACCGAACTTTCACCTGGCCTGTATGGATTGTCCAACGCATTCCTGGACACGCCTTGGCCAAAACTGCTCCGTGGCAAAGCCATATTTGAAGAATTGCTCTCAAAGACCCCGGCTCAACTTGATCCAGAGATGTTTTTGCCACTTCTTAAGGACAGTCAGATGGCAACAGATCAAGACTTACCCTCGACAGGCCTCGACCTGGATCTGGAACGAAAGCTGTCATCAATATTTATCGATGCCGGCACTTATGGCACACGCGCCCATACGATCTTCATGATCGACCGAAAAGGCTTCGTTACACTCTTTGAGCAAAGCTTGCTGCACGATGCTGCCGGCAATACCAACTGGCGTTCAACCACGCTCAAATATAAGCTAATTGCTTCAGAATGAAGATCATCACAAACATGGTCAGAACCGAAAAGGCTGAACCAAAGACAATTAATTGGGCAGCCAATTCTCCGTCTGCCTCCATTTGCTGTGCCATGGTGAAGGATGCGACAGCGGCCGGAGCACCGTAAAGCACCATCAGGGTGATTAGTTCAATACCACGGTAGCCTGCGGCTATGGAGATGGGAATAAAGACCATCGGCAAAACAATCAGTTTTCCTATTGTACCAATCAGCAGAGGACGAAGAGCACCTTTGACGGATCGAAAGGACATGGTTCCTCCAAGGAGGAACAGCGCAAGAGGTGTCGCCACGCGGGAAAAATCAAGGGCGGTTTTTTCCAGGGGATAGGGAAGGCGCAGACCCAAGACGAGGAGAAGAAGACCAAAGGCTGATCCAATAATATTAGGGTTCGTGATCACGCCTCGCGCAATTCGAGGCGCATCAACACGTCCACCTCTAAAAATTTCCAGAATGACAACGGAAATGGCATTATTAAGCGGGACTGTGATAGCAATAATCAACGCAGCGACACCGACCTGATTGGGCGGCGCCAAAGCCTGTGCCACAGGAATGCCAAACAGTACAAAATTGCCGCGAAAAATGCCTTGTATGAGAACACCACGTCTGCGATTGTCCTTTTCCAGGATGGGGATCAGGATAAACAGCACGCCCAGAGCGGCTGCCAAGGTCCCTAGGGCATAGACCATCAACGGAATGTTGAGCACTGCTTTGAGGTCTGTACTATAAATATTGTAAAATAGCAGGGTAGGCAAAAACAATCTGAAACAGACGCCATTCATGACCGCCAAAGTACGGTCGTCTACAACTTTTAGCTGTTTCATGAGATAACCGGTGGCCATTGCCAGGAATAGGGGCATGACGACGTTTAATGACAAGATCAGGTTTTCCAAGTTGAAGCCCCTCCTTTTCAGTCATAACTTGATTGAAGATTCTGAAGCTAAAAAATCGAATCACCCACGACTGAAGTCACAGATGAGCGTGTTTATTTATTCAACAGAGCATCAGCCTTTTCCTTACCATTTTACCAGACCTTTGACATTATTCAATTCTTTCCATTTTATTAGTGATTTGTTTTCAACGCTTCAAATCACGCATAGAACAAGAGGAAAGCTTAACCCTGGTTAAAAAACCGTATGAGACTTTGCGCATACGGTTTTTTTATGTCTATTTCGTGTCTCTATTTTACGAGGGTCACTGTCCCCTCACGTCTTGGTGCGGCTTTTTTCTCAGGACCGCCATTATATCCAAGAGCCGCAGAGCCATAGCAGCGCTCATTCTCCGGAATCCCCCATTTTGTAAACAGGTTTCTGATTTCAGGAAAATCACTCATCCTCGTCAGCAGGTTGATCCAGCAAGAGGATACACCCAGGGAATGCGCCGCTACGAATATGTTTTCAAGCGCTGCAGCACAATCTGCCGCCGGAGAGGATATCGCCGGGTCTTTGGAACTTGTCACTATCACAAGTGTTGGCGCGTTATAGAAAAAATTGAAGTCAGGTATATCCTTATAATGCTTTGCTTGATTTTTTAACGGTTTCGGCACAGAATCATCCTCGGGCAGATTCAACAAGACCTGCTTTGCCGCTTCGTTTAGAGCTCTCAGTGCGTCTTTATTCTGAACCGCAGTGAAGCGCCACTCCTGAAGCCCCATCCCGTTAGGCGCGAATTTGGCGGCTTCCAGGATGGTCAGGAGTTCTTCTTCCGGAACCTGATCCTCTTTATAGATCTTAATGCTCCTACGGGTCAGAATGGATTGGATGGTTTCATTGGTCAGCACAAGATTTTCCCCTTTCGAATTGCATTTCAAATTATCTTGACTCTATTATAACTTCTTAGAATGTCACATGACAATGTCGTCATTAAAATTGAGGAAGAAACCTTGATTGAAAATAAAAAAATGCTGGATCCTCATTAAGAGAATCCAGCATTTTCAATGCTTTCTGGTGCGCCCGGAGGGAAGCACTTTCAATCCACGTTAGTTTTATTTAACTCCTTTGAGGTTCTTTTTCTCAAATTCCTCTGACTGAATGCTCAAATACCAATCCTTCCCGCGCTTTATGGTTTCTAGCTCTTGAGGTGTCAACCAAGCTTCAAATAATACTTGTTCATCCTCGTCAAGCCCATAAAACGGATCGAGCCAATTGAGTGATAGTTTAAGCCCTTTGTCAGTACCACCATTTTCGTAGTATTGTTCAAGGAATTTAAGCGCATTTTTCTCGTCGCCATATTTAAGCGATAACTTCATATAATAGAGAGCTTTTGATGTGGCGCTATCCGAGAAACCTGTGGATGGTGCTTTTTTCTGTACTACTGTCTCAAATTTACTCTTGAGATCAAGCGTTTTGTAATAGGCGGATTGTCCAGGGTCCGTTGTGTAGATGAATGCCTTAATGAAACTCTCCATATACGACTTGCTCACCGGAAGGCCCTTAATCCGGTCATATTCCTCTCTAAGTCCTAGAGACGATGCGAGGTACTGTCCTTTGTCTCTAATCCTGGTAGGTGTTGAAGGGTCCGGGTAAAGCGAGCTGCCATACATGAGTTCAAACGGAGATTTAATAAATGGTGAGATCATACCAATCAGCTTATTAAATGGTGCTTGCGTCCTTGTCTTGATCATTTCTGCTGCTGTCATTCTTCCGAGTCCTAATTCTTCAATGTCCTGTTGCAGAGTATCGAGAGCAAACCAATCCATTAGATCAGTTAAGGCACCAAGCTTTGAGAAGTAAAGAATTTCATCATTGTAGCGGCCTAAAGTGATATGCGGTCTTGTTCTTACGTCCTCTGGAAGTTCATCGTCCTCGTCTTTCATAATGACTTTGTTCCATACGTCCAGCATAGCTGTTAGGAACATCATCCTGAGTCCGATATAACCAAGTTTCGCAAGCGCTTTAGTACCCATCTTGATTTGCATTTGTTTTGAAAGCGATTTTCCGATTTCTGTATTTAGTTTTTCGTAATCTTTAGCATTTCTCAAAGCTTGATAGTACCGCTTAAAGTTTGTTTCCTGGAAGGAATAGAACAAAAGCAAATACTTTCTGAGACCTTGACCGAGTTCTGTTACCTGATCATAAGCGCCCATTACATCATCAGATAACTGGAAAGCCTTATCTTCTACTGATTCAAGGCCCTTAATAATTTCTGGTTTTGAAGCATAATAGTAATCCATTTTCTTACTTGCAACGTCTTTGAAGTACAGATAAGCGGCATATCTGAGTATTGCTTCCCTGTGTCTTGTTAAATTGCCGGTAAACTCCATATAAGAGGATGGCAGCTTCATCAACGTATCGAATTTTGTAGGCTTTCTATACCGTTTGAACAACTTCACTTCGTTTATGTCGATAATTTCCTGAGCGATAATGTCAGATTGGAATCCGCCCCTGTCGAAAAACTCTTTCAATTCAGGTGTGAAAGCTTCAAATTTAATCTGATCGTATATCTCCCTTGATGCTCTGGCTGTGTACTTCAAAGGTTGGAATCCTGCTATACCGATTAGTGCGTCCAAGTCACCACTGATGTTTCTAAGGTTGTATTTAACGACTTGTCTAGGATTGATCGTGAGTATCCATCGTTTCCATCCTGTTTGAAGTTTGCCCCATAACTGTTTGAATAACTGAATCTCTTTAGTCATGTTTGAATAAACATCTTCTAAAGTGGTTGTGACCGGTGTAGGGATGATATACGTCATTCTGTCGCCAGCGAAAGATAGCATCTGTTTGACTTGTAAATCCTTTTTATTCAGGTTTTCAATGCCTATCGTTTCGCCAATAGAGATATTCATTAGGACCTCTGCCATCTGGTCACTAATGGTGTTGACTGACATCATGTGCTTACCCTGAATAGGCTGGAACGTACTGTGATCATCCGGGATTAATCTATCATCGACGCGATTTCTCCATTCGTAATACTTGGAGCCTAACGTATCTTTGATAAACGCTTCCCTTTTTCCGATTGCAGCTAGGATTGATCTGGCTTCGAGACTTCCATCAAATTCATCATCTGATGCAAGCTCTGACAGGAAGTTAAAGAATTGAGGGGTATCTTTGGTGTTGCCTTCCGCGATTGTCTCAATAACTCTATCCCATCTGCCATCACCGGACCATAAACCTTCACCGGATTCTACATATCTTTCAGCAAGTCCTTGAAGGCTTCCCATGCTCATAGCGATTCTTTGACTAAACTTGACCATCGCTTCTGCTGTGTCTGATCTAAGCCCTGTGAGATTCTTTGTCTCTGTGTACTCTGAGATACTCTTTAGCTTGATCTTTTCGCCAGGACTTGCCTTGTCTAATGCTTGTTGCATTTCTGCTTCAGCGATTTGAACGATCATTGATTCGTTTCTCGATTTGGCTTCTTTCTTGAGCTTGCTCGTAATGTCGTATTTGCTTCTGATTCTATTAAGCATCTGCGCGACTTTCGTGTCGTAAATCATGTTGAACAATACTTCATATTCCGCTTCGAGATAGTTCTCATTGATCTCATGTTTTGTACCTTCACGCTTTTTAAGGTTGCCCCTGTTCGTGTTGATCTTGACTCTTGAACCGGAACCTTTAACCATTTCATTCGCATTGTAGTATTCAAGTACCTGGTGTCTGAAATAGTTTTCCTTTGTGAAGCGCTTTTTAACGTTGAATCCTACTTTTGCCAAAGCCTGAATGTAATCGTTCTTTATGCGTTCAAGTCCTTCATCCCTGCGCTTTACTGCTGCTTTGATGTTGTCATTGAGTGATGCAGACAGACGATTATACTCAAACTCAACCATTTCTTCTGTCCAGCTTCCAGGAAGCGTTAGATTGTTCTTTGCATCTTCCATCAAGTCGCGAAGCTGAATGTATCTCTCAAATCTGTTGTATTCTTCTTTGCTGAGTTCTTTTGAATCAGCTTGAACAAACAAATTGAGGTGTCTTGCTGCTTCATCTGCCGCGAGTGATCTGTACGTTTTGTAAGCGAGTATTTCTTTTCTAGCTTCTGCTAGTGATGAATCGCGCTCGTCAATGTCTTTGAAGGTCCTGGTGGATATTCTTTTGAAGTGCTGCGCAAATTCTCTTATGACCGTACCGAGGTTTTTCTTTTGAAGTCTGTTCTCTTTGTGCGCTTTTTCCCGGTCCGGGTCAAAGTATTCATACTTCTCTGTTTCTGGAACCGCGATGCTGTTCGCTATTGAAGGTGGGACAATACCCATCTTGTCTGGTGATTTGCCCTGGAAAGCGTCTGGAACGTTTTCGGATTCCATACTCGTTGCGAACGATTCAAATTCGTAACGAATCATCATGCTTTCAATTGCTTTAGTGCCTTTTTCTTTGTCTGTTGGTATGAAAAAACGATCTTCCGAATTGATCTTTTCTTTGAAGGCTCCAAATTTAGATAGTGAATTTTGAATGTACCACGCTTCAGGTGATTTTATTTCTATTCTATATTCACCGGACACCTTACGTCTTTCGAGGTATGTCCTTCTGTTAAATTGCGCAATCTTTTTACCGTTCAACACTTGATCGTAAATTTTGTTGGCATCTGCATTTTCTCTTGTTCGTTTTACGTCAAACCTTGAAAGAATTATATCAATTTCATCAGTCGGGAATATTCTTCCAAGATAAACGTTTCCGGAATCATCTGTTACACGCAACACTCTTGCATTTTTATCGGGAAGTTTGTCCCATATAGGAAGCAACGTGCCGCTGAACATATGCAACGTTTCTTCTTTAAGTTTTGGCTGTGTGTCAGACGCTTTCTTCCATTCGTCTCTCCACTGATCTTTCGGAATGTCTGTCGTTTTTTCTTTCATCGTTTCTTCAATATAGACATTTTCACTCCCACCATACATCGGCGGCAATAATCTATATCTTTGTCTTACTTCTCCGGTTTTGCTGTCTGTTTCCTTGCTTGATTTCCAAACAGCTTTTACTTCTCCGGTTTCGTTCAATCTCACAAACTTAATAAAATTATCATGCTTTGTAACGTCTTGATAACTTCTTATTAAAGACTTCTTATAAGCTTTGAGTTGAATGTATTTCGTTTTCGCGGACGTGTTTTTATCTTCATATATCGTTGTTTCGTAAATGAATTCAACACGCTCTGCTTTATAGTTCTCAAGGCCGGTGTCTAATGTTCCGTTTGCGATTGCTCTGTTTACCGCATTCTCGTAACTTTCGATAAACAAATCAAACAACGAGTTCTGATCGTCGTAATCAAGATTTAAGAGACGATTTAAAAACAGCGGAATGTTTCTAGGGTCGTCGTTGTTAGGTTTATATCTGTTATATTCGTCATAAAACTTCGAGGTCAATCCCATTTTCGAAATAATATCTCTGCCATCAATACCAGGAAGTCTGTTCGTCGCAAGTGCTTCATAGAAATTCGAGAGTACATCAGACGCTAAAGGACCTTCAAGGTTATCCTTTTCTGAGAATATTCCTGCACCTGTTTGTCTTTGTCCTTTGGTGATAGCGCCTAACTGATTCAATCTCCTGGCAATAGTCGAGACAAAACGTTTTTGTCCTTTTAGGTCGGTTGTTACCAGACGCAATGTAGGCGCGACCACCTGATTGCTTCTGTGTGTTCTTCCAAATCCTTGAGTTGCACCGATTGCGTTCCATCCTGCTTGTAACAGATAGTGAATACGCTTCGATTGATTCTTTGCGTTTTTATCCGCGTGATATGATTTGCCTGTTCCGCCAGCATCAGAAAAGATCAGTATTTTCTTTTCGCCGTTCTGAAACTGATCTACTTCTTTGTCGATGGATAACTTAGAACGCTTTTCCTCAACTCTTTCCTTCTTGCCGGTTTGAGCATTGGTTTGATATACAAGTCTTCTTTTTCTGCCTGTAATTTCAGAAACGATTTCAGGTCCAAATTCGTCAATGATCATATCAATAGCGCCATCCGGCATCTTCATCATTTCGACTTCTGCTATTAATTCATCTCTTTTTCTTGCGGCTTCTCTATTGATTACGATATTTCCTTCGCTGTCTTTAACTAATCTTTGTTGTTTGTTGCCATTTTCGTCAATATAGTCCTCATGCTGCTGAATTGGGAATGATTTTTTAAGATACTCAACGAGAATTTGAGTCGGAGACATATCCAAATCTTCAAGGTCTATATCTTTATCTTCTGCTTCTGATAGGCTTCGTTCCATTGCAGCTTCGTTGGTATTGACTAATTGAATAACTGCAACGTTTCCGCTGTCTAATTCTTTGTGAATGTCCTCAATCAGCGAAGGAACACTCATAGAGGTCATTACTTGGTTGAAAAATCTTTGGTTAGCTCCCCAAAATGCACCCAGCGCGTTTTTCTTGGCTTTACCGTTGTTTTTTGCGCCGGTCATTTCGAGTGCGGCATCAATGTTTTGAAGCACTATTTGCCACGCTTCCGTTGCTTTTGAATAAATCATGCGCTGCATATCGCTGAGATCGTGCGTTAGGGTATCATATTCGACGCCATCAAAGCTAAGGTTTCTAGCGAGGTAAAGCCCCATAGATTTCATATCGCGAGCAACAAGTTCGAGAGCTGCAAGGCCACCGGCGTCTATCCTGGAAACAAAATCCCTAACGTCAGTAAATGCGGTGCCTTCTCCCCATAGTCCAAGCCTAGTTGCGTATGCAAATTGTGTAATGTCCGTCGCCGCCGTTGCTGTAACATATAATACTCTTGCTTTCGGCAATGCTTTTTTTAGTTGAAGTGCTGACAATGCTGTTGCAGACGGTTTGCTGGTTCCGCGCTTTTTCTTGATTTCTAGTGCGTTACCCATTGTATGAGCTTCGTCAAAAGCAATTACGCCATCAAAGTCTTTTCCAAGCCAATTTACAATCTGCTTCAATCGTTCCTTCTCATTCATATCTTCTAACTTATTTTTTGAACGGATTTTTGTATATGTGCTGAACAATATCCCTTCGCTTTGTTTGATTGGCTGTCCTACCTTTACTTTCGCGTGATGAATAATTTGCTTTTCTTCGCCACCTAGAGCGGTCCAGTCCCTTATAGCATCTTCATACAGGTTATCCCTAACAGTCATCCAAACGGCTTTCTTTCTTCCGCGATTGTAGTTGTCCATAATTATTCCGGCGATCTGTCGTCCTTTACCTACACCTGTTCCGTCACCTATTAAATAACCTTGTCTTTCTCCGTTAGGAAGTATTTTTTCATGCGCTTGACCGCTATAAACAACGTTTTCTAACTGAGGCAGAGAGAGTATTCCATCCTCAATGATTTTATTGTTTAACATTGGTGAATAAGTTGGTGTCGGAGGCTCCACCGCTGCCATAGCTGCACTTTCTACAAGTGGCGTAATGTGAGGTTTTGCACCTTTTATTTTCAGCTTTTTCGGAATGTAGTTCGAATAAATGGCATCGTCTCCGATATTTTCATTACCTTCTCTGGATTCTTCATCTGTTTTTACATCAATTTCGATAGCACTCTTTCCATCAAATTGCTGAACGCTATATCCATCAGCGCCCACATTCTCTGTTCCGGTTTTTTCTCCGATTTGATCTCCAGGTACATTTCCTTTTCTTGTTCCTCTTGGTTTCCTTCCTCCGTCGTCGTTACGAACATCCACATTCTCTCCGGAGGAATTAGATACAACTTCTCCAGAAGCGTTCTGAAGTTCTGACTGTCCCTGTCTGACGGTACTCCCTGGTTGTCCAGGCTCCATTCCAGAGCTTGAAGTATTACCGGAAGGCTCGGGTCTACTTTGATTTTTAACTCCTTCATTGTTTCCAGCAACATTTTTGACAGAAGTTTGTTGTTCAATTCTTTTTCGGTCATTTCTAATCCCCTCCAACATAATAGGAAGTTCAGATATATCCTCAACAAAACCTGTCATTACATCGTTTTGTGTAGGACCATTCTTGTCTATAACAACGATTTGTATATCAAAAGTTGTGCCGTATTTCTTGTAGTTATTACCGTCAATTCCGATATTCGCGCGAATGTTGTACTTGCCGCCTATAACGTTGGTCCACCAATCTCTAAACGTTGTAGAGTCGTGCGCCATTCCGCGACCAACAATAGCTACAAGCCTTCCACCTTCTTCGAGTCTAGCAAGGGCTTGTTCGATGTGCATCTTTGCATACTTTGTTGAGTTCTTATTGAGTCGTCCTGCTGTCGCGCTGAAAGGAGGATTCATCACAACAACACTTGGTTTAACGTAATCCGGAAGTATGTTGTCGAGTTGTTCAGCGTTTTCATTAAAGAATCCATCAAACGGCATATTCTTTAATACTTCAAGTCGTCTTTCTGAAAACTCATTAGCATACACTTTCGCGCCGTTTTTCTTCGCAAATACCGCAAGTCCACCGATGCCAGCAGATGGTTCTAACATTACGTCGCTTGAATCAATATTGGCTGCATAGTTGGCGACGTAGGCTATGCTAGGAGGTGTAGAAAATTGTTGAAATTGTTCTTGTTCTTCCGTTCTGTTACTTTGTGTAGGCAGAAGTTCAAGAATGTCCTGCATTTTAGTTAGCGTGATGATCTCCTGCATATCCAGGATATATTTGTTGACAGCTAACTCAAGTGAATCGTAGGCATCCTTTACGTTATATTTTCCTTCGCCTTGCGTGCCGCCAAACGCGACGTTGGCGATCTCGAATAACTCTTTGTTTGAAATTTGAACGCCGGATTCAAATCTTTTTATAAGCATTTCGGAAAGTTCTTTAGTTTGATCTTTGTAAGTCTTTTCCTTTGTTTCTTGTATACCCTGATTATCTTCAATCACTTCATTTTTAACAGTCTGTACCGGTTCAGTTTTATCAAACTTAGCTATAATTTGATTGTATTTTTCGGTTGCTTCATCCAAGTTGTCAGTTCTGAAATAAAACTTGTTTTTCCAGTACCCACCTTTAAGACGTTTCACCATTCCGTTGATCTCTGACCATTGTTCTTTCTCAATTCTTTCCTTGAGTTCAAACTCATAGATCGTGTCGCCGGTCTTGCTGTTTGTACTTTGTGTAAGTGGTGTGAACGTTTTGCTTTCAGAAATAACTTTTTCTGTTTTTTGCGCGATTTCGTTATCTTCTGATTTTTTAGTTTCTGTTTGTGCTGGTTTTTCTACTTTTGAAGCGCTTTGTTCCGCTTGCGTTTTAACAGGTTCCTTTGTTTCCTGCACTGCTTCTGGTTTGGATGGTCTTTCTATTCCTTCATTTTTTGCTCTGCGTCTTAATACTTCCAGCCTTAAAGCATTGAAGGTGTTTTCTCTACTCATAGCATCCGGCATTTGTTCCGGATCTCCATTGTATTTAGTGTTAACGATTTCTTTAATTTCTTTCATCCTTGATTCTATTTCATCAATTTCGTTCCAAATGTTATTTTCCTGCGCTAAAGCGCCACTCTGAGCATCTTCTATTTCAGCCTTAACTCCCTGTTGACTTTCTAATGTTGGTTGCTCTAAGTCGCGTTGCTGTGCTTGTTGTGGCGTTTGAATGACACTTTCCTCGCTTGATGGTTTGTAATTCTGATTGAAAGACTCTTTATAAGCTCTGAGTGGCGAATCTTCCCACGTTCCATCTGGTTTTCTGAGGACGTACTCAACTTTTTCACCATCGTCTTTGACGATCTTAACCACGCGTCCGTCTTTGTGCTGAAAAACGCCTTCGGTTTTGGCTTTTCCTTCGATCTTGCCAGTGTATTTATTGTCTTTGTTGAGTCCAGGATACATTTTCTTTAGTATCTCGTCTCTCTGTTTCAATTCTGCTGTATCTAAAGCGCTTTCCTGCGGCTGTTCTGCGGTTTGTTTTACTTCATCCGATACCTCGTTCGACTCTTTAACTTCGTTCTCTTGAGCTTCGCTAAACAGCGTGTTATCAGGTTCGTTTTTGATCTCGTTGTTTTCTCGCATGGTTTCTTTAAATATTTCAGCGTCAAACTTGCCTGACTTTATTTCTTCGTTGAATTTCTTCATATCTTTTTCGATTAATTTGTTGAGTTTTTCAAGCTCTCCAATAGAAATATCACTACTCGTTTCAATCATTTCAGAAACGATTTTGTTTGATTCATAAGTTTCCGGTAACGACATAGCGGCCACTACGGACTTCGGAAATTCCTCTTGCAAATATTGTGGACCGTACTTCATAGCGGCAGCGTTACCCGGCATCTGCCCCATATACATACCAGCGCCGGAAGTCGCGCCAACTAACGCTGAATATCCAGCGTCTTTTAATAGCTGTCCGTCCAACTTTCTATCCGGGTCATAAGTCGCTTTCTGCATCAAAGCGCCAATGATCTCAGCCGCAAATTCCTCAGTACCCTCACCGGCAGCATTCTTAGCAAAATGTTTCGCCAGTGTACCAAGATTCTTTTTAAGGCCCTGTCTGATAAGTGGCATAATAGCGCCATCCACATCAAATCCAAACATACCGAGTGACTTTTCGAGTGCAGCTTCAACGCCGCCCATCGTTAAACCATAAGCCCACTTCTGGCCTTTAGTCGCACCGGCTTTTTCAGCTTCGTCGAGATAGTTACCAGCGGCACCTGCGGCAAACGTTGCAAGTCCAAGAGGACCACTAACCGTAGCTGCGACCATTCCCGGTAATGCTTGTCCAACGCCTTGTAAAACGTCAGCGCCGAATTTGCCAAGTTTACCTCTGCCTTGATTGATCTCATTCAGACGGTTTCTGTAAACGTCCTGCGCTTCTGTTCTCGCCATTTCTTCATCTGTGAGATCGCGTTTATTTTCAAAGAAGTCCTCAACGACTTCTCGACCAAGTTTCTGAATGCCTTCTCCGGTTTGTCTCGCTCCGGCAGCTATGTTTGTTGTAACATAATTACCCTCTGCTTTGCGTTTTGCAATTACAGGGGCTAATTCATTCACATATTTCTGCGCTTTTTCATGGTCCAGAGTCTTTAATATCTCATACCGCTCTGATTCTTCATCGTTCATGCCATTAAAATTAGGATCCTGACGATAATTCTTTCTATCAACGGACTGAACGTTGTTGCCTTTTGCGCGTTCGTTGGTGTTTCCTTGTGTTCTGCGTTCCATTTTATTAACAGGGCGGTCTTGTAGTTCGGCTAAAATCTGATTCTTTTCTTCTTCTTCGCGCGGCTCCCACTTAACTTCCTTCTTAAATCCGGTCATTTTATTGCGATCAACGTATTCGTCCCACGTTTTAGCGTCAGTCATTCCTTTTCTGGTGTTCGACTGTTCTTCTTTACGCTTTTTAACCTGGGTACTTTTAACGTATTCATTCCAATTCTTGTATTTAGCCAACGACACCACCCCTATTCAAGTTGCTTCGTTTTAAATGCTTCCTTAGCTTTATTGCCGGAATAATTGTAGTCGAGTTTTGATTCAGGTATCAACGCCTTGAGTTTCATAATAACGTCCGGCCCCATTGCTTGCCTTAAATAAGCATAGTTGTTCTCAATCCACTTCCAAGGGTCATCCTCTTTAAGCATCGCATTTTTAGCAAGTGTGAATATCTCTCCATATGCCGGACCATCGTCGTCGTTATCATCAGAAGGTCCGCCACTGTTATTAAGTCTCGCATAAGAAAGCGCCCTATCGAGTTCATCTTGTTTAACCTTGTACGCCCATTCCTTTTGTCGCCAAGCTTCATCCAGTTCATCTTGACTCATGCCATAAGCCCATTCGGTATTATAGCGTCCATCTTCAACTGCGTCTCTGTCCATTGTGTAATCCCAGTTCTGTTCATCTTGTTCCATACCATAATCAAAGTCTCTATCATCAGCAAATCTATTGTACTCTGTGCTATCCATACCTTGAAGCATATCCAGGATACTCATACGCTGAGACATTTCGCTGTTGTAGGCGTTTCTTGCGTTGTTCTGCATCTGCGGAATAAGATCGGTGAACTGTTGATTGTATGAATTTTTAGCTTGTGAAGCTGCGGAAGTCGCCCAGGAATTAAGTCTGCCGCCGGTCATAGCGGAAGCTTCGCCCATCGTGTTACCCATAGCCTGATCTCCAAGTCGTTGATACTTAGATTCAAGCGCTGAATATTCGGGGGTATCGTAAATAGAGTTAGGGTCAAACGCCGGGGCATTCATAATCTGATCAAACATTGTTTTTATTTGGTCCGCATAAGGTGAATTATACGATTGTGTGTAAGATTGAGGTTGCATTCCTGTCTTAGCGAAATGATTCTGCATGGTTGAATCAACGCTGCCTTGATCTAAATACGAACGTCCGTCCTGAACATATGCCGGTTTGAATAATACGTCCTCACCAAGCTTTACGTTCTGACCGTCCCACCCAATATCAGAATCTTTAATGCCGTAATCTTTCCCATAGGTGTTTAGGATATAATCCCTAACCTTTACCATTTGCTGTTTCTCGTCAATTGGATTCATCTGCAATCCCCCTATTCTTTGAGGAAAAATACCTCGATTGTACCTTTGATCTTGTCATAAAACGCCATCATTATATACGCCATGATAAGCCCAGTTATGCCGCCTGATAGACTCAATTCAATCAGCAATAGCCCTAACACTACACCAACAATAGAAAGCGCCCAGGGAATCAATTGATTGTTGAGTGATGAATGTTCTTTAAGTAACCACCCGACAATAAAAACAGATAGAAATAGCGCCATTTGAGGATTAGATACGATCATAGTCACAAATTCGTTGATAAATTCAGTATTCATTCATATGCCCCCTACCATGTAATTACGTTGTTTAGTCGCCTTGTCGTATTATGAAGCTTCTTTCCTTTAACCTGTAATGCCGTACTGCCGCCAGCGTCTAATGTGATACCAAAGTCACACCCTAGATTCTTTAACGTAATCTGCGCCCTTGTGATGCTTGAGGACGGTCTCACCGCTATGATGATCTTCTTATCTTTTTTTCTATAACCGATCACCGGCCTAAGTGTCGTTCTGCCAATGTCAGAGTATACGCCAGTAAATCCCGCCGCTGTCATATTGATTTTAGGAAGGATAGTACACCCGGAAATCGCAAACCAAACGTTTTTCTCGGATTTGATTGATAGAAGTTCTTTTACTGCGACGTTACCGTCTTTATAAATGATCAGTGTTCCTGCAGGTTTTCCATGAGGTTGACGATCTGATAATACATCACCCTGGTCCACCAGGATTCCTAAAGGGTATGTCTCACCGCTTGCATGATGCCAGAAGTAACCACCATTGACGAAATTGTAATATTCTATACGATTTGGCACGCAATCCACGATACGAAGTCTTAAACAAAATGGGTCCAGTTCTACAACGTCAGTCAGACCGACCTTTGAATATCGCATATCTCACCTCTCGTCCCAAAATGCACGTTTCAAGCGCGAGTCACAATGAATGAAGGTACGGTAGAATCCAAACCCACCACCGAGACCATCGGCAGCGCATATCTCATACCATTTCTTTTTAATTGCTTGGTAATTTTCTTCTTTTCTTAGGTAATATGGTAACAGAATATCCGTCGCAATTCCAATAATGTGATAGGACGTGTCAGGACTTCCGATCTTTCTGTTATATTCCAGTGTTCTATACCCTGAATTAACGGACATTGGCTTTGCGTACCAATCTCTTAGCTTTTGAAGTCGCTTGATATGAGCGATTACATCAGCATTTATAATCAATTCTCCATTTGCCGAACACTTAAATTCGTTGAGATTAAAATTCTTTGTGATCTGTCCATCGAATACCATCATTTTAAGTTGTTCCACGTTATCACTCCTTTAGTGGACAATACTTCGCTGTGCAAATACCCGGATCGCGTGGGTCTGATTGAAGGGCCATGCACACGCAATAGCCCTTCTTTTTCGGACAATATAAGCTGTTCATTCAATCACTCTACTTCGTAATAGCAACTCTATTTTGGTTAATTTATTCATAAATTTTGGTCTTTATATCCTTTGTCAGAGCGCGAATTTCTTTTATATCTTCATGGATTTCAATGGACCGGCAATCGTGTTCTGTGAGCTTCTTATCAAAGGTGTCTGTTTGCCTACCAATCGAAAATTCAAGAAGTTCCAGCGCTTTTGCTATGTTATCCGTCGATTTTCTGCTTTCGTTAAGCGCTTCTGTGTTGTTGTGTACGACTATGTTTAGTTTTTCAATTAGTGGTTTAAGCGACTTTACAAACGTTGCATATGACCAGAAAACGACTGCCAAAGCTGCTATTCCGGCGCCGTAGTTTTGAATATCCAATGGCGTCATTTAATCACCCCTATTCTTCTTGAATTGTTGTTCCTGTTGCGTCTACCCAATCTGTGCCGCTGTACCAGACCGGCTTGCCTAATGTTGTATGAAAGAAAGTCATTCCTGGCAGAACCATGCGGTCGCCATCATCCGTGAAAGCAGCCGTATTTTCTGCCGCAGCCGGGTAGTTAAAGAGGTGCGAAACTTTAAGACCATCTGTTTCATCAGCACCGTAGACAGATAGACTGGAATCTCCCGAAACCTCCAGGTAAGTCGCGAAGGTATCTATTTGGATATTCCTACTATCATACACCGAGATATCGCCTTGAATGTTCTCCTCGTGAGTCTCCAACAACACGTTTGCAGAGTTTTCAATGCTGATGTTATGGGTGCCGTGGTGACATGTGATGCGAAGCTTTACAAGAGTACAGCTGCGTACGTTTATCGAGGCTGGGGGCACCCACGCATACAGCGTTACGGCTACACCTACAGGTGCTGCCAAATATTCGATTGGGAGTTCAGCATTTATATCGCCAGCGATGATATGAATGTTGTATTCCTTTTCAGGATTTGCAAAAGAATATGTCGCGAATGCCTCTTCAATGGAGGCGAATCCATCAAATAAGCTCCCATCACCACCAGGTGCTGGCAAAGTAGAGCTTACCTTAATAAGCAGCGGCAGGTTTACGTTGTTCACTTCGTAGTCACCGTGCGCTGTTACTTCCAGTACTGTGTCCGAAGTAACACCAGTCACTTCGAAAAAGCCCGACTTAAGCGGTGACCACGGGTCGTCCCCAGGCGTCGGGGCTACAGTTAGGAGGTCGCCTATGGAGACTTCAGACAAGAACTGCGTTCCGACACCTGTCAAGGTTGGGTCAGTGAAATTGGTTATAGTTCCCGTCAGTAGCGTGGCACTGCCTATGAAGACGGCTTCCGGCGCATCCGGCAGCGCGCTCTCTGCCCCAACGCTGATTGGTACGCCGTTGACACGGTATTCACCTGAAATATCTAGGTTTCCGCCATCATCAACTGAAAGAGCGTTCGAGCGAGTTGTGCCGTTGCCGTTGCCAACAACAAAAAGAGTGTTCTCTAGCGGATTATTATATTTCCCTACAACAAACTGCGCTTCTCGGTGTGCGATGTTTTTTACTCCAAAGCACGCTGCCGCATACCCACACACCTTGTTGTCATATCCGTGAACAAAAGATGCGTCTGCGTCTATTTCGTCCGTAATCGGATAGATAGGCGCTCCGACCGCTGTGCCGAACGTACCTTCTCGAAAAGGGTCGCCCTCTAAGTAGATGCGACTTCCCACAATGCTGCCGATCTCCCACTTCTCGTAGAATCCATTCGTAACCATTAGAATATGTGACATACCAGAAAACACGCTGGCGTCCGACACCGAGAAAGATGGATTTGCATAATTTAGCACAGGCGCAGGAGACGCAAGCATTGCACTTTGTAAAACGGCACCGTCAACAAATTCAAAAGGCCCCGCCATTGTGTACGAACCTCCGGCGTGCGAATCGGACGAGAGAGCTTGTGCATATGCGCCCTCGGCGTGACTGTTGCTTTCAGCCGCGTGCGTCCAGCGCCCCTCTGCGTGAGAAGCACTTCCACTCGCTTTAGTATTCACACCTTCCGCGTGGGAAGCAGGGCCGGTTGCTTTTGAGCCATCCCCTTCGGCATTTGAATAATCCGACTCCTGAACCAAGTTTCTACCCCTGTGCATCAAATAAACATTTTCGTTAAAATCAACGTTTTCAAATTGGCTCAGGTCAAGGCCGTCGTCAGTTAATTTGAATATGCGCGGATTGCCGGTAACTGAATGTCTGTATTCAATGTAAAGTCCGTCCACGCCCTTATATATAAATCCTTTACCATAGTCGTCGCCATATCCGGAGCCAATGCCCATTTCTATAACAGGTACATGGTTAGGATCGTCCGGATTAAACCAGATTTTCATTTTTTCCTGGCGTTCGTATTGATATACCATGACAGGTATTCCGGTATCTTCTGTTGTCATGTGATTGTGTGCTTCGGAATCCCAATATAAAGGCGCTTCGCTTGTGTCTGTATATTGAATCTGCGGTAATTCGTCAAGCCTTGTCGCGTGGATGAATTTAATGTAATTGTCCTCTATGTCGATGTAATCCATTATTTCAGCGCCGACAAGCAAATCTTCGGTTAAAAGATGGTCTACCGTCAGTCTTGCAATTCGACCTTCCTGAGCATAAAGAATATTTGTAATCACGGTATCGGAAACAATAAGCACCGCTTCTAAATTCTTTATTTTTGCAGCGTCGATCTCTAAGATGTTGTTGTCGTCTAAATTATGAAGTAGCCATTCAAGTTCTTTCCTGAGTTTGAAATAAGCATCGAATAGATTGTTCAGCGTTTCTTTGTCGTTCTTCCCGGCTTCGGGATATGGCAGCATTATAACCTACCCCCTATTGAAAGGCGTTTAATGGCTCTCACAAGCACGTTTCCGGTACCAGTTACCTTTAGTCGATACTTATTACCCCTTACTCTAACAGGTATCTTTACCACCCTGTCAGTCGTGCTGTTGTAGGTCTTAATCGACTTAAACTCACTTCCGGTATAGTCAATATACACTTGGATTGAGGAACCGGTTGAAAGTTCTGCATGAAGTTCAATGTGAGTAACAAGCTTATCGTGAAACGCGTCTCCGTCATAATAAAACGGCGTTACAAAGTTCCAGGATATGCTTTCTGTACCTGAACCAAACTTATAAAGTTTTCCATCCGCACATAGCGCATACAAGTATCCGTTAAGATATGCAAATTGAATCACGTTGAGAGAATCCTCTTTGTGAATCAGTCCGGTTTCCGGGTCGAATACGATCAGATGATAATTCGTCCCATCATAGACTGACGCAAAGAGCTTTTTATTGTCTGTGCCTAAAACACACGCTACAAAGGGTATTTCAAGGTCTTGTGTAATCAACCTAGGCAATCCCCCACTAAAGGCGAATATACCTCTTGGACTAGCGAAATACAGCGTGTTATTAAGCTCACAATAGGCGTTTGATAGTACCCCTTGCCTGACCGTCTCTTGAATCTGAAAGTTTGCCGGTTTATAGCCATATAATTCGTGCATTGAGGTTTCTGTTTGGAATACGACGTGATTTTGATAAGCGGTTATGCCTTTAATATCACCGTTACCGGCAATGTCCGCAGCCCACGAATCATTCACCGTACCATCTAAATCCGAAAAATCATCCCAAGTGGTATGATCTCCAAGTTTTGACGCATAGACATTTTGTCCTTTAACACCGAATATCCGGTTCATATGGACCGTTACATAGTCAATGTCCGGCGCTGTGAAAGATGCAAATGTTCCGTTTACTGTGTCATAAGCCTTTTTATCTGGGAAAATAACGATGTACTTATTAAATTCAACCATCGATTTAGGACCAGCGGTAACAGTTCCCTTCACAACACCATCGTATTTAAACGACGTTCCTTCCACCGTAGCCAGCTTGAGACCATCAGAGAACAATGCCGTAGCGCTTGTAAGCGTTGATACTAGCGTTCGCGGTTTCCTGGGATGAATGAACGGAAATCTATCACTTGAGAGGTTTTGCATATCTGTAAATTGATTGTTTTTTACAGTGTCCGTCATATTGAGTCCTAAAAACTCGCCTATAACGTCCGTATTTAGTTCAATGTTTCTAGGCTCAACCAAATTCAAGATAGCGCACCCCCTTTACATATAATTCGTGAATCTTGTTGCGGTCTTTGTAGATGATCTGTTTACATGGTTTCTTAGGTCCATATAGGTATTCATATACTGACCATAAGACAATTGGTACAAATCCTGCCTTCCATCCTCTAAATCTATCTTTGCATAGAGATATTCCTCATAAATACGGTCAAATTCTTCAGGAACGCCTAATGTATCAGTCGTCGCGGTCATGGTGACGTACTCTGTGTTGTCATAAACGTTCTTTGCAAGATATGATTCAAGATCGTTTAGGTGTCTGATGTAGTCCGCTTCCGTAAAGTTATTCGGTTTTGTTGCGGACACAATCGCTATTACATCAGAAATCAGCATAATTCACCTTCTTTCTAAAAAAGGGTAGCCGAAGCCACCCTAAAATTTTGATACTACCTCATTGTCGAATCGTCTGACGAGTCCTCTCAGGTTTTCGGCACCTTCCATAAGCTGCCGCTCTGCCTGGTCAATCGCCATATAAACGAATCGAGGAATCATTACCTTTTTACCGCGTTGAATTTGATAATTGCGTCCGTTGATCGTTACAATAATGTCGTCTTTGTAGGTGTCTCCGTCATAGATTGCCTTAAATTCAACCTTCTCATTAAGCCACGCGGTTCTTTCAGCTTCTTCCTGGGCCTTTTTAGCCGCTTCCGCTTCTTCAATTTCAGCCTTGCTCATAGTCTTTACCACTTCTTCAGCGACTTGTTCAATAACTTCCTCAGTAGTTTTCATTCTTGCCATTATTATTCTCTCCTTTAATAAAAAAATGGGAGAGGGATTATTCCCTCCCCCTAGTTAATTCTAGTTTGCGTCGGAGTTAAAAGTTGAAGCGGTCTCAATTCTCAGGATAAAGGTATCTGTGAGAATCTTAGCGGTCTTAGTCGCCTTCCAACCAGTAGTCGCACGTTGGTTGAGTGGGTCAGCAGTACCGGCAGAACCAAGTTGCTTGACGATGAACTCAAGTCCACCACCCTCAACATCAGTTGTACCATATGCGTCTTTACCAACAATCAGAGTGGAATAAACCGCTCTACCTTTGGCACCAGCTTCGCCCGGATACATAATGTCAGAGGAACCAGGGGAACCGGAGACAGTTTCGTTTACTGTGATTGTAGCGGCACCGGCAGAACCAGCGGCGGCACTTGCAACCGTATAGAGGTAGCCTTTAACGATTACAGAACGTCCGACAAGCGCAGCGGCATCACCAGCGGTGAGAGCTTCGTCCATAGTGAAGGTTTTAGAGGCGACGGACGCAACACCGAGGTTTCTGTTTGCGGCAGAAAGATCGTCAGCGGTAAAGATTTTAGCTTCAGTCGTTTCAACAAAACGAATACCGTTCAGGCGACCAATCTCACCGTTGAACATTTCTTCAGGAGACGCGTACTTGTGCCAATCTTCCCACTTGGAATCACTTCTAAGATCGTAAGTAACGTCCGGATGGATAATACCAACAAAGTCTTTGCCAATGGTACGCGCTTTGTTGTACTTCATGTTTCTTTGAGCGAGAGTCGTAGTCGCAACACTCATGTAATGGTTTCCACTTGCTTCGCCACCAACAAGCAGATAACGAGCAGTAACGCTGTTTGCACCGTACTGAACGTTTGTACCACCGTTGATAATGTCTCTTGTAACCGTATCGAGAGTTTCACCGGCTTGCTGACCAAGAAGCTCAGTCGCTTGAACCAGGTTATTGTCGATAGCGGTCAGCATGAGAAGGTCAGACAGCGTTACATAGTCACCGAATTGGGAGATCGTAGCGGTAACGTTGCTTACTTCGAGGGAACGTCCATCTGGAGTTACACCCTCAGTAAGTGGCGTGAGCGCTTTCGGGAATGGAGTATACTTTCTAAATTCAATCGTTTTGCCTTTACCTTTAGGAATCGGCTTTTTCTGACCGAACTGATCATGCACCAGGTAAGGTTTCGCATTGTCAATCAGATAATCAGAGTAGTAGGTTTTCATTTCAACGGATAGATCACTATCAGTCGTAACTTGCGTGTTAAGGTCAAACATCGCAAGGTCAATTTCTCTTAACAACATATCGTTCATCGAGCTTAGCCCCTTTCGTTTATCGGCCCAGCTTGACAGTTTCGCCCCTCGCGGCTCTTTGTGCAAGCTCGGCTCGCTCTTTTGGTGTGAGTGATGATACATTCTTCTGAACAACAGAACCATCCTTTGCAGACGATGCAGCTTCTTTAGGTCTGACACCCTTTGCCTGAATGTTCTTGATCGTCGCTTCTTCGGCTTGCTTGGCGACGTTCTTTTTTATGTTTTCAAGGTGCGTGATCTCATAAGCCCTTTTAAGAGGGATGATTCCAGACTTCGCGAGTCTGAAAAACTCAACGGCCACTTCGTCATTGCGACTTAGAAGCTCTGCAAGGTTAAAATCCGGGTAGGATTCTTTGACTTCGGCTTCCTCTTGTCGCCATTTGTTGGCTATACGCTGATTCTCTTGTTCTTGTTGAGTCATTTGTAGTGCCTTTTGTCCCCTGCGATACTCTAAATAGGTGTCCGGGTCCATGTTCTTTCGATAGGCTAAATCCTCAATGGATTCCGTTTTAAGGCGTTCCAGTAATGAGTCCTCAGAGTCAACCTCGTACTTCTCCATCAGATACTCCATTGTTTCGCTGTATCTGCCTAGCTTCGTCTCAATGTCTTTATACTTCTTGAGCCGCTTGTCGATGATGCCCTGGGTACGCTTGTGGAACGTGTCTTTGTACTCTCCATTGATTAAACCCTCGAACTCTGTGTCATAGTCTCTTTGTGGCGCTTCTGCACCTTCTGCGCCGCCTTCGACTTGACTTCCTTCCGCTTGGGGCGCGACTCCCGGTTCCGCACCTTCATCAAATAAGTGAAGGTCAATGTCGGAAAGATAATATTTGCTCATATTTGTCACTCCCTGCGGTCTCTCCCGCGTGTCGTCTGAGGTCTGTTCCCTCGCGTCACCGTCTAGTTACGGATTATGAAATGCCTTTCGGCTAATTGTTAGGCCCCGGCGCGAAAAGGAGGGGAACGCACCGGGTATGTGAAGTAAAAGGAGGGCTAATGTCGCCTGCGTTTCTTAGGCTTTTGCTTTGGCTCACTTATCCTCATACTTCTAAATTCATCTTGCGTAACGAGTCTTTCAACCGATTCCCTCATTCTAGGGGATTTAGGTCTCAATCCACGTTTAATAAGTTTTAGACACACTTCAGCAACATCAAGATACTTAAAGTGTGAATGATAACCATTCGGATGGTCCTTGTCCGGCTTTAACTTTGTATTGACCACAACGAAATGTCGCTCTGTGTCAAGAATAACAAATCTGTCATACCGCTTTACAACGTCTGCCATTAGGACCGCCCCTTGCCCTGATTATAACCTAATTGTCGAAAAATGTCGAAAAACTGATTTCTTGTGGATATTTTTTCTCAAGCTGCATCAATCCAATGTGTACCGTAAAGAATACCGCATCAATGATGGCCTGTTCCTGCTCGTCCATTAAAGGATTACACCGAATACTTAAATGACCGCTTTCCAGGACCATCTTTGTAATGTCCGGCTTCGGAGATATGTTCATTAAGGTATCAGACAGCGCCCACATTAGAGTTGAAATCGCCATACATACAGAACTGTCCGCGTGATCTCTTACGTCAATCTCCTGGTAGCCGTAATCATCTTTGTAAATTCGCACCTTGACCATTGTTTGCCCCCATTGGAATACCGAGGTCTACGCCCCTGTCATTTTGTACGATGGTCTTTAACATTCCGTTTTCCTGTTGTAACGTCTGCACCTGGGCCATGACCTGTTGTAGCATCTGCATGATCTGATCATTCTCTTTAACCATGCGCTTGATCTCGTCGATACCTTCAAATTGCATCATATCCAGCATAACGCGAGCTTCAATCGCCCTTTGAGGATTGAACACACCCATTTGAAACATTTCTTTTGCCATTTCATTATGCGCCGCCTGAGAGAACGGGTCGCGTTTCTCCGGCACTACCTTAATATCGAACACCGGTTTACGATACTTCGGTTCCTCAAAATCACCAGCCATCTGCTGCTGAACGAGTCCCGAGTTATCAAACTTGACGAACTCCATTTCTTCCTGTTCACCTATGCGATATGAGCGCTCAATGTCATAGAACTGACGCACAACCTCAACATAAAGATAGATTACCTGGCTGAACTTAGAATAGGTCTTTGCAATGATGCTTCTGTCAAACTTCCCGGCTGCCTGTTGCAAGGCTATAATTGCGGAAGCTGCGGTAACACCTTTAGATGTTTCACCCCTGGAAGCTTCATTGGTATTCGTGTTGTCCTTAAATTCCTCGATCTTCTGTACCCGGTGGTTCTGAATGTATGCTGGCATCGGATTCTGTACCATTTCTCGAATCATTTCTTCGCCAGGATTGCCGGTTACGTCGATAATATCATTCGTAAGGTCCGCGAACTGCTCTTTATCAATAGAGGATGATTTAGACACAAAGAAACGTTTGCGCCCGGTTGTTAAGGCGTTACGGATAATCATCTGGTCGATCTTATCAATGTATATCTGCGGATTCTTTCCAATGTCTATGAGTCCGAATCCTCTGATGTTGTTTTTCTCCGGGAATAGCGTATCGAAAACGAATGGATAATCACCATGATCATAGAATCCAACGTCTGCATACTCCGGGTCGTTTGCGCTGGCATACAGAAGGTTTTCGCCCACAAACTTTAGATAATGAATGACGATCTTACCCTCGGCGTTCGGCTTCTTATAATACCGGTCAATCACAAGACTCATGCCGTTTGAATCCCACGAATCATCTGTGAGGTACTTCTTCGGTTCGAACAACTTATTGGATTCAGATAAGTCCACGTCCGGGTATTCCATCTTTAGCATTTCATTGTCCACTAGCTTAGTCACATAGACGCTGGCAGACTCTTGAATGTCATTAATGCCCGGCTGGTGATAGATATTGTTGCCATCAATAGAAACAATCTTTCCGCTTCCAATACCGTCTTGTCCGTCCGGGTCGTAAACGACACCGAGTATACCACAACCATGCTTGAGCTTTTCCCACCAGTGTTGATCCCAAATATCCCTAAAGTCATTATACTCAAGCTCAACCGGGATGATCTTTGACAGTCTTTCCGCTTCCTTTATGTCGTCCGGTTCTCTTGGAAGAATATTAGCGGAAGGGTAGAAGTCCATAGCGCTGGCGTGCTTCTGCATGATCGTGTTCAGTAGATGGTGACTCGTCGGTTCCGGGTCGTCCTCGTGATTAGTGTTTCTAATGTAATCCCAGTGACGCGACTTGTACCATTCCTCATTCTCGACTCTGCGAGACTGTAATGCTTCACTTCCTTTTCGGTATTGCTCTAGCTGCTTGACTGACTCTCTAATGAGGGCCTTGTCCATTGGTTCCTGGTCGTTTTCCTCTTTGTCGCTGAATATCTTATCTAAAAAGCCCATGTCACACCTCCTTTAATAGTTACGGATGAATCCAAGTCCACCGACGATCTTGCGTGGTTCACTCTCTAATGGATTAAATCCTTTAGGCTGCGTCTGTTTAATGAGACGTGGTTTAACCGGCCTTGCCATACAGAAATACCGGCAGCTGTCGAGTGCGTGGTCCTCTAACTTAGTGTCAAGGTCCTCAGGTTTATTGGCATCGTGTATCTGCATCGGCATCGTCCTGATCATATGAGGGCAAGTCTTGAAGATGTACATTGCAGCCCTGCCTTCATCATCGAACTTTAACCGCTCTCTGACCTGTACCCATCCAGCCATACGCTTGTTATCAGCTTTGCGGAAGTGTACGCCATTTCTAGCCATGACCTCAGCTATTGATTCGCCGGTCTGAACGTCCCATATGGCTGGGTCCGCTATGCCGTCTATAAAGACACCTTGCGGCTCAAGTTCTCGCTCTATCTCTGCGATCTGCTTTGCTACCTGGTCCGGTGTGAGTCTTAATCCAACGTCCGGTTCACCTGTGCATCCATACCACTCTCTATAAAGGTACGCTACATCATCATGGTCAAGCGCCCACCATTGGACACTAAAAGGTTTTGAATAGCCCCAGTCGAAGGACCTAAACCGCGTCCACGTCCGAGGAATAGGGAACGGCTCGCAAACGTGAGTGAACTTCCTATCAAGGTAGCCATCGTCATTATTGCGGAACTCGCTGAAGAATTGCCCCTCGAATATATCCCAATCTCCATATAACAGCGCCTTCTTTTGATTCTCCGGCAGCTGCTCAAGTCTCTGAATGTATTTCGGGTCCGCTTCCATTAAGAACTTGTTCTCCTGGACCTTTGCCGGGATGAAGATACGATCTCGACCTATATCATCAATCCACGACTCACCGGGAGTATGTCCATCTATAAAGCGTGCTTTTACCCAGGCATGACCTACGCCGCCCGGGTTAGTTGAACTCTTGATCTGTTTAGGGAAGCTGTTAACACCCCTTATCCTCGATATGAGATAGGTATACATAAATTCGGTAAAGTGGGTAAGCTCGTCGAAGCGAATACAGTCATACTCTGCGGACTGATATTGAGTAACATCATTCTCAGAGTCGCAATAACCAAACTCTATTGTACTGAGTCCGGCGACGGTCCATATCTTTTTACTATCGTTATAGCTGCATAACTTCTGAGGATATAACGTGAGTGATACTTGCATGAGCGATCTCCGAAGTTCCGGAAACGTCCTTCTTAAAATAAGCTGTCTGCTTCCCTGGTATTTTAGTGCGAATAAGAGGGCATCTATTAATTGTGCGTATGATTTGCATTAACCTCCGCCGGCAGCGCCGCCGAACAACGTTTCGTCTGCTGTTGAATCTATAAATGATTTCTGCTTCTTGGTCAGCGTCAAATCTAATTCCATTGGATAGATCACCCCCTAGTCTTAACACCAGGCCAACTATGCCTTAAATTATCATTTAGGGTACAGTTGAGCCGATTATTCACGATTTATACAGTTAAAAAAGTATTTCACCCGATAATTTTGGCACTTTTGATCTAATTTGTGCTAATTCTATTCATAAGAATGTATAAATACATCACAAATCAATGAATATTATTCAATAACTTTGATGCTGACCTCGACTCCCTTATGCTCAACCGTCTGTTCGATCTCCTGTTTGTCTCTGTAATCGTGGTTATTCTTCAGATCGAAGATGATTCCGTTGGTTGCTTTGCCCTTGTCGTCTAGCTGATCTACCTTGTAGGCTTCGATTCTGGCGCACGCACGCGTAATCGTGTCAAGATAATCCTCGCCATAAGTCCTGTAAAGCGACAAAGCGGACCTAGTAATGCCAAGCTTCACACACATATTAATCACAGAGGGTTTGACTAAGAATTCTTCTACAACAACTGGTTCTCCGAGTCTGTTGAGTGCTTCGCGCTCCGCGACGATTGGCTCCCCATCATCTTTATAACCGGCTATGTAGTTTTCTTTTAGGACTGTATCTCTGGTGATCTCGTCGAAGTATTTGTTGATTGCATTTTCTAAGTCTGCTGCTGTTGGGTATTCTTTCTTGTTGCCTATTCCAGCCATACTTTCACCCCCGTGTGGATAATGTTGTGGATTGTGTGAGTTTTCGCCTTGATTTTACCATGATTGAGGGGGAATGTCGAAAAGTGTCGAACGATTTAACGTGGATTGAGTGAAGTTTCTTGTTTACATTGTGTTGGGTGTGTGTATAATGAGAATATAAACAACGTGGATTTGATGAACATTCAACCAAAAGGAGGAAATTAAAATGACTAAAACACAAATCGGTATCGGTTTCATGGTTAGGGGAATGCAAGCTGCTGGATTTGGACACGAGGAAATCACAGCGATGAAGGAAGCGATGATCAACAAAGATTTTCGCAAAATTCAATTCACTCCTGATTCCTACTACAACGAAGAAGATTGCGACGACTACAAAGAACCTAAGAAATAGTCGAAACGCCCTCCGGGGCGTCTACCTGGGGATGGTCTCCCGGTACTGATGAGACAGACCATAGGGGGTAACGTGGATTATGCAAAGTATCTGTGATTGTGTTTGGAGATCATCTACCACTTGTAAAGATTGTAGAAGGGAGAATGAAGATGGAATTATACGAGATCAAAGAAGTGTTGAGTTGGATGGCAATTTTAATGACGGTGTACTGCCTGGCATCATTTCAATTGATGTTGACGATAGCAAGGAGGTTACCGCGTGAAGATAAGGGTCAATATAAGCATCGACAAGGATTTATTAGAGCGACTCGACGTTAAGCTTGAGAAGGATAGATATAATCGCTCTGAGTGGGTCTCTAAGGCCATTCGCGATTATCTAACGGAGGGCAAAGGTTCTGCGAAGTGAACTCGTGACCGCTTCGCCGGGCCTTATGCTCACCAAAATAGGAGGGTTTTGAATGAGTAAGTTTGATATTTACAATAAAGATGGGGTAAAGATACTTGATAGCGTTGGATATTTAGACGTGGTGATGATGCTAAGAAATCATCCGGGAATAACTTATAGGAGGGTTAATGAGATGGAATATGGGACAGTGACATTTGAGGGTATTGAGTATGAGCTTACCGATCAAGCCGAAATGACTAGCAGACTGCTGCCTTATCGTAAAAACTACTTTGAGGTTGAGCATGGGGACGAATACGATTTTGAAATGTCGGCACCAGCACTCAAAGATGGCAAGAAATACATGGTTTACTGGATATTCAGCGAAATTAAAGGCCAGGAGCCGGAAGATTTGTCCGGGTATGATTATAGCGTTGTAAACAGAGTTGAAATTTATGAATAGGTAAAATAAAAAGGACTCCGGTTAAGGGGTCCTTTTTTTAGTGCTTCAATGCTTTTTAGGTGTGACCAACCAAAAATCAACACTTTCTGAATAATAACCATTTGATTCTCCATACCATCTGATTGTCACATATCCTTTTGCTGTCGCCAATTTATAGAATGTCCATGTGTAGCTTTCTGAATACTCTTTGCCTGGCTCGTCGGAATTTGTTACTTCTTCTGCCATTACAATTGGTGTGCCGATTAGGTTTGATAAATCTCCGCATATGTCCTCGATAGTCACACTTTCACAACAATCTTTATAATGAAACATTTCGAATATGTCTCCGTCTTCACAAACAAACCTAAGGTGATCGTTTCTTTCTTGGTCTATGCTTTTCAGCGTCTTACCTAGAAGCATTTCAATTCCTTCATTCATCATTTTCAACTCCTTATTTATGATCTGAATCCTGTGAAGTGTTCTATGAAATGAAAGAAGTCATAATTGTATCCGTTGAATGTAAGATCGCTGCCGCGCATGGTGTGTTTTATAACTCGTTTGTTGTATTGATTCTTTCTACTCGATCGCTTTGATTTCTTTTTCATCCGATTCATCCTCCAATCTTGCTAGAAATGTACCTCACCGTCGTCTAGTTGTGGCGATCCGCTTTGAAAGTCTCCCAGTTCGTAATCTCCGGTGTCGTGATCTGTGGTGTCTTTCTTCTTTTCCATCAGAAATTCAATGTTTTCTGCGGTGACTTCTGTTGTGTATCTGGTTTCGCCCTCGTTTGTCTTGTAGCTGCCTGTGGTGATCCTGCCTTTTATAGCGACTCTGTTACCCTTTTCGAGATACTTGGCAGCATTCTCAGCTTGCTTTCCCCATACTGTGACCGGAATAAAGTCTGCTGTGGGGTGACCTTTGGACTGGGCTTCTTCTTTTTTCTCTTTGCTTAGGTTCCGATTTACTGCGATGATCATTCTTGTTGTCGGTGTGTTTGTTGATGGGATATACCGTAACTGTGGTTCTGATGTAAGCCTTCCGATTAAATTCACACTGTTCAATATAATCTCTCCTCGTAATATCCATTCTACGGTCTGTAACGTGCGCTAAGTCGCTTGTTAGAGACTTCGTTTTGTGTTTGCCTACCTTCGCTATGGGTTGATGTGTTACACCTTGTAAATGACCACTAATACACCCTCGCGCTCGTTGTACTTCTTACTGTGTTTTCCTTCAACGATTTGCTTATCATCGAGGTAGGCGATTTTATTTAAAGAATCCTCCACCGATTTTTGTATATTACTATTATCGGGCTTCTTCGTCGGCCTGATCTCGTCCGCTAACATAGCTGCTCTCTTTTTCTTGCTGGCGCTCATTGGGACCGGAACGTCGATGTAAATATCCATCCCTAACGCGCCTTCATATGGTGTGTGATCTGGATACTCTTTTGAAAAGCACCATTTAACGTAATTTTCATAGTTGACCGTCTCTTTAGGTGTATAGGCGTGTCCGGTCTTTGTGACTCTAGCTCTCTGTTTTGCTTGGGGTCTGCCCGGAATGTAGAATTTCAGCACGTTTAATCCTCCTAATGGTGATCTTATCTTCTTCAATAGTGAAGTCCAGGTCATATTTTTCAAAGTTTTCAGCGATTGTCTGTTTGTCAAAGACTCTAGGATATTCAAGCATTGAGCAGAGATACATTCTAGCGCTGCCTAACTTGACTTTGTAATGATCTATCGTTTGATTAGCCAGGGCGAGAAGTCTTTCCTGCTCGTCCTTCTGCTTTCTGATTGGGTCGATGGCCTTTCCTAGCTTATCATTGAGTTCGTCGAGCTTCTTATATTTTTCCTCAAGTTCTTTGATCTGCTTCTTAGCTGCTTTTAACTCTTTAACTTTCTCGTCAAATGCTCTTTTCTGCTCTCTCATGGCCCATTGTTGATTGTCGTTCATGGTTTACCCTCCTAAAATTCAAATATCATCTGTTTGTTGTGTAGTGTCGCATAGTCGTGTTCTCTGATGGCCCCCGGACTATCTGTCCAGTTGTCCATAAAGTAAACCGCGTCGCATACGTCGATCATCGAATAGCAGATTCTCATATATTCATGGTTCTCAAATCCATCTGGCAGTACAGCAGGATTCATCACAGTATGTCCGATTTCTTTTAGTTGTTCCGCTGTCTTTGCAAATCTCTGTCTGTAATCGTCGTACCCGGTGATCTTACCGGCAATATATACTTTCATGTATTCACTCCTTCTCACTTGTGGGCTTTAGCGACTTAATCTCTTTCTCAAGTCTGTTTACTGCGTCTACCAATTCGTTGACTTTATTAGTTGTTTTTTCAAGTGCTTTGCATAAAGTGTCAACGTCTTGACGTGAGTTGTGAATTATCCCATTGTTAAGACCTGTTCTGAATACAAGTTTCAATTTATCAATCATCTAAATCATCCTCTGAATCATCATCTTCAAAGTCATCTAATTCTTTCAACCCTTGCATAAACTCTGTAATATCAACGAACATCAAAGCGTCACACAATTTTTCAGGAATATCCACACCTGAATCATAAATCTGATCTTCAATTCCTTTTTCTTTAGTGCTGTAAATACCTCTGCTTTTTTTATACCAAGTGTTTACAAAGGTTTTTCCATCAATCTCAGCGGTGATCTTACCTTCATCTGCTGTTATCTCAATCGTTACTTTATTCATCGTTTTAATCCCCTCTCTAATTCGTATAACCCTTCATTCCACTATCTCAAGTGGACAGTTTGACATTAATTCTTCCCATGTGTTTTCAATGTCATAGTCGTATTCAGGTTGCAAATTACAACAGTCGTTACTATCAAGCATCGGACATTCCATGCAATGCCACTTTTCCATTTCAAACTCAACTGTAAATTTCATTACTGCGCACTCCCCTTCTTATTTCACATAGTCAAACAACACCGGCGGCAGCTTATCTATAAATTCTTCATATAGCATATTCATCAAAATTCTCATATCGGGATGGGCAGCTAATGATGATCTGAGTTTTATGACGTGTCGCCACTCTCTGATGTTTGCTGTCATTATGAGTTCTGTTTTAAGCGATAATGGAAGTACCGCGCGGGCGTTTTCTGGCTTTTCTCCATAACCGAGAAGTAATTTATATATCCATTGATCGTTTTCGCATTTTTCTTTCCACGCTTTGAAAGATACATCGTCTAAGTCAACTGGTGCGATCACTTCAATATCGTCATACTTTACATACCTCGTTGATTCCTGGCTATATGACGCTATTCTGTGACGCGTCAGTTCGTTTGCTATGGCCCGGTCGGTAATAATCCTCACTGTGATAGAGACGTGTTCCAAGACGGACTCATGGCCCCTGCGGATGATGCTCTTAACAAACTTCTCAGCCGAATCGTCTTTGATATTGCCTTCGGATTTGTAGCAGACACGTCCGCAAATTTCCAATTTCTTGAGTATCGCGTCTTTGTCTATGTTGTCGATGATCTCAACCGATGGTCTTACGATCTTCATAATATCCCTCCTTGATGCGTTCCAGGGTCCTTTGCTCTTTTGCCGGCCAATGTCTTGTTACATCAAAATCTCTGATCTCTTTATCTTCCTCGATCTGTTTGAGTACCAACCTTACGTCTCCTAATTCCTCAGATAAATGCTCAACGTCCCCGGACAGGTAAGCTTCATACACCTCATCAACTTCTTCGTGCAGCTTCGCTATTTGAGCTTCGATGCCGAAATGCCTGAATATTTGACTGCGTTCCATTTTGCCCATGAGTGACTATACTCCCTTCCTATTACCTCGTCTCTTTTGCTGTTTCTTTGATCAATGCCCTGTCTAAATGCCTTGTATCCTTCGCAATTGCTGTGACAATACAAATGTCTATCGTCACACCCTTTGCATGGACATTCAACCACACCTGATCACCCCTCGGAGATATTCAATCGAGGTGAATGTCTTAAAGATCGTGCGGTATAATTTCATTTGTCCGTCTGCTTTGAACGTACTCATTTTAGGTATTTCTTCATAACCGTTGGTTTCCATGTATTTTTTCACTTCGTCGATTATGCGTTGTTCCACTTCGGTAAAATAAACCTCGGCATTTCGTTTTGTTCTGCCCCTCAGCACTCTCTTTTCATACTCCGCTTTTGTGCATAGTTTGTGTTGTCTGCAAAATGTATGGAGATCGCCGTATTTGTTTACTATTTCGTCCATCAAATTGTATTTTTCATATTCTTTGAATTGATTTGGCGTTGGGAAGTGATTCTGTCCCAACCTCAACATCAAATCAAGCACCTGTTCTTTATAGTCGTCCATGCCGGCCCTCCTAGAAACTGTTTTCTATAAGCCATTCAATCATCAGGTCAATAACGCTGTCTGATGCAGCTTCGTAATTGTCGGTCCTGATGTGCCAGTGTCCATTGTGATATTTGATAACAACGTGTTCCGGATTCATGTCAAGGACCGTCATCGCGTTTAAGAAGTTTGTGTCTCTGATTGCTTCTGCGCTTAACTCTATCGTTTTTTTGCTATACATAATCAATCGCCTCCGTCGCTGCTCTGATTTCATCTTCCTCGATGTATTCAAGTTGCTCAATTAACGCTTCCAGGTTATAAACACCATCAGACAGTATATTATCCATGAGTTGATCAAAAACTTCATCCGGTCCGCATTGCTGTGCGATATTCTCAAGGACTCTGATTAACGGATTCATGCTTCCATCACCCCCGCAACGTCATAAAGTACACTTGCTGTCTCTCTCATATCGTGCATTTTGGACCAGTATTCAATCCGGATGAACTTTCTAATCTCTGCCGGGTCCTCTGAAATGTAATAACCTTTGCCAAAATTCACAACCGGAACGCCTGATTTACGCAGCTTCGATATTTGATCTCTAATCAGTCTGTCCGGATAACCCGTTATATCAACGAGGTCTTGTCTCGTCCTGGCTTCCTCTGGTCCTATGCCTAAGTATTCAATCATCGTAAGCGCCCTCCCCAAGATCACTTAATAATGCTGCAAAGTCAAATAGTTGATTTGCTACTTCTTTTCGTCCATCTTCCGGCGCTGTTTGCCACGTCGCTTTAAGTAATTTTGAGGTTTCCTCAATCTCGTCGCACAACCAATTGACTAATGCTTTCTTTACTACCTCGTCAAATTCCTTTTTTAATCCATTTTCGTTCAAATCTAGGTGTAATTTCTTCCAATCCACGTTATTCGCCCCCAATAAGTTTTGTTGTTTGCTCGATCATCAATTTTACATCGTTTGGCAGCTTATCATATTCCATCTTCTGCTCTGATTTTATCTTGTATGACTTGATAAATTGACTCTGTACGACGGTTTCTAGTTCGCCCATATCCATTTCGGCCCATGCTTTAAGCGCGTAATGGTCTCCGATTGCTGACTGTATCTCTTTCGGAAGGAAGTCGTATTCGCGTTTCGCATTGTAAATTCCATTCTTGAGCGCTTTTCTCACAAGCGCCCATGCTTCCTGGCCGGTCATTGGTTCGACCTTGCCTTGAATTACATCAATCTTCTCAATAATGTCCGCAATCGTCGGGGGCCACTTTTCAACCCTTCTATGAGATTTTACCGCAGCCATTACTAAATCTGAGCTGTATTCCTTGAGATCATCCATCCATATTTCAACCATGAGTCTTGCATCATCCGGCTTTAATTCACTGGCCCATCTTGGATATGACACCCGAATGTAAGTCATTATCTTTAACACTTCTTCTCTCGTCACTAATAGTCACCCCTTTGTAGCATATCCAGGAATACATTGTCCGTTCCGCTTTTATCGTTGTATGTCCCCTCGCCAATTTTAATGAATTTATCTTGCTTCAATATCCAATCAATATTACATCCGGTCCATTTGTTATTTCTTCCGCTCAAAAAATCACTTTTACCAACATTACTAAACACAGCTTCAAAAGCATTGAGATCTCCATCAACTTCTTTCCACCTTGCTTTTATTAGCCGTTTCCTTCCCTCTGAAAGCATTTTGACTCTCGGTAAAGAAGGACATAAAGAGTGATATAAATCAATAACCTCTTGATATGGTATTTGTTTGCCGCGCGAACTTTGTTCGCAAGATATAGATTCGGATAAGGATTCGGATAAGGATTCGGATAAGGATAAGGATTGGATTGGATTAGGCGGAAATTCGCCGCAACTCGCCGCAAGTTCTTTATCTTCGTCGCAATTTACTGCAAAATTTAGAATTTCGTTAAAAGTAAACGTTTTTTTCCTTTTTAGATTGCATGACGGACAGGTAACTCTTAGATTTTCAAAAGTTGCTCTTCCGCCTTGGTTCACCGGTACAATATGGTCAAAATGAATTGCTCCGGTATTCATTTTGATAAGATTTTTGGCGTCCAATTCAAACGGATTCAGATTTTTTCCACAACTTCCGCATTTAAATTTTGATTCTTCCAAAATCGCAATTTTCATTTCTAACGACACAAAACGCCTTAAATACCAATCATTAATACTCGTATCAGTGGGGTCTGGCATTTTTTTCTTGCTATCCCTGACTCTTTGGTGTTCGTTCCAATTTGGAAAAGCTGCATATATATCTTTCCTTGGTGTTGACGTGTAAAATTCAATTTTCCCGATGCCGGATAATTCAACAAGAGCTTCGTTAATATCAAACTGTGTTATTACATCGGTTTCTCGTGGATATAATCTAGCCAACATTATTTCTGTATCTGCATTAAAACGTCCGTAGTCGTCCGCATATGTTATTAGTCTTTTATATAAGTCTTGTGAAAATATAGAACATGACGCCAACCCCCTAGATGAGCAGATTGTTTCCTTGATAATTCTATTGGGCAATTTTTATCATCCCTTCAATAATCCATTAAAAAATGTTCATTAAACAGCTCTAAAAATTGCGTCCAATTTCTTGATGTTTTGGCTATTTCAACAGCCATTTTAAAAGTATATTCATCCACAACGCAATCTTTCAACATACTCCTGACCTTAATATCATTATGAAGCATATTTTTATTTTTTAAGATCGCCCTTACATACATTTGTTTTGAGTGCATTGGATTTTGCTTTTGATATTCTCGATTTGAACATATTCTATATGTGTAATTTATAACTTTATCAGCATCTTTCCTTGTTTCAAAATATTGATTGTAGGATATTTCTAAAGATTCATACACCTCGTTGAATCCATACCGCTTGATGTGCTTTTTTAGATTTTGTTTTCCGGAATCAGTCAAACCAACATTCATTTTATCTTCCAAGAACGTTTCTATTAACTCAACTTGTTCTTCTTCATATTTTTCTAATTCATTTTTCCACTCGACCATCAATTTCATTTGTTCTCTTTTTTCAGACAATTCTTCCATTTGGTTTCTTTGTTTAGTCACAATGCTATTATCATCTAATAATCGAGCGGACTTTCCGCTATTGCAGCTTTGACAAGCGGTAATAAGATTTAGCATCGTGTTCTTACCACCTTCTTTTACCGGCAACAAATGATCGATGTGCAATATAACATCCGGTGCTTTCTCACCACAGTATTGACAAGTGAATGAATCTCTTTTAAAAACTTCAAATCTCATTTTTTTAGAAATGGGTTTTCTTTCCGCCATTATTATCAACTCCTATCTCGGGTAATACGGACATTCGCCGTTTTCGTCATAAACTGGCACTTGAGAATTAATCATCAGTTCTCTTATGACGCAATCCTTTTCACGATCTCGGCAGTGAAAACAATGTCCGTTGATTACACCTTCAGCAAGATCATAAAATGCTTCCGGGTCCAGGTGAATGAGTTCCTTTGTGCTGCCCTCGTCTGTATAACTGATAGTTTTGCCTTTAAAATCCTTGATCATCTTATGACCTTCATTGTCTCCAACTCTTTCAAACAGTTCCGTCATAAATTTTCCATAGAAACTGCTCGACATTCTGAGATACTTTTTTTCGTTTGTACCTAGATATTTTTCATTCCGGTCAATGTACTCTTTGATTGCTTCGTGCATGACCAAAGTTATGCCGAACATTTCTCTTTCATTCCTGTTCAGGTAATTCCTCGGCATCTTCATCATCCACTTCGTCGTCAATGCTGTTTTTATCCTCAGAACCACGCTCAAACTGCAACTTTCTGATGCTAATTGCTTTAACTGGTATCAAATATCGCCCCGCTATGATAGTTCCTTCTTCGGTGGTTTCTTCGCTTATTACGACGCAACCTTTAACCTTCTTAATTTTAGTGATAAATTTACGCTGTCTTGACTCAACGTCCCAATGGTCCATTTGTGCATCTGTGCGAAATACCGTTTCTCGTTCTTCAAGTGTGTAGGCCATTATAAGTAGTTCCTCCCAAATACGTCTATGAATTCAATGTCCGGATATTTCTTGTTAAATTCCTTCTGCGCCCATCGTTTTAATTTAAGATCTTGCTGCCGGTTACCATGTACGCCCTCATTATTGTCTCTGTGGTGGTGAAAACAGAGATAGACACACATTCCATACTTCTCTGATATTTTACGATTGGCATATCCACCAAATATATGGTGTCGTTCTAGTGCTGTTTCAGCGCCACAAAACCAACATTTGCGGCCTTCTAACGTGTTGAAAGACATATTATTCCTCCTTCGTGTTGGTGGCATTTTGCGACCTAATCACATTCGTTTAGTTCATCTAACCATTTGTCCATACAATCTGTGCAAGTGTAAGAAGATATAGGTTTTCCATCCATAAAACCAGTTTCTCTAATTGCATATTGTCCAATTTGAATTTCACCATCACACCCACCCATGCACTTATGTGGTTTGCGACACTTCACTAACTTTTCTTTGTAATTTTCAATGTCGCCATCATCAAGACCATAAAATTGAGTATCGCTTATACTATAATCTTCTGGTTTATATTTCATCTAATGCGCACTCCCCTTCTACTTTGTGGCATTTTTCGAATTTTTTTCTGCACATTTTCTACAAGCAAAACGGTTTCCTACACCTTTGACTTTTATAAAAATTGGCACTTCATCAAGGTCTATGGTTTTTTCGCAAATAAAGCATTTTTCAAATTCCTTTGTTGTCATGCCATAAAATTTGCGTGAATTTAAAAAGTTTTTATGTGTCATTTTCCATACCTTTTCACCATAAAAAACAATTGAATATTTCTTCTCCGTCACTTTTACTAGCTCCATTTACTTCGCACTCCCCTTCTTATACGCTATATCCCAACCGCTAATTCGCTGAAGTGAATAGGTTTTTTGAGTACCTTTGTGTGTCTGCAATAGTCGCATAGTCCGCAACGGTCCGGTGTGACTTCTCCTTTTTTAAGCTGCTGTATTCTACCTAACTTCCATTCCATTGATTGAATATTCACGTCCATGATGCCCTGGTCTATTCCGATGATCTCAATGTCTGGATATTCTTCCTTTGTCGCCACCGCTAAATATGACGGCAGCTTCTTTTCGTGATTCTGTCTGACGACCTCTTGATAAACCGCCAGTTGAAGATCATATCCCCAATACTCAACGAAAGTCACCCGGCCTAAGTCTTTAACGAAAAATGTATCTCTTATACTTTTCATTACTTTAAGATCGACAATTGCCGTTTCAGGATGGTAAGCGTCGATTTTTATTTTAAAGTCGTGTCCGTATATCTTGCCGGTCATAACAATTTGCTTTTCGCCGTTCATAAAAGTCATAAAGAGTGGGTCTCGCTCTATCCTGGCTATGATTTCTTCAGCTTGTTTGAATTGTGCTTTGAGTTCGCCCTTCTGTGTGAAAATGTCTGGATTTTGCGCTTTAAAGCTCGCTAGGCTGCCCTCGAAATAACTATCAACGTAACTCCCGACTAACATAGGGATTGACGGTTCCTCTTTCCATTCTCCGCGCAGTTTCGCAAGCGCCCTAGCTTCACACCCGGTTTGTCCTAACGTTCCTACAAAGTCTTTATATTGCGATACAGACATATACTTCATATTCATTTCCGGGCTAAAGTAATTCTCATTGTTGAGTTGAGTGACGAGTTCGTTCATTAATCATTCTCCTTTTGGTTCGTAATGGTGGGCAATAATGAATTAAGTCTGCCAATGTCGCTTGGTTTATGTCCGTCCCACTTTGGCGCAAATTCTAACTCTTTCACATCAAACATTTTCCAATAAGGGTTCACGTCATAATGATATGTGTAACTTCCTTCGGGCGTTTCAATTCCAACGATGAACATATTTTCAAACATTGTGCCATCGTCGTGACTCCTGGACTTCCACGCTTTTTCTTTGTTTTGATTGCAAATGACGCTGAACAATACCGCTCTGTGATAATAAAGTTCATTGAACGTATGGTATCCGTCTGATACGTCACCAATTCCAGTTGTAGGTATTTCTAAATATGATTTTTTCATTTCTTCCAAAACCCCTTTTCGTCACTTGCGTTCTCGTATGTCACAAGAAAATCTTTATGGTATTTAATTTTTCCGCATTTGAAACACGCCAACTCCGTCCTGCGTCCGTTGCGGAAATTGATTTCATCACCATAAATATTTCTAATTACTCTGTATTTGTGTTTGCAAAATAACCGTTTTATGAATACCATCAACTTCGCCATCCCCTTCATCTGCGAACTACTTAAACTCAGCATCAAACGGTGTTCCAGCTAAATCCACCTCTTGATAATCAACGTCTGTTGCTTCTTTCTTTTCAAATGGATTGGTCTCGATGGTTGTGTCTTTAAAATCTGGATTATCAATATATTCAGGTTTTGGGTCATTTACATCACCTCTTAAAATGGCTTGGTCAAACGTTTGGGCTTGTTGCATTTGCAGACTCATAATGCCGTACTTTGAGATCAATAATTTCAGGACTGTCTTTTTACCCATAGCGTCAAAGTCCGTTGTCCATTTGGAACCTTTATAACCTTTTGCCTTGTCGTTCTTATAACTCGCTGAATACTGATTAGCGTGTTTCTCCATTTCGTCTGCTGTCATGTAAAGCTCTTTCTCAAATCCATTGAGAAGTTCAAAGTAAGCGTAATACCCTACGACTTTTCCACCTTGATTCCTGTCTGTTCCGCTTTGAAGTTTGATTCTCGCTTTGAATGGGTCCCACGATACAAGTTCATCCTCGTAAATCTCTGTTGCGTTGATGTTCTTATACTGACCTGATCTGATTGCAAGTTGGACGAATCCGCGATACATCATTTGAAACTGTGCTTCACCTTTATAGGGTACGATTGCCGCAAAACCTAAGTTCGGGTCAATTGGAAGGTCAAGGGAAGCTGCCACCATTGCAGAACGGATGATGCTGTCTGGATTGGCTTTTTCTAATAATGCGTTATTGCTCATAACGTTGATGATCGAGTTTTTAAAACCTTCTGCCTTGTCGCCCAACATAGCTTCAATTCGGCTTGAGATACCTTTGTTTGCAAATAGGTATTGCTTTACGATCTGTAAGTTATTCATTGTTTTCCTCCTTCTTTCATAGCGTAAAATAGTTCTGCCCATTTGATTGCAGCTAGTGTAACGTCTCTATCTTTCGAAAACCATTTATTCATACAAAGCATCATATTTATTTTTCTTGGAACCGCGTAAAGATTTTCAAGCTCGAAGTTGTTTCTATTACCATCAAGCGCTATTACTTGCCATCCATCTGGCAACTTTCCGTTTTCTTTTTCGTAAATGTATCTGTTTTTTTGCACCCAATTACTATTTTCTCCATATTTACGACCACCGGCTGCAAAATCGTCTCTTACTTTTACATAAATTTTTCCTGCTGATATTGTTTCACTCCCTATTGGTCTCGTTGGCGAAAAAGGATTCTTTTCTCCGGCTTTAAATTCAACGCCAGCGTGACCGTGATTTACTCCGAGTCGTCTACACTTGTGTTCTATTGATCTAAGTGATTGATTGCAATTAAACCGATCATTGAATTTCTTTCGAAGTTCTCTATAACTGTTGTCCGAAATGTTATCCTTTAAAAATTGCTTTTCTTCATCGGTGAAATTTCTGCGCTTCATCCTACCATCTTCTCAATTTGAGAGTTCTTTAATTTCCCTTCTGCCACAAGTTTATTGGTCCTTAGAACAATGTCAGCATTATTTATCATTTGTTTTGCAAGTGACGATATTGTTTGAGAGAGTATGTTTTCATCTTTGCGCTGGTCCATATCTAAACTTTCATCTACCGCGATGCTTATTCTTTCTCCGAGCACCTTTTGAAGCTCTACCAGTGTCATTTTGCTTCCTCCTTCATATCAGTGGCCTTTGGCGAAATACTTTCTAAATATTGCTCATGTTCTTTTTTTGCTTGGATTCTAGAATATGTATACCTACCTTTAACAAAATAAAGGTCATCTATTTTTTCAATTCCAAACAACTCTCTTAGTGTTCCTAAACGGAACTCAGGGGATTCATCATCCGAATAGTTGAAAGTTCGTTCGGATTGAGATATTTCTTTTGGTTCATCAGCAATCGACCACGATGCCACATGAATGTCATCATCGTTTTTTAATATTTGCATCAAAGCATCGTATGTCTTGGCTTGCAATGCTGATATTTTACGCATGGTTTTTTCATTAACAATTACTCCGCAATATTTACCAAACGAAAAATTGTAATAATTTTTATTGATACGCATTGTTGCGCACTTCCCTTCATTCACGATCTTCAATCTGTTTAAGTACATAATCCTCATGGTCCGTATTCGGTGATTCTTCTTCGGATAACAGTTCTTGGCTGATTAGATTGCCGTTATAGTCGATGGTGTGTCTGACTTTCATTCGAAATCACCCATTTCTTCTAAATCAAAATCCGTTGAAATCAATTGGTGTGTTTGTAATTTTACTGTTTTATTAACACAATCTTCAGAAGCGGTTATGTTGCACTCGATGCAATTAATTGTTAATAACTGAATTTCCAAATTGTTTAAATGTGTAGGTACACACGCTTCAAAATACACCTCTGCTTTTCCTGGCATATCTTCTAAAAACTCAATCAATGTTGATACTTTCATCGTATTAAACCCCCTCGCAATATTTGATTACCATTTGTCTTATAATCCCGGTGTAAATTTCTTTTAATTTAGGGTCTTGCTCAATTACATCAAGTTTGTTTGCTGTTCTTATTGCAGTTTTAGACGCTCCGTTTCTCATTAGTCTGTTTTGTAAATTTTCAACTCTAATTTCTAAATTTGCGTGTGCTTTCTTTTCAAGCGTTTCGTATGATTCGTGCCTAATCTTCAAATGTTCATTCTGACCACCGCCAAGTTTTAATGCTATTCTGTTGATCATGCGTTTGATTTCCAATCTCCAATCATCTTCAATTGGAACCATAGCGTCCTTTATCACTTGAACAGTACCTTGTATCTCTGTGAGTTTTCTTTCTTGTTCAAGGGCTTGCTGCGCCATCATAAATATAAATTCTGCTTGTGATTGCGGCTGTTTTTGTTGGTTTTGCGCTTTTAACTCCTTAATCTTAACGATGAGTTTTCTTCTGGACACGGCATCGTATCTGGCGGCGAGTTGCATAAGACCTTCTTCTGTCATTTCGTAAGCCGGTTGTTTTCTGTTATAAGCGTCCTCGTAATAGATCTCCACAAATATGTGGCGGTCTTCTTCGGGCAACTTTTCTTGTTCGTCCCTTATGTCTCGCATCACCGCGTCGTGTCGCTTTCCAAAATGCTCCGCCACCATACGACTGTCAGCTTTAACTTCGCCATTTTCAATTCTGATTAGTTCGTTCATGTTATAACCTCCTGTTTTCTTCGCTGAGCATAGTCCTTAACTTTCTTCTTTGTATTTTGTTCAACCGCAAGATTTCATCTGAGAGTTCTTCGATTTTGTCATTTTCTTCTCTGGCAAACATTTCTCCGCCAACGATTATAATTTGAACATCACCTTCGTTTGTTTTAAGTTGTAAATTGAACATAGTAGGTGTGTGTGTTCCAAACGTCTCAGAATCTGATGTTGTGTATGAAAAACTTATTAGCGTTGCGTTTTTTAAATTTGTTTTTATTCGTTCTCTAAAATCAATTTTTTTAAATTTTGTTGACCTAATTTTAAACACCCCTTTGTAATTCTAATCAATTATTCTTCCAAAAATGTACCGTCCGTCAACTTATCTTCAAAAAAAAGATATGAATAGTCCTTTCCGATGAACTTAATCAAAAAATCAATTTCGGATTTTCTCCAAGGTGTTCTTCCATATAACTTGTTTGTGAATGAAACACTTGATATTTCTAACATTATTGCGACTTGCTTGTGGTCAATATTCATTCGCGCCAATTCTGCTTTAATATTCGAATACATTTTGTCACCCCCTTCCATGTACCATGTGTCAACTGTAATATATTAGTTTTTGACTGTCAATACATTTTTTTAATAAATATAATCAAAACTTTTTGTTATTAAAACGTGGATTGAGAGGTATAATATATCTAAGTGAGGTGAATTAAATGTATTTTTCGGGTGATCGTTTGAGGAGCGTAAGAGAAAGAAGGGGGTATGACTCAAAAGTCGTAGCTGAAAATATAGGTGTGACGCCTTCTGGATATTCTAAATACGAGAACGGAATTAGTTTTCCGAGTGAATCTGTGTTAGGTAAGATGGCACTTTTTCTAAATGTATCAACTGATTACTTAATGGGATTTGATGATAATGATATTCTAAGCAAAGCAGAAAGAAATAATCTAATTACATCAAATTTGAACGACGTTACCAATGTGCCAATTTTGAGTTATGTAAGAGCTGGAGAATCGTGTTATTCATCAGAAGATATTGAAGGTTATTTTCCGGTTCCAAGATCTGAAATTAATGGATACGAATGTTTTTTTCTTAGAGTTCGTGGGGATTCAATGAAAAACGCGCGAATAGAGGATGGAGATTATGTATTTGTTAGAAAGCAATCCGATGTAGAAAGCGGTGATATAGCTATCGTTTTTACTGATTTTGACGAATCTACAATAAAGCGAGTTATAAAAAAAGGAGAAAAGATAATTCTCCGCCCTGAAAATCCAAATTATAAAGAGAAGGAGTATGATTCTGTTAGAGTCGCCGGAAAAGTTTTATGGGCTAAAATAGATTTATAGCGAGGTGTTAAAATTGAGTTGTGATTATATGCAATTAAGTTTGTTGGATGATGATTTAAAAAGAATCGTTTATTTAGAAAACTTAATTTGCGAACACAAATTACTAATAAAACACTGCATTAAATATCGCGCCATAAAGACGATTCTCACGCCTGTAATTTATTTATCTTTGCTTTCAATACCTTTAACTTTGTTTTATTACTTTATGAACAAACATTATGTTATGTTTTCTTTGCTTTTAATATTTATCGTTTCTACATTCGATGTTTATAGGTTTGTAGAAAAAGATAACAGTTTTTTGTTGGATGTTTTTAGTGTAGATAATTATTCTGAACAGATCAGAAAATCTAAATTATTAATACAAAAAGCAAGCAAAGAAGCCGATATTAGAAAAAGAGGGGAGCAGCCATCAATAAATGAAATTTTACTATCGTTTAGTGGAGAAAAAATTTTTTTGTAGAAGGAAGGTGACAGTATGAATGGTGCAGCGTATGCAAGATATTCAAGTGACAATCAACGGTCCGAATCGGCAGAAGCACAATTGGAAGCAATCAATAGGTATGCTGCTCTTAACGGAATCAACATTGTGCGTACCTACATAGACGAGGAAATGACCGCGACAAAAGACGATAGACCGGACTTCCAGAAAATGATTAAAGAATCTGAAAAGCATTTGTTTGATGTGGTGATTGTGCATAAGTTAGATAGATTCGCCAGGAATAGATATGATTCAGCGATCTATAAAAAGAAACTTAAAAACAATGGCGTTAGGGTGCTATCTGTTGTTGAAAAGCTCGACAATAGCCCGGAAAGTATCATTATGGAATCCATGTTAGAGGGTATGGCAGAATACTACTCTGCCAACCTTCGCCGGGAAGTCTTAAAGGGTATGCAATCAAACGCCAGTAAAGGACGCATAACCGGAGGAAATCCACCCTTTGGTTATGACGTTCTCAAGGATAAGACACTGATCATAAACGAAAGAAACGCCGAAGCGGTAAGAAAGATATTCGAAATGAAGCTACAACAAAAGCCGCTTGAAGCAATCTGCAAGTGGCTTAATGAACGCGGTTATTCAACATGGACCGGTAAACCTATGACCAATGGCACAATACGGTCCATCCTCAGAAATGAAAAGTACAAAGGTGATATGATTTACAACAAAACTTCCAGGTCTGTATTCAGGGATGGAGGATATTTCAATAGCGAGTCTGATTACATGGTTTACAAAGGTGTTATTCCTCCAATAGTCTCAGAAGAAACGTTTAACTCAGTTCAATCTATGTTTAAGAAGGTGAATAATATGAACAAAGCAAACGAAATCTATCTGTTATCGGGTAAAATCTTTTGCGGTAAATGTGGCGGCAGCATGGTGGGTAACAGGCGTAAGATCAACGCCAAGAAAAAGAATGCCGGGTCCTATTATTCAGACTATCAATGTTTTAACAGAAAACGCACTAAGAGTTGTGATCAGAAGGCTATAAAAAAAGAAAAGATCGAGGAATTAATCCTCGACCACCTTGAAAGATTTGTGTTTTCTGATAGTGCTGTTGACTCAATGGCAAATAGACTCTATGACAAATACGTTGATATGAAAAAAGACTCAAAGGACACCGCAAAGATATTTCAAAAGAAACTCGACGAAACGCAAAAGAAAATCGACAAGCTCATTGACGCTATTACAGAAGGATTAAACGTAGGGTCTGTTAAAGAGCGCCTTGATTCCCTTGAGGTCCAAAAGTATGAGTTGATCTCTATGATCGACGATGAAAAAAGCCGGGCAGCTTCATCACTCTCTATTGATGAAATAAAAAAATACCTCTCCATAGGGAAAGGTATCAAGTTTAAATCAATTGAGGAACAGCGTTCGATCATCAGTCAGTACGTTGATAGAGTAATAATCCACGATGATCATGTGGACATTGACCTCTATCTAACGCCTGACGGATTCGAACGTGGATTAGAGTGGTGCGCCCGGAGGGACTCGAACCCCCGACCAACTGGTTCGAAGCCAGCGACTCTATCCGACTGAGCTACGGACGCATGGAGGTTAATTTGTTATTTGTTGCTTGAGCCGATATAAAGAATGGTGACCCATCCGCGGCTCGAACGCGGGACACCTTGATTAAAAGTCAAGTGCTCTACCGACTGAGCTAATGGGTCACATTGGCTGGGGATGCAGGACTCGAACCTGCGAATGACGGAGTCAAAGTCCGTTGCCTTACCGACTTGGCGAATCCCCAAAGTTTAAATGGGGCGGCTGATGGGAGTCGAACCCACGTATACAGGAGCCACAATCCTGTGTCTTAACCACTTGACGACAGCCGCCATGAAGGATGTAAATAGTGGAGCGGGTGAAGGGTATCGAACCCTCGCAACCGGCTTGGAAGGCCGGGGCTCTACCACTGAGCTACACCCGCGTTATAAATGGTCGGGGCGGCAGGATTTGAACCCGCGACCCTCTGATCCCAAATCAGATGCGCTACCAAGCTGCGCTACACCCCGAACTGACAAATACGATTATACCTCAAAGATTCGGGGGGCGTCAACCTTTTTTCTGGTTTTTTTATCGAACTTCTTTTACCAGTCACAAAATCGCCACAAAAGCCCCTAAACATCACATTCTCAATGTCATTCCACCATGCTGACGGGCAGCTTCCAACTTAAAAATATACAAGCCGGCACGTAAAATTACCCTTCTCAACATCAATTATACCATAGCCCGGCTTACCACCACGGGGTCTGGCAGGGCTGCCCGGATTCAAAAAAGTGATGCCGTCATGGCTCAGATTTAATGCAGTATGGGTGTGACCAAACAGAACCAGTTCCGCCTGAGCTTCCTGCGCACGGTAAAAGAGCTTATTCAGGGTATATTTCACGTCATAGCGGTGTCCATGAGTCAGAAGAATTCTGACGCCCTCATAAATAAGAATTCGCTCTTCCATCCGGTCGTCCGGCATCAAACGGGCCTGATGTAAGTCCGGCACATTGCCAGTAACTGCAACAGCTTCGATAGGCATTGATTTCACAATTTCAAGATCAGAGGCAAAGTCTCCGCAATGAATGATAATTGACGCATCCCGGTTGGCTTCTACAGCCTTTTGGATCCAGCTTTTCTCACCGTGGGTGTCGCTGATCACTATCAGTTTCAAAGCACAATCACCCTTTCCTCAGTCTTCATGCTTTACCGCAAAATTGTGATCTTCTGCCAAAAGGCTTCTGAGCTTTAATATTGCTCTGCCTCTGTGGCTGATGGCATTTTTCTCATCACCGCTGAGTTCCGCAAAAGTCTTATCCAGGGACTCTACATAAAACAGCGGATCGTAGCCAAAACCGCCGCTGCCGCGTTCCTCAGAAAGGATCTGCCCCTCGACTTCCCCACGTGCAGTCAAAATTTGATCTTCTTTGACAAACAAGGTAATAACCGTCACAAACTTTGCTGTTCTGCCGCTCTCAGGGACGCCTCTAAGCGATTCAATCAATTTGGCGTTGTTGGCCTTGTCGCTTTTGGGTTCTCCCGCATAACGGGCAGAATAGACGCCAGGCGCACCATTCAAATGATCCACCATTAGTCCGGAGTCATCCGCAATGGCCGGATAGCCGGTCAAACCAGCCACCACTTTCGCTTTTTGAAGCGAATTGGCCTCAAAGGTATCCCCATCTTCCGGAATATCCAGTCCTGCCAGACCCACATCACTGAGAGAAAGCAATTCGAAATCAAATTCAGAGAGCATAGCCTGCAGCTCTTTAAGCTTATGGCTGTTGGAAGACGCCAAAACCACCTTATTCATGGGCCGTCCGCCTTCCCAGCTCATCTGTCAACGCCTTCTGCTGCGCCTCGATCATACTTCTGATTCCTTTTTCAGCGAGCTGCAGGAGTCCATCCAGCTCCGCTCTGGAAAACGGCCTGGCTTCACCCGTCCCCTGAAGCTCAATAAATTCTCCCTTACCGTTCATGATCACATTCATATCCACATCCGCGGAGGAATCTTCAACATAACAGAGATCCAGCAACTGCGTGCTGCCGCAGACACCCACACTGATCGCCGCCACCCAGTCTGTCGTTGGCAGCTGAGACAGCAGACCTTTATCCATCAATTTCTCCATAGCCAGCACCATAGCCACATAAGCGCCAGTGATGGAGGCCGTTCTGGTGCCGCCATCCGCGGAAATGACGTCGCAGTCAATCCAGATGGTTCTCTCACCTAAAGCTTTTAAATCCACAACAGACCGTAAGCTTCGACCAATCAGCCTCTGAATTTCAGAGGATCTGCCATCGAGTCTGCCCTTTGTGATATCCCTTTGCTTCCTCTGTTGTGTCGATCCCGGCAGCATAGCGTATTCCGCCGTGACCCAGCCGCTGCCGGTGCCTTTCAGAAACGGTGGTACCTTCTCCTCCACCATAGCCGTACAAATGACCTTGGTCGCGCCCAGCTCAATCAGCACTGCGCCGTCCGGGTGCTGCAGAAAATGTGTTGTCAGCCTGACCGGCCTTGCCATATCGTGTGTTCTTCCATCCTGTCGGATCATAAAGTGCCTCCTGTATGATTCATTTCTTCTTCTCAATTTTAACACAAATCGCCGTCTGCGACCTATCGAGCTTCCCCTAGAAGCCCAACACCCTGTAAAGGGGATCCACGTCCGGTTTGCCGATGGTCACTATCTCCACATCCTCACCAATCATTCGACGCTGGGCAGGATCCGGCTCTATGACGCCAATGCGGCGCAGTGCAACACCTTGGCGAATTGCTTCAACCTCGAGGATCTGAGCTTTATCCGGGGAGATCGTCATCAGCATACTGCCGCTGCCAATCATATTCAGAGGATTAAACCCAAAAAACTTCGCAAGCTTTTGAGTGATCCCCGCAACGACAATTTCCGAGCCCCATATGGTACAACCGGTTCCGGAGGCTTCACACACCTCCCAGATCGCGCCTAAAGTTCCGCCCTCTGTGACGTCATGCATGGCACTGACGCCTGCCATTCTGCCCATTCGACCTTCCTTCAGAACAGAGAGGGATTGCTGAAGCAACTCCAGTTCGTCTTGATCCTCTTGGCTCAGCAGCGCCTCAAGTTGATCCGCCTTTTCAGCCGCAATGATCACAGTGCCTTCCAGGGCTGCCGACTTGGACATGTAAATCCAGTCACCCGGCTTTGCCCCAGCCGTGGAGATCAATTCTTCGACCGGGACTCTTCCAAGCGCAGTCACCGAAAGCACCATGCGGGTGACGGCACTCGTCACCTCTGTGTGGCCGCCTATCACCGAAACCCCAATGTCTGCTGCGGCTTCCGCAATTTCCTCCATCATGGCTTCAATCTCTTCCAATGCAGCGTGGATTGGTGCCAGGACTGTTACTGTTAAGGCTACAGGTTCAGCACCACTTGACGCCAGATCATTGCAGGACACATGGACCGACAGTTTGCCAGAGCCTTTCGTGGCGCCTGTGATGGGATCTGTTGTCACTACACAGGCTTCAGAACCAAATCGAATCGCACCGCAGTCCTCACCGACGCCCGGTCCCAAAAGGATGTCCTCAGAGTTTAGTTTTATCTTAGAAAGTACGGAATGCTCGAGTACTTCGTTATCCAGTTTGCCTTCTTTCACGATTCGTCACCTCGAATAAATTCTAGAACCAGTGTAACACAGGTCGCTAACTGGCGCAAAAAAGAAAAAAAGCGGCAATACAAGGTATTCACCCGTACTGCCGCTTAATGCATAAATCAAAGTTTCTTACAGTCTGAGTTCATAGTGAACCACTATTTCGTAACCTGGATCAGCCGGATTATTTCCTTTGCTGAAACTATTTCGTTACGTCTGCAAAACCAAAGAACCAAGTGCTTCTGGTTGAGAGATCCCATTCAGTTACATACTCTTTAACCATAACTGGATTTGTATAGTAGTAAACTGGGATTACAGGCATACCTTCCATGAGAAGCTTGTCAGCAAGGTAAAGCTGTTCAAAACGCTCTTTTCCAGTAAGTGCCTTGGAAGCTTCGATTGCTGCGTCATAGTCCGGATTGACCCACTCGCCATAGTTCATTGGGGAACCTTCAAGGAACATACCGAGGTAAGTCATAGGGTCAGAGTAGTCGCCAACCCAACCGCCGCGAGCGATTTCGAAGTCGTGGTTCGTTCTTGTATCCTGGAAGACTGCCCATTCCTGGTTAGCCAAAGTGACGTTGATGCCAAGGTTTTGTTTCCACATTTCCTGAATAGCTTCAGCGATAGCTTTGTGGCCTTCGGAAGTGTTGTAGAGGAGTTCAAACTCAGGGAAACCTGCGCCATCCGGATAGCCGGCTTCAGCAAGGAGTGCCTTAGCTTTTTCAACATCTGCAGTGCCGTCTTCTTTGAAGCCATGGAATCCGGATTTCACGTTAAATTGATTGCCTTCAGCGTCAAAGTCCGTACCTGGGATCATAGAGTGTGCAGGAGTTTGGCCTGCTTTTGTAACAGTCTCAACGATCGCTTTGCGATCAATTGCGTAAGCGAGTGCCTGACGAACTTTGACATCATCAAGAGGCTCTACTTTTGTATTGAAAGAGAAATAGTAAACTGCGTCTTGAGGGAAGACCATAAAGGTAGGATCTTCAGCCATAAGTCTTGGAATCTCTGCAGTCGGCATGTCATCAAGGATATCGATTTCACCCGCTTCGTATGCAGTAAGCGCTGTAGACTGGTCGTCGATCAAAAGACCTTCGATTTTGTCAAGCTTGATTTTGTCAGCTTGCCAGTAGTTCTCGTTCTTGACCATGACGATCTTGTCGCCTTGTGTGTAAGACTCAAGTTTGAAAGGACCGTTGACTACAGAAGCAGCAGGGTCATATGCCCATGCGCCGTCAGCGCCTTTAGCGACTGCATCTTCACGAACCGGGAAGAATGTGTAGAATGCAGTTAAGCCAAGAAAGTAATCCGTAGGGACTTTAAGAGTTACTTCAAAGGTCATGTCGTCAATTGCCTTGAACGTATCTACGTTAGCTTCGCTGAAAATCCAAGAGTACTCTGAAGCTGTCGCAGGATCGAGAACGCGTGCCCATGCATATTCAAAATCTTTCGCTGTGACAGGCTGGCCATCAGACCATTTGACATCAGGGCGAATTTTGAAAGTATAGACCAAGCCGTCATCACTGACAGTGTAACTCTCAGCCATAGCTGGCTCAAGCTTGCCGCCCAATTCTCTCATAAGACCTTCAAACATGTTGTTGATGACGTGTCCGCCGTCGCTCGCAGCATTCAGACCTGGATCGATGGTCTTAGGACCGGAGGAACCGATGTTCCATACCAGAACTTTTGGTGCAGCAGGTTCTTCAGCAGGTGTCGTAGGTTCTTGAGTCGTTCCGCCGCAGCCAGCAAGCAGGCCAATAGCGAGTACGAGAACCATCAGTAATGCCAAGTTCTTTTTAAACAAACAAATCCCCTCCATTATCTAGTAGTGTAATGCTCTATTTATCAGCGCAACTCACAGGGATCCCACTCCCGTGTTACACGCAAATAAATCAGTGTGGATTTGGATACGACGAAATCTTAGCATTTAACTTAAATTTTAAGGATATTTTAATATTAATGTAAATTACTCATGGGTTCAAGGCGTCGAGACAAAACAATATTTAAAATTTTGTAACAATTCGAAATCATCAGAGTTTCTGTAAATGCTGACTTCTGAAGATTTCGTCATATTTTAATCAATGTTATAACTATTCACAAGGTGAATAATTATTTAATCAAGCCTTGCCATTGTCCATCAAATGGCAAGCAACCATGTGACCCTCACCCATATCCTGGAACACCGGCTCCTCAACTGTACACCGGTCAAAGGCATACTGACAGCGCGTTCTGAAACGGCAACCGGAAGGTGGGTTGATCGGGCTTGGAACATCACCCTCCAGGACAATGCGGTGCTTGGCATGAGTCACCTCCGGATCCGGAATTGGAATTGCGGACAGAAGCGCCTGCGTGTATGGATGCATTGGTTTCTCATATAACGCTTTACTTGAGGAGAGCTCCACTAACTTGCCCAGGTACATAACGCCAATCCGGTCAGAGATGTGCTTAACCATGGATAAGTCATGAGCAATGAAAAGGTATGTCAAACCAAACTCTTGTTGAAGGTCTTCCAGCATATTGACAACCTGAGCTTGAATTGAAACATCCAGTGCTGAAATAGGCTCATCGCAAATGATAAAATCCGGTTCGACCGCCAATGAGCGGGCTATGCCGATCCGTTGACGCTGGCCGCCGCTGAACTCATGGGGATACCGGCTGGCGTGATCCTTGCTGAGTCCGACGCGCTCAAGAAGGTCATAAATCATTTTCTGGCGCGCTTCACCAGTTGCAATGTTGTGAATGTCAATGGGCTCTCCAATGATATCTCCGACCGTCATTCTTGAGTTCAACGACGCATAAGGATCCTGGAAAATCATCTGCATTCTCTTTCTGAAGGGCTTCAGCTCATTTTCATCCATCTTGCTGATTTCAGCACCATCGAAAATAATCTCGCCCGCTGTTGGATTGTATAGGCGGATGATCGTTCTGCCGGCGGTGGACTTGCCGCACCCGGATTCACCAACCAGTCCCAGAGTCTCCCCTTTGTAGATATAAAAACTAATATCATCAACAGCCTGAACATTCGTCTTTTTAGTGCCGAAAATCCCTTTATGAATAGGGAAATACTTCTTTAAATTTCTGACTTCGAGCAATATTTCTTTCGGAGTTGTTTCATTCATTATTTTTTCCATTATCCCTTCACCCTCCTGACACCCGTATCGAGCTCCCAAGTTGGGGCATCTTGATGATAGAGCCAACATGCCGCTTTATGGCCAGGCTTTCGCTCATAATACCCAGGCTGATGCTCGAGGCAGATTTTCATGGCATAAGGGCAACGGGCAGCAAACGGACAGCCTTTTGGCGGTTTGATCAGATCCGGCGGCGAACCCGGAATAGGCACCAGACGCTGCTTGTGACCAAGGTCTAACCTAGGGATAGACTTCAGGAGTCCCATGGTGTAAGGGTGAAGGGGTTCGTAAAAAATGTCCTCGGCACGGCCTTCTTCCATAATCAGACCGCCATACATGACGATGATGCGGCTGCAGACATCTGCAACGACGCCCAGATCGTGAGTGATCAGAATAATGGAGGTATTGACCTTTTTCTTAAGGTCCTTCAGAAGCTCAAGGATCTGCGCCTGAATAGTGACATCAAGTGCGGTTGTCGGTTCATCCGCAATCAGAAGATCCGGCTGACAGGAAAGTGCAATGGCAATCATGGCACGCTGCCTCATACCGCCGCTGAATTCATGGGGATAGTTATCCACACGGGTTTCCGGCGAAGGAATACCGACGAGCTTCAGCATATCAATAGCCCGCTCTCTGGCTTCAGCTTTGCTGACTTTCTGGTGGCGGATCACCGCCTCCATGATCTGATTTCCAATTGTGTAGACTGGATTAAGGGAGGTCATTGGATCCTGGAAAATCATAGCTATCTGATTGCCTCGAACACTCATCATCTCTGCTTTGGATTTCTTGACGAGGTCCTCACCTTTAAAGAAGACCTCTCCTTCTTTAATGGTGCCTGGGTATTGAAGCAGTCTCATGACCGACATGGAGGTAACGCTTTTTCCGCTGCCGGATTCGCCAACGATGCCAAGGGCTTCTCCTTTGTCAAGGTGAAAACTGACGCCGCGTACAGCCTGAACTTCACCGACATGAGTATAAAACGAAGTCTTCATATTTTTGACTTCAAGTATTTTTTCCGTCATCTGTTCGTCGCTCCTTTCTATTTGCGAAGTCTTGGATCGAGTGCGTCGCGCAGACCGTCCCCAAGGAAGTTAAAGGAAAGGACCGTCATACTGATAAAGAAGGAAGGCACAAACAGCTGATAAGCATAGGTTCTGAGCCCGCCCATGGCGTCACTCGCCAATGTTCCCCAGGACGCCTGAGGGGCACTGACGCCAAGACCGATAAAGCTAAGGAAGGATTCCGTAAAGATGGCACTTGGCACCATCATGGCCAGGGAGACAATAATTGCGCCCATAGAGTTCGGAATCAGATGGCGTACCATGATTCTCCACGGACTAGCACCCAGAGTTCTTGCCGCCAGAATGAACTCATTCTCTTTGATACTGAGAACTTGGCCCCGGACCAGTCGCGCCATGCGGACCCAGTAGACCGATCCCAGCGCGATGATGATCGTCATGAGACCTGCCCCCAGAACCACCATCAGCAAAATGACATATAGCATTAGCGGAATGGTGTCGACAATATCGACGACCCTCATCATGAAGTTGTCCACGCGGCCTCCAACATAACCGGAGACACCGCCGTATATGACACCAATAAAGAATTGAACAATCGTGGCGACGAGAGCGATTAGAAGTGAAATTCTAGCGCCAAAGAGGTTTCGGACAAAAATATCTCTGCCAAGTGTATCGGTTCCGAACAAGTAGGTCTTATTCCAAACCGTTTTGTCAGCAGTGTCATTTTGCTGACCATTGATGGTCAGCGTAAACTTTGGAGCATTCGGAACATCTTTGTTGATCGCGGCAAGTTTATAATCAATGACAATTTCATTGCCGTTAAATTCAAATTCACGCGTTTTATTGATCATGTCTTCTTTAGTATGCTGAATGCGGCTCAGGATTTCTCCGGATTCAGAGACTTCATAGAGCCGGTACTCTTTGTGGACGTGAACAAAGGTGCCATCCTCAAGCTTATGAAGCTCGAGCCGCGGCGGCATATTCGACATGTTGAGATCCTGATCTGAGTATGAGTATGGAGATAATGTTGGACCAATAATGGCTGCGAATGCCAGAAGAAAGATCACGCCAAGTCCAAGCATGGACAAATGATTTTTCTTGAGGCGCCGCCAAGCGTCCTGCCAATAAGTCAGACTCTTCCGGACAATCTTGTCCTTTTCCCGGTCCTCTATGACGATTGGCTCCCATAGGTCCGGCGTTATTTTAAATTGATCTGTCATGGTCAGCCCTCCTAATCTCCGAGTTTGATTCTTGGATCGATAAATCCGTAAGCGATGTCGACCACGAAAATCATCGTGATGGAGAAGGCGGCGTAAAAGATCGTCGTGCCCATCAGAACCGTATAGTCGCGGCTGCTGACGCTTTCGACGAAATATTTACCCATGCCGGGAATCGCAAAAATCTTTTCCACAATAAAGGATCCTGTCATCATAGCAGCGATCATAGGACCAAGGTAAGTGACTACCGGGATCAAAGCGTTTTTAAGCGCATGCTTGACAATAACGACAATCTCCGGAAGGCCTTTCGCCCTGGCAGTTCTTATGTAGTCCTGCTGCATGACTTCCAGAACACTGGATCTGGTCAGACGTGCAACGAAAGCCAGCGAAAAACCACTTAACGCTATAACCGGTCCTATATAGTGTTTCCAGCTTGTCAGGCCAAAGGATGGCAGCCAACCCAGCTTGGAGCTGAAAACATAGATAAAAAGTGCACCTATGACGAAACTTGGAACCGCGACGCCCACCGTAGCCAGGATTGTGACAAGATAATCCTGCCATTTGTTTGACTTCAAGGCTGAAATAATTCCTGCCGGTATGCCAAGTGCGACAATGGCCAGCGTGGCGAAAAAGCCCAGCTTAGCAGAGTATGGAAAACCTGCGATAATCAAATCATTGACCGTTGTGCCAACTCGTTTGAAAGACGGTCCCAACTGAAAAGTGAAAACCCCTTTCATGTAGTCGAGATATTGCTTCCAAAGCGGGTCGTCGAGGTGATACTTCTCATTCAACGCCTGGATGACGGCTTCCGGAAGCGCCTTTTCACTTTGGAACGGACCGCCCGGTACTGCGTGCATCAGAAAAAAGGTAATGGATGCGACAAAGACAAGAGTGATGATCATGGAGATTAATCTTCGAATGATATACTTGCCCAAATTCTCAGCTCCTTTCAAATAGTTTCTAATCCATTGCGCCTTTGACAAAGTTTAATAATTGCAATCACATCTGTTGCGACTTGAAATGTGCGGAATTCATTATCAATTATTCGCGTCACAAACAACCCGGAGATTAAAATTATTAAATTTCTTTGCCGTTCACGTTAATCCTATCTTAATCCACCAGCCCACAACTATCAATGGCTACAGCGAAATCTAAATTTAAGGTTTTGTAACATTTGGGTAATCTTTTGTACGTTAAACACAGTTGCTTTTGTGGTTTACCAACTCGTAGGGGTAAGTATTTGACCAACTGTCATGATGTCACTTATTCGATTGAATCTAATCCGCAAACATTCTTGCAATTTTTAATAATTATCAATCGTTTACTATTAATCAAATGAGGCCTTAGAACTTACAGCTTACAGGCTGCCTTTGATTTTGATTCTGCCCTTCATTCATCAAAGTGAAGTTCTCTGCAGTGATCTTGTCTGTTCATTCTGCCAGATTGTGATTGAACGCATGCTGTGCTATAATTTGTTCAGAAATGTTCCATTACGTTACAATGTTCAATTGTGGAGCGTTATTAATCATCGTGCTGAGCATCTGTCGTTATACTCATACCACCGGACCACACACATGCCTAACATTCCCCGGGTTGTCAGGCCCAAACAGGAGGTTATTTCCGTGAAAAAGCCATCTTCGACCAAGGAATTTATAGTAAGGTCCCATAAGCGCTGCGATGCACTGAACATTGGGCGGGACAGAGTCTACAGCAAGCGCATTTTGGATGGCGACCAGCTGTTCGAGCGGATGTCGGACCACCAAACCCTGATTGGCACGGCTGAGCCTTTTATGAATCAGCTTTATAATTTTGTGAAGGGAACAGATTTTTTCGCGATCTTGACAGACGAAGAAGGCTGCATTCTTTCAATTATTGGCGATGAGTCTATTCTCACTGAGGCTTTTTCCTACAAAATGATGCCCGGCGCGTTCATGGATGAAACCAATATAGGGACGAACGCCATGGGAACTGCCTTGGTGGAGAGGATGCCGGTTCAGGTTTCAGGGGATGAACATTACATTGAGGCGTATCACAAGTGGACTTGCTCCGCTTCACCGATTTGCGACACCTCCGGCAAGATTATAGGCTCCCTGGATCTGACAGGCTATTCTGAGCTGGTTCATCCCCACACCCTCGGCATGGTAGTGGCTGCGGCCAAGGCTATCGAGCGGATGCTGCAGGTTCAGGAATACAATGTCGCTCTGGAGATGGCCAAGCTCTATAATGACGCAATTATTGACAGCATTTCAGCCGGCATCCTGACAGCAGATCTCGACGGGACTATTAAAACTGTGAGCCACTATGTCCCTGATCTCTTCGGCTATACTCAGGGTGAGATCAGATCTATGAAAGTATGGCAATTGTTTGAGGGCTGGGAGCAGGTTCTGACGGCTTCTGCGGCCCGCCGCGGCTTCTCGGACGAAGAAGTCGTGGTCAATTCAAGGAAAAATAAGGCCATGCTCAATTTGAGCACCTACCCTATTATCAACAGCCAAAATAAATTGATTGATATTATAATGGTCTTCAAAGACGTCAAAAAAATCAGGAAGCTGGCCAACCGGATCATGGGCAGAAAGGCTGTCTATACCTTTGACAAGATTATTGGCGAAAACAGACAGTTCACTAAGGTTGTTGAATTCTCAAAAAAAATCGCAGACAGCCGTTCCGGCATCCTTATTCTGGGTGAAAGCGGCACAGGCAAGGAGCTTTTTGCCCAAGCCATTCACAATCACTCTGACCGGCGCGAGGAACCCTTCGTGGCTTTGAACTGCGGCGCAATTCCAAAGACGTTGATTGAAGCCGAGCTCTTTGGTTATGAAGAAGGCGCCTTTACAGGCGCCAAGACGTCCGGAAATCCCGGGAAATTTGAAATTGCGGACGGCGGCACCTTATTTCTGGATGAGGTCGGAGAAATGCCGCTGGACATGCAGACACGGCTGCTCAGGGTTCTGGAAGAAGGCACCATCAGCCGTGTGGGCAGTATGAAGGAATTCGTCGTGGATGTCAGAATCATTGCGGCGACAAACAAAGATCTCAAAGAGGAAGTTGCCAAAGGCAACTTCAGGAAGGATTTATATTACCGGCTGAATGTCCTGCCAATTATCCTTCCGCCTCTCAGACAGCGCAAAGATGATATCCCGCTTCTGATCGAATTTTTCACAGAACGGATTTCAAAGAGGCTGAACAAGAAGCCTCTGCAGTTGAGTGAGGATCAAATTCAGCAGCTGCAAGACTACGACTGGCCCGGCAACATACGCGAGCTGGAAAATTACATTGAGCTATTGATCAACACCGAGTCTGTGCCGGAAATCAATCGACTGCAATCTTTGGATCCTGTAGAACATTCAGGCCTGCCGCTTATGCGACTCTCTCGGGAGCAGGACGCCGACCTGCCGCTGAACGAGATTCAGAAGCGTCATATCATCCGCACCTTGGATAAATATAACGGCAATATTTCATTAAGCGCTAAAGCTTTGGGCATTGCGAGAAACACCCTTTACCGCAATATTGAAGTTTTCAAGATCGACTGTTCAACTTTCGATCAGTGATCCATTTTAGAACATCTCAAAAATGCAATTTATGTTCAACTTCAGAACACTCTTCTCAGATTGTTCAAACCCTCTACATTAGACCGCTTGAAAACAGCGGTCTTTTTATTTGGCACAATATTTGCAGTATTAGTTTGCAACAAAGTAAAAGGAGGCGTTTTATGAACAAGTTTATCCGCGTGAATATGTCGTCCAGGGAAATAGAGATCCAAGCTGTCCCAAATCAGTACATAGGCCTTGGCGGCCGCGCCCTCACCTCCAGCTTCGTCAATGATGAAGTTAAACCTACCTGCCACCCGCTGGGAAAAAACAATAAATTAATTTTTGCGCCTGGCCTGCTGAGCGGCACCTCCGCGCCAAATTCCGGACGTCTGTCCGTTGGAGCCAAGAGCCCACTGACAGGCACTATTAAAGAATGCAACACCGGCGGTGTTTTTTCACAACAGATGGCCAAAATGGGCATAAAAGCCTTAGTCATTGAAGGCATGCCGGAAGACGACAAATTTTACGTTATTAAGGTCTCTATGGACAACGTTGCCATTGAAGAAGCACCGGTCGAGATCCTGGGCGGCTGCGGCAATTATGACGCCATTGCGTTCCTGACTGAGAAACACGGGAAGAATGTCGGCATCGCAATAGTCGGTCCTGCAGGTGAGCACCGCCTGCCTTCCGCGAATATATCGTTCAAGGATCCGGAAGGGAACATCCGCAGTGCAGGCCGCGGTGGCCTGGGTGCTGTCATGGGCTCCAAAAAAGTTAAAGCTGTCATTCTGGATGATACCGGCGCCGGCACTGTGCCTATCGCAGAGCCTGAGAAGTTCAGAGCGGCTGCGAAAGTCTTCGCAAACGCCCTCCTCTCCCATCCGGTATCAGGTCAGGGCCTCGCAGCCTACGGCACGGACGTCCTGGTCAATATTCTGAACGAGGCCGGCGGCCTTCCTTCCTACAACTTTACCCAGGGCCGCATTGATCATAACGACATCATTTCCGGCGAGACCATGAACGCGACCATTACCGAGCGCGGCGGCGACGGCAAAGTCTCCCACGGCTGCCACAGAGGCTGCATTATCAAATGCTCACAGTGGTACCCGGACAAACAAGGCAAATATATCACAAGCGGCTTTGAGTATGAAACGATTTGGGCCCTCGGCGCTGACGCCGGCATCAAAAATCTGGACCTGATCGCCTATGCGGACCGCGCCATGGATGATATTGGCGTGGACAGCATCGAAGTCTCCGTCGCAGTCGCGACGGCTATGGAAGGCGGCTTATTGCCTTGGGGCGACGGCGAAGCTGCTCTGGACGCAATCAAACAGATTGCTGTTCCAACCCCACTCGGCAGAATCCTGGGCGGAGGATGCGCTGTCGTAGGAAAAGTCTGCGGCCTCTATAGAACCCCTGTCGTCAAGGACCAGGCGATCCCGGCTTACGATCCTCGCTCAGTCAAAGGCATTGGTTTAACCTATGCCACGACCCCAATGGGCGCTGACCACACTGCAGGCTATTGTGTCTCCGGCAACATTCTGAAGGTCGGCGGCGACCTTGACCCGCTGAAAAAAGACGGCCAGATCGAGTACGCCCGGTCTATGCAGATTGGCACTGCAGCGGTCGACAGTACCGGCATGTGTCTGTTTGTCTACTTTGGCATCGCAGACAGCCCTGAAGGCTATCAGGCACTGATCGACATGATCAATGCGCAATACGGCCTGTCCCTGACTTCCGGAGATGTCGACAAGCTTGGCGAATCCGTCCTTAAAGTTGAGCGGGACTTTAACAAGAGAGCCGGATTTACGAACGCTCACGACCGCCTTCCAGAATTCTTTGAGTACGAGGCGCTTCCTCCGCACAATCAAGTCTGGGATTTCACACCGGAAGAAATTGATGAGGTCTATAACTTTTAATAAGAATCATGACGAGCGGTAACCAGCCCAGTCAGTCCGATTCAACCACCAAGGAGTGTGATGTGGTATGAATGACCCGAAACCATCGGCAACGGAAATTAGAGGTTTCCTTCACTTGGATTCCTATCTGAGAAAGAAGCACGGCACCATGCCTGTCATTCTACACTTGCTGGAGCCGCTAACCGGAATTGAGCTGGCTGAAAAGCTTGAAATTAAGTTGAATGAGGTAGAGGTCATCTTTGTGAACGGATTTGTCCAAGACTTGGATACCGTCATCCAACCAGGTGATCGGGTGGCCTTCTTGCCACCCGGTTGTCCCGGACCTTACCGCGTAGCCCTTGGCTTCTATGGAAAAAACCAGAAGAATGCCTCTAACTTCAAGTTGAGCAAATAGTCGGAGTAAGGGCTAAGAGACCTCGACGTCCGCTTCACTGCCTATCGCCGGATCAGAGGAGGTGCCTATGAAGATCAAAGTCAAACTCTTTGCCACTTTAAGAGAAAAGCGCGAAAAGGAAATGGATCTGGAGATTCACGAAACGACCACCCCTGGTGATATTCTCGATCTTCTGGGCATTCCGCAAAGCGAAGTCGCCATCATTATGATTAACGGCAGACACTCCAAACTTAACGCCAGCCTGACAGAAAATGATACCTTAGCATTTTTCCCGGCGGTTGGCGGGGGCTGATTTCAGAAGGATAAACGAAAGACAAACAAAAAAGAGACAGCGAAATGCTGTCTCTTTTTTGTTCTTAGTTTATAAATTCTTGAGCGCTTCTGCCAAAAGCTCATTGACCACCTGCGGATTGGCCTTGCCTTTTGAGGCTTTCATGACCTGACCCACGAGGAATCCAAAGGCTCTGTCCTTGCCGTTCTTATAGTCTTCAACAGACTGAGGATTTGCGCTGAGCACAGAATCTACAGTATCCTTAATCAGACCCGTGTCTGAGGTTTGAACAAGACCTTCTGCCTCGACTATAGCTTTTGGCTCCCCGCCTTCTTCAAACAGACGGCGGAAGACTTTTTTCGCTGCGTTTTGGTTCAGAGTGCCGTCCTTGACCATGGCGATCAGCTCGGCGAATTGCTCTACAGTGAAGCGCAGGGCTCCCAGCTCCAAACCTTCATCCTTGAGACGGCGCATGAGTTCCGTCATAATCCAGTTGCTGGCAAGCTTGCCATCCCCCACACGATTGACCAAAGTCTCGAAGTAGTCCGCCATTTGGCGCGTTGAGGTCAAGACGCCGGCATCATACTCAGGAATGCCATAAGCGGAAATAAATCTGAGTTTTCTCGCTTCCGGAAGCTCTGGGAGCTCCAGTTCGAGGCGCTCGATCCAGTCTGCGTCAATTTCGAAGTCGACAATGTCCGGCTCCGGGAAATAGCGGTAATCCTGGACGAATTCTTTCGTGCGCATATGGAAGGTTTCGTTTTTGGCGTCGTCCCAACGGCGGGTTTCCTTGAGGGTGTTTTCACCGCGCTCAAGGAGCTCAATGTGGCGCTTTGTCTCAAACTCAATGGCCTTCATGGCCGCCTTGAAGGAGTTGAGGTTCTTGATTTCTGCGATATTGCTTTTGACCGTGCCATCCTCGCTGACCACGTTGACGTTGACGTCACAGCGCAGTGAACCCTGCTCCATCTTGCAGTCGCTGACCTCAATATATTCCAGCGTCGACTTGAGGAGTTCAAGAAACGCGCCGGCCTCTTCAGCACTTGACATGTCCGGCAAGGTGACAATCTCAATCAGCGGCACGCCACAGCGGTTGTAATCCAGAAGGGATGAGCCATCCTCTGCGTGGAGGGATTTTCCGGTGTCCTCTTCAATATGGATCCGCTCAATACCTATGCGTTTTTTCCCGGAAGCTGTTTCAATATCCACATGTCCATGCTCACAAAGAGGCATGTCATATTGGGAAATCTGGAACGCCTTGACCAGGTCCGGATAGAAATAGTTCTTGCGGTCCATCTTGCTCTTTTTCGCAATTTTGGCATTGAAGGCAAGTCCGGTCTGGATAGCAAACTCGATAGCCCGCTTGTTGACCACCGGCAGTGTGCCGGGAAGGCCAAGACAGATCGGGCAGCAGTGTGTGTTGACATCGCCGCCGTAGGTCGTCGTGCAGCCGCAGAACATCTTGGAGGCCGTCGCGAGCTCCGCGTGGATCTCGAGACCGACCAGGGTTTTAAATTTCATCTCTGACATGACCGCACCTCCTAAAGCGACGGACGCTGCTGTGCGTAGCCCGTATGCTGTTCATAAGCATAGGCTGCACGCAGGATCGTCTTTTCGTCAAAATGTTTTCCAATCAGCTGCATGCCAATAGGAAGGCCCTCGCAGAAACCGCATGGGAGGGACATGGCTGGTACGCCGGCAATGTTGATAGGCACGGTACAGATATCTGACATGTACATTTCCAGCGGATTATCAGTTTTTTCGCCAATTTTGAAGGCCACTGTAGGCGAGGTCGGCGTCAGGAGGACATCCACAGACTCAAAGGCCCGGTCAAAGTCCTGTTTCAGAAGGGTTCTGACCTTCATGGCCTTATTATAATAGGCGTCATAATAGCCGGAGCTGAGGGCATAAGTGCCCAGCATGATCCGGCGCTTGACTTCTTCGCCAAAGCCTTGTGTGCGTGTTTTGGCGAACAGGTCGTTGAAGTCCTCGAACTCAGGCGCGCGGAAGCCGTAGCGGACGCCATCGAAGCGGGCCAGGTTTGAGCTGCACTCTGAGGAGGCAATGATGTAGTAAATTGGCAGCGCGTAGCCGGCATTTGGAATGCTGACTTCTTCCACGGTTGCGCCCAAGGTTTCATAAATCTTGGCAGCGGCGTGAACCGCGTCTTTGACTTCCTGAGCAATGCCCTCTCCAAAGAATTCCTTTGGCAAGCCAATGCGCAGTCCTTTGACGTCATCGATCAAAGCCGCCTTATAGTCCGGCTTTTCCTGCTGGATCGAGGTGCCGTCCTTGACGTCATAGCCCGCAATGGCATTCATCATGATAGCGCAGTCTTCAACGTCCTTGGTGAAGGGGCCAATCTGATCCAGAGAGCTGGCAAAGGCCACCAGGCCATATCTGGAAACGAGTCCATAGGTCGGTTTGAGACCTACCAGGCCGCAGAGGGACGCCGGCTGACGGATAGAGCCGCCCGTATCTGAGCCAAGGGACGCGTAAGCCGCCCCCGCAGAAACCGAGGCCGCCGAGCCGCCTGAAGAGCCGCCTGGCACATAGTCCGTGTTCCAAGGATTGCGTGTGACTTTAAAGGCAGAGTTCTCTGTAGAAGAGCCCATGGCAAATTCGTCCAGGTTTGTCTTCCCTACAATAACTGCGCCTGCCGCTTTGAGCTTTGCGACAACCGTCCCGTCATAAGGCGGGCGGAAGTTCTCCAGCATTTTAGACGCACAAGTCGTCGGAATGCCCGTGGTGCACATATTGTCTTTGATAGCAATGGGCACGCCGTGCAGGTCCCCAAGGTCTTCGCCCCGAGCAAAGGCTGCGTCAGCCGCCCGGGCGCTTTCCAACGCTTCTTCTTTTAAAAGCGTTATAAAGGCGTCAATTTTAGGCTCAACAGCTTCAATGCGCTCAAAAATCGCCTCCGTGAGGGCCACAGACGTGACTTGACCGTCACGCAGCGCCTGACGGGCTTCGTGGAGCGTCCATTCATACATTTTGTTTTTCATCTCCATCTCTCCCCGCGCCCCCTATTCCACAACCCGCGGCACTCTGAAGCAGCCGCCGCGCCGGTCAGGCGCGTTGGTCAGAACCGCATCTCGTTCCAGCGAAGCCTGAATTTCGTCTTCCCTGAATCGGTTCTTTACCGGAAGGACATGATAAGTCGGATCGACGTTTTCTACGTCGACGGCATTCAGCATTTCCACATACCCGACAATGGCGTCGAGCTTTTCTGTAAAGGCGAGAATTTCATTTTCCTCGAACTCGAGGCGCGCGAGCTTAGCGACATGCTCGACGTCTTTGATGGTGATCGCCATTAAAAGACCTCCGTTTCGAATCGATATTTTAGGTTGGCTGGGATGGGGTTAAATGACCATCGGCCAACTTTTTTAAGTTTTTAGGCTTTCGCAGCTTCCAGCATGGCGAGGAACTCAGCCTCATCCAGCGAGGCGACGCCCAGGGACAGGGCTTTATCCAGTTTGGAGCCGGCTTCGGTGCCATAGACCACAAAGTCCGTCTTCTTGCTGACGCTGCCGGCCACCTTTCCGCCCAGAGCTTCAATTTGAGCCTTGGCTTCGTCTCTCGTGAAGCCGGACAGGGTACCTGTGAGCACAAAGGTTTTTCCCGCGTAAGGCTGCGGTCCGGTCTGAGCGGTGCGCTCCCCTTTGAAATTCAGGCCTGCGGCTTTTAGTTTGCCGATGGTCTCCTGATTCACCGGATCACTGAAGTAACTGACGAGGCTTTCTGCCATCTTGGCGCCTATTTCAGGCAGCGTGACGAGTTCCTCCGCGCCTGCGGCCATCAGCCCGTCGAGGGTGTCGAAGCTGCGGGCGAGCTGTTTCGCGGCCTGGGCCCCAATGAGCGGGATACCAAGGCCGGTAATCAGTCGCCACAGCGGATTTTCCTTGGAGGCTTCAAGGGCCTTCAGCAGGTTGTCCGCGGACTTCTCACCCATGCGTTCCAGGCGGATCAAAGTTTCCCGCTGGTCCTTGAGAGTGTAGAGGTCGGCAATCCCCCGGATCAGGCCGTTCGCAATCAACAGGCTGATGATAGACTCCCCGAGGCCGTCAATGTTCATGGCTGGCCTGGAGACGAAATGCTCGATCCCGCGGCGGTAGCGCGCAGGACAGTTCGGGTTCAGGCAGCGCAGAGCCGCTTCCCCTTCCAGCCGGTGGGTTGCGCTGCCGCACTCCGGACAGGACGTCGGGAGCACGAAGGGCTGCTCTGTGCCTTGCCGCCGGTCTGTCAGGACCCGCACCACTGCCGGGATGACGTCGCCGGCCTTTTGGACGACAATTCTGTCGCCAATACGAATGTCCTTTTCCCGGATAAAATCCTGGTTGTGAAGCGTGGCGCGGGCTATGACTGAGCCGGCGACCTCCACGGGGTCGAACTCCGCCCTCGGGGTGATGACGCCGGTACGACCCACGTGGACGGTAATGTCCCTGAGGGTCGTCTCCACCTCTTCCGGCGGAAACTTGAAGGCGACTGCCCAGCGCGGGCTTTTTGCTCTGGTGCCCAGCTGATCCCGTTGAGCAAAGCTGTCCACTTTGACGACCATGCCGTCGATGTCAAAGGGCAGGCTGTGACGTTCTGATTCAGCATGGATCACAGCTTTGGTGATGTCATCAGGGTTTTCAAAGCGCCTCCCGTGGCTGACCTTGAAACCAAGTCCGTTAAGCTCTGCGAGGGCTTCATCATGTGTTTTCGCGTTTAGTTCCCCGCTGAGCAGGTCAAAGACGAAGATATCCAGCGGCCGCGAGGCGGTAATCCGGCTGTCCAGCTGCCGCAGGGATCCGGCGGCTGCGTTTCTGGGGTTGGCAAAGGTTTGAAGACCATTTTGCTCCTGCTCTTCATTGAGCTGTCGAAAGCCTTCCTTTGGCAGGAAGACTTCTCCTCTCACGGTGAGGGTGCGCGGCTCGGTCAGTCTGAGGGGAATGGAGCGAATGGTCTTGAGGTTTTCCGTGATGTCTTCGCCAGTCTCGCCGTCTCCCCTGGTTGCCCCCTGGACAAAATGTCCGTTTTCGTAACGGAGGGCGACGCTGAGGCCATCGATCTTATATTCGACGACAAAGGCCGCTGTGGTGACCAGCTCTTTGTCAATCCTTTTAATAAAGGCCTCCACGTCATTTGCGTCATAGGCATTGTCCAGACTTAGAAGTCTGACTGCATGGCGGACCTGGGAAAAGGCCGCCAGCGGCGCACTGCCCACGCGCTGGGTTGGAGAATCCGGCGTCTTGAGATCCGGGTGCTCGCTTTCAAGGGCAAGCAAGCGCTGCATGAGCTGATCATACTCATAATCCGTAATTTCAGGTCGGTCGAGCACGTAATACTGATGGTTGTGGTGCTCGATTTTCCGGATGAGCGCTTCGTAGTCTTCAGTCCATTTAGGGTCCACAAAGATCCTCCCCAAGTATTTATTCAATCACTTCAACGGGCAGGTAGGACAAATCGAGTTTCTTGATGCCCGCCCCGTCAAAGGCTATGGTCGTAATATTTCGGTTATCCGGTGTGCCAAGAGAAATGACGGTGCCAACACCAAACTTTTTGTGACGAATTTTAGAGCCAGGTCTGAGGCCGTCTTCCCGTTCTGGTTTGGCGTCTGAATTCATGTCTGAGTTTGTAAAGGCAAGCTCGGATGAGGTCGCGTCCTGATTGAAGTCCGCGTCTGCAGGGGCCTTGCCCCAAGCGCCAACGAGAGTGTCGGATCCGCCGGAACCGCCGGAACCGCTGCCGCCATAACCACTGCCGCCAAAGCCGCCGCCGCTGTAGCCGCCGGCCTCAGGTTTACTGAGATAGCTTGAGCCAAACGCATAGGTCGGCTTGACTTTAGCATCTTGGCGTCTTGGCTTGGAAGCCCGCTGAGCTGTCATCTGAGCCCGGGTCTGTCCATGGTTTTCCATGAGCGCCTCTGGCACCTCTTCCAGGAACCGGGACGGCAGATTGGCCTGCAAACTGCCGAACTGCATTCTTCTTAAGGCACTGGAGAGATACAAACGGTCTTCCGCCCGGGTCATGCCCACATAGGCCAGACGCCGCTCCTCTTCCAGGTCGTCGTCGCTGGTCAGCGCTCTTGAGATTGGGAACAGGTTCTCCTCCAGTCCCGCCAGGAAGACGACCGGGTATTCCAGTCCTTTGGCGCTGTGAAGGGTCATCATGACCACGGCTTCCTGCTCGTCTTTCATGCCGTCAATATCTGACACCAGGGAGATTTCAGCAAGGAAATCTTCCAGGCTGCCGCCGCCGGAACGAAGATCGAAGTCCGCTGAGACGGACAAGAGCTCATACAGGTTTTCCAGGCGCGTCTGGGATTCAATGGTATTTTCGGATTTAAGCGCGTCCTCATAGCCAGAGCGCTGAATGACCGCTTCCGCGATTTTCGCGACTTCTATAGTTTCCTTCTGTGCCGCCATGTCGAGAATCAGCTGAATAAACTCAGAAAGAGACGCACCCGCTTTACCGCTGATGGTATGACTCTTCAAAAGTCCCACTGCCGCTTCCACAACGGAGACGCCGCGGTTGTCTGCTTCATTGTAGATGATTTCAAGAGTCTTTGGACCAATCCCCCGCTTCGGCGCGCCTATAGCGCGGTTGAAGCTGATGCCGTCGAACGGATTCTGGATCAGGCGAAGGTACGACATCATATCCTTGATTTCCATGCGCTCGTAGAAGCGAAAGCCGCCCACTACCGTGTGGGGAATGCCTTGACGGAGCATCATTTCCTCAATGGCACGGGACTGAGCGTTAGTTCTGTAGAGAATACAGAAATCTGTATATTTTCTGTCCTCTGAGCGCCGCAGCTTTTCGATTTCCTCTGCGATAAATCTGGCCTCGTCCCGCTCGTCGTAAGCCTGATAATATCTCAGGCGTTCGCCGTCTCCACGGGTGGACCACAGATTCTTTTCCTTGCGCTGCATGTTGTTTTGAATGACAGCGTTTGCAGCGTTCAGGATGTGGGCAGTGGAGCGGTAGTTCTGCTCCAGGACCACCGTCTTTGCCTCGGGATAGTCTTTTTCGAAATCCCGGATGTTTCTAATGTCGGCTCCGCGCCAGCCGTAGATCGACTGATCCAGGTCTCCGACGACGCAGACGTTGTGCTGCGGGTTCGCCAGAAGCTTGATCAGACGGTACTGGGCCTTGTTGGTATCCTGGTACTCGTCCACGAGAATGTAGCGGAATTTTCGGTTGTAATAAGCTTTGACCTCTTCGAAGGACGTCAGGAGCTCGACGGTTTTCAGGATCAGATCGTCGAAGTCCATGGCGTTGTTGGCCTTTAGACGCTTCTGATACAGCTCGTAGACCTTGGCGGCCTGCAGGCTGCCGTAGTCGTTGCCGTAGAGGCCTGTATACTCTTCAGGCGACACCATTTCGTTCTTGGCTTCGCTGATTTTGGCTCTGAAGTGCTTGGGCGGCGTTTTCTTCTCGTCAATATTGAGGGCTTTGACTACCTGTCTGAGCAGCGTCAGCTGGTCGTCGGAGTCGTAGATGACGAAGTCCTTGGTATAGCCCAGCTTCTCTATGTCTCTGCGCAGCATTCTGACCGAAAGGGCGTGGAACGTGCCAATCCACATGCCGCCGGAGACGGAACCGATCAGCCCTTCCACCCGGTTTCTCATTTCTTTGGCTGCCTTGTTCGTAAAGGTAAATGCCAGGATTTCGCTTGGAAAGACCGACAAAGATTCGATCAAGTAGGCGATCCTGCTCGTCAGGACGCGGGTCTTGCCCGATCCGGCGCCCGCCATGACCAGCAGCGGTCCTTCAGTTGTGACGACAGCTTCGCGTTGTGATTCATTCAACTTGTTTAAATCCATCATGTCCTCCCTGGATATGCTTAGAGCAAATTTGTACTTTACGGCCAGTTCGGGGTAATGGCCTCATCGAATCATTATATCATAAAGACAGACGTGTGGGGGGGTGATCGCGGAACCATCGGCTAAGTTTTTGTACTAAAGCCTTAAGAAAGCAATTGATTTTGCCGATGGTCACAGTCCATACAAATCAGGCGGCCCTTGTGGGGGCCGCCCGGAAGAAGGCGCAGATGAGGCGCCGGAATCTGATGGGTTTACAGAATGTAGATCTTGTTTTCGAAGCACTCGTGGATCATGTCGTCCGGCCAGACGCTGGCCTGGACTTCGCCAATGTGGGCTTTCTGGAGGAAGTACATGCAGATGCGGGACTGGCCAATACCGCCGCCCACGGTGAGGGGCAGCTCGCTTTTCAGGAGCATTTTGTGGAACGGCAGGGTCCTGCGCTCCTCGGCGCCGGCGACGTGCAGCTGGGCTTCGAGGGTCTTCTCGTCGACACGGATGCCCATGGAGGAGAGCTCCAGCGCGCAGTCGAGGATTGGGTAGTAGAACAGGATGTCGCCGTTGAGCTCCCAGTCATCGTAGTCCGGGGCGCGGCCGTCGTGGGGCTCGCCGGATTTGAGGGCTTTGCCAATTTTCATGAGGAAGACGGCTTTTTTCTCCTTGGAGATGAGGTATTCTCGCATCTTTGGCGTTTGGCCCGGGAAGCGGTCCTCGAGCTCCTGGGAGGTGATGAAGAAGATCTCCTCCGGCAGGGATTGGCCCAGAGCCGGGTAGATGGCCGCCAGGTATTGCTCGGTCTCTCTGAAGACTTTGTAGATGGTGCGGACGATTTCTTTCAGCTTTTCTTCGGTGCGGTCGCTGCGGTCAATGATTTTCTCCCAGTCCCACTGGTCCACGTAGATAGAGTGGAGGTTGTCGAGCTCTTCGTCCCGGCGGATGGCGTTCATGTCGGTGTAGAGGCCCTCGTACATCTTGAAGCCGTAGCGCTGGAGCATGAGGCGCTTCCATTTGGCCAGGGAGTGGATGACCTCGACGTCGGCTTCCATGTCCTTGACGTCAAAGCCGACCGGGCGCTCGACGCCGTTGAGGTTGTCGTTGAGGCCGGATTCCGGGCGGACAAAGAGCGGCGCGGAGACGCGCATGAGGTTGAGGGACTCCGCCAGGCGTCTTTCGAAGTAGTCTTTAATTCGTTTGATGGCGATCTCAGTTTCAAGCAGGCCGAGCTTCGGCGTGTAGTTTTTTGGGATCTGCAAACGCTGTGATTTTGATGTGGTGTACGGCATGTTGAATTTCATGATTGGGGATGGTGTCATGGTAGTTCCTCCTCGTCAATGGGTGGTGATGACGGCATAAAAAAAGACCCATCATCCCTGAATATCAGGGACGAAAGGTCTTGCTTCCGCGTTGCCACCCTGGTTACCGCCTAACTTGACGCGGTCACCTCGCTGCGATACGGCGCTGACTAGCGCGATACCGTGCCCACTGTAACGGTTGGGTTCCGTTCGAATCTACTCGTCTGCGGCCAGGGTTTTGAACCGGGGCCGGACAGCTTTCGGTCGAAAGCTCGGGGATGTTCTTCAGGTAACGCTTGCCTGCCGGGCTCACACCATCCCCGGCTCGCTGAAGGGTCGTCAGAAACCTTACTCTTCCCGTCACTGCCATTTCATTTTGATCTTGTCAGTTATAATAATGCAAACCAGCTCACGCGTCAAGGGGGTTTATTAAAAAAAGTTCATAATTAAGTTATCGCTTTTTCGCGATCATCTCAATTTCAATATCTGCGCCCAAAGGCAGGGAGGCCACACCTATGGTCGTCCTAGCCGGATACGGCGCCTCAAACTGCTTTTCATAGACTTCATTCATATCTTTGAAGTTGTTCATATCCGTCAGAAAGACGTTGACTTTGACGACCTCATCCGGCGTCAAGCCCGCAGCCTCAAGGACGCTGAACAAATTGAGGAAGCACTGGCGAGTCTGCTCCTGAATGCCGCCTTCCTTGAGCTTGCCTGTCTCTTTGTCTATGGGCGTCTGGCCTGAGAAAAACACCAGCTCCCCTGAATCCACCGCATGGGAATACGGGCCTACGGAAACTGCGCCCGGCGAAGCATAAGCAACTCTTGTCATGAACACGCCTCCTAAAATTTGGTCTGACTTTAGTATAGCATGTTTGGGCGATCCGCTGAAGCGCTTATAAGATCAATCTAGCGGAGTCACATGCGGAAATATTCAGAATTGTCTCAAGCTCTGGCACCAAATTTGAGTGAGTGTCTGACACTCACTTGAGTTTGGTGCCTGTCACTCACTTAAATCATTCGTCCCTCAGTCGCAGAACACCAACGCCCATCATCAGCACAGTCATCCCGGCCAGCATCATCAGTTCAAAACTCTGGGAGGCCAGGGTCACATCGTCAGCCCCTATGGCGCGCATGGCGTCGAAGGCCCACCTATGCGGGGTGATCCAGGAGAGGGCAATCAGAATCTTGCTGGACACCATCTCCAGGGGCCACATGCAGCCACCCAGCATCGCCATAGAAGTCAACAGAATGGACACAATGCCGCCGAGGGCATTCGGGCTCTTGGCAAAGGACGTGACGAAAAGCCCAAAGGCCCCCATACTCAGTATATAAAGCGCCCCCACCGCCAGCAGGCTGCCCATATTCGCCCCGTATTCCAGACCAAACACATATTGCCCCGCCAGTAGCGTCACCACCAGCTGGATCATGCCCACCACGAAGGCCACCGCCACGTGCCCGGCTATGATGTCCAGTCTGCGCACCGGCGCCACCAGCGTCCGCTGCCAGGTATAGTACTGCTTTTCCTCCACAATTTCCGCCGCGGCAATCACCGTTGTAAACGCCGTAAACATAATCAGGAAACCGAGAATCCGGTACATGCCAATCTCCGCATTCAAATCCCGCTGAGACCCGCCTTCCGTCACCACTTTCAAAGTCTCCCGGGCATCGTTGACCTCGACGAGACGGCTGTAAGTCCGCTCGTAGGCACCATCGACTTCGACCCCCGCCTCTGCGGCCGCCGCCTCAAAATCCAGCGCCAGGGACCTGTAAGCCATAAACTGGTCAAAGGCGCGCTCAATATTGTATTCAAGGGTCATCACCTCAGCATCCTGCTTCAGGGACACCAGCTCCAGCCTTGGCGTCTCACCATTCATAAGAGCCGCAGAAAACCCCTCATGTATCACCAGCGCCCCCGCGACCTTCATCTGCACCCGCTTCTCATCCAGCGCGTCCAGCACCGTCACCTTTTGCCCTTCAGCCGCAGACAGCCGCGCCGCGAACTCCGCTGACATCACCGTCCCGTCCAGATCCACCACATCCAGGGCAGGCTCATAATTCTGGTTCATCCCAGCAAAGGCGAAGTTGATGACCAGCGCGATCAGCGTCATGGCCAGCATAATCTTATAGGACTGACTCTGCATCCACAGCCGTCGGTACATTATGGTCAACATGCGCCTTCACCTCCTTGAATCTGAACACCAGGATCCCCGCCACCGAAAATACCAAGCCATTAAGCAGGATGAGACCCACATACGGCATCAGCTCCGGCAGGCTGTACCCCATCATGTTGTAGAGATACACCTTCAAAATCACCCCGTTGATTGGGATCAGCGCCACCTTCTGAATCAGCGCCGGCATGGTCTCGATCGGGATATACGCCCCGCCGACCAGCGCCAGCACCTGGTTCAGCCCGTTCTCAAACACCTTGGAAATCATGATGTTGTCAAAAGCCGCCGCCACCGTCATGAACAGGAGACCGAGACCCCCAATTCCAAGCACGGTTGCCAGAGTAATGACGGCCAGCGCCGCTGGCGACCCCCAGGAGATTCTGAAAATCAGCGTTGACCAGACGATCATCAGCAAAATCTGAATCAGCGCGACCGCGTCAATCAGCGCGAGCTTGCCGAGCAGAATGGACCATCGGCTAAGCCCTGCAGCACGTTGGCGGTCATAGGTCAGCTGACGCTTCTCCTCCAGGAGCAGGTAGCCCCCCAGCGCCGCCGTAAACAGCAGAAACATGGACATCATGGCGACCGTGTAGTACCCCTTGCTGTCCACCGGCTTAAGAGCCCGCACGCCGCGCTGCTCCAGCGTCAGCCCGCTGTCAGGCCGTGATCCCCAGTCCGTGTCCTCCAGGGTGATCCCCGCCGCGATCCGCTGCTCGATCAGCACATTTTTATTGTCAATCACGCTGTCAAGATACCCGGCAAAGCCCTCCAGCATCATCTTCGCGAGCTTCGAGCTCACGCCGCGGGCTGTGTTCTCGACAAAGGCAATCTCCACCTCAGACCGCAGCGGCGTCAACAGGTTCACGTACATGCCCCGGACAAAATTCTCCGGCAGCACCACGATTCCCGCTATTTCATCTGCGGCCAGCTGACGCTCCGCCGTCGTCAGGTCCGTCACCGTGTACCCCAGCGTCTGGGCCAGCTCAGGGGACCCCAGGAAATCCTCAAAGAAGATCGCCTCCGGGTCCACGTCCTCAAAGTAGCCGCGCATCTGGTCCTCGCCCATCTCCGCGACCACCCTCGCCCCCACCGGGTTCGCCGCCAGGTCCTCCATAAACGCCTCAAAGCTGTAGGGTTTGCCGATGGTCACCCCACCCACACCCTCATAACCCTTGACCACTGCCAGCTCAAGAGGCTCTATCTGAGACACCCCGCCCGCCGTGCCAAACATGGACTGCAGCGAGAAGCCCAAAATCGTCGAAATCACAACCGGCATCAGAAAGATCGTAAAGATCGCCTGCCGGTCCGCCATATAAGTCTTGAAATCCTTCTTCCAAAGAGACCACATCATAGACCACATCATTTCCGCCGCCTTTCTAGTCTCTAAGGGCTTTGCCGGTGAGCTTCAGGAACACCGACTCCAGGTTGGGCTTGCTCACATCCACAGACAGCAACGGGTGACCCAGCTCGGTTGCGAGCTCAATCACCGGCTTCAGGTGGCCGCCGTCGCCCCCAAAGCTGAGGGTCACAGTCTGAGGCGCTTCAGGCGTCTGAGCCAGAGCGATCAGGCCATTCAGGTTTTTGAGGCCGCTGATTAATGCATCCGACACCGTCTCAAACTTCGCCGTCACTTCTTCGCCGCCACCGGCCGCCGCCAGGAGGGCTTCCTTGGTCCCGGAGGCAATCAATTTCCCCAAATCCATGATATAAATGGTCCGGCACAGCTCCTCGACCTCTTCCATGTAGTGGCTCGTGTAGAGGATGGTCATCCCCTCGCGATTCAGCGCTTTCACCGCGTCCAATATGTGGTTGCGGGATTGGGGGTCAATGCCCACCGTGGGTTCATCCATGATCAGGAATTCAGGCTGGTGCAGCAGCGCGGCGCCTATGTTGAGCCGGCGCTTCATGCCGCCGGAGTAGGCTTTGACCTTGTCTTTGAGCCGGTCAGAGATTCCAATGATCTCGGAGACCTCCTCGATCCGCCGCTTCAAAAGGTCGCCCTTCAGTCCATACAGCCGCCCCCAGAATTTAAGGTTGTCCCGGCCGGACAGGTCCTGATAAAGGGCGATGTTTTGGGGCACGAAGCCAAGACCCTTCCTGATGGCCTCCGGGTGTGCCATGAGATCCTGCCCGTTGTAAAGGATTTTTCCGCTGTCCGGCTCAAGAAGCGTCGCGATCATGGAAATGGTCGTCGACTTACCGGCGCCGTTAGGCCCCAGGAGGCCGACCAGGTCGCCCTTTCTGACTTCTATGGACAGCGCGTCTACCGCAAGGGTCGCGCCAAAGCGCTTCGTCAGTTCAATGGTCTGCAGCATGGTGCTCACCTCGCCTCGCTTGTGTCGTCTGTGGTTTGAATCCCAAAAGTGCCGAGCAGGTCATCCAGCGCCCCCGGCATTTCCCGGTCGAGTTCCTCGCTGGTGTATAACTCCGAGGCGGTGATTTCAGGCAGGTTCAGCTCGACTGCTTCGTCCAGCTGATCCCGGATGATTTCGACGCGGATGCTGGTCTCGAGGCCCGGCTGATGATAGCGGATCACCACATCATCTCTGACCACATACCCGCTGGAGGAAATCTCAGAGATCATGGACACCTCGTCGATCTCAATCTCCGTCATCTCACCAATGGCTGAGGAAAAGTCCGCGTCTGGATTTTTCGCAGCCAGATCCTCTGTGATGACCCTTGCGGATTCGATCAGAGCCGCCTGAACGACCTCGGGGTCGACCTCAACCGTGTAACGCGTTGTCTTCAAATCCCCGGAATCCGTCCTCAGCAGCGCGCTGCCCGTCTTCTTCACATTGTCCGGCGTCGCCACCGAGCTCCAAATGTCGCCCAGTTTTTCCAGCGCCGTCTCTGAGAGGAAGTCCCCCTGAGCCTCGGCCGCAGCCTGGGCGCCTTCAACTTTCATCAGATCCTTGACGTTCATGTACTTCTTCATGACCGGCAGCTTGACGTAAGTCTCCCCGCCAAAGCTGTAAAGCTCCGCGTCAAAGCCAATCCCGCCCATGCTCAGGTAAAGGTCGCTCGCCATTTCCCCAAGCCCGTGGTCAAAGCGCAACCTCCCCTCGTAGGTGACTTTTTTCATGTAGTTCGCCATCTTCAGCTCTTCCGCCGTCAGACTAGCGGTATCAAAATTGTTTTCCAGTGTGATCCGCGTCGTCGTCACGCCCGTCACCGCCGCGTCTGTCTTCGCCTCCGCCTTCATCAGTTTGTCGTAGGCGCCGCCCGAACACCCCGCCGCCGTCAGGACCATTGCCAGGATCAGAACCAGTCCCGCAGCTCCCGCAGCCCTTTTCCCTTTGAATTTAAAGATTTTTCTGCCGATGGTCCCCCATCTTCCCTCCAACATCTCTATCACTCCTCACACGAATTTTCATGTTATTGTTTACCTCTACTCACAGTGTAGCACTTCCGCGAAAAGCTTTCGCCTCTCGAAAGTCATGAGGTAGGGGTGACTTGAGTCATGAGTTTGGGTATAAATAACATGAAGGCATATCACGGAACTTATCCCACCTACCCTGCGTCAAAACCTGTATGAAAGAAGGCACATTTTATGAAAATCTCGACAATGCCTAAAGACAGCGCCGGCAAATGGGCCGTGTACCTGAGTGTGTTGTTTGTAGTCCTTATGGTTCTGAAGTTCACACAAGCGGTTCGACTCCCTCTGCCGTCTCCGCTCATCGCGCTCTTCGCCATTGCCGGTCTGGTGCTCAGCCTGATCTCCATTTTCCTACATAAAGGCCGGGCCATCCTGCTCCTGATCCCTGTGCTGGTCGGACTGCTGGTCGCAGCCTGGACCACGGCGGAGCTGATGTTCCCTCACTAAATGCTTAGGTGGTGATATTATGATAGAGTCCCATAGATCAAGCGGCGGCTGGCTTCTGGCTTTCTGCGGCTGGCTCCTCAGCGCGGTGGTTGTGCCGTTTATTCCGGAGATCATGTCAGGCGGTCGGATTCTCGGTTATCCGCTGATGGAGTATGTGGCGACCATCGGCTTATTTGCGGTTATTTTGCTGGCGATCTGGATCCCGGCTGGGTTCAAAGCGTCGAAGCTTTACCGGTTCAACGGCCCGGGCCGGGCGGTCAGCGCCCTGCTGAAAGTGTTTATCCTTCAGATCCTGGTGTTTACGGTGATCTTCAGGTTCTTCTGGAACAGTTGAAAATGAGTTGTAAAGGTCATATAAATCAAGCGAGGGGAAGCGGGTGCCAGTATTTGGCCTCCACTTCCCCCCTTTTTCTTTTTTTTGCCGATGGTCACCCAAAGCCCCCACCCCTACTCCAAGCTGCCCCTGATCCAAAGGACCGCCAGCTGCGTCCGATCCCTCAGGCAGCATTTCCCAAGGATCTTCGTCAGGTGATTCTTCACTGTGCCTTCGGTCAGGTATAGCGTCTCCGAGATTTCCAGATTGGACTTCCCCTCCGCGACGAGGGCGACAATATCCTTTTCCCGCTCCGTCAGATCTCGAAAACACTCCGGGAGGCTTCGGCCAGACAGGTTTGAGTCCTGCGGGGCTTCAGCCATTGGCAGTGAAGGCTCAGTCTCTACAGCGGCTGTCTTTTTGAACACCCGCTCAGCGACACCCGGTGCCATAACCGAACTGCCCCCCGCCACCGCCCGGATGGCTTCCCCAATCTGCGCCGGTGTGGCATCCTTCAGCAGATAGCCCTGAGCGCCCAGCGCCATGCCTTCATGAATATACTGGTCGTCATTGAAGGTGGTGAGAATGATGATTTTGACGTTCTCCCCCTGTGCCCTCAGCCTTCGGATGGCTTCGACGCCATCCATCTCAGGCATGCGGATGTCCAGCAGCAGGACCTCGGGCTGGAAGTTTGCGACCAATTGAATCGCTTCCAAGCCATTAGCGCCAACAGCGACCACTTCAATATCCGGTTCTTTGGAAAGCAGCATTTTCAGTCCCTCTGCCAAAAGCGTCTGATCATCTACTACTACGACTTGAATCATTCAAAACTCACCCTTTGATGTTGACATGAATTACCCGCTTGTAAACAAGTGCTTACATTTTTTATATGCGCTGTGTCAGCTCTGGCACCAAATCAAATTGAGTGTCAGTCACCAACTCAAATTCTGTCCGCGTCACCAACTTGTTGTGGCGGAAGTGAAATTTCAATTCTAAAGCCACCTTTTGGAGCAGGTCCAAAGTTCAAGGTGCCTCCCAAGGACAATACCCGCTCCTGCATGCCTTGCAGGCCGTTGCCTGGGACAACTGGCAATGGGACCAGCGGACCATCATTCTCGATAAGGAGTACTGCACTGCCGTCATCCAAAACCGTCAGCGCCGCCAATACATGTCTGGCGTTTGAATGACGCCGCGCGTTGGTCAAACTCTCCTGAAGCGCCCTGTACAGAATGTGGTTGGCCCGGGCGGAGAGCTTTAAAAAGTCACCTTCAACCTTAAACTCTATCCGGAGATCGCCGCCCATTGCATCCGAATCATCCTTTTGCGCCGCCAGCGCCTCGAAATCCGAGCGCGTCCATGCCGGCTCCCTCAAAGTCGTGACGATTTCCTGAACCGCCCTGAGCATGCTCCGTCCTTCTGATTTGGCAGAGGCCACTTGCTCTGAAGCATCATCTGCACGCCCAGCTTCGAGAAAATGATCCGCCATTTCCAGACGCATGATCTGTGTGGTTAACGCGTGTCCCAATGCGTCATGCAGCTCCCTGGATATGCGCTTCTGTTCCTTGACTGCAGAGAGTGCCTCAATTTCCCGGGACAGACGCGCGAGCTCATCTCGCTCCCTGCGGTAGCCTTGAGCAAAGCGCAGCGCCACTGCCACTGAAGTCAGCAGTCCCAAAAATTGTACCGCCGCGCCAAGGTCAAAATAAGCCGGATCCCGCCTCAAAATTTCACCGTATTTAACTGAAGCACCAACAACCAGCGCAGCGATCCACCATCCTGAAAGTGTCTGCCTATTTTCCTCAGCGCGCCATCCTGGATCTTTAGCGCCACGCCCAATGACCGCAGCAAGCTGCCGCACCGGGATCCGCGCGCCATAGGCACGCTCAAAAATTAAGACAACGTAGACCAGCGTGAAAAACGGATTGACCGCATATTGCGAGACGCTCTCAAGGCTAACCGCAAGTAAGATTTCCAGCCAATCAGCGGGTTTTTCGAGCTTCCCTGGCATGCGAATGGCGTTCAGGACGAAAAGCAGCAGCGAAATGGACACAATGAGGGTCAAACGACCATCGGAAGCGCCCTCAAAAAAAAGTCCTGCCATAAGTACAACACCCAAAAGCACCCTGGAAATCCAAAAGCCCACGGCCGCCAGCCTCCCCAACTTCTAATGGATCAATTATATCACTTTGCGAATAGAGCGGGAAGAAAAGGCGAAACTGGGTGTCTGACACCCGGTTTCATCTTGTTTTTGGCGAAACTCGGTGTCAGACACACGGTTTCATCTTGTTTTAAAATCCCGCGTTATCCCACGCCAAGTTTGGGTAAAAGTGTAACGCGAGTGAACTTATCTGATGGAGAGGAGGGCGACCATGCAAAGGATCTTGGAAACCGAAAGATTGTTGCTTAGGGAATTCATCGAGGAAGATGCCGAAGAGCTCTTTGTGCTCGAAAACGATCCGGAAGTCATGAGCCATGCCATCTCCTACTCTGGCTTAGATGTCAGTTTTTCAGACTGCGAAAAGGCAGTCAAGCGCCAGCGCCAGTACTACAAAAAGCACCCCGGTCTTGGCATTTGGGTCGTCGTCCTCAAGGAAAACGGCGCCTTTGTGGGCTGGGCAGGTCTCAAGCACGTCGACCACTCCAAGGAAATTGAAATGAGCATGCGTTTTCTAAAAAACTACTGGAACCAAGGCTTCGCGGCGGAAGTCGGCGCCGCGCTGATCCGCTACGGCTTTGAGGTTCTGGATCTGAAACGCATCGTGGCGGCCTCCAGGCCAGAGCACGGGGCATCAAAACGGTTCCTTGAGAAAATTGGCATGCATCTGACCGACCCTAGACGCTTTTACGAAGCGGACGTTCACTCCTATGTCATTGAACGCCCATCCGAGCTTTAGCGGTTACATTAAGACCTCAAATAAAAAAAGACCACACTCGTGGTCTTTTTTATTTGTAAGCGGATAAACCCTAACCCTTATTTACTGTCAGGACTCTTAAAATTCACTATAGAACTGCTGGCGCAGGTCCCGCAGCCGTCTTTATGCGAGCAGCCGGCGCACTTGCCGTCCACAGCCTCACGCTTGATCGCCCGGACCAAAAAGAACAGACCCGGCCCAATGATCAAAGCTGCAATAATAAAGGTTGAAACACCACCCAAACGAACCCTCTCCTTCCCTAAAAACCAGCCACTTCGCGCCGGTTAAACTGCGTTTGCAGCACAGGGCTGCGCAAAACCAAACGTTCTACCCAAAGATCAGCATTCCAACCTGATAAACGATAAAGGCCATAACCCAGGCCACGACCAGCTGATAAAGGACCGAGAACCCCGTCCACTTCCAGGAGTTCGTCTCGCGCTTGATGACGCCAATAACGCCTACACAAGGCGTATAAAGCAGCACAAAGACCATGAAGGCGTATGCCGATACTTGTGTAAACGCCTGAGACAGCACTGGCCCAAACTCTGCCGCGCCAGCCGTATCTGACAAGCCATACAAAATGGCCGTATTGGCCACAACAATCTCCTTCGCAATGATGCCCGAAACCAGGGACAGCGCATTTTGCCAAGTCCCAAAGCCCAGCGGGCCAAAGAACGGTGCAATAAAATGGCCGATGGTCGCGCCAAAGCTCTCCGTAATCGGAACCTGGCCGGTGAAGTTGAAGTTGAGAACGAACCATAGCACCACGCTGGCGCCAAAGATGACCGTACCCGCTTTGATCAGGTAACCCCGTACCTTTTCCCAGACGTGAATGCCAAGATCCCCCGGCTTAGGGAAACGGTACGGCGGCAGCTCCATAATAAACGGACTTTGCTCACCCTTGAACAGCGTCTTTCTGAAGATCATGGCGAAAGCCATGGCCATCAAAATACCCAAAATGTAGAGAGAGAAGGTTACCGCGGTCTCGTTGCCCGGGAAGAACACCGACGCAAACAGGACGTAAACCGGGAACCGCGCGCCGCAGGACATGAACGGGTTGATCAGGATCGCGATCAGACGGTCATTTTCATTCTCAATGGTGCGCGTGCCCATGATGGCCGGCACGTTGCAGCCGAAGCCCAAGACCATCGGGATAAAGGTTTTGCCGTTGAGGCCCACCTTGGTCATCCAGTGGTCCATCAGATAAGCTGCGCGGGCCATGTACCCTGTGTCTTCCAGCAATGAGATCATCACGAAGACAATGGCGATATTCGGAACGAAGGTAAGCACGCCGCCCACGCCGCCTATGACGCCGTCGACGACCAGGGACACCAGCCATGGCGCCACCTGCAGGAATTCAAGCCCGGCAGTCACCCAGGACGAGAGGTGCACCGCGAAGAACACGTCAATCAAATCAGCGAACACGCCGCCCAGATTAAACGTCAAATAGAACATGAGCCACATGACGAGGCCAAAGATTGGAAGGCCCAGGAAAGGATTGAGAAGCACTCTGTCAATCCGGTCCGTCAGCGGATCAAAAGCAATCGCCTCGAGGGACGCCGTGCCGCTGATCATTTCTCCAATCACCCTGTAGCGCAGGTCCGCCATGCGGTCGGGGCTGTCGTGGCCGCTGTCGAACTTGAGCGGGCTGACGAGCTTCTGCACTTCAATGTCGTGCTCGAACAGCTTAAGGGCAATCCAGCGCGGGTCGTGATCAGCCTTCAGAGACTTGGGAAGCTTCAGCTCGACTTCCCTGACGAAAGCCTCGACCTCTTCGCCGTAGTTGAACCGGCGAGGTTTATATGCAGCCTTCGCGTGATGGGCAGTGACCACGGTCTCCAGCAATTCCGGCAGGCCGCGTTTTCGCAGGGCAACTATTGGCACCACCGGCACGCCAAGAGCTGCCGATAGTCCCTCGAGGTCAAGCTGAATATTTTTCTTCTCCGCCTCGTCCATCATATTCAGCGCCACCACCACCGGCCTGCCCAGCTCGATCAGCTGGAGGGTCAGGTACAGATTGCGCTCCAGGGCAGTCGCGTCAATGATGTTGAGCACGACATCCGGATTTTCATTTTGAATGTAATCACGCGATATTTTTTCTTCAAGGGTGTAGGGCGAAAGACTGTAAATGCCGGGCAGATCCACAATGTCCATAATATGCTCCGCGTGCTGCATGCGCCCTTCGCGCTTTTCCACTGTGACGCCCGCCCAGTTGCCCACATAGTGGTTGCTCCCGGTCAGCGCGTTGAATAGCGTTGTCTTTCCGCTGTTGGGGTTGCCCGCCAAAGCGATTTTAAAAATATCCATGAATTATGCCTCCGCGTTTCTAACTGTGATTTTTCCTAAAATGCCGCGGCCGAGAGCAACCCTGGATCCACGGACGTCGACGATCATTGGTCCAAATAGACCTGAGGAGACCACACAGAGCCGAACACCAGGAGTCAGACCCATATCCTGAAGTTTTTTCTTGACCTTATGTCCATATTCAATATTCTCGAGTATAACGCATTGTCCTTTTTTTGCCTCAATGAGTGACATAAACAATTACTACCCCCTTGCACAACCTATGTAAAATATAAGCAAATCCACCAAAAGCTTCATTTTGATAACAATTCTCATTTGCAATATCATTTTACTCCAGTTGATAGACATTGTCAATTGATTAAGCAATATTTTAACGATTGGCATGAGTTTTCGTTTGTAACTATTTCATAGACAGAAAACTCAGAGACACCCCCCGCGAAGAGGCCCCCTCTGTGAACACGTTGAAAAAACAAAGCGCTCCAGCACCCCCTCTTAACCTTGAGGAAATGCTGAAGCGCATAGGGTTGTATTCATTTTACAACAGTGTCATTCCCCGAGGCTGCGGCGAGGGCTGCCGAGGCAAACGCCCAGTGAAGGTTATAGCCGCCGGTATCGCCGTCCACATCCAGAATTTCGCCTGCCAAATAGAGGCCGGGCAGCTGCTTGGCCATCATGGTGCGGCCCACCACTTCCCGGGTAGATACCCCGCCAGCTGTGGCCATGGCACTTCTCAGGGCACCCATGGCGGTTATTCTGACTTCATAGGCAGTGGCCAGCTTCACCATCTGCTGACGCATAGCTTTAGATAAACTTGCCATAGTGATCTTGCACGCTTCTTCACCCAAATGACCCTCGATCAATTCTGACAAAGATCTGGTCAGTACCAGCCCGCGGATCACGGTGCTGAGCTGCCGGGTGCCATGAGCTGAAGCCGCATCGAGAAGGGCTTGCTCGAAGGCAGCGGCGTCAAGGGCTGTGAAGCTGAGTTCCAGGAGTCCGCCGGCTTTCATCCAGCGGGACCCATCGAGAATCCCCGGTCCGCTGAGCCCGGTGTGGGTAAACAGGAGATCTCCCGTTAGCGGACGGACGCCTTCCGAATCCCTATATTTAAACGTCGCTCCCGGGATTACTACGCCTGCGAGCTTGTGCAAAGCACGATCATTGTGATAGACAGGTGCCAGCGCCGGCCGCTGCGGAACGGTTTCCAGTCCAAGATCAGCGGCCAGTCGAAGTCCTGAGCCGTCGGAACCAGTCATGGGGTAGGAGCTTCCACCGCAGGCCAAGAGCACTTTGTGGGCGCGGTAGGTCTGATCCCCGCAGGCGACTGTGTAGCCGCCCTCGACCATCGGCATAATCTTTTCGACGAATTGGTTGAATTCAAAGCGGACGCCACGGCGCTTCGCCTCTTGGAGCAGCGCTTCGACGAGATCCGCGGCAGCAAAGGACGCCGGGAAGACTTTGCCGTCCGGGCGGACAACGCTTGGAAGTCCAAGCGCATCAAAATATTGGATCAAGGCCTCAGCGTCAAGCTTGCCTATGGCATGTCTTACGAAATTCTTCTTGTCGCCGTAGTGGCGGACCATGTCGGCCACGCTCTCGGCATGGGTAAAATTGCACTGTCCGGCGCCCGAAATCAGCACTTTCCGTCCCGCGCGCGTCCCGCGTTCCAGAACCAGTACGGATGGAGGTCCTGCCGCGTCAGCAGCACGAGCGGCCGCGAACAAACCCGCGGCGCCCGCGCCTATGACGATCCAGTCATAAGTCAGCGTCATCTGGGGGACTACCTGCTGGCCCATTTTTGGTTGGAGATATTTTTCAGCACAACTGAAGAGACGCGTTTATAAACCAAAGCGGTCAGGATGCTGATGGCAACACCTTTGATCACGTTAAAAGGAATGACCACATAGAGAATGTAGGTCTTCAGGTCGACGACCAGGGCGTTGACAGCGGCCGCCATACCTATGATGGCGTCGAGGGGCATGAAGTTCTGGTAGAAAGGAATCAGGATGTAGTAGTTGGCTATGGCGCCAACGAGCGCCATGCCGATAGTTCCGAGGACAAAGCCGGTGATCATGGCCGGCACGGTTTGGCGCTTTCTGTAGATCAGCGCCGCCGGGATGATGAAGGCAGAGCCCACTATAAAGTTGGCCAGCTCGCCGACACCGCCGGTCGTGGTTCTCATGAGGTGGAGAATGTTCTTGACAAGCTCGACGGCGACGCCTGAAAGCGGTCCGAAAGCGAAGCCCACAATGATGCCCGGGATGTCGGAGAGGTCAATTTTCAAAAATTCCGGAAAGATAGGGAGCGGGAATTCGAGGAACATAATAATGAAGGACAAGACGCCCATGAGGGCAATGGTGATGGATTTTCTGAGATTCATGGTGGAGACCTCCTGAATAAAGTAGTGGGATGACGGCAGTTGGGATGGCAACGGGTGCTGCATGGCAAGTGGCGCATGGCTGTAGGGTGGGCGTTAGCTGTTTCTCCGCGCCTCAGCCTTGGACACTGCGTTTTGGGGCAATATAAAACCCCCGGCAGCAAAAAACTCCAGGGGTCAAAAAACAAAGAAAACTCTTCTTTCATCCAGACTTTAACTGTCGGCTCCAGAATTCAACTGGATCAACCTTTCGGCTCGCGGGCTATACCGCCGGTAGGGACTTGCACCCTGCCCTGAAGATGTTTGTATTAAGTTCAATATGACTATAACATTAGGAAACCTGCCCGTCAATAGTCAGGTCTTTTTCAGCTTTTTTCGTCTGCGTCAGGTTGGCCACATTTACCTTTGGTTGAGCATGTCCATCAGCCGCGTATTGTAGAGAATCCCATACCGGAATACCAGCACGCCCAGGATGGATACGACGACGAATTCTCCAAAGGCTACCTGCAGCATGGTAAGAAACAGCGGTAGCTTAAAGACCAGCCAGAGCTCTATGCCGATGATGACGCCATTAAACAGCACCGGCCAAAGGGACGCGGTGAATATATTGTGTGTCTTCGACATCATGAATACGCTGAGGAAGGTCGCCAGCGTCCCGAAGATCACGTCGACGATGCCCAGAGGACTTGCCAGGTTAGCGAGGAAGCACCCCAGGGTCAGACCACCAATGTACATAGGGTTGACAAACGCCAGCAGCGTCATGACTTCCGAAATTCTGAACTGTACGCCGCCGTAGCTGATTGGCGCCAGACCTATGGTCAAAGCCGCGTATAAAGCCGCGACAATACCTGTCACAACGATCTTACGGGCCATACTTCTTTTTTTCATTTTAATCACCTCTTTTTTTACTCATATGACCATAGCACAGACCCAGATGGCTGTCAACGAATAGTAGATTAACAAAGGATCCAAACGGGTAAAAGAGGATTGTGTAATCTATAAGTCAGTGAAAGGGGCGTTTCATCATGAGTAAGCTCAGCTGTGTGCTCAAGTATAAAGACGATAAGGAAAAGGATTTGTTGTCGCTATCCCAAAAGATGGGACTCGACATTCCGGATTCATGCGGCGGGAAGGGCAAGTGCGGAAAATGCACGGTGAAGATCCTGTCCGGAGAGGTCAATAAGCCTACTAAAGAGGAAGAGAAGCAGTTAAAGAAAAAAGAACTGGAGGATGGCGTCAGACTCGCCTGCCAGGTCATCCCCAAAGGGGATGTGTCGTTTAAGGTGGAGTAGGATGAGATATTTTGAAAGAACTTCATAAAAGGAAAGCGCCCTTCGCGGGCGCTTTTTTGTTGGAAGTTTATTTCAAAATCCACTAATTGCAATACGTTCGCCGACAAGCTCTGGTACCAAATTTAATTGAGTGCCTGTCACCAAACTTAACTTGGTGACAGGCACTCACTCCAGGTTGGTGTCAGACACCCACATGACGAGCTCGGGACCAGGTTCAAATTTAAACTTTGAACCTGGTCCCGAGCTCTGCCCGCCTAATTCCCCGGCCGTTTCATTCCTCCTCCCATGCCGCCAGCGCTTGCGCCTTCCTGGACTGCCTGAGTCACCGATCCGGAGATCTCAAAACTCACCGCCTCCGTTCCACCTGTAACCTCTCCGCCTGTGACCAGGCCATCCGCCTCTTCCCCAGTGCTGCTCCCGCCGACATAAGCGTGATAAGTCTCACCGGATACAAACTCAGGGGATGCTATCACCAGCGACGAGAAGGCCTTCGCCGGCCTGAAAACCGCAATAACTGTACCATCCTCAGCCTCCACCCTGACCAGCGTCCCTGCTGTCTGATTCGTCAGGAAGATCAGAGCAGAAAGCTCAGTCGAGCTCGCACTTGGTCCCTGGGCCATCCCAGAGCTGCCCGACGCAATCAGCAGACCGCCGCTCTGGACAAAATCGCCGTTGTAGTCCATCGCACCATTGCCGCTGTTCGTCGGGCCGTGCACCAGCAATGTCCCGCCGCTCATGGAACCGCTGCCGTTGAGGTCAATGCCGTCGCCTTCCGCATTGACGGTGACAAAGCCGCCCTCGAGGGACAACCCCTTTTCGCCGGAGGTGTTGATGCCATCGTCACTCGAGACAAGGCTGACGTCGCCGCCGCGAATCGTGACCTGGGCAGCCTCAAGGCCCTCGTAGCTCTTTCGCACCTCAACGTCGCCGCCTAGGATCAGCACGGAAACGTCTGCGTGGATCCCGTCGTCGCCGGACTCGATCTCGAAGGTCCCGGCCTGGATCTCGATGCTGCCGTTGGAATGCAAGCCGTCATCGGCACTGTCCACCGCAAAGGTTCCGCCGGTGATCACGACCGCCGCGCCCGCCTTGAGTCCCTTGGTACTGGAGGTGTCCTCCGTGTCTGCCACCGTCTCAGAACTGTTTACAGTTGGTTCCTCTGACGCACCTTCCGGACTCACCGGAGCAACGCCAGTCGGCGGCGTCCCGCGCTGCGGCCTCGTCCCATCCGCCGGCCGGTCACCATTCCAAGACTTACCGTCCTGGGACGCCTTCTGAACCGCGTTGACACTTCCACCTCCACTTTCGATGTCAAAGTCGCCGTCTTCAATGACCAGCGCGGTTTCGGCCTGGAGACCATCGGCCCCCGCCTTGATTTGGAAACAGCCGCCCTCGATCACAATAAAGCCCTTGTCAGCCTCCTCCACACTACTGGACTGAAAGGCATCCGCGCCCGCCACGATCTTGAACTCGCCGCTGTGAATCGCGATCAGATCCTTGCCTCGAACCGCGTCTGACGCTGCCGTGATGTCAAAGACGCCGCCTGTAATCCTGAGGTCGTCCCTGCCGACTATGCCGTGCTTGGCACTGCCGTTCACCGTCAGTGAACCGCTGCCGTTCAGCGTCAGGTCGCCCTTGCTGTAGATAACGCCATCTGGAACGCTGTCCGCAGCGTCATCCGAGTCTTCTGTCTCTTCAACCGCGGTGTCTGATGCCCCTTGAGCCTCCGCAGCTGTCGACGCCGCCATGGTCAGCGTGTTGATCGACCCTTCTGCCAGGGTCATATAAGCCCGGTCCGCTTCCTCAATGAGGATCGCCGGCGCCCCCTGGTTCGTTATGGTCACGCCGTTCAAAACCAGCCGCACCGCCTCATCACTGCCAACGTTCACGATCACTTGACCCTGATCCAGGGTGCCGGAAAGGACGTAGGTCCCGGGGGCTGTAATCTTCAGCGTATTGCCCTCCGCGGCTGCGCCCAGGCCCTCCACGGTAATGCTGGTCCCATTCAGAGCGACTTTTGTCGCACTGGCCGCCTCCCATGTCGTCAGAAAATCCTCCTCGTCGAACTCGAAGCCTTGGGCGGCAAGCACCGCCGCAGCAGTGTCCTGGGCGGCGAGCACCGTCCCGTCAACTGCGGTTTCCACAACCTGAGAGCCGGCCGCAGTCTCAGTCACGGACTGGGTCTGGCCGCATCCTGCCAGCATCCCCAGCGTCAGCACGCCCGCCAGCGCCAGGGCTATAAGTTTGGTCCTGAATTTTCTCGCCTGGGTGATCTTTTTTAATAGTGGGTTCATATTGAATTCATCCTTTCAAGGGGGTGTTGTTTTATAGTTCAGCATTCTGGGAAGACACCCGCCCGTGCGAAATGGACAGATTGCCGTTGCGACACCTGAGCTCGTCCATAAACGCCTTCTCCGCGCCGGCCTCCCGCATATAAATGTGGTACTTGAGCTCATAGAGGCTGCCCATGTTGGTGGTTTTCACCTGGATCAGCTCAGCTTTTTTCGTGTATTTATGGAACAGGTCGTCGAATACACCGGTGTAGTCGAGGTTTTCCGGAATGGTGATCTTCAGCTCCTTCTCCCGCCGCTCCAGGGGCTGTTCCCCGAAGCGAAAGACCGTCAAAAGCATAGAGGCGCAGCCGATGATCACAAGAAACATCAACGCCACCCAAACATACCCCATGCCCGTCGTGAGTCCTATGGCCATGGCGAGGAAGATGTTGCTGATCTCTCTGGCACTGCCGGGAATAGATCTGAAGCGCACCAGGCTGAATGCCCCCATCACCGCGACACCGGCGCCGACGTTGCCATTGACCATCATGATGACGATCTGGATCATGGCCGGCAGCAGCACGAGACTGACTGCAAAACTTTTACTGTAGGTATTCCTGAACATGTAGACACCTGCGACGCCGAGCCCCAGCAGCAGTGACGCCAAGGTGGCAATGATCAGGCTTTCTATGGTTAACGACGTCGCAGCCGCTGCTGTTGAAGTTGTGGAGAATAAACTGTTAAGCACTTAAACCGCCTCCCTGATGCACTTTGTTAACATCTCATCGATTAGATAGTCCTTGTAACAGACCCCGTATTTCGAAAAGGACGCCGGATAAATTTTGAGCTCGGACAGCATCCTGCTCATCCAGAGCGGCATGGCGCCGGGAATCTTGATCTCCATGAGCACTTGTCCGCTTTCGAGAAGCGGCCGCCCCCAGTCCCCAAAGGACAGATCAAGCTTCGTCTCGCGAAAGCGAATCCCCTGATCAAAAGTCACTCGGAGGTTTAGATCCTCGTCCCCGTAGTAGGCGCAGCGCTCGTAGGCAATGAAGATCTTTGGCGTCGTGTGGTACATGCTCTGAAACCAATCGATTTCATTTAAGACATGGCTGTCCGCCGCCGGGTGTTTGCCGGTTTCGAGATAATCGGCAGCCTCTCTTAAAGAAACGCTCACGCGCCGTTTGTAAACGACCCCTTTATACTTCTTTTTGAGCTCAATGAAGACCTTATCGTCCGCGCCGGGAACGCCATAGCTGCGAAGCCTGAGCTTTTCCTTGTAGACTGGTTTTTCGATGGACGTCCGAATCAAATCATACTGCGGTGTGTCAAAGTATAGATTGCAGATCGTATGCATCCCATAGTCATCCTGGGTCATTTTAGTCTGAAGCAAAGGAAGCAGACGGTCGTACTGTTCGCGGCTGAGCAGATATTTCTTTTCATAGCGCTTGAATGTGTTTTGCGGTTTTACGCTTTGGATCATTTGAATCACCTCTTGGCAGAATTGAGTTTGGATCTCTCTTATGAGTTCATCATAGACCCCCAACCTGAAAGGAGCCTTAAATTGCGGGAAGAAACTCGGTGTCAGACACCCGGTTTCGTCTTTGGTGAAACCGGGTGTCTGACACCGAGTTTTCGCCAGCATCAAATGGGCATAAAAAAAGCCCTCCAACCGGAAGGCTTAATTTTACGTCTTGTGTGATCTATAAAGTAATGTTGATGTCGTACTCTTTGTATTTCTCGTCCAGCCAAGTCGTGACCTGGGACTGAATCTTTTGGTCGAGGAGCACGTCGCGGACTTCTTCCTTCTTGCTGTCCAGGGTTGCTTCGACTGCTTCCTTCTTCTCATCTACAATCAGCAGGTGGAAGCCAAAATCCGTCTCAACCGGACCGACTACTTTGCCAATCTCAGCGCCAAAAGCCGCCTCTTCGAAGGCTGGCACCATCTGACCTCTGCCGAAGAAGCCGAGCTCGCCGCCGTTGTCCTTGTTGGAAGTGTCTACAGAGTACTCTTTCGCGAGCGCCGCAAAATCGTCGCCGGCGTTCAGCTTGCCGAGCACCTCGTTGGCGACTTCAACCGTCTCAACCAGAATGTGTCGCGCGCTGACCTGCTCCTGCTGGTCAAAGGACGCCTTGTTGGCTGTGAAATACTCAGAAATCTCATCATCCGTGATTTCAATGGTAGGCTCAAGAATCTTCTTGATCTTGAGGTTTGTCTCAATATTGCCCCTGAGGTAGTCCATGTCAAAGCCGCTGGATGCCAGCGCGCTCTCGAGAGCCTCTTTGCCGCCGTACATTTCCTCATAGGACGCTATCTCTTCGTCGACTTCCGCCGCCTCAACCGTGACATTGTTTTTCTTTGCCTCTAGCTCAATGATCTTTTCTGAAACCAATGTATCGATTGCTTGCTGACCGCTCTGCTTGACCATGTAATCATACAGCTCGTCCTTGGTGATTTTCTCCGAACCCACTGTCGCCACTGTGTCCCCGCTGCCTGCCGTTCTGAAAGCACCCGCTCCAATGTAAACGCTGCCCGCGAGCATCGTAATAATCACTACGACGACCATGATAACTCTGAAATTGCTCTTCACTCTAAACTAGCCCCTTTCAAATTTTCTTCTGCCGATGGCTGATATCACCCATCAGACGATTTCTCTACATTTTAGAATACCATCCTTAATTGAACCTGAAAAGAAAAATAAAAAGACATTTTAGCGACAAAGGTAGAAACTGGGTGTCAGACACCCAGTTTCTTTGTAAGTATGTCAAAACTAAAACGAGAGGAAAAGGTCCCTTTGAGTGTAACAACGGGTCCTTCCTCCTCTCGTAATATTCTGCCTGTTGGCTACGACGCTCTTGAGCTGGTGCTCGCAGCGACCGTATCCTTCAATTTTCTGTTCTCCTTTGTAATTTTGAGAACCATATGATCTACGTCATTCATATGGCAGATCAGATCGACAATTTTGTTGGAGTAGCCCCATTCGTTGTCATACCAGGAAACCAGTTTGACAAAGTGCTCGTTCAGGCTGATACCGGCGTTGGCATCAAAGACAGACACGCGGGATTCACCGAGAAAATCCGTTGAGACAACAGCGTCTTCAGTGTATCCGAGGATCCCCTTCAGTTCGTTTTCAGACGCGCTTTTCACGACTTGTTTGATTTCCTCATACGTCGCCGGCTTCTCGAGACGGCAGGTCAGGTCTACAACAGAGACGTTGACTGTAGGCACTCTGAAAGACATGCCTGTCAATTTGCCTTTCAGCTCGGGAATGACTTCGCCAACCGCTTTGGCTGCGCCTGTAGAAGATGGGATGATATTCGACGCGGCAGCTCTGCCGCCTCTCCAGTCTTTTTTGGATGGACCATCGACTGTCTTTTGAGTTGCCGTGGTCGCGTGTACGGTCGTCATCAAACCTTCGACAATGCCGAAATGCTCATGTATGACTTTGGCGAGGGGCGCCAGGCAGTTTGTGGTGCATGAGGCATTGGACACAATGTCCATGTCCGATCTGTAATTATCTGAGTTTACACCCATGACAAACATGGGGGCATCTTTGGAAGGTGCACTTATGATGACTTTCTTGGCACCGGCCTCCAAATGTCCCTTCGCGGCTTCCTGAGTAGTGAAAGCACCAGTCGACTCCACAATGTATGCCGCACCGCAGGATTTCCACGGAATGTCTTTAGGCTCTTTGGCTGCGAAGATCTTGATTTCTTTGCCGTTGACGAAAAGCTTGCCATCTTCAGAGGAGACCTCACCGTCAAACTTTCCATGGACAGAATCATACTTCAGCATGTAGGCCATGTACTCGGCGTCCACAAAGGGATCGTTGATCCCCACCACTTCGACGTTATCATATGCTGCAGACGCTCTCAGAACAAGTCTTCCAATTCGCCCGAATCCGTTGATTCCAATTTTAATCATAATAAACACTCCTTCTGCATTCGCTATGCTATTGATTTTATGATCTCTTCTATACTTCCAATTTAACAGGTGTTTCGCTTTTTGTCCAGCGGGACTTTTTACGTCCATCAAATTGTAAATTTAAGCTGCATCAGTTGAAATGTCTGGCTTTTGAACGCACGACCATCGGCAAATTTACACTTGTTTTTAAAAAAAACAAAAACTTATCAGACTTGACGCAGGAGGATCTTTTCGCTACACTACCTATAGTTAGGGTTTCAGATAACTAAATCAACGTATTCAGGTGCCCAATACTTGGGAGAATAGGGAATCAGGTGAGAGTCCTGAGCGATCCCGTCACTGTAAATGGAGAGTGCCCTCAGCATGCCACCTCCGCTGTTAAGCGGCTTGGGAAGGCGAGGCAGCACAATGACCCTTAGCCAGGAGACCTGCCTGAAGTGCTGTGCGTTCTTTGTATTCACAGAGAACGGTAGGGATTGGATGATGGTAAAGTCCGCGGTTTAATAGCCGCGGGCTTTTTTGTTTTTGTTTCCTCTCCCCTCAAATGCCCTCTGAAGCCTTGCAAAAAAAATTTAAATGAGGTGTAAATCGTATGCAAAACAATCTCAAAAGAACCGTCCTGCTCTCCATGTTCATTGCCCTATGCTTTATTGGCTCCGTCATCAAGATGCCAAGTCCTACCGGGACAGTGGCCTTTGATTCCATGCCAGCCTTTCTGGCAGCCTCTCTCCTCGGTCCAATCCCTGGCGCAGTCATAGGGCTTTTGGGCCATCTTATGACAGCGGCCAGCACAGGCTTTCCACTGACGCTGCCAATCCACCTCTTGATTGGATTTCAAATGGCCGCCATTTGCTGGGTTTATGGGCTCCTGTTCAGAAAAGTCAACCGCTATCTTGCGGTTGTGATTGCAACACTCCTCAACGGCGTTGCCTCGCCTGCCATGCTGATGCTGCTGCCTGGCTTTGGCATGGGCTTTTTCGCTGCCATGGTGCTTCCTCTGACCGTTGGCAGCCTGATCAATGTCATAGTGGCCTTCATGGTTCATCTTGCTTTGGAAAAATCAAGCGCGCTAAAAAAGGCAGGGGCGATTGTCAGTGACCAAAAAATATAGGGATCTGGACCTGCATCCAATCAGCCGGGACACGTTTTTGGCAATCGCCTGCGATTCCTGCGGCGGTATTGGATTTAAGCCCCTAGATAATGTTAAAGCCCCGCCACAGGTCGTGGCGAGGCTGACAGCCAGAGTTGTCCTGATGGAAGTGCTTTCCTCCGGGGCCATCCCCGTTGCCCTTACTGCCGCCATCTGCTGCGAGCCAGACCCTGCCGGAGAAGCGCTTTTGGAAGGCATTCGGGCGTCCATGGCAGAAGCGGGTTACCCGGACCTTCCGCTGACCATCAGCACTGAAAAGAATGTCCCCACCCAGCAAACCGCCCTCGGCATGACGGCAATTGGAATGCTTCAAAACAAAACTCTTGAAGCTCGAAGATCCAGGTCCGGATGCCATGTCTTTGCCGCCGGGATTCCCAAAGTGGGCCAGGAACTGGCGGATGACGAAAGTCAGATCGCGGATTTCACCACACTAAGGCAGCTGTTGGATTCTCCGGAGGTCATCGAAATCTGGCCCGTCGGCTCGAGGGGCATCCTGTCGGAAGGCCGTGATTTGGCCGCAGCTGCAGGCGGCAAGCTGAATCTCAGCCTTGACAGTCACACGCCTATAGATCTCCATAAGTCTGCCGGCACCTGCACGACGCTTCTGTTTACCTCAGATCAGGACTCTCTGGATTTGACTCGGTTTAATGTAACCTGTTATGAGCTTGGAGTTGTGGAAGCAAGGTAGATTGGTTTAAGGCACAAAAGAGAAATCCAAAAAATTAAAGCGTGAGAACTATGATCTGCCATTGTCAATCCCGACTTGAGGCAGCGCTTCGTTCTCACGCTTTTTTCTTTGTTTAGCCATTTGGAGCACGGACTTTCAAAACCGATCACACCCACACCAGCCGAACCCAGTCATTCACAGCGACTGGTTTTTTCTGCGAGGAGATGATTTCGAAACCATCGGCAGAATTGGCACTTAACAACTCGTAACGACATTCGAGGCCGTCCCGGCTTACTCGGCCAACTCTATAAGCCCCCTCAGCGTTCTCCCCTGTTCGAATCAGAACGACTGATTCCGGCCTGTAGCAGCGTCTGAGAATGTGTATGCCTTCAGAGCGCGCTTCCCGAAGTTCTATAACAGGCAGCTCCCTAGATCCGCCCAGATTTGACAGAGCCTCCGGAAGCGGAAGGAGTCTGCCCAGCATTTGCCCGGCTTGAAGATTCACCGGATGCCTGTACAAATCTTCAGGCGTCCCGCATTGCAGCTGGCGCCCTTCACGCAGGAGCATGATTCGGTCCGAGAATGCCATGGCTTCGCTTGGATCATGGGTCACCAAAATGATGGTGACCTCAAAGTTCTCTCGAATACTGCGGATCAACTGCCCCATGCTGGTGCGCAGCGCCAGATCCAGACTCGAGAAGGGCTCGTCCAGCAGCAGTACCGAGGGCTTAACCGCAAGGCCTCGACCTATGGCGACCCGCTGCCTTTGACCGCCGGACAACGCTCCAGGATACCTGTTTTCAAGGCCTTCCAGCTCCAGCAGGCGGATCAGGCGCGCCAGATCCGCCGTGATCTCTTTTCGGGGAATCCCACGAATGTCCGCGCCATAGCACAAGTTGTCCAGAACGGTCATATGGGTGAACAGGGACGGTTCCTGAGAAATGTAGACAATGCCCCGCTGCTCAGGAGGGAGACCGGTCATGTCCCGGCCATTCAGCTCAACACCTCCGCCATCCGGCCGAACCAGCCCGGAAATCAGCTTAAGCAGCGTCGACTTCCCGGAGCCGGAGGGCCCCAGGACCGCAACCAGTTCTGGACACAAGCACTCAAAGGTAATGTCCTCCAGGACCTTTTTATTCTCATAGGTTTTTGAAAGCGCCTTCAGTCGCAGCATCCTAGTAATTTTCCTTTCTGTAGTCGGAGCGGTTGATCCAGGACTTCGAAACGGCATGGGCCGTCAGAAAAAGGCTGCCGTTGATTAAAACAAAGATTAGGGTATACAGGCTCCCCCTGAACAGATCACCATATTCCAGCGCGGGGATCAGCAATGCACCCAGGGTAGTGATTCGGCCGCCGCTGGTCATCTGAGTGGAGAAGGTTTCCGTGAGTGACATTAAAAAAGCCAGGGAAAAGCTGAGAATGAGCGGCGGCAGTGTAGAGGGCAGCAGCACTCTGACAAGATAGTCCAGGGGACGACCGCCCAGCGTTCTCGCCGCCTCTTCCTGAGCGTGGCCAGACTGGCTTTGATACTGGAACTGAAGCCCCACAGCATAGGGGACGACTATGGCAATATGACAGATTACCACGGAAAGCCAGGAGCCGTAATAGCCCAGCCGGATGCTGGCCATCTGTGCCCCCGTGATCAGAACGACACCGGGAAACAGCAGCGGCAAAGCCAGGATCACCATGGCAGCGGATCGCCCCTTCACAGCCTGCTTCTTAGAGAGGGCCCTCCCCGCGCTAAAGCCCGCGAGGCTCGCCAGCACCCCAGTGAGACCCGAGATCATCAGACTCTGCTTCAAAGCCCTCTGAAGCATGGGGTCAGTCACAACGCTCCAAGTGCGCGCTGCTGCGCCTGAAAAATCCGGCACCACTTGCGGGAATCTCAGAGAGGGAGATAGGCCGTAGAGGAGGAACCAGACTACGGGCAGCAAAATCACTAAAGCATAAAGCCAGGCGGTCACCAACCTTGACCGTTCTCCGGACCGTGGGGTCACGCCAAGTTTTCGGGTCAGCGGTGCCAGCCAGTGCTTATAACCCAGTCCTCGTTTGAAGGCCTGATGGAGCAGCGCGACAAAAATCAAAGTCAAAACAAGGCACAGAACCGCCAGGGTAATCACCAGCGCCATGCGCTCCGGCAGTCTGTGCAGGTCCGGGTGAAGGAGCAGCGCGTAGTACCTGGCAGGCAGCAGCTCGGGCGTCAATGCCCCAAGCCAGACCGGGACCTCAAAGCTGCCAAAAATGAAGGCGAACATAACACCCCCCGCCAAAGCAATAAGACCGGCCGCGGAAGGCAGATACAGGCTGTGCCACAGCGTCAGACCGCCGGCGCCAAGGGTTCTGGCCTCGAGCTCAAAGGTGTTGCGGATTTTGTCGTAGTAAGGTTTTAGGATCAGCGCCACGAAGGCGCTGCCTTTCCATAGATACGGAAACCAAAGTCCAAGACCAAAGGGTGTGTAGAGAAAGACCGGAAACTCAGAGGGCGTTTCGATCCAGTGCCACTGGGCTGCTACTCTGGCCAGAAATCCGGATTGCCCCATCAGTGACTGGGTCGCCAGCGCCACGACGCCGTAAGGCAAAATCACCGTTACTGCGAGGCACAGGCTGATCAGTACTTTCATGGCCAGGCGACTGCTTCCCGAGAGCGTCCAGGCTAGAAAGGCGCCCATAAGGACAATCAAAAATGCTGCGGCGGCACTGAATCCGGCAGTGTAGACCACGTCCCGCCAGAAATCCGGGCGCTGCCACAATGAAGTGAAATAACCCAGCGTCATTGCCCTCATGTCCAGGATTGGCACATAACCCAGAGCGAGCTTCAGAACCTCAGCCAGTCCAAAAACCAGACACAGCGTAGTGGGAATCATGGCCGGGATCAGCTGTGCCCAAAAGCGCCACGTTGCCCGGCGCCCTTCCACTATTTAGCTCCGGCACGGTTGCTCGCGCCAGCTATTTCCGACCAGAGCATTTCAATCCAGTCAATGTAAACGGCCTTCAGCTCCGGCAAACGCCGCTCCGCCAGCGCCTCAAGGGGCATAGGGAACACCTCGGCTTCAATGGCCTTCAATGCTGCTTGTTCTTCTTCAGAAAGTGCCGCTGCATCAAAGGCAGGCATGTCCCCCCACACCGCCGGTTTGAACTTTTCAAGCTGAAGTTCCGGACTCTGCAGCGCGTTGATGGTCAGCAGCGCCGCGGCCTTCTGAGGGGCGTTGAAAGGCACTGCCAGGTAGTGCGCGTTGCCGATGGTCCCGGTATCAAACACATAAGCCTCCGCTGTCTCCGGATACGCGCCGGCCGCCACTTGACCCGCTGTCTTGCCCAGCTCAAAGCCAATTGTGAAGTCGACTTCATTGTTCTTAAAGAGCTCATCCAGCTGCGCCTGGCTGGACGGGTAGACTGTCCCCTCACGCCACAGGTAGGGTTTAAGTTCATTGAAGTAGTCAAACACCGGCTGCGCTTTTTCTTTGAAGGCCTCTTCGGTCAGGTCAGCGCTCCAGTCACTCTCCCCTGTCAATTCATACAGGGCGCTTCTGACAAAGGCGCTGCCTGCGAAATCTTCCATAGGGTTAGGATAGGTAAAGCGCCCCGGATTGGCTTTGGCCCATTCCAGCAATGCCTTATAGGATTTTGGCGGCGCCTCGACTCTGGCTGTGTCAGTGGTCAAGACGAGCTGCGCTCTGCCCCAGATAGCTTCCATGCCTTCAATAGGGATCCCGGAGTCTGAGTTCAGGTCGCCGGCGGACGTCTCATAATACTTCGTCTGATTCTCAAGGAGTTGATCATAAGGGCCCCAGAGCAGGCCGCCCTCCTTGGCAGTCCTGAAGTTCTCCGCGTTGATCCAGAGAAGATCCGCGGAGCCCTCTGCCACACCGGCAGTTTTTTCATTGAGCAGCAGACTCAGATAGTCCGGCGGATTCATAGGGACCCGGTTCAAAGTTATGTTGTAAGTCTCTTTTAGATAGCTTGAGACTGTCGTATCCATGTAAGTATTTACGAGTTCATTGCCGCCCCACATCAAGATAGTGACGGTCTGGTCGCGGCCGGCTTCTTCCACCTCAGACCAGCTGGCAAAGACTGCAGCAGTCTGATCCGCCTCTTCTGCGGCTGGTGTGGCTTGACCGCAGCCCACTAGGGCGCCAGCAGCAAGGACTCCGGCGAGAATGAGGCTCAAAAGCCTTTTGTGTGTGTTTCCTATTTCTGTCATAGGTCTGTTCAGTGGGCGCATGGTAGTTCTCCTTTACATTCACATAATTTATGTCTCAATAAGAGCCGAGCAGCCTCAACATCCTAAGGCTGTCTCAGCGCGTCAAACACCTGAAAAAATCTTCGTATTCCAGTCAGAACAATCAATCCCGTCAAGGCCCACAGAATCCACAAGCTATAGTCCGGAAGCAGGATGGCAGCGGTGAAAAAGACAAAGGTCTCCGTTCGCTCAATCAGCCCCGGATCATAATGCATACTCTTTTTGCCGGCATTCGTCATTAACGCGCCGGCGGCCAAAAACGTCGAGAAGTTGAAAATGACGCTGATCAGGAACAAGATAACCACAATGGCAAGCTCAGGCTCATGAATCACCATGCCAAGCAGTACCAGCGCTTCCACCATGCGGTCCAGAATCAGGTCCAGAAGTGCCCCGGAGGCGCTCTGGGATTTGGTCAGTCTGGCGAGTTCACCGTCAGCGACATCCAGAAGCCCGGACAGCCACAATGCCAGCCCCCCCCACCAGGGATGACCCATGGCCAAAAGTCCGGCTGAGGCGCAGCCCACAACAAAAGCCGCCATGGTCACGACATTGGGGGTCAGACCCGCGCGGTGAAAAAGCCCTGCAAGAAGCCGCACAGGCGGATCTATGGTTTTTCGTCCGTAGGTGTCCAGCATTGACTCATCCTCCTATTTCCAAAGCTTTGGCCGGAACCGGTTCAAAGCTTTCTTTAGCCCTGCCGATGGTTTTTCTTCCAGCCCCATGACCTCGGACAGGACATGTCCTGTCATCCTGACGCCGTTTTTGCTTAGATGCCCATAACAGCTGGCACAGTAAGCTTTCATTTCCGGTGCCGTCTTTTGGATGGTCTTAAGCGCCTCTTTCGCCATGACCGGCTGCTTCATACCCAGACCACAGCATGGCAGGCCTTTTGAACTGACAATTTCAGATCCAAGGAGGGCCTCAATGGAACCTGCAATCTTCCCGGTACCACGATCCGGACATGGGGTAAACACTCTGATTGGCACTGAGGTCTGCGGCAGCTTATAGCCTTCCCGCTTCAAGAAATCATAGATATCCGTCACAGGAATACTGAGATGCTTGCCGAAGACTTGATGGCAATTCGGGCAGGCCACAATCATTTCCGGGATCTGATGACGTCTGATTTCCATTTCAATTCGGCTGAGAATGGCTGCCGCGCCAGTTTGGTCGCCTTTTAAACTCAAAGGCTTTCCACAGCAATCAAACATCCAGCCACAGTCAAAAGCTCTCAAAGCATTGACCGTCATCAAAGATGTTTCCGGCAGAAAATTCACAAGGTTGCATCCAGGGAAAAATACCGGGCGACCTTTTTTTATCTCCGATGCTCGCCACGGAAACACCCTTTTTTCAAGTCCAGAGATCTTTGTAGCCCAGTTTGCAGATTGACTATACATAGCTCTTTCCTTTCAGTCACAAAACCGAACAGCAATCGATCGGGATTATGGATAAAAAGGGCTGTGACTCGCTTCCGAGTTCAGCCCTGAGGTGACACTATTTTTCCATTGGCATGGACGAATCTCCGCCCCACTCATAGATGGACGCTTCGTAGTTTCTAACGTTCTCAAAGCCCACGGCTCTGAGGATCATGGATGTGTATCCAGATCTGATGCCCATAGTTCAGTAGAGGGTGAAGTCGTCCTCAGGTGAGACGCCGGCGTCTGCCATGATTTTGGTGATTTCTTCCGGAGACTTAGGCGTGCCGTTCTCATTAAGCAGGTCCAACCAGAGAAGATTTGTGGCTCCAGTAATATGGCCGCCTCTTGGTTCTCCGGCATTTTGAGAACCACCATATTCCTTAGGGGTTCTGACGTCGATCAGAACTTGTTTTCCTAGATTTTCAAAGACATAGTCTTTTGTTGCGCCAAAGCTCTCGTCGTAGTCTTTTAGAACTACGCCCGTTGTTGGAACAGGTTCAGAGACCTCCGCAGTCACTTCATAGCCAAGCTCTTTCCAGTAGCTGAGTCCACCCACCAACAGCTTGACATTGTCCATGCCGGCCATTTGAAGCTGCCAGACGGCGCGACCATCGGCACCAGGACCTTTGAAGACGTCGGAATAAAAGACAACCGTTTTTTCGTTGTTAATGCCCATAGCGTTCAGTTTTTCAGTCAGGGCGTCCTTGTCGAGAATGGTGCCCCAGCCTGGTTCACCGGGTTTACCCACAGTGTTGGAAAAAGAATGAAGCCCAGCGCTGATCGCGCCTGGAATGTGCTCTTTGCCGTAAACGTCGGGCTTGTTAGCGTCGACGAGTACCAAGTCCTCACTGCCCAACATGGCTTTGAGATCCTGAGGTGTGATCAGGAAGTCGTTATTCTTGTAGACGGACAGGTCAAACCCAGCCTGTTCTGGTTCTTCAGAACTTTGCGGGGCCGCAGACGGCGCGCAGCCCGACAGCGCAGCCGCCAGTGCCAAGACTAACATAAGCAGTACTGACAGTTTTTTCTTATGTACGTTCAATGATGTTTTCCTCCTTCTTTTTTTTGGGATTTTTCGCTTTATCATTCCATACTTTTTTAAGCAGAAAGACCAGAGTACTGACTGCGAACAGAATCAGAAGACCCATGACAAACGTTCTGGCAGTGCCTGTGAGCATACTTCCAATGTAAGAATATATGATCGTCGCTGGCAACTGACCAATCCCTGTCGCAATAAAGAACGGCCAAAATCTCATTGAGGTTAGACCGGCTGCGTAACTGACTATATCAAAAGAGATAAAGGGCAGAAGTCGAGCGATAAGGATCGCGTATTTGCCATAGTTCTTGAAGAAGTCGTCAATCATCTGGACTGCCGACTTGGACGACAGTTTTTCGACAAAATCGCGGCCAAGATACTTCGCCAGGAAGAAACACAGTGCCGCGCCGGCCATGGCGCTGGACCAGGATAGAATAGCTCCTTTCACCCAACCAAAGAGCGCAGCATTCGCAAAGGTAATGATAAACGCTGGAAGGGGCGCAAACAAGGACTGAAGCATCATGAGAAGGAACGAGACGACAGGCGCCCAGACCCCAAACCCTAATATGTATTGTCTGGCAAGATCGACATCAACGTTCTGAAGGATGAAGATCGCCTGGTTGACATTCACTTTGACAGCGGGTACCAAGAGGTAAATGGCCACAACCAGCAGCACTGCTGAGATTTTTCCGAGATTGCTCTTAAAGAACGCTTTAATTTTAATCACTCCATTTCATAGTTTAAGCAAACTTTATTAAAGTTTGGCAGTACTGCCTTTATCAATTTCCCGTTTTAGAATTATTGACTGTAAATCGTCGAAAGAGTACTTTCTTTTCAGTAGAATGGATGCTGCAATCATTGCGACCAGCAACCCTGACGCAATCAGGAACTCAGGGGATTTGACGTCCAAAGCCTTATCTCCTAAATTGGTAAAAATCAGGACACCGGGAATAATGCCAATCAAAGTCGACCAAAAGTAATCCATAAATTTGATTTTGGTCAAACCCGCCCCATAGCTGACGACATTAAAGGGGATGATTGGAATCAGCCTGAGAATGAGGATCATCAGAAATCCGCCCCGCTGAATGTGCTCGTCAAAGCGTTTCATCCTTCCATGCAGCCTTTTTTCCACAGCTTCCCGCCCTAAATGTCTTGAGACATAAAAGGCCACACTGGCGCCTATAACAGCGCCAATAAGGGTGTAGACGGCACCATAATACAAACCAAAGGCCATCCCACCTGCAATGGCAATAATTGATCCTGAGGGTATTACAGAAAACATGATCATGTAGATAACAGGACCCCAGATGCCAAATGACGCTATATAGTCCTTTATGCCCTCTGCACCCATGTGATGAAGCATTCCGGAGGACATAAAAAAACGGCAAGTCAGGAGCATCACCGTCAGCATTAAGGCTGCAATCAATTTTTTCTTGCTTATGTACTTCATACGCTGCCCACCTTAAGTCCTCAGTCAAACGCAGATTGAACTTTACAGGTCCCTTACATGCTGCTCTGAGCGTTGGTTTAACCAGTGTTTGTCGCTATCAACTACAGTGATTTTATAAGACTTAAGTTGAATTTTCCAATCGAAAAAACTGATCACTCTCCCGGAACCATCAGTTTTTTCAATCGTTATGAGTCGTCGACAAAATTTTATAATGTTTTTCCTATTGAATATCCATGTTCAATTGTCGGTAAGGATCATCTTGACCAAATGGCGCTCTTCGGCGATCGAAAGAGTATTTCCTGGCGGAAAGAGGCCTTCCAAAACCATCGGCACCTTCAAGCCCTTAATTTTCTCAAGGCAATTCAACTGACACGTGGTTTTGAGAGGCATTCGCCCCCGACCGTCAACATGACCGCTGAGGTGAACCCGTTCAATTCTGTGGCGCCAAGTCTCAAGAATCCTTTCCAAATGTCCATGGTCGCGAGTGGCTTTGTTCAGGTTGAGGGATACGCGCCACGGGTAATTGTTGAGGAAGTTTGAAAATCGTTCCCAACTTTCCGGTACAGCGGTGTTTTCAAGAACAATCGGAAGGCCTGATGCCACAAGACTTTTCGGATTCTGAATGCAGTCACAGTGGAAGACGACCGACTGAATCCCGAGCCGGTCAACTATTTCAGTAAGCTGAACGACCAATTTTTCAGATCTGGCGCTTTTCCCATAAGCAATGCCATGCCAGGGGGCATGCAGCGCGATCTGTTTATAACTTCCAGCAAACTCACACGTGTTCAAAAAATCGAGAAACTTTCGCACCATGGCTTCTGTGCTGAGAGCAATTTCAACATGTTCAAAACCCAAATTCCGGCCAATCAGAAGTTTTTCCTCCGGCGGGATGTCCCAAAGGCAGAACGCCGCGGTAGATATCGCAATTTGATCCAAATACCTCACCCCTATGCAGAAAAACTGCGCTTGACGTTTGTATCTTAAAGACAAGTCCGCCTATTCAGGCATACAATTCATACGTCAAAACGCGTCATCTATGTGAAATCTTAGCATTCTCTGACATAAAACGCCAATAGGATGTTCTGATGATTAACGCTTCTCTATTAAAGAAGTAAATAGAGCAATATATCCGAACAATTAATAATCTATTCCACCACTTTGTCCGTCAACACCTCAAAAAGCTATGCCGATGGTCCCATTCACCTGAACTTTGACTGTCTAAACCGCACATTCCCGTCCACATGACTGGCAAAACCAAAATTCTGTACATTTTTCTATTGTTCTGCTTTTTAATTCGTGTAATTTGCATATTTTCTTTGTATACTGTATCATAGAACAAAAGCTAGTCATAAATTTTAGAGTTTTTACGAACTTTTTATTATTTTCCTCTAAAAACCAACACTAACATTATTGCCAAGGGAGCGTGTAACAATGGGAGGACTTTTTGGGGTTGTTTCCAAAAAGGATTGTGTCTTTGATGTCTTTTTCGGTACGGATTATCACTCGCATCTGGGAACCAGTAAGGGTGGTATGGCGATTCTGGATGGAAATACGATTCACAGATCGATCCATAACATTTCCAATACGCAATTCAGAGCCAAATTTGAAAGTGAACTTGAGGAGTTTAAAGGCAACATGGGCATAGGCTGCATCAGCGATGCGGAGGCTCAACCTCTGACCGTGCGTTCACACCTCGGCCAGTACTCCATCTCCACCGTGGGCAAGATCAACAACGTGGATGAAATCATTGGCGCTGCTTTCGAAAATCGCATGGTGCATTTCATGGAGACCAGCAGAGGCGTCATTAATCCTACAGAATTGGTTTCTGCGATCATCGATACGGAAAACTCCTTTGTAGACGGGTTAAAAAGGGCTCAGGAACTTATTCAAGGCTCCTGTTCCATTTTGCTGCTCACTACCCATGGGGTTTATGCCGCGAGAGATAAGTACGGGCGTACGCCGCTGATCGTAGGCAAGAAAGAGGATACCTATTGCGTGACTTTTGAGTCCTGTGTCTTCGCCAACCTGGGCTATGTCTTTGACTACGAACTCGGCCCGGGGGAAATTGTTCTGCTGAAGCCCGAAGGCATCGAGAAGATTGTGCCCGCCAGAAAAGAAAAGAAGATTTGCGCCTTCCTTTGGGTGTACTACGGCTATCCATCCTCAACCTACGAAGGCGAAAGCGTTGAACTTATGAGGTACAGAAATGGCGCCTTAATGGCTAAGAATGACACAGAAGAAATCGATGTGGTGGCTGGTGTCCCGGATTCTGGTGTCGGCCACGCCATAGGCTATTCCAACGAGTCAAAGATCCCTTTTGGACGACCGTTTATCAAATACACACCAACCTGGTCCAGAAGCTTTATGCCTCAAAATCAAGAAGTGCGAAATCTTGTTGCGCGAATGAAACTCATGCCAATTCCAGAATTGGTGGAAGGCAAGCGTCTTCTCATGTGTGACGACTCCATTGTCCGCGGCACACAGCTGAGAGAAACCGTGGAACTGCTTTACGGCTGCAACGCCAAAGAAGTCCACATCCGTTCTGCCTGCCCGCCACTGGTGTTCGGCTGCAAATTCATCAATTTTTCTTCCTCCCGGTCGGAAATGGACTTGGTGGCACGACAGGTCATCATTGACATTGAAGGCAAAATTCCTGACTCCCTAAAGGAATACTGCGATCCGGATTCCGAGAAATATGGCATGATGATCGATGGCATCCGAAAGCACCTCAATCTCTCCACGCTCAAATTCCAGAACATCCACGACATGGTGGACGCGATCGGCATTGGGGAAGAAAACCTCTGCACCTATTGCTGGACGGGAAAAGAATAGTATAAAAAGAGCTTGTTTGAAGAAACTGCCAGTGGTCAGTCTTCTTCAAACAAACTCTTTATTTTTTTCTCAATTTCAATTGAAAAGGGTGTCAGCAGCTGCGCCTATCGACCCTGAAACTCAGTGTCTGACACCGAGTTTCCCCCGTCGCCCACATTGCCCTTCATGGCCTTCCCTTGGTCGATGGCCTCCTGAATCACCGAATGACAGCATACGCCTAGGGGATTGCTCAATTTGCAGTTGGCGTTCTTCATGGCGCCTGTCAGCTGATTCACGTCTTTTACCGTACTTGCGCCATGATCAACGACCGCATGAATGACGTCTTCCACAGTAACACGACTGCAATAGCAGGCGTATTTGGGATCTGCGTCTTTCTTGAACCATACGGGAACGCTAACCTCATGCTTTAAAAATCTTAAGTCACCTGAAGCCTCATAATAGACTACGTCACACGCCTCCTCCATGCATATGAAGTAAGCATCTCCAGCATCTACCTTGTCTTGATGCACTGCCTCTACCAGATGCTTCACCGTAACGCCCCCTACCGGTCGCCCCTGCTTGCCGCAGTGTGGGCAGGCCTTTTGAGGCACTGCTTTCATTTCAGACATAAATTTCACAGTAGTAATGTTTAAACTTTCCATCTCCGACCTCCACATCCCAGGTACTACTTATCCAATATAGTCCAGTCATCCAAATAAGATATCACAAAATTATATCACACGGGCAAACCACATTTTCATAGATAAGCAGTTTCTCATTGGGTATAAACATAGCATAATTTATAATCAGCGCATCCTCCCCAATTTGCTGAAAGGTGGTTTTATGACATCTGACAGAAACAAAAACAAAAACAAATACAACTTAAACGAATGGGCCGGCGCTTTTGGCGATCTGGGCGTCTTTATTCCCTATGTTATAGGATACGTTTCAATAGTTGGGCTGAATCCTGTGGGCGTGTTGTTTTCTTTTGGCATCCTGATGATTGGAGCCGGTCTTTTTTACAAAACGCCAATGCCAATCCAACCTATGAAAGCAATCGGCGGCGCGGCCATCGCCAGCGGAGGCGCCATATCACCCCAGGTGATTTGGGGCGCCGGGATTGCGACCGGCATCATCTGGTTGCTCCTCGGTGTCAGCGGTTCCATGAAATGGATCGCCAAAATCATTACAAAGCCGGTGCTTCAAGGCATAATGCTGGGCCTCGGCATTGCGTTTATGCTGGAAGCAGTCCGCATGATAAAAACAAATTTAGTAATTGGTCTAGTCAGTTTGGCACTAATTTTGATCTTGAATAAAATGGATAAATTTCCGTCTATCTTTGTCGTCTTAATCCTCGGATGTGTCATTGCCGCCTTCCAGCAGCCAGCCATCATTAATTTCAGCCTGATGATCCCGGAATTCAAAACACCGGCCGTGACTTTAACCTCACTCTCCTGGAATGACATCCTCTCAGGCACACTGTTGCTCGCCCTCCCACAAATGCCGCTGACCCTCGGAAACGCAATCGTCGCGCTAACCTCTGAAAACAACCGGTTGTTTCCAGCCAGACCGGTTTCAGAGCGAAAAATCGCAATCTCCCATGGCATTATCAATCTTATTTCACCTATTTTAGGTGGTGTCCCAGTCTGCCATGGCGCGGGCGGACTGGCGGGTCATACCAGATTCGGTGCCAAAACAGGCGGCGCCATGGTCATCCTCGGAGGTATTCTTGTCATACTATCCCTCTTCTTCAGCACATCGATCATTTTATTGCTTGAAGCCTTGCCAAAATCCATTTTAGGTGTTCTTCTCTTTTTCGCAGGATTGGAGTTGACCTTAAGCACCAGAGGTGCCAGTCAGGAAAGGGAGAATTATATCATTATGCTGGTAACTGCCGCAATTGGCATTTCCAACATGGGTGCGGGCTTTGTCGCCGGCGTTCTTCTTCAGCAGTTAATTCAAAGACGTATTGTCAAAGTATAGCCCTAACAAACAGCCCCAAATAAAAAGGAGAGAAAATCAATGAGAATGAGCGCAAGAAACCAACTCAAAGGCAAAATCGTCGACATCAAAGAAGGTGCAGTCAATTCCAAAGTCACTATTGAGCTTGCAGGCGGACAGCTTGTCACTTCTATCATCACCATTGATTCCGTCAAAGAGCTGGGACTGGAAGTCGGCAAAGAAGCTTTCGCGATTATCAAAGCTTCCAACGTCATGATTGGCGTGGAAGATTAATCCACTGAAACTCGGCGAAAATTAAATGATCCGTATAGACAAAAAGCGTCAGTCTCTCGGGACTGGCGCTTTTTGTGTCCATCTCAAATATTATACCAATTACTCCAGGTACTACTCCCGAATCGCCCAATCCGGAAACTTCATAATATCCGTATTAACCCCGACAACCTTAGCCGGAAACCCTTCCATGATCTGATGATCTTCCACGACACTGCGCTGCTTGACCAGACTGCCGCACTTCACCAGGGTATTGCGCCCCAGAACGCTGTAGTCACACACAATGGCCCCCGCTTCAATCACGGATCCGGCGCCTATAGAACAGCCATGCACAATACAGCCCGGACCAATCGTCACGTTGTCCTCAATAATCAGCGCATTGTCAGGCAGGAGATGCAGCACCGAATTTTCAAGAATCTGGACATTGTTTCCAATCCTGACTGGGCCATGGGTATTGCCTATGATCCGCACACCGGAGGCAATCTTTGAGTTTGCTCCAACGACTACATCTCCTGTAATCTCTGCGGTATCGAAAATAAATGCGCTTTCATCGACAAATGGCACTTTGCTGCCAAACGGGTAAAGTTTCCCCATAAGATCACTCTCTCTCGGTTCTATTTGAAGCTTATGCCGGGCAACAGGCGCTAAGGTCACATCATTCCCCCGCATTCTCGAGATCATGGCTTTGTCCTGTTCTGTCAGTTTTCTGATGACGCGCCCCGGCCGCCCGACTACCACGGATTCTTCCGGGATCACTTTCCCTGGCGCGACTACTGTGCCTTCACCAAAGATACAATAGTCACCCACCTTCGATCCCGGAAGAAAAATAGTCCCATTGCCAATTTCGCATAGATCCCCAATCTCAGCCCCAAGGACAATACACTTGTGCCCAAAGATGGTTTTGCTTCCAACGACCACCGGATACGCGGAGGTTCCAATCACAACCGAATTTTCAAGGACCATGCTTTGATTTCCGAGGCTCACCGAATCCTCCTCAGATCTCAAGATAGTGCCCTGCGCAACGTAAACCCCTTCACCCAGAGTTACAGCCCCTATCACTCTGGCTGAGTCCTCAATTTTATGATGCGTCATGCAGCCACCTCTTATTCTTATTCGCTCGGAGGTTGGATGGCGGTATCTGCCCCCCCCTTCCATCGCCCTCTTCCAACGGAGCAATCTTTCCATCATTTCGTGTCACAAAACCACATTCAATCTTCCATTCGGCTTTGATACAGGATCTCCTGAATAGATTTTCTTGGGGATGGCTTCTCTTTATCAAAATTTTTAGGACTGAGCGCCTCTTTGTCGCCATAGTAACCCACGGCCACCGCCGCAATGATGCTGAGCTCCTCCGGAACGCCAAAAGCCTCACGAATCTGATCCCGGCTATAGCCCGCCATGGCATGGGTGATCAGCCCTCTTCGCTCCGCCTCAAGGCTAAGGTATCCCCAAGCCGTGCCTGCGTCAAACAAATGCCAGCGGTTGGGCTTCTGATTATATTCAAAGTTTTGCACTGAGAGGATCATCATAAGGACGGACGCACTCGATGCCCACTCTCTATTCGAGTCCGTTAAAGCCGCTTTGATCCTTTCAAAATTCGAATCACCCCGTCGGCCCACAATTATGCGCCAGGGCTGCTCATTAAAGCAGGAAGGCGCGTAACGCGCCGCTTCCAGCATGCCCATCAGGTCTTCCTCCGGCACGGTGCGCTCCGGATCAAAGGCCCTCGGTGACCAGCGCGTTTTAATTTCATCTATGACCTCATAGTTAAACTCTCTGTTCTCCAGTTTCATACTGTGCCCACCTCATTTCAACCTAATTAAACCAAACCTTTGTCGCGAACAAAATGAAGAGAAAAAAACCAAAGATAAACGCGAATCCCACAGCCAAACCTGCAGCCAGTGCAGACCGCGTCAGCTCCGCAGCTTCCCGGCGGCTCATGTCAAGTCCCGAACCGGCCGTATATACCCCTGGGCGTTCCTCCGCCTCTCTTACGGGAATCTCGACGTCCTCCCACAGCCTCATCCTATTCGCCTCCCATCCTTATACAAATGGCACGCCACCTGATGGCCCGCCCCTATAGTCTGCATTTGAGGGACTTCCAACTTACAGATCTCCATGCAGTAGCTGCAGCGTGTATGAAATTTGCAGCCCTCAGGGGGATTTGCCGGCGACGGGATGCTTCCCTCCAAAATGATGCGATTGGTCTTCACGTCCGGATCCGGCACAGGTATCGCGCTAAACAGCGCCATAGTATAGGGGTGCAGCGGATTGTCAAAAATGGATGCCTTGTCCGCGTACTCCACCAGATTTCCCAGATACATGACCCCCACCGTATCCGAAATGTGCTCAACCACCGAAAGGTCATGGGAAATGAACAGATAAGTCAGCCCGTATTTGGCCTGCAGCGCCTTCAGCAAGTTGATGATCTGCGCCTGAATCGACACATCCAGGGCCGACACCGGCTCGTCGCAGACAATAAATTCCGGATTCAGCGCCAGAGCCCGCGCAATGCAGATCCGCTGCCGCTGCCCCCCTGAAAACTCATGGGGATACCGGTCCTTGTGGTACTCCTGCAGCCCGCAGTCCTTCATAATGCCGGTGATATAATCATCAAACTTCTCCGGCGCCACCAGCCGCTTCTCCCGAACCGCCTCTCCAATAATTTCGCCCACTGGCATCCGCGGCGACAGGCTCGAATAAGGATCCTGAAAAATGATCTGGATCCTCGGCCTCAGCGCCCTCAGCGCCCTTCGGTCCAGCGCGTGAATGTCAATCCCGTCAAAAGTCACCGACCCGCTCGTAATCTCCGTCAGCCTAAGGATGGTTTTGCCGATGGTCGTCTTACCACACCCCGACTCCCCCACCAACCCCATGGTCGTGCCTCTTTGGATAGAAAAACTGACGTCATCCACCGCTTTAACGTAGCCCTTAACCTTTGAAAACAACCCGCTTGAGATGGGAAAATAAGTCTTGAGGTTTTTCACTTCCAATAATGAAGCCTCCGTTAACGAAACCTCAGATGGTCGCCTTTCGAATCGGTCTTCCTTCATCCGTTTATCATCAATCATTTTCCCACCTCGCTTACAGCAGAATAATGGTAGCAGGCAGCACTGTGTGTCCCGGATATTGAAAATGTAGGCGGATAGTCCCCGTTGCACGCCTCAAACGCCCTATTGCAGCGATCCCTGAAATAGCAGTAATTCGGCATATCAATAGGATTCGGCACCGAGCCCGGAATGCTGTAAAGCTGCTCAGCGCTCCTGATCCGGCTCGGTCTGCTGGCCATGAGCCCCACAGTATATGGGTGCGACGGGTGGTGAAAGACCTCTGCCGCCGTCCCCTGCTCTACAATTCGGCCCGCATACATAACCACCACATAGTCCGCCATTTCGGCAATGACCCCCAGATCGTGGGTAATCAGCATGATGCTGCTGTTGATCCGTTCCTTCAGCTGCCTGAGCAGATCCATGATCTGCGCCTGAATGGTCACGTCCAGGGCTGTGGTCGGCTCATCCGCTATGATCAGCTTTGGCGTACAGGCCAGTGCCATGGCGATCATGGCGCGCTGACGCATACCTCCAGACAACTCATGGGGGTACATGTCATAGACACCCTCCGCATTGGCAATGCCCACAAGCTTGATCATTTCAATAGTCCTGGCCTTAACTTCTTCGCTCTTCATGCCTTCATTGTGAAGGGCTATGACCTCATCGATCTGCATGCCGACCTTGAAAACCGGATTGAGGCTGGTCATGGGCTCCTGGAAGATCATCGAGATTTCATTGCCACGAATTTTTTGCATTTTTTCTGTTGGAATCCTGACGAGATCAATCGTCAGGTCGTCTGTCGCAAAGCGAAGCTCACCTTTGACCACCTGTCCCTGAGGCCGCTGCACCAGCTGCATGATGGACAGCGCCGTCACCGACTTGCCGCAGCCGGATTCTCCAACGACGCCCACCGTCTTGCCCCTGGGTACTGAGAAGGTCACCCCGTCCACGGCTTTGACGGTACCAATGTCAGTGAAAAACCAGGTGTTGAGATCCTCTATTTCCAGGATGTTTCCCGGATCCTTCATGACTGCCGTATATTCAGACTCCGGGACATTTTCCCGGTTCCTCACCCTTTCAAACTCGTCCGTAATTCTCCGGTTCTCCCTCGAAATCTGCCTGATTTCCTTAGCGCTCATGTAGTTGACGCTTTTAGCGGAGCCCCGGCCATTTTTCCTGCCAAACCACTTCTGAATTAAGCCCTTTTTTTGCTCCATAGCGCACCTACCGTTTCATCTTAGGGTCAAAGGCATCTCTGAGACCGTCCCCGACAAAGTTAAACCCAAGCACTGTCAGGAGGATCAGCATACCGGCGGGTATCCAGACAAACCAAAAGTTCGTCATTTCATAAGCGGTCGTCACACCGCTGATGATGTTGCCCCAGGACGCCAGCGGAAACTTGACGCCGAGTCCCAGAAAGCTCAGGGTCGATTCGTAGAGAATGACACTGCCCAGTCCCATGGTCGCGAAAACGATCAGCTGCGGGACCACGTTGGGCACGAGATGCTTAAAAATCCGTCTGCCAACCGACAGCCCTGTGGCCTCTGCCGCGATCATGAATTCCTGCTCCCTAAGGGACAAAATTTGCCCTCTGACCATCCGCGCGATCCCCGGCCAGCTCATAATGCCCAGGATAAACATGAGATAGTAGATCCTGAGCTGTGGATCTATTTCCAGTGTATCCATAATTGAACCCAGGATAATCAGCAGCGGGAGAAACGGAATACAGTTGAACACATCCACAATCCTCATGATCAGCATATCCACCCATTTGCCAAAATAACCGGCCAGACCGCCCAGGATTACCCCAATCGCGGACTCCAGCAGCACGACTATAAAACCTATGGTGAGTGAGATGCGGCCGCCATACATCAGCCGGGTCATCACGTCCATACCATGCTTGTCCGTCCCCAGCCAATGGGTCCAGGATGGCTGCTCGTGAATGGAAATCAAATGCGTCAGCGTATCCGACTTAACGGTGTACACGTTGTTCAGTCTGGACAGGCTGTACTCGATCTCTGCGCCGGCTTGATCCGCCTGAACAAAACCGGCTTCACCAGCCGCGACACTCTCAATCAGCTGCTTTTTGAACGCCAGGCTCAGAAACACATCCTGTGAAATAGGCTGAATCGCCATTCTTGAAAAAATGGCATAAGGAGTTTTTCCACCGTCCGTCACAGCGTAGATCACCGAAAGGTTCTCTTCCTCTTCAATTTCAAAAGTCTGACCGTCTACGGTGAAGCTGCTTACATTCTCCGCCCTGACCGCCTTCTCTGCCTCATAAGCAAAGCTGTAGCCGATGGTCGTTCCCGCAACTGCCGGTTCCAATATATTCTTCGATTCTATAGCCGCATCCCCGGTCCTGCCCAGCACGTACTCTCTCCCGTTCTGTGTGACCGTGTATAGGACACCCTCAGAGGTAAACTGCGTCGCGCCGCTCAGAATCGCCTCAGTGGCTGAGGCGCGTAATGATTCAGTCAAGGCTTCGCCATCCAGCGCGTTGATGGCGACTATGCCTCTGAAGCTGGTGATGTCCGCAATAGGCTGAGAGGACACGATCCTGTAAAAGGCGTCGCCTTCCTCCACAATGACATATTCCGTATCTTGGTGAGTAAAAGTTGTTTTCCCGGTGTTTCTTGCCAGTATGAATTTGGCGTGGGCGGCGGCGTTGTAATCGCGACCATCGGCCATCACATACCTGTACTCTTCGTTATAAGTGACACTGGCGTATTCCTTCGACATGGTCCCGATATATTTGAAAACCTGGGATTCATCATAAGGGGACACCAGTCCGCCAATGAAGGAAAAGACAAACATAAACGCAATGATTATGAGGCCTATGATCGCGAGTCTATTCCTCAAAAATCGCTTGATGACCAGCATGCCCGGCGACAGGACCTTGAGCCGCTGCTCATCCGACAGGGCGCTGGATCTGCTGACGTGCTCTTCCGGCGGCTTGTCCTCATGAAGGTTTTTATGGGGTCTGTCTTTGATCTGAATGCTTTCTTCACGATCCATCATTGTCTCAGGGTCACCTCCCTCATTTAATCCTGACCCTTGGGTCGACAACCGCGTACAGAATGTCCGCGATCAGGGTGCCAAGCAGCGTTAGAACAGCCAGAAAGATCATGTAAAACATGGTGAAGGGGATGTCCCCGCTGACCATGGCTTGATAGCCGGTGTAGCCAATGCCCGGGATCTGGAAGAGCGTCTCAGTGATCAGCGCGCCGGCGAACAGACCTGGCAGGGATCCGCCCAAAATGGTGACAATGGGGATCAGCGTATTCCTGAAGGCGTGGTAATTGATGACCCGCCTCTCAGAAAGGCCCTTGGCTCTGGCGGTCCGGATAAAATCAGCGTTCAGAACCTCCAGCATATTGGTGCGGGTGTACCTCATAAGGCTTCCGACGCCAATGATCGTCAGCGTCATGATGGGCAGCACAAAATGGCTGGAGACATCCATGAACTTGCCAAAGGCATCCAGCTGCATGTAGTCCCGGCCGACTTTGCCGTATAAGTCAAACCACCCCAGCCAAACTGAGAAGATCAGTTTGAGGACGGTGGCGAAAAAAAAGGTCGGAAGCGATATGCCAAGCAGTGCGAACACTGTGATTGCATAGTCCGATCTGCTGTATTGCTTCCTGGCGGCATGGATCCCCAGCGGAATGGAAATCATGATCTGGAGCACCATGGCAATAGAGGCCAGGATAAAGGAGTCCCAGATGACATCTGTGAACTTCTGGGTCACCGGCACATTGAACACCCACGAATCGCCAAAATTCCCTGTAATGGCATTCGACATCCACTTGAAAAAACCCGGCACAAGGCCAATGTTGAGTCCATAGGCCTGCTGAAGCTGGAGAAGCCAATCTGTGTAGCTCTTGGCTCCGGGCCTCATGGACAGGGTTCTCGCCTGGGCTTCCACATAGGACGTCGGCAAGCTTCGCATAATCATGTAAATGATCAGGGAAACAAAAAATAATAAAATCACTGAAATAAAAAGTCTTTTCAGCACATATCTGCGCATCGCGAACCCCCACTTCTTCTTTGGGTCATTCTTTTCGCTGTCGGAAGAGCGATGATTGGGTAAAGGGAGGAAGAAGGGAAGAAGGTGTCAGCGGCTAGTGCCTATCAACCCCTTCTTCCTCCCATTTACTTACAGCGCCTTACGCTGCTATTTCATTTGAAGCAGCTCAAGATCATTCATCCAACCCCAATAAGTGGTGATGTCCGGCGTGACGGTCTCCATGCTGACACGCTCTGGACTGAAGATGACGAGGTTTTGACGCTGATAGGTAGGAATTTCTACGCCCCAGTCGAGGATGAGATCCAGACATTGTTTATAGGTCGCTTTTCTGAATTCCTGATCCGGGCTCTTTCTTGCAGCTATGATCAGCTCATCCAGCTCAGGATCCGCAATATTGTAACTATTGCTGTCTGTGCCGCCCAAACCTTTGCCGTTTTTGCTGAAATAGACCTGATACATGTCAGGATCTATAGTTGAGCCCCAGGCTGCCGTCCACATTTCATGAGTGTTGGCATCCAGGGTGTCCCAAAGGAGATTGGCGTCCGCTGGGTCATTGATGGTCAGCGTAATGCCAATCGTTTCAAGGGCTGCTTTGGTATCGGTCAGAATCGCAAAGGCAGGGTGTTCGCCGGTGCCGTCGCCAGGGACTATGACCTCATAGTCCAGCTTCGCGCCTTCCGGCGCAGCGGTAAACTTGCCGGAGGCTTCGTCATAGACATAGCCTGCAGCTTTAAAGAAATCCTTGGCTGCGCTGAGGGCTTTCGCATACTTGTCTTCCGCTACCATACCCTCTGTGTAAATTGGCTGACCTTCTACGGTGTTCGAGTAAGCAACCTCATAGCCAGGATCAGATTTCTGAGGTGCTGCCCAAGAGGTGTTGGAAATTGGATAGTTTATGACGGCTGCCGCATCCCCGTAGTAGCTGTCTATCGCGACATCCCTATAGACGGCAAAGACAGTCGCGAAGCCTTTTCTCAGGTTTTTGCTGGCTTCAGAATCAGGCTCTCCCTTGACGTTGACCGTCTTGGAGTTGATCCCAATGTAGCCGTAGCCCAGGTTGTCGACCGAATTGGCAACAATCTTATCACCGTTGACTTCTTTATTGCTGTTATAGGACTTCAGCTCTTCAAATTTTGCCTTCGTGCCGGATGGATTGGCAACGTCGATGACGCCAGTGCCCACGCCTGCAATCATTTCTGCATCCAGCGTTTCTTTTAACTGGAGGTATTTAGTTTTTGGAGCGCCTTTATAGTAGTTTTCATTCGCTTCATAGTAGACGACCTTATCTTTGTATTCAATAAATTTGTAAGGACCAGCGCCCATCGGCATAGTGGTCTTGGCATCTACGCCGGAGAGGTCGCCGCGGGTAAAGCCAAATTTGTTGTTGTCGTAGTCGTACATGGCAACGTCACCATAGTAGTGCAGCGGCGCGACCTGGATGCCGCAAATGCTGTAAACCGCGGAGGCGTCGAAGCCCTTTGACTTAACTTCCACTTCTGTCTGGCTTAGCTTTTTGATGCCTTCGATATTAGGAACCTCGGTGCCATCTGAAGCGGCCAGCTTGTCTTTCAGAACCATACCGCTGACTTCACCCTCAATATCTGCAGCAAAATAGCTCTCACTGCCGCCGTAGTTAGCGCCAAGGGTTTTCCAGTCGGGACCGTATTGGGCAATAACATCTGCCACAACGGTCGCCTCATCCGCTACCGCAGTGGAATCATAGGCTTCATCTATACCATAGAAAAATGCGAACAGGTCTTTGGCGACTGGGTAATCCTTAGTGTACTTTTCGTAATTTGGATCCCCATAGATGCCTTTGACCCAATCCAGCTCTGAAGTAAGCACATCGCTGACGAATCCAGCCATGAACGTTTTCATTTCTTCAGTTGGATTCTCCATGGCGGCTGCGAGCTCTTCAGGTGTGACTGCCAGCTCTTCGGCCTTGGAGTTGTTCTCTCTGTAATTGACCATCCCGAGAATTGGGAAGGAATAGACGGTCGATGAGCCAGTGTAGGCTGGGTCCGACAAGACATAGAGGCTGAAGATAATGTCATCTGCGTCCATGACTTCACCGTCGCTGAACTTGACGTCGTCTCTGATTTTTATGTAGTAGGTGGTGAGGTCGGCCGCTTCGTCATAGTCAACTTTGATGTCCGCGACCCCTTTGTATTCATGATCTGTACCTTCATAGTTGACGGTTTCGCCTTCGATGGCATTATAAATAATGCCGCCAACGCGGTCCGTGGTGAGCAATTGTACTTGCGTCAAAGTAACCGCATCCATATCATAGCCTGTCGTCGCAAAGAACGGACTGAATTTCTGGCTGAAGGCCTGATAGCCTACGACCAGCGGTGTGGTGTTTTCAGGCTCCGGTGCCGGCTCTTCCTTTCCTGTACAGCCTGTGGCGAGGGACATAAGCAGCAGTAAAACCAGCAGTAACCCCAGTACTTTTTTCATGACTCTCCTCCCCTTTACTTGAATGTCTGTTTCGAGCGCTTTCGCGGCTCATAAAAGACTGATACCCAAAATTTGCAATTTTAACAAGGAAGACAACACACGCCATATTGCAAAGTTAAATCACGCCAAAACACAAAAAGGAAATATGCCAATTCATAAAATGAAAACGAGCCAAAACATAAAATGAAAACGAGCCAAAACATAAAACGAAATTGAGCCAAAACATAAAACAGGCAGGGAAATGGTCTATTAAACCATTTCCCTGCCTGTTGTCATTTTTCATCTTATGCTGCCATCTCTGCCTCGAACACAGGACGCGCTTCAGCTTGTTCTTGAGTACTGTCATAATGATTCAGAATTTCAATGACTTCTCTGGACATCAATAGTATGGCGATGATATTCGGAAGCGCCATGATGCCCATAAACAGATCCGCCAGCTTCCAGACAAAGGTCGCGTCAATGAGCGTCCCTGTAACTAAGGCCCCAATGACTACTGCCTTAAACACGTTCAGTGTCAGTGCTTTGGAGTTGAAAACCAGTTTGACGTTGGACTCCGCGAAGAAATACCAGCCTACAATGGTCGTCAGTGAGAAAAAGGAGAGGCAAGTCGAAAGGAACATGCCGCCAAAGACGCCGAACCCTGAGGCAAAGCCCAGCTGCGTCATAACGGTTGCTGAAGCAGTCATCTCCGCCGCGGATATACCCACATTATAGGAGCCGGAAGCCAAGTTGACCATAACCGTTGACAGACAAATCAGGAAGGTGGAGATGAAAACGCCAATCATGGCAGTGAAGCCTTGCTCTGCAGGATGTTTAGCGTCTGCCACCGCGTGGGAGTGAGGGGTTGAGCCCATGCCAGCCTCATTGGAGAAGAGCCCGCGCGCCAGACCAAAACGTACCGTTTGCTGTACAGTGATGCCCAGAACGCCGCCACCAATCGCCTGAGGCGCGAAGGCGCCAAGAACAATCATCTTGATGACCGGCAATAAATTTTCAAGGTTGAAAAGGATGATCAGCAAGCTGCCAACAATGTAGAGGCCCGCCATGGCAGGAACGACCGTTTCAGCGAAGGAGGCGATTCTGCCCATGCCGCCCATGAGGATTAAAGCGACAACGACTGCGAGGACGCCAGCGACCGCGAAAGCCGGTACTCCAAAGGCACTGCTGACGGAGCCAGCTACCGAGTTGGACTGTACCATGACACCTACAATGCCCAAAGCAATGATGCAGGAAACTGCAAAGAACATAGCCAGCGGCTTGGACTTCAGGCCGTTTTTTATGTAATACGCCGGTCCGCCGACCCATTCGCCGTTCTTTTCTTCACGGTACTTTTGAGAGAGGACTGCTTCGCTGAAGATCGTCGCCATTCCAAAGAAGGCTGAAACCAGCATCCAGAAGGCTGCGCCCGGTCCGCCTGCCGCAATTGCCGTGGCTACACCTACAATATTGCCGGTGCCGACCTGAGCTGCAACAGAAGTCGCCAGCGCCTGAAACGGTGACATTTTGCCTTCCTCTGCTTTTTCTTTTTTGATAATCGCGGTTACCATTTTTTTCAGTGCCGGCATCAGCCTTGTAAACTGTGGGAACCGCAGACGCACCGTCATGTAAATCCCAACTCCGAATAATGCCACTATCAATATGTAATCCCATAAAACCTTATTCACTGCATCGACAACAAAATTCATCATTTCCATTTTACCCACTCCTATTCGTTCTGTTTAAGATTCATTTCAAACACTTGCGACTAAGACAATACTTCGGGTGTTCAGACTATTCATTTATGTCGACTGCTCATCTGTTAAATTCATGTTAAACGACGACCTTCAGAAAGTTTCAAACGGTTTCGTAATAGTCAGAAAATTTAGTTTAACTTTTTTGTAACTTCCACAAGAAACTGCGAGGTGGAAAAAGGTGTCAGCGGCTAACGCCTATCAACCCCTTCTTTCAAACCCCTTCTTCCACCTTCAGACACCCTCTTCCCCAACAAAAAAACTGCCCCGCGGTTTGGTAACCTTCAGGACAGTAAAAAATCATATTTTGACGCTGCAGTAGGACAAGAGCCCGTCAATAAATTTTCCAATATTCACTTTGCCGCGCTTCTTGCTCTTTCCTCTTATGTAATCCATCTCGACTTTGATTTGCTCATAGCTGTAGAGACTGTTTGCGAACTCGTTCAGGGTCTCGTTCATGTAATCCTCAATCCCCAGGTGCGCAAGATTAGTCATCCCAATAGTCGCCGTCCGCCTGATTCTCTGTTCCATACTTTTGGTCTGGTCTGTAAATTTGCCGCAGATTTCCTTCACCGTGAAATCCGTCATACTCTTACCATTATCGTGCAGATATTTAACCAGATTGAAGATGTCCTGACTTCCCGCTTCACCGACAATCCCAATCTTCTGAAAAATTCTTTTGATTTCCTCTTCCTTGTTGTCCCGGACAACCTCAGATGTCGGCTCCAACGAGGCGGCAAATATATTCTGGATCTGGCTCAAAGTTCTGCTGAGGTTTATTTTCTCCTTGACCTTTTGAATGACGCTCTGGGTTTCGAGGGCGTTGATGGGCTTGGAGATATAATACTCGACGCCGCTCTGATAAGCCCTGCCTATCATTTCTTTGGAGGAGACCTGTGAAATCATGACGAATTGGACACCGGCCGTGACTTTTTTCACCTCTTGCACCAAGGTGATGCCGTCTTTCCCAGGCATCAGCAAATCGACCAGGACCAGATCCGGCTTAAGGGTCAGGATCTCATCATAAGCCTGAGCGCCGTCATTAGCCGTTCCCACGATCTGTCCCAGATCACAATCAATTATAATATGACTCAAATGCTTCATGACATTATTGTCATCTTCCACAATGTAAATTCTCATAGACTCGCCTCCAAAACCGCCTTTGGAATGGTAATTCTAAAAGTCGTCCCTTTGCCCTTGACGGACTCCGCCTCTATGGTGCCGCAAAGCTCTTTCTCCACAATGTTCTGGACAACGCTCAGTCCCAAACCCCTGTTGATATGGCCGGTGGCATAATTGATCTTGGTTGAAAATCCTGGCGTAAAGATCTGGTCTAAATCTTCTGGCTCAATGCCAGGACCCGTATCCGTCACTATAAAATAATGCTGATCCTGATCCGCATCATGGACCATTTTAATTTTACCTTCTTTTGTGTCCGCTTCAATAGCATCAATACTGTTCATCATTAAATTTCTTAAAATCGACATCAGAAAATAATGTTTAACCGTATAGAAGCTTTCGCCCGATTCAAACTCCAACTCAATCCTGCAGGCCATCTCCCTTATTTCCCGCACCATGGAATCATAGAGGATTTTGCAGATATCCTTAAACGACATCCCCCCAACCACGACCGCATCCGCAGTCAGCTCCTTGATTCCTCTGACTGCCAGTTCGTATTCCTTCTTGATTTCATGGACGTCCCGGGCAATGGTGACCGCCTTTTCCCCCCATCCCTCACGTCGGTGGTCGAACTTGATATCCTCAAACAGGGTATAGGCGTTGGTCATGACCTTTTCAATCTCTTCCATGTTCTTTTCCATCCAGTACATTTCCGACTTCAGCTGGGCGGTTAGCCAGACCAGACGGGCATACCTGACCTCGTGCTCTTCTTTCAGGAGCAGGATCTTATAGTAGCGAAGGCCGTTCAGCACAATCCAGATCATCAGCGAGCGAATCAGTGCGACAAATAAAAGGGTTATAGTGATTTCAGCGTCATAGGGGGAAGAAGAGAACAGAATTCTCGAGAAGATCTCGATCAGGTTTGCGCCCAGGTCGCTGATAAACAGGACTATGGCGAGGCGGTTGAGGTGGTCGCTCCCTAACCATCGGCTAAGCACCTGATAGATTATGCCGTAAAACAGATAGAACAGAATTTCAAATTGGTAGGAGAGCCAGACTTCTTGAATACTCCCATACGACAGCGCATGAATGCAGAGTCTTAAAGCATAAACCGAAAGGCCGGAGATGATCCCAAGTCGAATGGGCTTCAGCGGCTGATCCCAGTTCAAAATCAAAGCCAAAACGATAATGCCCGCAGAAATTCTGAAATCTGCGTTCAGCACGCTGAGGCCAATCTGCGACGCAGCGGCGACGAGGGCTGCTGCCAGGATATAAGGTTTAAGTAGTTTCATGTAGAGCCCTCCTTACTAAGCGAAATAGCAAACCGTTTCCAGCGCTTCTAGGCATAACCATTCCAAAAAGAGCCTGCAGATTGATTATATCACTCAATCTGCAGGCTGCTGAAATTATTATTTGTGGTACAAGAGATCAAGGCACTGCGTCCGCGATCTTATTTATTTAGGAAGTCCACTGCAAATTGGACGTGAAGGGCGGTTCCAAATTTGAAATAGTCTTCATCCAATTTGAATTTTTCATGATGAGGATAGTAAATGCTGTCTTTGGCTTCGTTTTCGTAGCCCAGCAATGCAAAGGCGCCTGGCGCGTGCTGGAAGTAAAACGGCATGTCCTCTGAGCCCATTAATTTCCTGGTCTCGATATTACGCTGCGAACCGAACACTTTCTCAGCTGCTTCACTTGCGATTTGGGTCACAACTTCATCATTACGCAGCGCAACCGCGCTCGGCTCAATATTGACCTCGACTTGAAGCTCATACATGTCGGCAATCGCTTTCGCGTGTCGTTGAATGCCCGCGTGGACAATTTCTCTGACCTTTGGATCAAAGTAACGCATGGAAATGTCCAGCTCAGTGTATTTTGCGACGATATTCGCCTTGGTGCCACCGACGAACTTGCCGACAGAAAGGACAACGGACTCTAACGGATCCACATTTTTTGTGACAATACCTTGAATGTCATTGACGAACATACACGCAGGATGAATGGTATCCTTCGCTTTATGCGGTGCTGAGCCATGGCCGGATATCCCTTCAAACTTGATGTATATGGTGTCGCAGCCCGCCATTCTGTAGCCTGGCGTCAGATCATAGTAACCTGTTTTCATGCCAGGCATGCCGTGCATGCCGAAAACTGCGTCTACGCCTTCCATGCCACCTGCAGCAATGATCTTATTTGCGCCAGCGAACATTTCCTCGCCTTCCTGGAAAAAGAGTCTGACTTCACCCGGCAGTTCTTCTTTCATTTCAGAGAGAATTTTCGCTGCGCCGAGCAGCATAGCTGTATGGGCATCATGGCCGCAGGCATGCATGACGCCTGGATTTTTCGATGTAAAAGGTACTCCGGATTGTTCAATAACCGGAAGTGCGTCTGTGTCCGCACGCAGCGCGACTGTTTTGCTGCCTTTTCCTGCATTGATTTTTGCGATCAAAGACGTGCTTCCTGCTTTTTCATAAGGGATGCCCAAAGCATCCAGTTCTTCCATGATCTTTTCCTGTGTCTTGAATTCCTGGCAGCTGAGCTCTGGATTTTCGTGGAAGTAACGGCGCATATCAATGACATAAGATTCGATTTCCTGTGCTTTCTTTAACATGTCTGACATCTTGATCCTCCTTCAGATGAAGGCCGCAGGCTTCATTGCTGAAGCCCGCGGCGCTTTTACGTCATTGTTCTTTTTAATTAAACCAAATTGACTGTCGTCCAGCGGTTTAAACTTACAGGTTCTATACAATAAATAGTTTATGTTTGTGAAGCAGTTTGTTTTGCATGATCTTTCTTTGCCATCAAGACGGAGTAAAGAATACCAAATACTGCAATAAGGCCTGTATCCGCAAGGGATATTGGTGTTGCGATATTAGCAGGCAAGAATTTTGGCAAAAAGCGTACGGTCACCATGGCCGCAGTTCCAATGGCAACTAATGCGACCAAGTTTGGCACTTTTACCTTAGAACCCATCATAACGAGCATTGCACCCAATATGCCAGGCAAAGCAAAGTTAAATGAAGCCACAATTGCTGGAGGTAGGACATTGATAAGAACCTGGCCAGCTACAAGAACCACTGCCAAAACAGCTAAATTAGTGAACGTGGATGAAATGAGGGCAAATATACCGGCAACTTCTGCTTCTTCTGATCCAGGGGCAAGTCCAAGCGCCTCCTGAGTACCAACAATTACGGGAAGTCGCATGTTGCCAATGTTGCCTGAAAGGAATGACATATAGGTTCCAGCCGGACCTAAGGTTGGGAAGTAGGAAATAGGTTCAACAAACCAGACGATTCCAACAAAGCCCGCTATGGAGATCATGCCGCTGACGATATCCGCGGAGTTTGGACGATAGCCCAGTACAAAGGTCAGATAGAGCGGAATCGACAGGGTGCAAAGGAATGCGACTGCAATGGTAAGCTGACCCCAAAAGTGAACGTCTTTATGAAATTGCTTTGGATTTTGATTATTATTTGTCATATTATTTGCCCCCTTATCTTAAGATGGTGCCTACGACCATAGCTGCAACAACCGCGAAGCCCATTGCCCAATCTTTAAGCCATTTTTTAGAACTGTCTTTTGAGACAATTTTATTGACAATAACAACGGATAAGGCACCAGCAATCAACGCTGCTAAAGGCGCAATAGTGAATGTTTTCGCCAAAAGACCTTTATTGATGACTTCTTTATAAGCCAGGGAGAAGAATATGACAAAAGGTGCAAAGAGAGACATGTAAGCAATTGTGAGTGGATTAGCTTTTTTGACCGTTACTTGGAGCTTATCGATATGTTTAGTCGCAAAGAATACAACAATTAACCATCCTGCGCCGCCTAACGTCATAACCCAAGCTGCTGCAGAGAGCATTTTAGGCGCAAAATCCGGTGTTCCTGCAGTACCGCCACTGCCAATTCCAGCTGCAATCATTTCAAAAGCAGCAGATCCTATAATACCAACCCTGGCTAAAGTAAGAGGGCCGCCAATTTGCGCAATCAGAGCCACCGCTACTGCAAAGACCGCGAAAGCCGGACCAATAGTTCCTATGAAACCAATTTTAAAAGCTTCCTTGACTTGTTTTGAACTTATAATGGACGTTTCCTTCACGTGCTTGTTTGCCAGTCGATAGAAAATAAAGCATTGAACAACAACGTTCGCAATAATAATCAGAGCCAAAATCCACATTATTGGGTTATTTGCAATTACCAATGTTTCTTTCATAATTAACCTCCATTTAATAAGATTTTTTCGCGAAGATGAGTTCCTGGACGAGTACGAGGGGGACAGCCTTCCATGTGGCAATCCACATCAGCAGGTTGCTGTCCATTTCAAATAGTTCGTGTTCAAACCTCCCGATAAATAATTTATAATTTCTGAATATTAAGTTATCATTTTGTAACCTCTTTTACATCGCAAAGAGATTTAGATTTGAAAACGAAATGTGAAACAAAAACATTATTTCGTGAAAGTAGTCCTTCTAAAGAAAATATTTTCACAAAAATGATTAAATTGCTCCTAAAATCGCCCAATTCTACCCAATCATACTACAATTATTATGAATTCAATTTGTAAGCCACATCAGAAAACGCTATAATGAACTTAGATTTTCAATATTTTTGCATATGATTGTTATAGGGAAGGTGAATTCATGGGCGTTTCTGTCGCTGAAATTCTGGAAAAAGATTTCTTCAGCCAATTTACAGTGGTCGCAGGTCACAAAGGTGTCCACAAACACATACAAGGTGTTGCCGTACTAGACGCACCGGATGGATTTGCCTTTACACGTGGCAGAGAATTCCTGATTTCATCAGGCTACGTCTTTAAACAGCAGCCTGATTTGCTTCCCCCTCACATTGAATCGGGCACCTTCCAAAGAATTTCCTGCGTTGGCATCAAGCTGGGCAGGTATCTCGACGAGTTCCCCCCAGACTTGATTAAAGCCTGCAACGATTATGATGTGCCGCTGTTGAGCATCCCGAAGGGTGTTCCCTGGATGGAAATCATGAATATGCTCAATGTCATTGTCATGAATAAAAATATACAGCAGTTCAACATAGGAAAGCTTCAATTCAATAACCTCTCCGACCTTTCCTATCACATCAGAAAAATCAAACGGATTTTGACTGCTATGGAAATCGAAATGGATTTCCCTACCATGATCTACAATCTGGTCAACGACAAAGCCTATTATAGCTCGGACCGCTTTAAAGCGATCTCTCAGGATATGAAACCGGAGGACTTCTGGAATCCCTCCTTTGATTTCAGCAAGGAAACCCTGTGCGACAATTTGAAAATGGCGAGATACCGCATTTTCGACCCAAGATACGAAAACCCTTACAGCTGGATCACGGTGCCTATCACGGTAGAAAACAAGATCAAGGCATATTTTGTTGTATTGGAAGCCACAGGACTCATAGATTACTTTGACCAATTTGCCCTCCGAACCGGCTATCTCCTTCTCCAGGAGCTTTACGAACAGATTCTCGTGACTCAGAGCATTGGCGACATTGGCTTTGAAAGCTTTGTCAACGCCTTGGTTTCAGGCAATTTGTCAAGGCCTGAGGAAATCCGCTCCCATGCGTCCGAACTCAATCTCAATCCGGACGCCGCCTATTACACTGTTGTGATCAGACAAAACAACAATGAGGTTTCACTGCATCAGAACCGCGAGCTGATCCGCAGTTCCATCCGCGGCATCTTCAGCAGCTCGGAATGCAGGACCGCTCTGCTGGATGACCATCACTGTCTCCTTCTCCTCGGAAACACCGAGCACCTCGAAGAAGGCAGCTATTTGAATGAGTTGAAAGCCAAGCTCAAAAAGCTAAACCAGCGCCTGGTCCTTGACATGGAAGGCGGCGTGTTCGAGTTTGGTGTTTCGGATCTGCCGGGCATCATTCACGAGCTGGACAGAAACTACCGTAGATGTTTGAGGGCTCTGGATATGGGCAGGCTGATCAGTCCTGACACCGTGTATTTCCGGTACTCACAGCTGGGCGCTCTGGCTTGGATCGACGTGCAGGCGGATGAAATAGAGATCATGATGCGCGACCTCAACAAGCTGCGCGCCAAGGATGACTCCGGCCAGCTGATCGAGACCCTCAAAGCCTATCTGGAGTGCCGCATGAACTTCAGCAACACAGCCAAAAAAATGTTCCTGCACATCAATACTGTGAGAAAGCGCGTGGAAGAAATCGAGGACTTGCTGCCTGTGGATCTCGAAGACCCTTCCATTCGCCTCAGGCTGGAGTTGCTGCTCAAATTGATTTAGGAATTTCAAAGTTTATGCTGATGGTGTCAGATTTGGACACCATCAGTTTTTTTGCGTGTTTTTTAAAAGACTCACTCCCGCACCACCCGCATCTTCAGGCCATACGCCTTCTCAAAATCCTCCGCAATGCGCATGGTCGCCACGCACTCGAGTTCCGTGTCCTTCTCCGACACCAGCCGGATGACCACTTCGCCATTTCCGGGCGTCACCACGAGGTCATCCACCACCTGGGACTCACTCCGGTCGATCCGCTCGGCGATCTGCAGCAGCACAGCCAGCCGTCTGAGGCGGTCCATGGTCTCTTTGCCCATAACGCCCCGGTACCGGTCCAGATCCTCCTTCAGCTTGGATTCCCGGTGGTGCCCTACCAGAAACGCGACCTTGACAATCTCCTCGTTGGTCAGGCCGCAAAGCCTTGCGTTTAAAGCCAGATAAAACCCATGCCGATGGTGATTGTAATACTCAATGTGCATCCCAATGTCATGGAGATGGCTGGCGGCGTCCAGGAGCCTGCGTTCATCATCGCTGTACGGCCCGAGAAGCCTCAGGGCGTCGAACAGGCGCAGGGTCAGTTTTCGCACGTGAGCCGTGTGGGGATTGTCCACATTGAAGCGCTTGCGGACGTTTTCGAGGCTGTGATCCAGGACGGAGGGCACGACCATCGGCATATTCTTTTCTTTGAAGTAGCGGCTGAAAAACAAGCCTTCCCGGAGGCCGTTGCCGCTGACGACAAACAGCTCCAGGGCCATAACGTTCGCGAGGACTTTCAGGGGCAGGACGCCGCCGGCGATGATATCCGAGCGGTCCTTGCCTATGCCGGGCAGGTCGGCGACTTTGTCCGGCGGGGTTTTGACAATGTCTGCGAGTAAGTTCGCAAGGTCGCTGCCGGGCATTCTGTAATTGTGCAGGCTGACGGTGGAGAGGGGGTCCTTGCCCCGGTGGACTTTGGCCACGCTGCGGAGGGAGCCGCCCAGACCGACGACCGGCAGGCCTTTGGCTTCCTTCAGCCACGGGACTTCCTTGTAGGCCTTGCGGATGAATTTTTCTGCTTTTTCCAGGCCTTTGAGGCGGTTTGCGTCGCTGAGGTAGCGCTCTGTTAAGATGACGCTGCCGAAGGGTAGAGAGACGGATTCCTTGATTTCCCGGTTGACAACCCAGGCCAGCTCAGTGCTGCCGCCGCCGGTGTCGATCATGAGGAAGTCTCTGAGGTCGATGGTGTTGACGACGCCCAGGTAGTCGTAATAGGCCTCGTCGTGGCCGCTGATGACCTCAAAAGTCATTTGGTGCTCGCGTAGGGCTGCGTCCAGGAAGTCGGAAGCGTTGGAGGCCTGCCGGACCGCGGCAGTGGCGACCGCCACGACTTTGGTGACCCCATAGGCTTCGATGAGCTGGTTGAAGAGTTTGATGGCGTTCAGGGTTCTGGTTATGGGCTCGGGTTTGAGGGTGCCGCCATCGGCTAAGCCCTCCGAGAGCCGGACCATGACCTTGGCCTGGTCCACCAGGCTGTAGGAGCCGTTCTTATAGACGTTGACTATGTTCATGCGCACGGAGTTGGACCCGAGGTCGATGATGCCATACCGTTCCATGGCGGTGCCCCCTTTATAGGTAGAAACCCTTCGCGCTCCGGTAGGAGCTCGAAGGGTTTTATATAAAATGATGTGGATAGCTGCATCAGGCGCTTAAGTGTCTGGCAGGTACTAGTAGTGGCCCTCATTTGGAACAATACAGATGAACTTGAGCGGCTTGTCCGTCAGATTTTTGAACTGGTGGAGCTCACCGCTCGGCACATAGGCGTAGGAGCCGGCCTCGATAGGATTTTCCTTGTCGTGGAGGAACAGGGTTCCGGAGCCCTCGAGCACATAGTTGATGTGCGGCCAAGGATGGGTGTGGCGCGGCGTGTAGCCGTGGCCTTCAATCTCAAACACACGCATGACATGGTCCGTCCAGCCTTCTTCTTTGGAAACCGGAACCTTCATGACGGCGCCTTTGACTTCCGGGTTGATGATGGGTTTTCCTTCAAGATCGCGAATATGGCCTATTGGCATAAGATCACCTCTGTATTGGATTGGGGTGGGTCGGTATGAATTGATAATTTTTGAGTGGGTGGGAAATTTTAGAGTGGGCGGAAAATTTTCAAGCACGCTCTAACAGGTCATCTATACCACAAAATTGGACCACGCAAACCCAAAATTGTTTGAGAATTGTACTAGGTACTCAGTTGAACTTGGTGACGCGGACAAAAACGAAACTGGTGACGCGGACAGTTTTGAATTTGGTGCCAGAGCTAGTACCCTGTAAATTCTAAAACTAAAACATACAACTGCGGTAAAATTTCGAAGTGCAAGGCGGAGGAAGTAGCGATACTAGGCAGTATCGCGGATAACGACAACGCAGCAATGCGGAATTTTAACCTGTTGAATGCCGAGTTTTAGTGTTTACAGGGTACTAGGTGTAAATTTACACTTTCAAGCGAAAAAATAGCCGATAGGTCACGCAATTACTTGATGCGTGACCTATCGGCTATATATTTTCTTTTACCGGATTAACCATCTATAGTCCTGTCTGCAATCCATGATCCAATCTATAAAGACAATCTGCTCTTTGACCTGATAAAGGATGAGATACCTTTTCTCAATAACCATTTTCCGATATTTGTTGGCGGGCAAAAAATCAGCCGAAATATAAGAATGTCTCGCAGGAAAACATGACAAAGAACGAATTGAATCCAAAAGCACGCCTTTAATTCTTCTGGCTGCATCAACGTCTTCATGAGCTAAAAATTGAATGTGTTCAATCAGCATTTGTCGAGCAGCCTCTGAGAGGATCACTTTGTATTCAACAGCGGTCTCATCTCTTCCCATGCTCAGCCTCATCCAAAATGCGGTCTAACTCCTGTTCCAAATCCTCAGGTGTAACGCCTGTTCTTCCCGCTAAACGCTCTTCTTCAACCATCAGGAGCTTTTCCCTGAGTGCCAGCATCTTCTCACGCTTGACGAAGGAGGACAAATCCATAACCACGAGATCCCCTTCGCCATTCTTGGTCAGATAAATGGGTTTACCGGTTTCTCTGCATAAATCAGCGATTTCATTGTAATTCTGCCGTATACTGGCTGAAGGTTTGATGATCACGATGATACCTCCTTAAAAGCAATAGCAGTTTATGGTTATAATTCTACTATTATTTTACTACGAATCGACTACTTTGTTCACACCCAGATTAAAATAAGTTTCAAACCCTAAATTGTTTGAGAATTGTAGTGGGTGACAGGCACTCAGTTGAACTTGGTGACTGACACTCAGTTGAATTCGGTGCCAGAGCATGGTGTAAATTTACACTCCACTTCCAACCGAAAAAAGGAATGACCGGGTGCAAGCGGCGTTTTAGCCGCCGGCAACCGATCCTTCCTTTTAACCATGCCTTTCAACTTCCATTAAAAATCCCCTAAAACTTCGCAATATCTTTCCTGCAATACTTATTCCCAAACCGAATCATTTCCACACCCTGATACGCCTTCTTACGAGCGCTGTCCAGGGTGTCACCCACTGCGGTAACCGTGACCACGCGACCGCCTGAAGTCACAGCTTTACCATCCTTCAGAACGGCGCCGCCAAAGAACGCTGTGACCTCCGGCATAAACTCGGTCTGCGTTCCTGGAAAATTGAGCTCTACTCCCGTCTCAAAATCATCCGGATAACCCATAGAAGCTAGAACCACTGATACGGCTGCCTTCGGCGTCCACGCCAATTGCAGCGTACTAAGCTTACGCTCATGAAGCGCCAGCAAAACATCCACAAAATCGCTGTCCAGTCGCGCCATCAAAGACTGCGTCTCCGGATCACCAAAACGGACATTGTATTCCAGAACCTTGATCCCGTCCGCCAATCCAGTCGGGCAGGACTCATCGATCATAAGACCAATAAATATTATCCCCCTGAAGTCAAAGCCCTCTGCCTGCAGCCCCTTCAAAGTCGGCTGAAGCACCCGAGCCTCAATGTCCGCCATCAAAGCCGCGTCCACAAAGGCACTCGGCGAATACGACCCCATGCCGCCGGTGTTCGGTCCGAGATCCGCGTCAAAAATCTTCTTATAGTCCTGAGCAGTCTCCAGCGGCAAAATAGTCTCGCCATCCACCAGACAAATAATCGACGCCTCAAAGCCCTTCAGAAACTCCTCCAGCACCACCGTGTGGCCAGATTCCCCAAAGCGGCCCTCCAGCATCATCTCCGACAAAGTCTTCTCAGCCTCTTCATAGCTCTGGGCAATGATGACCCCTTTGCCGGCGGCGAGACCATCGGCTTTAATCACCACCGGAAGCGCATAGCCGGGCAGCGCCGCCTTCGCAGCCTCCACGTCCGTAAACACGCCATACCCCGCAGTCGGGATCCGGTACTTCACCATGAACTCTTTGGAAAAAGCCTTGCTGCCCTCCAGCTGCGCCCCCGCCCGGTCCGGCCCAATAATGACCAGCCCCGCCTCGCGGAAGGCGTCGACCACGCCGGCCACCAGCGGCACCTCAGGTCCCACCAGGGTCAAATCGATCTTTTCTTCCAGCGCAAACGCCTTTAGCGCCTCCACCTCTGACACGCCAATCGCCACATTCTTCCCGACCAGGGCTGTTCCAAAATTCCCAGGTGCAAAGAAAAGGCTTGGCCGATGGTCACTTTTCGACAACCTCCAGCCCAAAGCATGCTCTCTCGAGCCATTGCCAATTACCAAGATCCGCATGAACCTACCTCCCGGTGGTATAGTCGTATAATTGTTGAGCAATCCAATTCAATCAATCATTCATTCAATCATTCAATTCATCTCAAAATCAGTGCTTGAAATGTCTCACATCCGTAAAGACCATCGCGATCCCATACCGGTTGCATGCCTCGATCACCTTGTCATCGTTGACGGAGCCCCCCGGCTGAATGATCGCAGAGATCCCGGCAGCCGCGGCGGATTCCACCGAGTCCGCAAACGGGAAGAACGCGTCCGACGCCAGCGCGCCGCCCTTTGCTCCAGCCCCTGCCTGCTTCAAAGCAATCTCAGCGGCCCCAACGCGGTTGGTCTGCCCCGGGCCCACGCCCAAAGTCACGCCGCCCTTGGCGACCACAATGGCATTCGACTTCACATGACGGCAAATGCTCCAGGCAAAGCGCAGGTCATGCATCTCATCTTCTGTGGGGATGCGGTCCGTAACGACCTTGAGCTCCATGCCTGCCGGCTCAGAGTCCACCTGCTGGATCAGCAGGCCGCCCTCGATCCGCTTGAGGTCATAAGCATCCTCAAAGGTCTGGTTCGTAGGCAGCGTCAGCAGCCGGATGTTCTTCTTGGCCTTCAGAACCTCTAACGCCTCCTCGGAAAACGCCGGCGCCACAATAATCTCAAGGAAAGTCTTCGACATCTCCAGCGCCGTCTCCCGATCGACCTTGCGATTCAAAGCCACAATGCCCCCAAAGATAGACACCGGATCCGCGTCGTGGGCTTTGACATAAGCCGTCGCCAAATCGTGACCCACCGCAACACCACAAGGGTTCGTATGCTTGACCGCTACAGCCGCCGGCTCCACAAACTCACGCACCATGCGAACCGCCGCGTCCAGGTCATTTAAGTTATTGAAAGACAGCTCTTTCCCGTGAAGCTGCACAAAATCCGTAGACGCGCCGGAAGCCGGCAGCGCATCCTTCAAAAACCACGCGTTCTGATGCGGGTTCTCCCCGTAACGCAGAGGCTGAACCACATCAAACGGCAGCGTCAGGGTGCGGCCAAAGCCCTCAGGCCGGAAGGTTTTCGCCAAAAACGACGCGATCATGGCATCGTAATGGGAGGTGTGCTCAAACACCTTCAGCGCCAGGCGCGCCCGCTCGTCCATCGGTATGGCTTCGCCGCGCTCCAAAGGCTCGAGCACCGCCTCATAATCCGCAGGATCGCACAGGACGATCACGTCATTGTAGTTCTTTGCCGCAGAACGCAGCATAGTCGGCCCGCCAATATCTATGTTTTCAATAATATCTTCCAACGTTGAATCCGGCTTCTGAACCGTCGCCCGGAACGGATACAGGTTCACCGCCACGAGGTCTATCATCTCAATGCCCAGCTTCATAGCCTCGCGCTGATGCTTCTCCGAATCACGGCGAGCCAGGATCCCCCCATGAACCGCCGGGTGCAGCGTTTTGACGCGCCCGTCGAAGCACTCCGGAAAACCCGTCGCCTCGCTGACTTCCGTCGCTTTGACGCCCGCCTCCTGAAGCACTCTATAAGTACCGCCCGTTGACAGAATTTCATAACCAATAGCCGCAAGGCGCATGCCCAGCTCGACCACGCCGTGCTTGTCACTGACGCTGATTAAAGCTCTTCTCATGCTTCTGACCTCCCAAATTTCTCCGCGATCAGCGCTGCGACCGCTTCGACCAATGTTTGATGCTCCACAGGCTGCAGCCTGGCGTAGAGCGATTCCGGCGTATCCCCCGGCAACACCGGGACCTTTCTTTGCATCAGGATCCGGCCGGTATCCACGCCCTCATCCACCAGGTGGACAGTGACGCCGGTCTCCGTATCGCAAGCCGCAAGCACCGCTTCATGGACATGGTGCCCGTAAAAACCCTTGCCGCAGTATTTCGGAATCAAGGATGGATGAACGTTCACAATCCGGTCGCGGTACTTCTCAATTATGCCCGCACCCAGGATCCCGAGGAATCCCGCCAGGACAATCACGTCCGCCTCGACCTCCTCCAGAAGCGCCAGGATTTTCTGTTCGCGCTCTTCCGGCGACCCTGCTTTTCGATCGATCATTTCCCCTCGAATCCCGTGGTTAGCGGCTCGGTCCAGCGCATAGCACCCCGGCCGGTCTGCCATAACCAGTACTATAAGTGCGTTTAGCCGATGGTTCCTTTCAGTCACTCGGTTCCTTTCAATCACTCGTTTCCCTTCCGTTACGCTGTCGCCGGATCCGGCTTCCGCCGCGTCAATCAGCGCCTGCAGATTGGTCCCGCCACCGGACACGAAAACGGCGATCCGCGGCAGCTCATTCACTGAGGAATGAGCGCCGCCCGCCGTTACGTTTGAATCCAGGGTGGAGTTGGGTGACTGAATACCTTCAGGTGACCAAGTGCCGTCAGGCAGCCATCGGCCACCCTCTTTGTCTTGAAAAGCGCTGATCATAAAATCACGCGGTCCTTGCCGGCAGACACCTTGACAATCTCGCCGATCTTGTATGCTTCGTAACCTTCTATAGCAAGGGCTTCGAGGGCCTGAGCCGCATTCTCAGCGGAGAGTACCACCATGAACCCAATGCCCATGTTGAAAGTCCCAAAGAGCTCAGCCGGGGTCAGACCCGCGCGGGCTTCGATGAGATTGAAAATTTCCGGACGCTTCCAGGCAGCGGTGTCAATGGCAACACCAAGGCCTTCCGGCAGCATGCGCGGCACGTTTTCCTGGAAGCCGCCTCCGGTGATGTGGCACATGCCCTTCAGGTCAAAGCGCGGCATCAGCACCCGGACTTCCGGCGCATAAATGCGGGTTGGCTCCAGGAGCATTTTTGTGATGGCTTTCGCGCTGTCCGTCGCCTCAGGCGCAGCAATTTCCTCAGCGAAGAGCTTTCTGAGCAGGGAATAGCCATTGGAGTGCGCACCGCTGGATGGAAGGCCGAGGACCACGTCCCCTTCTCCAATCCGCTCGCCGGTGATAATCTCGCTTTTTTCAACGACACCCACAGCAAAGCCTGCGAGGTCATACTCGCCCTCGGCGTAGAAGCCAGGCATTTCAGCAGTCTCGCCGCCCAGCAGCGCAGCGCCCGCCTGACGACAGCCGTTGCTGACGCCTTTGACGATTTCTGCGGCTTGCTCCGCCTTCAGCTTGCCCGTAGCAATGTAATCCAGGAACAGCAGCGGCTGGGCGCCCTGACAGAGAATGTCGTTGACGCACATAGCCACCAGGTCAATGCCCACGGTGTCATGGCGGTCCAGGGAAAAGGCCAGCTTCAGCTTGGTGCCTACGCCGTCTGTACCGGCGACGAGGACCGGCTCGGTAAACTTTCCGCCCAGGGTCATCATGCCGGCAAAGCCCCCAATGCCACCTATTACGCGGCTGTCATGGGTCGTCTTCACATATTTTTTCATCAGATCCACGGCGCGGTAGCCTTCTTCCACGTCTACCCCCGCTGCCTTGTAAGCGTCTCTTTTCAGGTCTTTTGAATCCTGTGTCTCATTTTTATCTTTAACGTCTGGCTGCGACATGGCACACTTCCTCCTTATCGTTTCTCGAACTGGAATTTGTCAGCGGACTCGGGGACCGCTGTAGGGTAATCGCCGTTGAAGCAAGCCAGGCAGATCCCACTTTCGGAAAGTTCCTCTGGATTTGGCACCGCGTCAAGCAGCGGCGCGGCATTGAGGCCGATGGCTTTCTTAAGTCCTTCAGGAGACAAATAGCCCAGTGTGTCAACGCCAATGCGTTTCCCAATTTCCTCAACCGTCATCTGAGCCCCGACCAGGTTCTGTCGGCTCGGCGTATCGATACCGTAAAAGCACGGGTAAGCCACCGGCGGCGACGTGATGCGCATGTGCACCTCTTTGGCCCCTGCGTCCCTCAGCATCTGGACGATTTTCTTACTGGTGGTGCCCCGGACTATGGAGTCGTCAATCATGACGACGCGTTTGCCAGCTATATTTTCCTTCAGGACGTTGAGCTTCAGGTGGACCGAGAGCTCGCGCATCTTCTGGTCCGGCTGGATGAAGGTTCTGCCCAGATATTTGTTCTTGATGAGGCCTATGCCCAGCGGAATGCCGGAGGCTTCTGAGTACCCTATGGCACCGCTGGTCCCGGAGTCCGGCACGCCTATGACCACATCCGCTTCAATGGGGTGCTCAATGGCTAGGGTGCGTCCGGCGTTGCGGCGGGACATGTAGACGTTGACGCCGTCAATGGTGCTGTCCGGTCTGGCGAAGTAAACATATTCGAAAGCGCAGACGGCGCGTCTTGCGGCAGGCGCGAACTGAAAGCTTTCGATGCCTTTGTCGTCAATCATGATGACTTCGCCGGGCTCCACGTCCCGGATCGGAGTGGCGCTTAGGACATCCAGTGCGCAGGATTCGGAGGCCAGGACGTAGCCACCATCGGCTAACTGCCCTAAGATGAGGGGGCGGAGGCCGTTGGTGTCGCGAACGCCAATGAGCTTGTCCTCGAAGAGAATGGTGAGGGCGAAGGAGCCCTGGAGCTGCTTGAGCGCGTCGGTCAGGCCTTCCTTCAGGCCAAGCTTGAAGTTCCGGGCGATCAGGGCCGCTATGACTTCTGAGTCAATGGAGGTCTGAAAAATGGCGCCGTCGTCCTCGAGGCGGTCGCGGATGGTGCCTATATTGACCAGGTTCCCGTTGTGGGCGAGAGCAATGGACCCGCCGCGGTACTTGACCACCAGAGGCTGGGCATTGGCGACGTTGGAGTCTCCCGTCGTCGAATAGCGGACGTGGCCAACGGCGGCAGTGCCATGGAGTTTCGCCAGGGTCTCGTTGGAAAAGACCTCCTGGACCAGGCCCATGTCCTTATAGTATTTGATGCTGTCGTTTTTCACCGCGATGCCCGCGCTTTCCTGGCCGCGGTGCTGCAGCGCGATGAGCCCATAGCAGGCCATGGACGCAATGTGATCTGCGTCGCTCGTGTAGAGGCCGATGACCCCGCACTCTTCACCCAGCTTGTCCCACTTCATTTCACACATTTTCCAGCGCTCCTGTCCTTTTTCCTTCTATCCTGCTATCCAGCTCGCTTAAGTCGGCAGTTTGTTAAATCTCTTAATGGGTTAATGAGTTAACGGATTAACGGATTGACGGATTAGTTGTCAAGGCGCTTGAGGATTTCCTGGTAAGCTTCTTCAATGTTGCCGAGGTCGCGTCTAAAGCGGTCTTTGTCAAGTTTTTCGCCTGTTGCAGCGTCCCAGAGACGGCAAGTGTCAGGAGAAATTTCGTCAGCGAGAATGACTTGGTCGCCGTAGAGGCCAAATTCAAGTTTGAAGTCGACGAGGGTAATGCCTCTGGCTTTGAAGAAAGCGCTGAGGAGGTCGTTGATTTTGAGGGCGTATTTTTTAATTTGAGCCACTTGATCGAGGGTTGCCAGTTCCATGGCTTGGATGTGGTCTTCGTTGATCTGCGGATCGCCGAGGGAATCATCTTTCAAGCAGAACTCAAGAATTGTGAATGGCAGCTGCTTTCCTTCAGGAATGCCAAGTCTCTTGGTGAGTGAACCAGCCGCTATGTTTCTGACGAGTACTTCCAGCGGCATGATCTTGACGGCTTTAACGAGGACGTCGCGATCGCTGAGGCGCTTGACGAAGTGAGTCGGGATGCCTTCTGCTTCCAGCATAGTGTAGAGGCCTTCACTGATCTTGTTGTTCAAAATGCCCTTGTCGTGAATGGTCCCTTTTTTCTTGCCGTCAAACGCGGTTGCGTCATCCTTGAACTCGATAATGTAGAGTCTTTCGTCATCTGTTTTATAAACGCGCTTTGCCTTACCTTCGTATAACATTTCACGCTTTTCCATTTAAACAAATCCTCCTCTAAGAGATTAAAATTTCATTAAGAGTGTCTGGTACAAAGTTGAGGTTGGTGACAGGCACTGAATTTGAGTTGGTGACAGGCACCAACTCGAACTCAGTGCCTGTCACCGTTCCGTCAAAAGGAACATTTCGCTCAATTTGGAGGATCGCCCTCCAAAACCTCATATTTTCTTAGTTATTTCTATACAATGTTCGCTTTTCATCAAAATACACTTGTCGGTTCATACGGATCCAAACACACCGTTTCAAACGCCCTCGCCTTACTTGCGAAGCCCCTGAATGGACGCATCCGCCGCCACGACATCCTGTCGCATCTTCTCGCGGAAGGCCTTCAGGCGCTCACGCACCTCCGGATACTTGACGCTGACGATCTGCGCCGCGAGAATACCCGCGTTGTCGCCGCCGTTGACTGCCACTGTCGCCACCGGAATGCCGGAAGGCATCTGAACTATGGACAGCAGCGAGTCAAACCCATCCATAAAGCTGCTCTTGATGGGAAGTCCAATGACCGGAAGCACTGTGAACGCCGCGATCACACCCGGCAAATGCGCCGCTTTTCCTGCAGCAGCAATGATAGCCTCAAAACCATTCTCTTCAGCTTTTGCAACAAAGCTCATGACTTCATTCGGCGTACGGTGCGCTGACATGACTCTCATTTCAGCTTCAATCCCAAACTGCTCAAGGGCTTCCGCTGCCTTTGACACAACTTCAAGATCTGATTTGCTTCCCATGATAATTGCAACTTTCATTAAACATCCTCCCAAAACACGAACATTTTATTGTTATATCGACATTAACGTTCTTGATTTACCTTTATTCTACCCCACATCCACGGTCTAATCAAGACCATTTCAGCAAATAAAGCGGTTCCTTCAGCAAATGACTACGACCTCACTACATCGCGTCTTCCAATCCTGAACCGCCTGATCTGCCCATAGAAAGAGCTCTATTTATTGAAGTAATCCACGCCGGCCTCAAAAATCTCCATGTCATACTGGCCCGGCACATTCAAATAGGTGTGAGACGTCATCCGCTCAGAGTGGCCCATCTTGCCGAGCACGCGGCCATCCGGGCTCACAAGCCCCTCGACCCCAAAAGCCGACCCGTTGAGGTTATGCCCCCTGGAATAGACCGTCGCCACCTGGCCCGCCGCCAGCAGCGCCTCGTACTGCGCCTCGCTGGCAAAGAAACGACCTTCACCGTGTGACAAAGGCACATTGTAACGTACGCCCTCAGACACTCGCGCCAGCCACGGCGACATCTTCGACACCACTTCGATCTGCACCATTTTGGAAATGTGCTTGCCGCACTGATTGTACGTCACTGTTGGATCCTCAGGCCCAAGGTCCCGAATCTCGCCGTAAGGCAGCAGCCCCAGCTTGATCAGCGCCTGGAACCCGTTGCAGATCCCCAGCATCAGGCCGTCCCGCTGCTTCAGCAGCGCCATAGTCGCCTCTTTGATTCCAGCGTTCTTGAACACCGAGCTGATGAACTTGCCGGACCCGTCCGGCTCGTCCCCGGCGCTGAAGCCCCCCGGCAGCGCGATCATCTGCGCTTTTTCTATAGCCCTGACATAGGCTTCAATAGATGCTTCCACGTCCGCCAGGTTCCGGTTCCTGAAGATGATCACTTCGGCCTCTGCCCCGGCCCGTTCAAAGGCCCGCGCCGTGTCGATCTCACAATTCGTCCCCGGGAACGCCGGGATGAACACTCTAGGCTTCACACCCCTGAGGATGTTCGCCGATGGTCGTTCTTCCCCAAACAGCACAGCCCGTTTCTCTTTTTTCTTACCGGCAGGTGGCACTTCTGCCGCAAGTGGTGAATCCGCATAAGGCTTGCAGCGCGGGAACACGCTGTCCAGCGGCTCCAGCCACGCCGTCTCAATCTTCTTAAGATCCACACCGCCGCCCTGGGCGTTGATGCGGTAAGCACTTTGTGTCTCGCCTAGCATCAGCCACTGCTCAGGCATGACATCCGCGCTGGCCAGGTCAATTTCCAGGATCAGAGCGCCAAAGCCCGCCTTAGGCAATTCTTTTGATGAAAGCTTCACACCAAGGCCATTGCCGACACCCATCTTAAACAGGTTTTCAAGCACGCCGCCCTCTTCCACGACAGAAGCCGACAGCACGACACCGTGCTCAATCAGCGCCTGAGCTTCTTTCAGCCTTGCAGCATAGGCCGCGAGGTCCGGTAGTCCCGCCGCGTCTCTGGCCACATCCGCCATGTAAACCGTGCTGCCCTCGGCTTTGAAGTCTGTGGAGACGACATTTTTCACATCCACCGGTGCTGCCGCAAAGGCAATCAGCGTCGGCGGCACATTCAGATCTTTAAAGGTGCCGGACATGGAGTCCTTGCCGCCTATGGCCCCAAGACCAAAGGCGTCCATAGCGTACAAAGCGCCCAACAAAGCCTTGAAAGGCTTCTGCCACTTCAGCGGGTCTGACCCCAGCCGCTCAAAATATTCCTGGCAGGACAGGTGAATGCGTTCCAGCTTCGCTCCTGTGAGCACTGTTTTTGCCACCGCTTCAGCCACGGACATTGCACCGCCCACAAACGGATCCCGTTCCAGCGCCTTCAACGCATAGCCCGCGCTCATCACTGTACCCGTCAACGACGTTCCATCAGCGGATGGCAGCTTGGCCACCATAGACATGGACGGCGACATCTGGCGCACGCCGCCAAACGGCATCAGAATGGAATATGCTCCAACTGTATTGTCAAAATTCTCGACGAGGCCAATTTGAGACGCCCCGTTTAAATCTGTGACTGCCGCCAAAAGGGCCGCCTCCGCCTCTTCCGCAGTAGCGACGACCTTGTCCTCAGCTTCCGCTGAGCCTTCTCCAGTCTTAGCCCCCGGTACCTCAGTCACCTTGATGACCTGGCTTCTGCTTGCACCGCTGGATTCGATAAAGTCGCGGTCCAGTTCCAGAACGACGTCGCCCTTCAGGAACATGCGAAGTTTACCGGAATCCGTCACCTGAGCAATTTCATAAGCGTCCAGGTTTTCTGCCGCCGCCAAAGCCACAATAGCTTCCACATCCGCAGGATCCACGACCACCGCCATGCGCTCCTGAGACTCTGAGATCGCCAGCTCTATAGCACCAAGACCCGGATATTTCGTCTTCACCGCGTCCAGCTGGATATCGAGGCTGTCCGCCAGCTCGCCAACGGCCACCGACACACCGCCGGCGCCAAAGTCATTCGATTTCTTGATGCGCTTTGCGAAGTCCGCCGTACTGAAGAGCCTTTGAAGCTTGCGCTCCTCCGGCGCGTTGCCGCGCTGAACTTCAGACGCGCAGGTCGCCAGGCTGGACTCGTCGTGCTCTTTAGAAGAACCCGTCGCGCCCCCAAGGCCGTCGATGCCCGTCTTGCCGCCTATGAGGAGGACTTTGTCGCCGACCGCAGGCTGCAATCGCTTCACGTTTTCCGCCGGTGCCGCGCCAATAACTGCGCCTACCTCCATGCGCTTCGCCTTGAAGCCCTCATGGTAGTACTCGCGAATATAGCCCGCAGGCAGGCCAATCTGGTTGCCGTAGGAAGAAAAGCCCTTCGCCGCGCCCCGGGTGATGACCCGTTGAGGCAGCTTGCCAGGCAAAGTTTTTTCAAGACTCTCCGTTGGATCCCCGGAGCCGGTGATGCGCATGCCCTGATAGACATAGCTGCGGCCTGAAAGCGGATCCCGGATCGCGCCGCCCAGACAGGTCGCCGCACCGCCAAAAGGCTCGATTTCCGTAGGGTGGTTGTGGGTCTCGTTCTTGAACATGACTAAGTAAGGCTTGGTCTCGCCGTTTTCAAAGGCCGCGTCCACCATAAACGTCGCTGCGTTGATCTCATCTGACACCTCAACATCCACAAGGCCGCCTTGCTTTCGCAGCCATCGGGCTTGAATAGTCGCCAGATCCATGAGGGACTCGGGTTTTGAAGTCGCAATGTCCGCGCGCTTTTGTCTGTATTTATCATAAGCTTCCAGAAGCGGGCCATAGGTCGCCTCGGAGAAGTCAATATCCTTCAGTTCGGTCATAAACGTCGTGTGACGGCAGTGATCCGACCAGTAAGTATCCAGAACCTTGAGCTCTGTCATCTTTGGATCCCGGCCGGCTGTGTTCTTGAAATAGGCCTGAACCATCGCCAGATCTTCACTGGACATGGCGAGGCCGTGTGACGCGAGGAACCCATCCAGCGCGTCCTCCGTCAGCGCTCTAAACCCTTCGAGTACCTCGACAGGCGGCGCGTCCGGCTGAACCACCTCTGCCGGGCAAAGCTCAACCAGCGAAATTTCCATAGCCTCCACCGGGTTGATCAGGAAGCGCTTAATCCCCTGGACCTCTTCCTCAGTCAGCGGCCGCTCGCTCTTCAGGCGCACCGCCTTAAAGGAAACCACATGAGGATCCTGCCCCAGCTTCAGAATGGTCAGCAGCTGCACTGCTGAATCCGACCGCTGGTCATACTGCCCCGGCAGCAAACGGAAGGCAAACGCCGTCTCCTCCGCTTCCGGCATCCAAACGTCGCTGACCAGGTCCACATTGGGCTCGGAAAACACGTGCTGCACAGCCTGCGCCACTTCTTCAGGCTCCAGGCCAAAGATGTCGTAACCGTTGTAAACCTCCGCCTTTTTCACCGCGCCAATCTTCAAAAAGTCCCTGATCTGGCCGGTGAGCCCAGCGCTCTCTACGTCCAGCGCCTCGATTTTTCGGACAAACTTTCTCACACCTTGCATGATTTGCCTCCTTGTTGGTTATGTTGATCATATCCGGCACGCGCCGGAGCTTCCTTATGACGACAATGGTGTTGATAATGGGTTGGGGGTTGGGGGACCATCGGCAGAACCCTCTTTTTAAAGATTTTTCTGCCGATGGTTCCCGCCCCAACACCCCGCATTCACGACTATTTACATTCGTACCCCGTTGATTGTTCTCGATTCTTCTTGATTGTATCATCAGATCATTTATAATAATAATTAATTATAGTAATCAAAATCATAAGGAGCGCTAATGTATGAACTCCATGGATCTTTATAATGTCTTCTACTACGCGGCCCTTCACGAGAGCTTTACCCGGGCCTCGGAAGTCCTCTTCGTCACACAGTCTTCGGTCAGTCAGTCCATCCGGCAGCTGGAGACCGCCCTGGGGATGCCGCTGTTTTACCGGAAGGGGCGCACCGTTTCGTTAACGGCCGCGGGCGAGACCCTCTTCGACTTCGTCAGCCAGGCCATCAAGAGCATTGAGAAGGGCGAAAAGGAGCTGCTCAGGCTGCAGGGGCTGGATCGCGGGCATCTGCAGATTGGGGCCAGCGATACGCTGTCCCGGTATATTTTGATGACGCCGCTGCAAGCCTTTCACCGGAAATATCCCAACATCCGGCTGTCGATCCAGAACCGGCCATCTCCGGTATCGAAGTCTCGCGTTCGGGAAGGCGCCTTGGACCTGGCCCTCGTGAATCACACCGGCGCCCTGGAGGACAAGGACCTGGTCTACCTGAGGCTGGCTTCAGAGGAGAATGTTTGGATTTCCTCTGGGGATTACGCTGAGACCCACGGGCTGATTGGGCGGTCACTGAGCCTTTCTGAGCTGGCCGAGCACCCACTCGTTACCCTTGAAAAGAACTCAACTACCCGGCGGCTGCTGGACGACTTTTTGGCGCGTCATCAGATCCACCTGGAGCCGGAATTTGAGTTCGGCAGCGTGGACCTCATTGTCGACATGATCGCCAGCGGGGTCGGGATTGGCTTTGTCCCGAAGATGGCCATGCAAAGCGCCCCAGAGTCTCTGGTGATTCTGGCGACCGGGGAACCGGTCCCGTCCACGGATCTCTGCCTGATTCACAGCCGCCATCTCCCGCTGACCAGCGCTGCCGAGGCGTTCCTGGGGGTTATGCAGGGAGCCTTTTAAGGACATGGAAAAGAAGTCACCCACAAATTTATGCTAAATTTGCGGGCGACTTCTTTTTTCCGTACCTGGCACGTTTTTCGGAACGACAACGTTAAACAAAGTTGAAAAGTCTGCAATCACATAGTTTCAGCAAAAACAACTTCATTAACTTCACTCGCGCTACCAGGTACGGGAGACGGAAGAAGGTGCCGCGGACGTGTTTCATGTTAGAAACGCATCCGCGGCACCTTCTTTTGAAAGCGGGAAGTATGTACTTGTTCAATTTTAAAACACGAGGCATTGATACGGACCGCTTTTATTCAATCCAAATCCTCCGGCTTCCGAGTGCCTTGCAATGCTGCAATTTGCTGTTGCGTAGTGCTGCGTAGTGCTGCGTAGTGCTGCTTTGTGCTGCTGTTCCAGCCATAAAGTTTTCGAAATTACTGGGCACTCACCTTTGCCAAACACTGTTTAGCTTTTACGCTAAACGTCCCTCGGTTGAAGCTGCTTTCGTCGTCTTCATGTTTGTCATGCCGCATCCTCCATTCTCGGAAACAAAAATAAGGCCGGTTACGCTACTCGCTCGCAAACGGAAAAAGCGTCCAAATACTTTCCGCTGGTCATCGCATCCTAAAAAGTTTGATTGAGTTATTACTCCGATGTTTAAATGGTTGAATTCTTTCTCGTCAAAATGATGATTTTGGAGTACTTCAACCAATTTCAAGTTTGACTGCTTAAACACCGGAGCAATTAATTGCTATCTCTGCATTGGCCTTACTCTGAACCGATCCTTTCGTTGACCGCCAACATTGGAATCCATAAAAATGACCTCTTAATCCATATTTTCGGAACTGCGCTGAGAAATTTTAGGGTGAGAAGCAAATTTTTCTAATTACATGCGAAAGTGTTTTATAGTTAAACATCCAAAAAGGTCGTGACCAGCAAAATACAACCTGCTGATCATGACCTTTTTCACGTCGAAATAACACGCTACGCCGTTGCAAACTCAATAATCACCTGTTTCACGTCCCACAAATTTTCAAGTCTTTCTTTGGCTTCCTCTTTAATAGTCGCCGCGAATTGGTGGTCTTCAGGCAGATCCACTACCACGCGAATCACGCCTTCACTGATCTCTATTTCTTTGACCAGGTTTGTGGCCACCATATCCAGACCCTTCATAGGGTTCATGACTCTTCTCAGTTTTTTTCGTACTATTTCCTCCGTTGTCGGTTCCAGATTGACGACCAAGCCATGCTTTTCTTCGTAATTCAAAATAGCGCTCCTCAGGCATTCCACCGCAAGTACCGAGCAGTGGGCTTTGATAGATGGAAGACCGCCCAAGGCCTGTGATGCCTCTTGCCAGGTGATGCGCTTCGCTTCCTCCAAGGTTTTGCCCTTGGCCATCTCCGTAATAATCGAGCCCGTCGCAATGTTGGAGGCGCAGCCATAAGATTCAAACTTGATGTCCGTGATTTTTTTCGTCTCCTCGTCTACCTTGATCGTCACTGAGACCATGTCTCCGCATGCCGGACTGCCCTCAGACGCTTTTCCGTCCGCGTCCTCAATTCTCCCGACGTTGCGCGGATTTTTGAAATGTTCCAAAACTGTATCATTATAAGGAAAAGCCATTTTACACGCCTCCCTGTTTGCCCAAAGGACTGATTCTTCTCAGATTCTCAACAATATTCGCCAAAGTCTCCACCACCAGGTCAATTTCTTCCATAGTATTATACCTGCCAAAGGTAAAGCGAATGGACCCGTGGGCCCGCTCATGATCCCCGCCTATGGCCATCATGACATGGCTGGCCTCCAGCGATCTGCTGAAACAGGCCGACCCCGTACTCACCGCAATCCCGTACATGTCCAGGTGCAGGGTGATGGACTCGCCTTCAACATGGTGAAAAGAAAGGTTGGCATTTTGGGGGATTCTCTTCTCCGGATCCCCATTCAACGTCACTAAAGGGATTTTAGCAATGATCTGTTTAGTGAGCCTGTCGCGCATGACCTTGAGGCGCGCGTTTTCCTCCTCTGTCACCAGCGACACCGCTTTGGCAAACCCCACGGCGCCGGGAATATTTTCAATGCCCGCTCTCAGGTCGAATTCCTGAAAGCCACCATCGGCAATTTTTTCCAGAGGCGTCCCCCGCCGCACGTAAAGCCCGCCAATGCCCTTCGGACCGTGAATGGTGTGGGCGGAGACCGTGATCAGATCCACCTTGATGCGCCGGACATCCAGCGGCAGTCTGGTAAAGGTATGGGTGGCATCTGTGTGAAACAGCACATTTTTTTCACTGCAAAGTCTGCCGATGGTCTCAAGATCCTGCACCGTCCCAATCTCATGATTGGCATGCTGAACCGACACCAAGATGGTATCCGGTCTCAAAAGCGCCTCCAGCTGGTCAAGCTTCACAAAGCCAAGGTCGTCCACCTCCAGGTAATCCACCTCAAAGCCTTGTTTTTCGAGGGATCTTGCACTTTGAAGGACAGGAAAATCCTCAATTTTAGAGACAATGAGGTGCTTGCCTTTCTTATTTCCTAATGCCTTGGCAACACCTTTCAGCGCCAGATTACTGGACTCTGTGTTGCCAGACGTAAAGATAAATTCCTCAGGGGCCGCGCCCAAAGCACTGGCGATGCTGGCTCTGGCTTCCGCCAAAGTCTCTCTGGCCTCCAGACCCTGTGAATAGCCAAATTCAGATGTCGCCACCGCATAATTCTCAAAATAGCAGGGTTTCATAGCCTCAAACACGGCTTCATCCAGTCTCGTCGCCGCCGCGTTATCCATATAGATTATTTTTTGAGTCATAGTTTTCACCCTTAGATTAATAACGTAATGGCGGAGTCTCTGGCTTCCTGAATATAGGTCCCCACAGCGCCATAGAGGTCAATCAGATCTTCATTCAAGTCGCTTTTTTTCACGCCCATAATTTCCATAGTCATTTCACAGGCAATGACTTTGCCGCCAAGCTCTTTAAAGTCTGCCATTAGACGCTCTAATGAAGCGACATTGGCTTTATGCATCCTGTTTTTGATCATAGCCCTTCCAAGTCCAAAGAGATTCAGTTTTGACAGCGGCCCTTTGCTTAGGCCGCCTTTTTTCAGTCGCAAGAGTCCCCAGAAGGTAAAGTACAGGGAGACTTCCATGCCCATTGATAACGCCCCGTTCGCGACAATCAAGGCGCTGTACATTTTATCCAGATCTCCGCTGTGAACAATAATGGTCGCTTTTTCAGCCATAGTGACATCCCCTTTTCAGTACATCGGCTGAATTCACTTCTTATTTCTGCAGTTTGATGGTCCAAACCTCGCCCTGCTGCTCTTCGCTGATGATTTTTACTTTCAAGGCGTTGGCCGCCATTGGGATTTCTTTCAGAGAAGCCGGATGGGTTCCCATAATTTCAATGATATCCCCGTCGCTTGCTTTTCTGAGGGCTTTGCGCATTTCTACCAATGGAATCGGACACGTTTCACCTCTGACGTCCACCTTAATTTCTGACATCGACCAAACCCTCCTTTCGGTATGGATGGTTGAACAAATATGGCTGTATAAATTAAGTAAAGTTTGATCCACTTCAAGCGTGCTTTTGTCGACTTACTATTCATTAATTTATACCCAATTATATTCATATAAATTAGTATGGTTTAAATAAATTTGAAATGGCATGCTGGCGGTGGAAAGGACCAGGTTGGAAGGCGGTGTCAGGCACCGCCTTCCTTAAATTGGGTCGTTTTAGGGACACGGAAAAGAAGTCACCCACAAATTTATGCTAAATTTGCGGGCAACTTCTTTTTTCCGTACCTGGCACGTTTTTCGGAACGACAACATTAAATAAAGTTGAAAAGTCTGCAATCACACAGTTATAGCAAAAACAACTTCATCAATTTCAATCTTGGTGCCAGGTACGGGAGGGCTCGAAGTAAAAAGCCCACGCTCGGGAAACGAGCATGGGCTAAAGGATGGTGTTTCGCGAAATGGGCAAGTTGTTTGATTACATTGTTATTAGAAGGATCTTGGATCTCTGCCTTTCATGAGCTCTTCGAAGATCAGTTCGTGACCTAAGGTTGTTGGATGAGGATCAATCAGAACCGGCGGCATCATCATACCAGCATCCATCCAAGTAAGCCTGAATGCCACTGCATCCGGCTCTTTTCTGAAAGCGTTGGCGACATTGGCCAGCGAAGCTCTATTTTGAGTCATTCTCATGGCCATGTTCATTGGACGAACCAAAGCTTCATATCGGTTAAAGAGTGCTTCATTGTCTGCTTTTTCTATTGGATTGTACAGCGTCATGGCGATGATTTGGGTGTCTGGATTGAGTAATTCAATCCGATCCAGTATAGCTGGCCAATCTTCTAAAAATTGAGCGGTTCTGTCTTCGAGCATCCAGCCTAATGTTGCGGGATCAGAGCTCAAAGCTGATGTGGTGAATGCAAATAGTCTTGCATCCCAACCATATAATCCATCTTTACCAGCAGTAGCAATCGCACCAATTAAAGTCTCCATAGAAGATGTTGGACTAAGTCCATACAATTGAAAAACCGTTCCAATTACAGGCGTTAACAAATTGTTTCCGCCAATACTGATGGTAATGAGATCCGCTTGCGGAATTAGCGTAATAAGTTGCAATTGAAGTGCGTAATGCTGCGGATCAGACAAATCAAACTCGCCTTTGAGTGCTTTTAACAATTCCATACTATCCAACCCAGGCATCCCAAGATTGACTGCTCCACCTAGCCAAGCCTCATCTAACCCTAGTCTTTCTCCATCAAGATAGTCTGCATAAAGGTCAAAATAACTCATTCCAGGATCCGCACTGAGTCCAAAAGCTATCGAATCCCCAATATTCAAATACTTGAGCCCCGCTTCAGCTTCCGGCTTCTCTGCAAATGCCTGCATCGGCATCATAGTGAATACCAACATCAAGATCATCAGAACGGTAAGTAATCTCTTTTTCATGATTAATTTCCACCTCCAATTTATCTATAAACGCCAAATTGTCAACCCATGATTCATATGCATCCTCTGCCTCTCTTGTGATTCACATTAAAGGATGAAACTTGGTGTCTGACACCGAGTTTCTTTCTTCCAAAGGGGGTGAAACTTGGTGTCTGACACCAAGTTTCCACCGAGTTTCCACATGTTAATTATTCCCCAAAATGCATATTTTTAAACAGGTGAGAGGGGGGCGTTGGGTGACCATCGGCAGAAATGCACTAGGAGATTTTTAAAAATTCTTGCCTGCACCGCGCCACTTGTGGGTATGAATGGTCTCAAAGGATTTAAATCCTTACTTACTCACGAATCAAAGGAGGCCTACACATGAGCACTTTAATCGAGAAAGTTCCTGGATTATACAGCATTTATAAACTCAATCTCCTGAGGCAGACCCCCGGTGTGGTGTTTGACCTGTTTCCGCTGGACATCATTGACTCGAAAATCGGGTCGATTGACCGAGTTCTTCACGAAAAAGCCGCTGTTTCTCCCGGACCGGTCGGGGACGTGGCGCGGCCATGGTATATGCACCCATGTCAGGGAGACAATCTGATAGTTCTCAGCGGCACGCGGCACGTTGAAATTTTTACGCCGGCCCACGGGAAAATCGAAAGCTTCACGGTAACACCTCATGCCGTTTATAAAAACGGTGAACTCGTTTATGAGGGCGGCGCGCTGCTGGTCTGGCCACCCTATGTCTTCCACAGAATCGTCAGCGGCGAGGAGGGATCGGCGTCCATAAATATAGCGGAGCACTTTGAAGGCTTTGACATCGACACCAATTTCAGTATTTATGACCTTAACACCGAGACCGGGGAATACAAAGTCATCCGCAAGGGCTCTGACGACCAGATGAAGCCTGGGGATGTATAAAGATTAATTTTCGATCAGCCTCTGTCGGACAGCAGTGTCAGTTGGAGGCTGATGTTTTTTCCGCGCTGGTGGTGGTGCATTATAGGAACCATCGGCAGAATGCATTCGTCTAATCTGTTGTTGCCATTACTTATGTTTACCATACCTCGAAGGGAGCGTTCACCATGACGTCCAATAGATTTGTTTTTAAAGGCTTGAAAACCGGCACCCTACTTGCGGCCGCACTTCTCCTCTTCATCTTCGCCTTGGCTGGCTGTGCCAAGCCGCCAGAGCCGCCCGTGACCCCGCCTGAAGAGCCGCCCGTCGAAGTGGTCTTCGAGAAAGACTCCTTGTCCGCGCTGCTGCCTGCAGACATAGGCTACACCTGGATTTACAACGGCTTCGCGGAATACGGGCACACCATGACCCTGGATGCAATTATCGAATCCGAGGACAGCAGCGTCTATGAGATCTCAGGCGAAATGGCAGATATGTCCGGGGGCGAAGGCAACCTGGATGTGGCGCTGACCCTGAAGTACATTCTTAGCGGCAACTCGCTCGTCCAGGAGAAGACCGAAGAGATGATGCTGGACTCGAAATTCGACCAGCTGACGCTGATCAAGATGCCATTTGAAGTGGGCACCACTTGGACGGAAGACGTGGTTGATCCGGAAACCGGGGACGAGGTCACCTTGAACAGCACCATTGAAGCCGCTGAAATGGTGGACGGCGCTATGCAGTACACCGTTCGCTATATCGACGCAGCTTCGGACTATTACGAAGTCCGCGTGATTCGCGAGGGCGCGGGCGTCATCTCCGTCGAGAAGCTTCTCGAGCTGACCGGCGGCGACTTCCCGGCCTCCTACTTCCTGTTCATGGGCGGCATGCTGGAACAAGTCACTATGGATCTTTATTTCGCAACCCCTGATGCCGATGGTGTCCTGCCCGAACCCCGCACCGTCCTGGTCGCCGACGGCGCCGTCGCCAAAGCCGCAGTTCAGGAGCTGATCTGGGGACCTCAGAGTCCGGACCTTTATCCGACTATCCCTGAGGGCACACAGCTGCTGGGCATCACCATAGACAGCGGCATTTGCACCGTCGATTTTTCCCAGGAATTCCTGGACAACCATCCCGGCGGCAGCGCTGGCGAGCTGATGACCCTTGGCTCCATAGTCCAGACCCTCAAGCAGTTTGACGGTATTGACAAGGTGCAGATCCTGGTAGAGGGCCGAATTGGCGAGACACTGGGGCACGTGCTGCTGGATGAGCCGCTGGAGTAGGGCGTTGGCGCCAGGGAAAAAGGTGTCAGACACCATCTTCCATCATAATTTTGGAAGTTAGGGTCAATAGGCACAACCCCAGACACGTCCTTCCTCCCAATACTTCTGCCGATGGTCACTTTTCCGCAATTTTGTGGACGGGAGACCATCGGCAGAAGTTTTTTTGCGCTTGTCTTAAATTTGACGAAAACTTATCAAAGAATTTTCTCCTCCGTAACCTGAGTTACATCCTTTCCCCTCAAAACATGACACAATAAGCCCATGAGTTTCAAATACAAAAACTAAGCGCTTGAAAGCGCACACACCGAAAGGGGTATATTATGTCAATGTTTTGTTATCAATGCCAGGAAGCTTCAAAGGGTACAGGCTGTAACGTTGTCGGCATCTGCGGCAAGCAGCCGGAGACCGCGAACCTACAGGACCTTCTCATCTACACGGTCAAAGGAGTTTCTGATATTGTTGTTAAGGGTGGCCTCGACGCGAAGGACCTCGGCGAAGTCAACCATGAAGTTCTGAAGAGCTTGTTCATGACCATCACCAACGCCAATTTTGATGACGCGGCGTTTGTTAAAGAGATCAACAAGATGATTACCCTCAGAGACAACCTTAGAGCTATGGTCGTCGCTGGCCCTCCAGTCGTAGTCGGGTTCTTCAAGAAGCTCCTCGGCCTTGCACAAGAGACGCCGTCCAAAGGGATTCCGGTTTCCAGCCTTCATGACGCAGCAGTCTTCACCGTTGGCTCCAAGGCGGATATGCTAGCGAAAGCGTCTGGCGTTGGTGTCCTTGCAACTGAAAACGAAGATGTCCGTTCCCTTCGTGAGCTGATCATCTACGGCCTCAAGGGTTATGCTGCTTATGCGCACCATGCTCTCAACCTTGGCAAAGAGAGTGACGAGATCTATGTTTTTGTCTACGAGGCTTTGGCAGCAACTTTGAACGACGGCCTCGGCGCGGACGAGCTTGTAGCGCTGACCCTCAAAACCGGCGAATACGGCGTTAAAGCAATGGCTCTCCTGGACGGCGCAAACACCTCCAAGTATGGCAATCCTGAAATTACCCAGGTTAACATTGGCGTTAAAAAGAACCCTGCAATCCTGATTTCCGGCCACGACCTGGCAGACCTGGAGCAGCTCCTGGAGCAGACTAAAGGCACTGGCGTGGACGTTTACACCCACAGCGAAATGCTGCCGGCGCACTACTACCCGGCGTTCAAGAAATATGACAACTTCGCAGGCAACTATGGTAACGCTTGGTGGAAGCAACTCGAAGAGTTCCAGAGCTTCAACGGCCCGATCCTCTTTACCACGAACTGCATTGTGCCGCCTAAGAGCGACGCGGTCAAGAACAGAATCTTCACGACGGGCGCTTCCGGCTTCCCAGGCTGTACTCACATTGAAGCTGACAAGAATGGCAAGAAGGATTTCTCTGCTGTCATCGCTTTGGCTAAAACCCTTCCATCTCCGACTGAGATCGAGACTGGCACCATTGTTGGCGGCTTCGCTCACGAGCAGGTCTTTGCTCTGGCAGACAAAGTGGTCGACGCGGTCAAGTCCGGCGCGATCAAGAAGTTCTTCGTCATGGCAGGCTGCGACGGCCGCATGAAGGGCCGCGACTACTACTCAGAATTCGCGGAGAAGCTTCCAAAGGATACGGTCATCCTTACTGCGGGCTGCGCGAAGTACCGTTACAACAAGCTGCCGCTCGGCGACATTGGCGGCATTCCTAGAGTCCTCGATGCCGGTCAGTGCAACGACTCCTACTCTTTGGCCCTCATCGCGCTGAAGCTCAAGGAAGTCTTTGAGCTCAACGACATTAACGAGCTTCCGATTGCCTACAACATTGCCTGGTATGAGCAAAAGGCTGTCATCGTTCTCCTCGCCCTGCTCCACTTGGGTGTCAAGAACATCCACCTTGGACCAACGCTTCCAGCGTTCCTTTCTCCAAACGTGGCGAAAGTCCTTGTCGAGACCTTCGGCATTGGCGGTATTGCTACCGTAGACGAAGACATCAAGATGTTTATGGGTGCTTAGTTTATTGCGTAAAATTGAGTTGAGTGTCTGACACCGAACTTAGTTGAGTGACTGACACCGAACTTGATTGAGTGACTGACACCAAACTTGATTTGGTGCCAGAGCTTAGTGTAAATTTACACCACGCTTTAAGCGCAATCAGACAGCAAATTTCAGTTTATACACAAACAGCCTCTTCCTGCACTAACTTAGCGGGAAGAGGCTGTCCTTATTTTTTGCAGGGAATTATGAGGTAGTTAGGAATAGCAGTTCCCTTTACCTATTATCGCCCTTATTTATTCAATTCGTTCAGTCTTCAACCTGCTGCAAACTACTTAAAATGTAGCTCAATTCATTCTTGACCCTTTCAACCCGCGCGTCGTCTGCGGTTCCAAAGACGTACCCTACAACCTCATAAAGCGTCGTCGCCTCCCGAAAGACAGCAGCAACTTCCAAATAGTCTCCTCTTGGCCGGCGATCCCCTTCATTGAAAGCTTGACTCACATCTGTCACCCTCCACTCAACTGGAGTATTATCCAGGTTTTTCCCACCCGACGCCATAACAACAATTTGAAAACATTCCGATTCCGACAATTTTGTAGGCGTGATCATGATATTGTAACCATCCCAGTCAGGACCCTGCTTGCTCTTTTCAAGGGCATACTCTTCAACAGCCGTATAGTCATACGGGTTATCAGATTGGAAATGATAATTGGGCACTAGAATGTCCGTTTCTTTGAAATAGGATTTCAGCTCCATGATATGATCCAGGTCCTTGGACATAATGGTTTTTTCGATGGAAGCCTCTAGGATGGCTTTGACGCCAAAAACGCTAAGCACGAAGATCAAGATGAACAGCAAAAATGATTGCGTTTTTGTCTTCACCAGTCGTCCCACCTCCATGAGCGATTAAATATCTGACTACCTTATTATTTGTTAATTCTCGGCTTCTATCACTCCGTCCAAGAATCGTTAATTTAATAGAAAGTCCGCTTCTCCGGATCGTAAGCATTGTACTCCAGCAGCTTCTCCAATAGAAGTCTTGCTTCTGACTCACTGCGCTGCGGATAAACCACGAAATTCAGCGTGTCACTTTCTATAAAGTGATGATCCTCGTCAAAGAGAACGACAAATTCAGAAAAATCCTCATCCGGAAGCAAGACGCCAAATTCAAAGTAGTTCATGCCAAGTGACACATAGGCAGCGTCTCTGCCACTAAAATTATCCGCCAGATATCTATACGTTCTGCCCTCCGCTATCAGCACAACATTATGTTTGCTTGAGACTATCGGCAATCTGTTGTGTTTGGTCAAGGTGATTTCTAACGGCATGGTCTTATCTTCATGTGCGCCGCTCGTGTAATCAAAGATTTTAAAATCTTCCCTGATCACTTGTCTGGATGGCAGAATTAAAATAAAAAGGACCAGCGGCAGCACAAGCCAACTTCGTTTTCTAATTCGATCCCAAAGTGATGACACGCCACCCCTCATTCAGCTTCCCTCCAGCAAAATTAGCATTAAACCCGAGTCACCCAATCACAGCTTCTTCTCAATGTCCTCGATGCGCTTTTCAATGCTTTCAAATCTTTTTTGCTCTGCTTTGGATATTTGAAAAGCAGTGCATAGACCACATAGAGCACTGCGACCAATAAGATCGTATTGATGATTTGAACTATAAATGCAGTGTCAAAATTCAGCATGCCATCACCCCTTTTATGTTTTATTGCTCATAATGTCCTCCTACAAAGCTCCTGCCTCATTTTGCGCTGGCGGGCGGAAGGCGTGACCATCGGCGGAGTTTTGCACTTAAAGCTTTAAAGCGCTTTGCCGATGGTCACCAACCCAACCACCTTTCAACAACGATCAGACGGCGCTGAAGACAACGCTCTCACCGTATCCTTAAAAACCCTCTGCCAGCGACCCGACGCAGACGGTGCCCGTCGTCATATTGTAAAAGTAGAGGGCATTCCCTGAAATCAGCACACTCTCCAAACTCATCTGGTCGGACGTTTTGAACACCACGTCGCCGTGGCGGTCGAGAATCATGCTTTTGTATTTTGTGGCCGGCTGATCCTCAAAGGTACACACCTGGAACGCATTTTGATCTCCTTTAAGCTGAGCCTCAAGCAGCGGCGCGCCATCCTGTATCGGTTTTCCTGCCTGATCGTAAAGCATTCGTGTCTGTGCGTCCTGCCAATAGACGGATCCTTTCAAGACCGTAAACCATTGAATGCCATTTGGTGGTGTTAATGATGATTTAAGCAGCGTTTCTTTGCGCTCTTTCAAATCGTAGCCATAGAGGCTGCCGCCGCTTTGGTAATAAAAGGTCTCACTGTCCATTCGGAAACCGAGCACTTCCCTGTCTACGACCCGTGCTGTGTCATTTGTCTGGAGATTCACCCTGTGAATGCTTGTCGTGCTGCCTGGCTTAGTCAGATCGAAGGCTAAGAGGTAGAGTTGATCTCCTGACTTATAGACACTATCAGAACCTGTGCCGCCACTGCTGGCCGCATCTGCGTGCCACGCCCAGCCATAAAGGTAGTCTGGACTTCCGACTTTTTTCCAGTCAGTTGCTGATGTTTTTACCTCGAGATTGCCGCCGCTTGGGGCAGGACCGGTATAGGTTCTGACAATGTCGTCCCCAAAGGCTTTTAAATAATAATAGCCGTCATTCAAAACGGCAGTCGTGCCATCTGCTTTTAAGCTGACGAGTACGTCAGAGCCCATAATCGCCCCGCCCTGGTGATAGGAGAGCAGCGGGTCGCCATTATTACCCGTCAGGCTCGCATGCACATAAGTGGTTCCGTCACCGTAAGACCAGATGGGCAGCTGATAAACCTGCCTTGAGCGGAGCGGCGCTGTCAATGACACCTGCATGATCCGTCCTTTCGTTCCCTGATAATAAATATGTTCAGTGGTGATCGCGATAGGCTTCTGCGGGCTGCCCTCTGCCGCTTCAGTCCAGTCGTCGGAAAGTTGGATTTGATTTAATTTAGGGTTACCGGACTTGATCATCAAGCCATTCTGAAGATCAAAACGGTAGTCCCATCCAAAGGCCTCTGCGCCAAATTTCCAGGTGATAGGGAAATAGGTGATGTTGCGAAATGAAAGCAAAGGATAGGGTTCCTTAGTTTGGTCAATTTTTTGTCCATTGATCTGGATAGGATAGGCAGGGATCACGGCCGTTTGGCTCCTGCTGTTTCTCACAGTCGTTATGTATGGCCTGTACGCCGCCGTGACGCCGGTCGCTTCAATCAAAAGACCATCTTTCTGACCTTTCCAGCGGGTTTCAAGCCCAAGGAAGCGGCAATCCGTATAAGTCATAGGAAAATAGGTGATGTCTTTATAGACTATCACAGGGTACTGACTGAAGGCCGGGTCCATGACTTCTCCATTTAGCGTGACCTTGAAGGCTGGGAGGGACACACGAACTGTGCTGCCAGCCTGGGCGCTGAAGGTTGGGAGCGTCATCATCATGGACATTGTCAGTAGAATCAAAAGCAGTAATTGGCGTATCGAAGCTGCGATCCTTTTTTTCATATTCTGAAATAAAGGGTTTAACGCGCTGCGCGGGTTCAAACAAATCCCTCCAAACAATATATTCAGTTTGAAAATCGATTAAATTCTCTCTTACAGAAACGGATTCCCGGCAATCATAGATAGAAAAAATAATAGAATTAGGACCGCAATCGCTATGATGATCCATCTTAAAGTCTTGTTACTCATAATGTCCTCCTTCAAAGATGCCGCCAGCTTTGGCGGTGGTGGGTGGAAGGCGCGACCATCGGCAGAGTTTTGCGCTTAAAGCCTTAAAGCGTTTTGCATGTGGTCACCCATCCTCACAAACAACAGCATCATCCAACCTTTGCTGAGTCGAGTTGCCGCTTGAGGGAACTTACCATGTTAAATACACAGATTCTTCCTCAATTATATCACATTGTAAAATTAAGTGTTTGTGTGGGAAAGATGACCATCGGCACACCATTTTCATACCTCGATTATATGCCGATGGTCGTTTCTACAGCAATTCGCCCTCATTCTAACGGTTTACCTGAAACATGATGTCATAGCAATTAACTTCAAAACAATTGTTCTGAATCCTAATCCACAATTGTTATAATGCGTTCTGTATCAGGCGCGATTTTGAATCTACCTATAACCGTTTTACCATCCGATTCATACAGAGGTATAAACCTAGTGTTTTTATCAATTGTTGATTTGGCTGCTTCTTCTGGCGATTTGGCCGCGCCTGAATTTAGATCGCTGCTCTTAACATAGCCAACCATCCCGCCAACGCCTTCCGCTAACACCAGATCAGGTTCATCCTCTAAACTTTCTGCATATGCAGATGAACCAAAAGTTTCACCTGCAGCATTTATTTGAATTGACCGTGAAGGCGATTTAAATTGTGCATTTGGGCTCGCAGAATACAAACCAGCTGAATAATCGGAAAAATTTCCCCAATATTCTGTAGCCGCAAAAACACTCATCGAACCGAGTATCACAATCACAAGCACAATTCCAAAAATCCGAGATGATAACTTCACTTTAAATCCCTCCTTGTAATTTTAAATATCATAAGCGAGAGCGGTGTTTCGGAATGTTAGCCAGTAGGATGTCTGGTTTTAGTGTTTACGTGGCACTAGATTGTCCACCTCCATTCCCAACTTCTCCTTTCATATAAATAAAACGATGACAGCAGCGTGAATGTTACAGATTATCGAAATGTTTTGAAACAAAAAATAAAATATAGGGTCAGGTACAGAGTTTATCTCTGTACCTGACCCCAACTTCATCTCTGTGCCAGACCTTAGTGTAAATTTACACAAATTCTTTAAACGCCCTATTCTACTAGCCCTCGTACTGCCCCATCCCCCGGTACTTGTCATACCTTGCTTCGAGGAGGGTCTCCAGCGGCATCGCTCTCAACTCACCTAAGGTTTGCTTAATCCACTTCCCAGCCGCCTCAACGGTCTGAGCCTGATGGCGGTGGGCTCCGCCGAGGGGCTCTTCTATAATGGCGTCAATAACGCCCAGGGCCTCAATGTCCCTGGCGGTCATTTTCATAACGGCTGCAGCCTCGCTTGCCTTGGTCGTGTCCTTCCACAAAATGCTGGAAAGGCCTTCCGGCGAGATCACGGAGTAAACCGCGCTGGACAGCATAGCGACACGGTCGGCTACGCCTATGCCAAGGGCACCGCCGCTGCCGCCTTCACCAATGACCACGGAGATGACCGGGACTTTGAGCCCTGCCATGGCAATCAGGTTGCTGGCAATGGCATGGCCCTGGCCCCGTTCCTCGGCACCCAGGCCGCAGTAGGCGCCGGCGGTGTCTATGAAGGTGACCACAGGCCGCCCAAACTTCTCTGCCTGCTGCATGAGTCGAAGGGCTTTGCGGTAACCCTCCGGATGCGGCATCCCGAAATTCCGGCGGATGTTCTCCAGGGTGTCCCGACCCTTCTGATGGCCCAGCACCGTGACCGGCACACCCTCCAGCATGGCCAGGCCGCCAATCATAGCGGGATCATCGCTGTAAGCCCGGTCGCCTTTGAGCTCAATAAAGTCGTCGAAGATGCCATCAATGAAGTCCAGGGTGGTCGGCCTTCCCGGATGGCGGGCGAGGCGGACACAGTCCCAGGCAGACAGGCCGCTGAAGGTCTCGCGCCTGAGCTCAGACACCTTGTCTTCGAGCTTGCGGACTTCCGCACTGAGATCCAGGTCGTTATCCTCAGCAAATTGACGCAGCCCCTGGATCTTCTCCTCCAGCTCAAAGATGGGCTTTTCGAAATCCAGCTTATGAGACATGGGCTTCACCTCCCTGAAGGTTTACGGCTGTGGATTTGGCTGTGGCTGTGGCTGTTGCTTCTGCCAACGCCGGCGCGAATCCGTGCAGCCTCAGGAGCTTCGCGAGGACCGCCTTCATCTCCGCTCGGTGGACGATTCGGTCGACGAAGCCCTTTTCCACAAGGAATTCTGCTCTTTGGAAACCATCGGGCAAGCTTTGGCGGATGGTTTGCTCGATCACGCGCTGGCCCGCGAAGCCAATGAGCGCGCCCGGCTCTGCCAGGATCACGTCCCCCAGCATGGCGTAGCTGGCCGTCACCCCGCCGGTGGTCGGGTCCGTGAGGACCGCAATATAAGGAAGACCCTCTGCCGATAGTCGTCCAAGCGCCGCCGACGTCTTAGCCATCTGCATCAGGGAAAGAATCCCCTCCTGCATGCGGGCACCGCCGGAGGCACAAAAGCCTATGACAGGCAGACGGTTCTCTATGGCGGTCTCAATGAGGCGCGTAATCCGCTCCCCAGCAGCACTGCCAAGGCTGCCCATCATGAAGTCGGGCTCCATGATGAAGAGCGCCGCCGGAATACCATTGATACGACCAGTGACCGTCAGGACGGCATCCCCAGCTTCCGACTGTATCATGGCTTTATCCAGCTTTTCCTTGTAACCGGGAAAAGCAAGGGGATCTATCGAGGTGACCTCTTTGGCTATGGGACTGAAGGTGCCTTGATCCACAAGATGAGCGACGCGTTCTTTACTGTTGATTCTGCCGTGCTTGCCGCACTGGTCGCAGACCTTGAAACTGCGCTCCCAGCGCTGTTTTGAGTGGATCGCGCCGCAGCCCGGGCATGCGGCTTCATCGGGGCCTGGAGCCTTAGGTGCAGCCGTCACGTTTTGAGCTGTTTTTACTTCACCGGAGTTGACTTCAGGCTTAACCGCCGGCGTCGACAGACTCTGCTTCAGACCCGCCGCTTCTCTTAACGCTGCAGCCTCTTTGACGTCCTGATTGGACAGCTCCAGTCTGACCCACTTCTTTCTTTTGAGAAAATCGAGCTTCATAGTTAAGCTCCTTTCAATTTCTGGTTCATGGTGAGGATGAGGTCATCCAAACTGGCCTCCAGAGTGCCGGTATGAAAATCTCCTGACTGGAAGTCCTCCAGCTCAATGAGACTTTTTTGAAATTCCAAATTGGTCTTAAGTCCAGAAATGATGGTTTCATCTAAAACCCGCTTCATGCGGTTCAGCGCCTCTGCCCGAGTTTCACCCCAGACAATGATCTTGCCCAGCATGGAATCATAGCAGTGGGGCACTTTGTAATCCTGGTAGATGAAGAAGTCGTTGCGCACTCCAAAGCCGCCCGCCAGATGCAGGGCTTCCACGGTTCCCGCCGCAGGGCGGAACTGCATAGCCGGATCCTCTGCGTTGATGCGGCACTCCACAGCGTGCCCTTGAATGCGTACATCTTCTTGTCTCAGGCTCAACATCTCTCCCCCGGCCACTCGGATCTGGGTCTGAATCAGATCTATACCGGTGACCATTTCCGTCACCGGGTGCTCCACTTGGATCCGGGTGTTCATCTCCATGAAGTAGAATTCACCCGTACTATCCAGCAAAAATTCAATAGTGCCGGCACCTATGTACTGGACGGCCCTCGCGGCGTCCGCAGCAGCTTTGTAGAGTCCTTGGCGCTGCGCTTCGGTCAGTGCCGGACACGGAGATTCCTCAATGACTTTCTGATTGCGCCTTTGGAGGCTGCAGTCCCGCTCACCCAGCGTGAGTACATTGCCGTGGGTGTCCGCCATGATCTGGACCTCCACATGGCGAGGCTTCACAATTCTTCGCTCGAGATAAACCCTGTCATCTCCAAAAGCCGCTTTGGCTTCGGATCTGGCGGTCTGCCAGGCGTTTTCAAGCATTTCCGGTGAATCGACCACCCGCATGCCCCTGCCACCGCCGCCGCTGGCCGCTTTAACCATCAGGGGGTAGCCAATTCTCTCTGCTTCGGCACGTAAGGTTTCAAGATCGTCCACCGCGCCTTCGGTGCCTGGTACGACAGGGACGCCGGCCTTTTGCATGACTTCTCTGGCTTTTGCCTTGTCACCCATCATCCGGATGTGCTGCGCTTCGGGGCCTATGAAGATGAGGCCGGCGGCGCGGCAGCCATCGGCAAAATCAGCGTTTTCTGAGAGGAAGCCGTAGCCCGGGTGAATGGCGTCAGCACCAGTGGCCTTGGCGGCCTGGATCAAGGCATTGATGTTTAAGTAGCTGAGCCTCGCACTGGCGGGACCTATGCAGAAGTCCTCATCTGCCAGCAGGACCGGGAGGGACTCGCGATCCGCCTCAGAATACGCCGCTACCGACTGAATCCCCAGCTCCCGGCAGGCTCGAATGACCCGCACCGCGATTTCACCGCGATTCGCGATTAAGATTTTCTTGATCATCCGTTCCTCCTGATGCTGAAGAGCGGCTGGCCGTACTCGACAATGTCCTCCGGCTTGGCCAAGATCTGCTCTACCACGCCATCCCACTCCGCCTGGATTTCGTTCATGACTTTCATGGCTTCGACGATGCACAGGGTTTGGCCCTTTTTCACGACTTGTCCAATTGTGACAAACGGTGCTGCGTCCGGTGCCGGCGCGGCATAGAAGACACCCACCAGCGGCGCCTTGATCAGGTCTGCTGGTGATGAGGCAGGTGCAGCGGCAGGCGCTGGCGCAGGGGCTGTGAAAGCAGCAGCCGGTGTGACTGCGGCTACTGGCAGGCTTTCATTGACAGCTGCAGCCTGTGGCGTCAACTGCGGGTGGAGGTTAATAGGTCTCTCGACAGCAACCAGCTGCTCAGACTGCCGTTCGAGCACAAGGCTGATGCCATCTTTGGAATAGGCCATTCTGGTCAAATCAGTCGCGTTAAAGGCTTGAAGCAATATTTCAATCTCACGAATTTCCATTTAGTACCTCCTACTAATAACAGATGTTGTTATCAACCAATATAGCATGAACTACCCCCGATTACAATGCATATTTGTATGCAATGCCGCCTGGCGGAAAAACCCAGTTCCATGTGTTAGGGGATTGAGATTAACGACCATCGGCAAAAAAAGAACAGCTCTGGCACCCAATTGAAGTTGGTGACTGGCACTCACTCAACTTCGGGGACAGACACTCACTACAATTCAGACACAATTCGGTCCAGGCACTCTTATCAACAATCTTTCAAAAAAAGCTTTGGCCGATGGTCGTTTGAAGTCAAATCTGACATTCAAATAACCATCGGCCATATTTTTTACAGCGACACCTACCGCGACCAGCGCCTACCGCTCCCGGATCAACCCATCCCGGTAAGCCTGCAGCAGCGCCTTCAGCGCCTCAATATCCTTTTTGAGCACAGTCCCATTGTCCGTGTCCCCCACCAGCATCCGCGCCTGATTCTTCTCAATGAACACACTGGTCGGCAAAATGTCCAGATCCTCCCGGATCGCCCGGTCCTTGGACTCAAAGGGCTCATGGGACACGAGGTGCATCCCCTGGGAATTGAAGATCAGCGTGTAGCCGGCGATCCCAGTAACCTTCTGGTAGGCCTTGGAAAGTCCCCCATCAATGGTGATCAGCTTGCCGCCGGCCTTGATGGGCATCTCCCCCTTGACCACCTTCACAGGAACGTGACCGTTGATGATGTGGCTGGTCTCCGCGTTCAGCCCGAATTCACTCAGAATGCGGACGCAGACGTCCTCCGCCTCACGGAAAGCATAATAGTGATTCTTCACTTCCTTGTGGGTCTCCTTGGCTTCAATAAAATAGCGCTCAAAAGTTGCCATCTTGCTTTTTCCAAACAGCGGTGATTTTTCACCACACCACAAATACCAGACCACGTCCAGGGCCTGGGACTTCTCGTCCGGATCCTGGGCGTAGTAGGCCCGGCGGACGCAGTCATCGAAGCCATCCAGCAGGGCTTTGCCCTTCAAGGACTGCCCACAGAGCTCGAAGGTCTCAAACTCTCCGGTCGAGGTCAGCGGAATCCCGCCATGATAGAGAAGATTCCCGTTGAACACCTTGTACATGCCGCCCTTGTCCACCAGAAACCGGATGTGCTTCTGCAGATCCGTAGCATGTTTGAAGGACAGCCTTAGCTTCTCCACCACATCCAGTTCTTCAGCAGAAAGCTCGTAGGGCTTCAGGGGATCCAAAGTCGGAAAATCCATATCCAGGAGCGGGTAGACCATACCGTCGATCTCGACTGTCCCCGCCGCCAAATCAATTTTCTCAAGTAGCCGCCTGTGGTCCAGCCCCAGCTCAGGACGCCGCAGCGCCAGCTGTCCCTCCAGCTTCATTTGGATCACGGCAACAGCCTTCTGCATCCTGGACAGCAGCGCCAGGTCCGTCTCCCCAAGGCTCTCCTCCTTGCTTCGAACCTGAAAGGTTGGCGCGTAGCCGCCGGCGTACTTGTCCAGCGCCAGCCTCACCAGGGGCGACAGGTTGAGGCCGTAACCCTCCTGCAGCGTTTCCAGGTTCGCGTAGCGCAGCGACACCCGGATCGCGTCCGCCATGCAGACGTCCGACCCGCAGGCCGCCCCAATCCACAGCACGTCGTGGTTTCCCCACTGGATGTCCACCGAGTGATGGCGCCTCAGGGTATCCATGATCAGATGCGCCCCTTTGCCCCGGTCATAGATGTCACCTATAATATGAAGGTGATCCACCACCAGCTTCCGGATCAGCTCCGCGATCGCCACAATGAAATCCTCCGCCCGCCCAATCGCCGTCAGGCTGTCCAGAATCCCATGGTAATAGCCATGCTTCATGGTATCGTGCTCATTTTCGTGGAGGAGTTCCTCAATGATGTATTGAAACTCCGCCGGAATCGCCTTTCTCACCTTGGACCGCGTGTATTTATACGCCGCCTGCCGGCAGAGCCGCACCAGCTGCAGCATCATGGCTTCGTGCCAGGCTGCCATCGCCTCAGGCGGCCGCGCGCCCCGCTCCAGCTCAAGCTTCTCCCGGGGGTAGTACACCAGCGTCGCCAGGGATTTCTTCTCCGCTTCGGACAGAGTCTGCCCAAAAACATCATCTATCTTCCGCTTGACCACCCCCGACGCGTTGCGCATGACGTGATCAAAGGCCTCGTGCTCTCCGTGGATGTCCGCCAAAAAGTGCTCCGTCCCCTTGGGCAGCAGCACAATGGCGCTCAAATTCACGATTTCCGTGCTGACCGCATCCACCGACGGGTATTGCTTGGACAGCAGCTTTAGATATTCCAAATCATAGGGCATGAAGACACCTCCGAATTAATACAATTACCAGTTATAAATACCCTGCCGATGGTCCCCATCCCCAAAAACATGAAACTGGGTGTCAGACACCGAGTTTCACCTTTCCCCACTCCAACGCAAATGGAATAAGAGGTCAACAGGCACAGCCGCTGACACCTTCTTCATCAGCAGCTGTGCCTATTGACCCCCTCTTCCACTCTGAGATCTTTTAATGTCCGCCACAGCCACAGCCGCCGCAGCCGCCACCGCAGCCCGAACCGGCCTTTTCCACCTTTTCGACGGGTACGACCGGCTCGACGAGATAACCATTACCGACAAATTCAATCTTGATATCGCCCAGATCACGGAAAAGCTCTTTATCTATGACAAAGTTGACCTCACCCAGCTTGTGTTTAAAATCCGTCTCTTTGACCTCATCCAGCGCCAGGCCCAAAGACTGTCCGCTGCAGCCGTTACGCTCCGCATAGATCCTGATATTCCGGGGTCCTTCCTGCGCCTCAACGACTTTGGCAATCTCCGCGAGGGTTTCCGGATTGGTTTCTACTCTTAACATGTGGCGCCTCCTATTCTACCTTCTAGCCTTCATCAAATTATTGGACTATAATTAAAAGAAAAAACTGTCCGAAGGGCTCGTAAGAGACCTTCAGACAGTTTACCTTTAAATCTTACGCCTTAATTCTTAGTGGCAACCGCTGCAGCTGCCGCAATCAGACTCATTTTGCTCAGCAGGCGCGACGTGGTAGCCGTTGCCTACGAACTCGACTTTAATGTCGCCAAATGATTCATAAAGCTCAGATTCCATTACAAAACTTACTGCGTTGCTATTGTCCACAACGTCCGTATCCTTCAGCTCATCCAGAGCCAAACCGAGTGACGGGCCGCCTCAGCCATAGCCTGCGACGAAAATGCGCACGTTGCTTGGAGCGCCTTGCTGAGAATCCAGGACTTTTTTGATCTCGTCGATCGTCGCCTGGTTCGTTTGAATTTTCATGCTAAATCCTCCATTTCATGTTCGAATGCCGACCGTGATGTCGTTCTTCCAATAATACTTTTCTATGATCATAACGGAATGCATTAGATTTGTCTATCACCAAAGTCATTATACAACACATCCAGTGAAATGAAAACAGTTTTCAGTTGAATTTTATCTTTTTTTAATGATTTTTTTGCCGATGGTTTTTGACCCCCCCTCCCCACTCCACAGCGCAAACGCTTATGCTAGAATGATAATAACAAACCTAACCGAAAGGGGGGTCATTTCCCCATGCCTTCAGCCCCACTCCTGAAACACCTGAAACCCTTCCTGAAAAGAAAGCGCTGGCACCTCGCCGGGGGTGTCCTCATCCTCATCGTCATCGACCTCCTTCAGCTGATTACACCTCGGCTCATCGGCAGTTTGGCGGATCAGCTTGCGGACAAGACCGCCGGCAGCGGCGATATTCTGAATACCATCGCGCTGATCGTGGGCATCGCAATCCTGGTGGCGACGGGGCGTTACTTTTGGCGCATCCTGATCATAGGCACCTCCAGAGAAGCGGAGTATTGGCTTCGCAACCGTCTGTATGCCCACGTCCAGACCTTGAGGACGGACTACTTCAACGTCAACAAGGTCGGCGACATCATGGCCCTGGCCACCAACGACGTGGTGGCGGTCAGCCATGCCATGGGCATCGGCACAGTCATGCTGGTGGACGCCATCTTCATCACCCTCATGACCCTGATCTTCATGCTGATCACCGCCGACCTGCAGCTGACCCTGATCGCCCTGCTGCCTATGCCCGTCATCGCCACCCTGGTCCTCTATGGCGGAAGACTGATGCGGAGTCGCTTCAAACGCGTCCAGGAAGCCTTTTCGGATATGACGGACCTGACCCAGGAAGCCTTCTCCGGCATCCGCATCGTGAAGACATACACCCGGGAACCCTTCCAAAGAGAGCGTTTTAAAGCCTCCAACGACCTGAACTACAAAGAGAACATGAAGCTGGTCAGACTTTGGGGCGGGCTGTTTCCCCTGGTTCGAACCGTCGGTTCCGTCAGTCTGGTGCTGACCCTGCTCTTCGGCGGCCGGGCGGTCATTGACGGCCGCATCAGCGTAGGCGCCTTCGTGGCCTTCATCTCCTACGTGGGCATGCTGAGCTGGCCCATGATGGCCCTGGGCTGGGTCGTCAATGTCTTGCAGCGTGGTTCCGCCTCTCTCTCCAGGCTCAATGACGTCTTCGACATGAAGCCTTCCTTCATCTATGGCACTTTAGAGCCTATGACAACCGGCTTCCAGACAGATTTGGGTCAAATGACCATCGGCCAATCCTCCTCGCCTTTAATCGAGCTGCGGGGCCTCACCTTCACCTACCCCGGCCAGACCCGCCCCGCGCTGAAGGACATCCGCCTCAGCATCCGAAAGGGCGAAAAGATCGCGCTGATCGGCCGCACCGGCGCCGGCAAGACCACCCTGCTCCAGCTGATCACAAAAACCTGGGCCCCGGACAACGGCCAGGTCTTCCTGGACGGCTGCGACCTCAACCAGCTGACCGCCGGCGCCATCAAAGACCGCTTCGCCGTGGTGCCCCAGGACAACTTCCTCTTTTCCAAATCCATTGAAGACAACATCCGCTTTTACCACGGCCCGTCAATTGAGGCCGCCAGTGTCCAGGGCACTCTGCCGATGGTCACCGAACCCACCCCCTCTCAGGGTCTTGAATCCGAGACCATCGGCCAAATTTCTGTCCTTGAAGGGTCTATGACCATTGAAAGCGCCGCCCAGGCCGCCTGCGTCCACGATGAGATCCTCAGCTTCCCGGACGGTTACGGCACGCTGCTGGGCGAACGGGGCGTGAACCTCAGCGGTGGGCAAAAGCAGCGGGTGTCCATAGCGCGAGCGCTCTACCGGGACGCGGACATCCTGATCCTGGACGACGCCCTGTCTGCCGTCGACACCAAAACCGAGGAAGCCATCCTGCGCCATCTGAATGACGCCCTCGCCGAGAAAACGGTGCTGATCGTCTCCCACCGCATTTCCACCGTCAAGGACTGCGACCGCATTTACGTCCTGACGGACGGCGAAATCACGGAAAGCGGCACCCACGCCGAGCTTCTGGCCCTTAGCGGCTACTACCGGGACCTCTACGACCGCCAGCAGCTGGAAGACAAGCTTGGCGGCAGGGCCGGTGCCCTCGACCATAGCCCAATCCCGCTAACCGGCGCTGAGACGCGTCACACCGAGGAGGTGGAGGACCTATGAAGCGCGACACGCATTTTGAAGAGCAGCAGATTGAGAAGTCCTTCGACCTGGCCATTTTTAAGCGCCTCGCCAGTTTTACCAAACCATATATTAAGCTCCTGATCCTGAGCGGGATCCTGCTCCTCTTTGTCACCGCCGTGGATCTGATCCGGCCGTACCTGATCAAAATTGTCATTGACGACCACATCTCCGGCTACGCCCGGGAGTGGAAGGTGCTGGAAACTGAACCGGCAGTTGAGGGCCTGACCTTTGCCGAGTACCAGGGCCGCTATTACGCCCGGGTGGATGTTCTCGAGAAGGCCGGCGCTTTGGAAACTTATGACAACGCGGCTTCCGCCCAGCTCCTGAAGCTGGAGGGCGACTACTATTTGTTGCCGGGCTACGTCCCGCCTTCGGAGATGGGGGCGGCAGAAGCGGCCATTAACCAGAGGGGCGGCTCACTGCTCCCGGAAACAGCTGCCGATGGTTTCATCACCCGCGACAAAGCCGCCATCATCCGCCTCTCCTTGATTTTCATGGGACTTTTGGTGGGCGCCCTCGCCATAAGCTACGTGCAGACTTTGATCCTGAACCACGTGGGTCAGCGCTTGGTCTACGATATGCGGGCGCACCTCTATGATCACTTGCTGGGGCAGTCCCTGTCCTTTTATGACCGCAACCCCGTAGGCCGCCTGGTGACCCGAGTGACCAGCGATATGAAAAACATCAGCGAAATGTACACGGATGTCCTGATTCATCTCATTAATGACCTGTTGCTGCTGCTGGGAACTCTGATCATCATGCTGTCCCTGAACTGGAAATTGGCGCTGATCTCCCTTTCCACAGTGCCTCTGGTCATCCTGGCCTCCTATCTGTTCCGGCTGAAGGCACGGGAGGCGCATAGGGCGGTCAAGGTCAAGATCGCCCGCATCAACGCGACTTTGAGCGAGAACCTCAGCGGGATCCGGATTATCCAGCAGTTCCGAAAGGAAAAAGCGCTCATGAACGAGTTTGAGGAGATCAACCGCGACCACTTGAACGCCTCTATGTCCGAGGTGCGGGTCTTTGGGATCTTCCGTCCCAGCATGAACCTGCTGTATACGGTGGCGCTGGCCCTCCTCCTCTGGTACAGCGGCGGCCGGGTGCTCCAGGGCGCGATTGAGCTGGGGACGCTGATCGCCTTTGTTTCCTATACGGATCAGTTCTTCAAGCCCATTTTTGACCTGAGTGAGAAGTTCAATATATTACAATCGGCTATGGCTTCCTCTGAACGGATCTTTCTCCTGCTTGAGGAAAACTCCAGTCTACCTAATGGTGAAAAGGTGTTGGAGGACGGGGCGTTTAAAGGCCATGTGGTCTTCGATGACGTGTCCTTCAGCTATCACGCGGACGAGCCGGTGCTGAAAAATCTCTCCTTCGAGGTCGCGCCTGGCGAAACCCTGGCCATTGTGGGCGCCACCGGCTCAGGCAAAACGACGATCATCAGCCTGCTGTCCCGGCTTTATGATGTGGGTGCCGGACGCATCCTGGTGGATGGCGTGGACCTTAGGGATTATGATAAGGCCTCCCTGCGCCGCCGCATTGGGGTGGTGCTGCAGGATGTGTTCCTGTTTTCAGGGGATGTGCTTGAAAACATTACACTGGGGGATCCTTCGATTTCAGAAGCTTCCGCGGTGGCCGCGGCCCGACGGGTCAACGCGGACCACTTTATCAGCCGAATGCCGGGTCAGTACCATGAGCGGGTCTATGAGCGCGGTGCCACCCTGTCTACCGGCCAGCGCCAGCTTCTCTCCTTCGCCAGGGCTTTGGCCTATGATCCGGGGATTCTGATCCTGGACGAGGCCACCTCCAGCATTGACACCGAGACGGAGCAGCTGATCCAGGATGCCATAGGCAAGCTGACCCACGGCCGCACCACTATTGTCATTGCCCACCGACTCTCGACCATCCAGCACGCCGACCGCATCCTGGTCCTCCACGATGGCGAAATCCGCGAAACCGGCACCCACGAAGAACTCCTGAACCGCGGAGGATTGTATTACGATCTCTACAGACTGCAGTGGGTTGGTGACGCGGACGGGATATGATTTGGGGACGGTAATATAATTGTACCAGAGCATGCGATAACAATTCTCACCGACGAAAAACGAATGCTTTTATTGCAAAACCATTTTGCCGGCACTCCCGCGTAGGACCTTAATATATCTGTAACATTACCCATAGAAGGAGGCCATCCCCTTGATCGACATTAGAACCACCGCTCCTCAGGAAATGATCGATATCACCAGACTCATCCGGGATGAGGTCCGCGACCACGGCCTGAAGGACGGCCTCGCGGTCGTGTTCGTTCCCCATACTACGGCCGGCATTACCATCAATGAAAATGCTGATCCGGATGTGGTTCACGACATGCTGGCCGCCCTGGAGAGAACCTTCCCTACGCATGGCCCATACCGTCACGCAGAAGGCAACAGCCATGCCCATATCAAAGCATCGCTGATGGGATCCTCAGTGACAGTTCCCGTCAAAGGCGGGAGACTCAGTTTGGGCACATGGCAGGGCATCTATCTGTGTGAGTTCGACGGACCGAGAGTGCGTCAAATCGAGGTGCAGATTTTTGAGAGGTAAGTGACTACAACAGTCTTAAAAGCAGGTAAGCCCCTGGCGACGGGGGCTTACGTTTTTTCAACGAAGATCTGAGTAAACAGCAAGTCAGGGCTGGCTACATCTTATTGAGTTCTGCGAAAGGCACACCTCACACTGCAGACGTGCACCTCGCTCCGCCCATTACCTCGCTGCGCTCAGTTATCGGCTGCGCTTCGGTCACGGGCTGCGCCCTATACAAACAAAGAAGACGCCATGCAACCGCGAACGAGCTCTCGGTTGCATGGCGTCTTCTTTGTTTATGCACGTCTTCGCTTTCGCGACTGTCTTTTCGTCACCACAAATGCCATCGACAAAATAATGAGGCCCCCCGCCACTTCCCGCAGTCCAGGCACCTCTCCCAGCAGGACCACCGTTGCCAAAATACCATAGACCGGCTCCAGGCTGGCAATGACGCTGGCGGTCTGGGCTTTGATCCGCTTCAGGCTGCTGATGAAGAGTGTATGGGAAATCCCGGTGAAAACGACGCCCAAAATCGCCAGAAGGACCAAAGAACGCCCATCCAAGGCGGGCTTAAGGGGGATAACCATGGGAAGAAGCACCAGGGCAGCGGCGGCGAACTGATACAGCGAGACCTGTCGGCTGGGGTACTGGGCCACGTATTTCTTATTGAGGACTGAGAGGAGCGCAAAGGTCAGGCCGGACAGAATGCCCCACAGGGCACCCACAGTCACCTGATTGCTTAAGCTGAAGTCAGGGATGACGAGGCTGACGCCCACCATAGTCACCAGGGCAATGAGCAGGTCCTGAAATCGAAAGGCGCTCTTCAGGAGCCAGGGCTCAATAAAGGTCACGAAAACCGGAAAGGTCGAAAACGTGAGGAGTCCAACGGCCACGGTCGACAGCTGGATCGCCATGAAGAAAGCGGTCCAGTGGATGGCCAGGACTATGCCCAGCAGCAGAAAGACCGCGTAGTCCCGGGGCTGATTCAGGCGAATCCGCTCGCCGCGAGCCCGCATTATCAAAAAAAGAAATGGCACCGCAAAGCACACCCGCCCCAGGGAGATCGCCAAAGGGTGCAGCGTCAGCCACTTTCCAAAGAGACCCGCGAGGCCAAAGAGCAGGACAGCGAAATGCGCTTCCATCAGCCCTCTTCTATGGGCAAGTTGCGCAGTATCACTTGAAGTGGGGCTGCCCGCAGGTCCATCCGTACGTTTTAAATCTTGCTTCTGCATCTGCCCGCACGCCTCCTTCCATGCCTAAACGGCTTAGATATCCGCCACTCCCCGAAGCCACGGAACAAACTTCACGTCCTCCGTCAGCAAGTGTCCCACTATGATTTCATCCATCAGATACATAATCATGTCCGACTTGACGAGATGACCTTCCATTATCATTTTCTTCAGTTGCAGCCCCTTGAACAGCAGATGCTGGTGGAACCGCTCATGAAAGGCTGCGGACGGATATCCCGCCAGCTTCAGAATGGTTTCTTCATCCTTGAAATGAACCTCCACATGATCGAGCAGCTGGTCATAGGCGCGGATCAGCTTTTCATGGGACAACTCCTGCTGCATCAAGGTTACAATGGCGTTGGCGTAAGTCAGCAGCGTTTTGTGGGCCTCATCTATTACCGCGTTGCCGCATTCCCATTCCGGGTTCCATTTAAGCTCGGTCGACTCCTGAAGATAGTCATGGTCGCTCCACTGCGACACCAGGTTTCGCCCCAGGCTCTTGGACCGGTACATGGCGCGGTCCGCTCTCGCAAACCAATTTTCCAGGTCCTCACCGTAGCGGTGCTCCGCCACCCCAAAACTTGCAGTGACTCTGCCGATGGTCGCATGGAGCACCTGACTCAGGGATTTTCTCAATTTCTCCGCCGCCATCACAGCATGCCTCTGATCCGTTTCAGGCATCAGCACGACAAATTCCTCCCCGCCCCAGCGGGCAAAGAGATCCGTCGCGCGAATATTACTCATGACCTCAGACGCCATTCGTTTGAGGACCGCATCGCCAAATCCGTGACCCCACTGGTCGTTGATTTTCTTAAAAAAATCCAGGTCGAAAATCACGAGCGACAGCGGCGTCCCATAACGGCGGGAACGCTCAATTTCGCCCATGACGCGCTTCTCAAAATAAAAGCGGTTATAAGCCCCTGTCAGCTGATCCGTGATGGTTACTTTTTCAAGGGCCTCATTTTTAAGCTTAAGCTCGTTTGTCAGCGCCGTCAGCTGTTCAATCCGCGCCTCCTTGACTCTTATGACCTCGAGCAGTGCTTGTTCTTGATTGGAATCCATTCCAGAAGACATTCGTACCATCCTTTACGTGAGCGAATGTGAGATTGGAGGAATTAGCGGAAGTTTCGGATGAAAGAGGGAGTCAATAGGCCAATGGCCGCGGACTCCCTCTTCCTGTCTTTTTCCATAAGGAAGTCGGGGTCAATAGACCAACGGCCGCGGACACCCTCTTCCCACTGAAACCCTCTTCTCATCTTTTTCTTACTTCATAATATAGAATTTTCTCAACGTTGAAAAGGATTTGTTTATTTTACTGTTAACTTTCAAGGGACTTGAGCAGCTTTTCTCCACGGGCTGCCAAATAGGCATACAGCCCGGCACTCAAGAGGATCAGCAGCACAAGTACACCAAAAGACACCCAGTGGGCGTTCAGCTGCGGATATTTGATGACCAGTGTCAAAGGTCCAGCCACGCTGCCCATTCCGACGAGAAGCGTGATCAGCGTCGAGGCGCTCTGTTTGACCGGCTGGGTTTCGCTCATCCAGTCCAGGAATGGGTATCGCAGGTTGATTACGAGACCTGCCAGTGACATGAAGACGGCGTAGGCGGCGGGTAGGGTGAGGAGGAGGAGACTATCGGCAGGGCCTGTTTTTAAAGCCCCCATCAGGAGCAGGCCATTGACCAGCACCGCCGGCAGAGTCACAGTCAGATTGACGCCCAGCTTGCTGTGGAAGACCGTCATGGCTTTCACCGGCGCGGACTTCGCGATCCACAGGGCCTTGCCCTCCAGGGAAATGGCGCAGGCCGTGGTGGAGGACAGCGCCATGAAGGTCGAGGCCATCAGCGGCGCCATGCGGTTGATGTAATCCGCGAAGAAAGGCATTTCAAGAAGCTGGCCGATGGACTCCGGTCTGAAAAACATGAGCGCCACAGACATGGCAGTGAACAAAATCACGCCAAACGCGGTATTCAAAACGTAGATTGGCGAGGCGAAATAGCGCCTGAGCTCACGGGCATACATAGCCCGCAGCGGCGTAGAGCCCTCCTGAGGGTGAGCGCCCATGACGAACCGGCGGCGGGTTGAGGCGGCGGTCAGCCTAGTGTGGATCCGTTTGAAGCGATAGCCCACCAGGGCAGCAAAGGCCGCGAAAACCGCGAGAGACAGCAGCAGGTAGGCCATAAAGGCTGCAGACTGTCCTAAAACGACGCCATTCACATAGAAGCCGGCCAGCGGATAGATATTGTTGATGAGGCCCGTCAGCGCCCCCGTGATGTCCGCAATGTTGACGCCTTCCGCGTTGAACGAGCTGGAGCCCGCCATGAACGCCAGCACGGCGGCGGCGGACAGAAGGATGTTGAGCAGGTTCTTATAGCGAAACTTGGCCGAGACCAGGTGGATCAGGATGCCGATGGCGGTTGCCGCGACTATCGGCACAAAAGGGATCATGAGAAGGGAAACCGCAAAGCGACCATAAAAAAGGGGCTCCGGCTGGGCGCGCAGACCATAGACCACACCCGCGGGCACCATGACCATCAGGACGAAGCCAATGTTCAGCAGATAGAGGGCCATCATCCGGCTTGCCACCACGACGGCGGTTTTGACGGGCAGGGCCATGATCATGTCGTAGTCGCGGAAGTTGAAGAGCGTCCCGTTGACTTTGTAGATGGTCGTCATCAGGGTGACCAGGGAGGCGGTGGCCATCATGAGGCCGGGCAGGAGCGGCAGGGCTTCGACGGTTTCGAAGGCTTTGCCGACCTGGTCGCTGTAGACATAGGAAATGCCTGTGAAATAGAGGATGAGGAATATGGCCCCTACAGCCGCGAACAGGTTCTTGCGCCTTTGGCCGGGGATCTTGGTGTGGAGGGCTTTGTTGAGGCCGAACCATCCCAGCAGCTGTAGTCTGGTAAGTGACCATAGTTTACTCATGGTCCGTCAGCTCCAGGAAGACCTCTTCCAGGCTCGAATCGCCGACAATGTCGTCCATCAGCCCCGCGGTGATGAGCTCGCCCTGGCGTATGATCGCGATTTTATTGCATAGCTTTTCCGCCACGTCCAGCACGTGGGTGGAGAAAAAGATGGCGCCGCCGTTTTGGCAGAGCTGGGCGAAAATGTCCTTCAGAGTCTTTGCCGCTTTGGGGTCCAGCCCTACAAAGGGCTCATCCAAAATCATCAGCTTGGGCTCGTGGATCAGCGCGGCAATGATGGCCAGCTTCTGCTTCATGCCGTGGGAGTAGGCGCCAATCAGGTCCCCCAGGTCGTTTAGGAGTTCAAAGTCCTCCGCGTAGCGGCGGATGCGCGCTTCTCGCGCAGATGAGGGAATCTCGAAGATGTCAGCAATAAACTCAAGGTATTGTATGCCTGTGAGATAGTCGTAGAGGTCCGGATTGTCCGGTATGTAGGCCAGTTTCTTCTTGCAGGCTACGGGGTCTTTGAGGATGGAGCTGCCATCCACCAGGATGTCCCCCTCTTCAAAGTCCAGCACACCTGCGATGGCTTTGATCGTGGTGGTCTTCCCGGCGCCGTTGTGGCCGGCGAAGCCATAGAGGTCCCCCGGCTCAATGTTGAGGGATAAGTTGGAGACGGCCTTCTTGCCGCCTTTGTAGGTTTTCGAAAAGTTTCGGATTTCAAGCATCATGTTCAGCCCTCCGGTTGATTGATTTTCCACGGTTTTGTATACCCTTTCCAGGACCTGATTACCCAATTAAGTTTGGTGACGCGGACCGGATTTGGTTTGGTGACTGACACTCACTCAACTTTGGTGACTGACACTCACTCAACTTTGGTGACTGACACTCACTCAGCTTTGGTGACTGACACTCATTCAACTTTGGTGTCTGACACTCAATTCAATTCGGTGCCAGAGCTTGCGAAAATGGTTTTCAACGAGTGCCTTGCCCCCTCAAATGCCCGGCGTCCTTCAAATTCACAAACCACCCCCTTCACAGTTGTAAAACTTTTTTTACGTCTTCTCACCCTCAAATGCCTATTTTTTGATTTTCAGAAGCATTCCTGAGTCCAGTCCAGTTTCCCAAAATCCCCACAAGCAGCCAAAATGAAGCTTTCAAGCCGTTACCCCCACATGAAGAAGATAAAATCAAGAATTGGCACAATATTTGCGATTACAAATGACAAGATTAAGGAGGCGATTTGAATGCAGCAAGAGCAAAAGTTGTTTGTCAACGGCCGGATTTTCACGGCCAACCCAAAGCAGCCCTATGCCGACGCCATGGTCGTTCGAAATGGAAAAATTGTGTGGATTGGCAGCGAATCTGACATCGATCACATAGCCTTGGCTAAAGCCTATCATCTCACAACCACCGACCTCAAAGACCGCAGAGTCCTGCCGGGGTTGATCGACGCCCACATGCACCCAGTGTACCTAGCCAACGCCGCGGTTCAGATTGCCTGCACCCCGCCCGCCCTTTATTCCATAGAAGAGATGATTTCTCAAATCCGCGAAAAGCGTGAGGCTCAAGGCCCCGGCGTCTGGATCGAAGGCTGGGGCTACGACGAAGGCAAGCTGAGAGAAGGCCGCACCCCGACACGCCACGACCTGGACAGGGCGACCACCGACGCCCCCGTCAGCATGATGCGCACCTGCGCCCACATCTACTCCGTCAACAGCATGGCCCTGGAACTCGCCGGCATTGACCGCAACACGCCGGATCCGGCAGGCGGCGCCATAGGCCGGGACGCGGACGGCGAACCAAACGGCATCCTCTACGAAACTGCCCGGGAACTGCTCTTCAAGGTCCTCCCAGAAAAAAAGCTCAAAGAAACCGCCGCCAGCCTGGCCAACCTCAGCACCACCCTGCTTTCCCAGGGCATCACCGGTGTCACTGAAATGTTTGCCCGCACCGGCCCCACGGATTATTTCGACCTCTACACCGCCGCGCGCCAGGCCGGTTTCCGCCAGCGCGTCGCCCTCTATTACCTGTGGGATGACCTGAAGAACGCCCCACCCTTTGCCCCTGAACGCCTCGATCACAACCAGCCCATCTTCGTGGGCGGTGTCAAGACATTAGCCGATGGCAGCGTCTCCGGCAGAACCGCCTGGGTGGACCCGCCCTTCCTTTCCGCACACCAGGGCGACGATCCAAACGCCAACTGCGGCATGGCCACCATCACCCCCGACGAACTCAGTGCTGCCGGCGCCTATGCCAAAACCCACAATCTCCAGCTCCTCGCCCATGCCATGGGCGAAAAAGCCATAGACATGATCGTAGATACCTTTTACCGGAAAGCCGACACCCCTCAGCTTCGCATCGAGCACGCTGCCATGCCGACCCCAGCGGCGCTGAAAAAGAGTGCCGAAATGGGCATCGCCTTTGTCACCCAGCCCGTGTTTCTCTTTGCGGAAATCGAGAGCTATCTCAACAACCTGGGCTCCATCCGTACAAAGAACACCTATCCAGTCCGTTCCATACTTGACGCCGGTGTACAGCTCGCCTTTTCCTCAGACGCGCCGGCGACCTCTTGGGCAGACCCGTCAAATCCTTTCGTGGGCATCCAGGCTGCCGTCACCCGCATAAGCTACGATGGCACTGACAACGGCCAGCAGCACCGGGTCGATCCAGCCACCGCCATTCAGCTCTATACCCGCGAGGCGTCAAGGGTCGTCGGCTTCCCGGACGTCGGACAGCTTGCGCCTGGCTTTGAAGCGGATTTTATCGTCCTAGACCGGGACATTCTGGAGATTGATCCCATGACCATTGGCCAGACACAGGTTCTGGAGACGTATATGGGCGGGGCGTTGGTGTATGAGAGCGCTGCAAAATAACAAATACAGCTAATTATTGATTGATAAGGAAGAGGACTCAAGCGCCGGCGGCACTTGAGTCCTCTTCCTTTTGAATTGGGAGCGCTGATGTCGACGCTAATTGGCCACCCGGTCCAACTTTCGTCCCATAATAACAAAAGAACACAGCAGACCCGCCAGGGCCTGCTGTGCACCTTTGAAAACCATTCAAAACACCATTCATCTAACACGCAATTGAAGCCTCAGCCCTAAGCCGCTTCCACAACCGCTTCACTCTTCTTGCCCTTGAAAATCACGCCACCCACAATACCGCCAACAATAGCCGGCACGATCCAGGCAAAGCCCTGGCCCGCAAGCGGAATCGTCATGTAAAGGTTGGTCAGCGCCGCCGGCAGCTGGAACCCAGCTATGGCGCCTATGATCGAGAAGGAATCGTAAAGGCTGACGAGGACAACCAACAATGCGGAGCCCTTCCAAACGCCATCGTTTGGAACGTACTTGCTGAAGAGGCCCAGGATCACCAGCAAGATGGAGATTGGGTAGATGCCCATAAAGATCGGTCCTGCAATGACAATGATCTTGGCAACGCCGCCCATAGCCTGGATGACGCCTATGCCGCAAGTGAGCGCGACGCCGACTTTGTAGCTGATCTTTTGCTTTGAAATACCATTAAGAAAATCCGCCAAAACCGCAGTCAGACCTACAGAGGTCGTCAGGCAGGCGAGGGCGACCGCAACCGCGAGGGCGTATAATCCGCCGTTGCCTGCCAACTTTTGTACAAGACCTGTCAAAAGCACAGTATGGTCGGTACCGGCTTCAAATAAGCTGTTGCCCGTTGCGCCAAGGTACTCAAGGCCGCCATAGACCACAAACAGACCAGCGAACGCAAAGACACACGCAAGAAGAATCATTTTGACGTTGCTCGCCTTTTCCGTGTAACCCTTGCCGCGAAGGGCTTCGACAAAGATCACCGCACAGAGGAGGCCCGTCAGAACGTCTCCCGTCTGATAGGCCTGGGTGAAAGCGAAGTAGAAAGGATTCGCAATTTCCGTTGCGACCGGCGCGCCGAGGGGATTGACGATCGCCAGGATGACAATGCCCACGAGGATGACCAGCAGCACCGGCGTCAGCACTTTGCCGACCTTGTCAATAACCTGGGATTTGTCGTTGGCGAAGTAATACGTCAATGCGAAGAAGGAGATGATGGCGATGGGCTTCAGGAGACCGGGGTCGACCATCGGCAAAATCACGCTGAAGCCGGTTTCATAGGCAACCGCCGCCGTCCGCGGGATCGTGATGAGCATACCTACACCAATCATGACGAGGACATTGTAAACTTGGTAAAACCACGGATTGATCGGGCGTGTGAGGTCCTTGAAAGTGCCGCCCGCGTTGGCGACCGCCACAACGGCGAGGATCGGGAGCGCGATACCTGTCAGAACAAGGCCAACCAAACCCGCAATCCAGTTTGTTCCCGTCTCAAAACCAATAAACGGCGGGAAAATCAAATTGCCGGCGCCAAAATAAATGGCAAACATTGCAAAGCCCACTACCATTGCGTCACGAAACATGTTCTTGTTTTCCATAATTCCCCTGCTTTCTTTTTTATGATGATGAATAATTGCGTCACCGGTCTATAGAGCAAGAGGGATGCCAAGATGGCGTTTTTCTTAATTGTTTTGTAATTATTTGTTTCAGCCGATGGTTTTGGCTATTTTAGCCATCCTTCAACCTACTTACGTTCCACGCCAACGCCTTCTCATGTTGTTGGACCAAAAAGTCAACTGCGCATTCAGAACCATTTTGTAAAAATATTCGGTCATTTTGTAAAAATATTTTGATAAAAATTGAAAAGGGACCCACCATTTAGGCAGATCCCTCTCTTTAAATTATTTCACACCCTATAATCATTGACAACTAAATTTCCAGTTCAGGCGCATTCAGAACGTTTTCAATGAGCTTCAACAGATAGCTGCCGGAAATCAATGACAGTGCCCACTGGTAAGCCCCCAATTTTATGAGCAGATGCTCATTTAGCCCGGCGCTGATCACGAGGGATTCATTTCCCGCAATCTTGTCTTCTGAACGATTGTACACCTCCAGAGTCGTCACTGCTCTCGGCACAAGAAACTCCATGGCAAATTTCGCATGATCTCCTGTCAGCCTAACCTGATCTCCCTCCAGAATCTGAACCATTTCCAAGCGGTTCAGCATGCTGCTGAGTTCAGCTCGGCCAATTGTCAAAGCACTGCTGTCCTGCTTCCCCTTGACCATGGCCACAAGAGAGCCCGGCACCGGATCGTTTAGGTGAGTTTCCAGCGCGGAGACATTCACGTCAGGTGCTCCAACCTGCCACAATCCCAGCATAGCCGTCTTTCTGTATAAGTCCACCAGCCCCAGATAGACCAGTGCCTCTGCCGATGGCAGCTCAACTTCCAAATCCCAGGCTATCACACGTGACATGCCAGTGACTTGAGAGAGCGCCAGCAGCGTTGGCTGAAGTGTCGCCGGCGCTGTGACCTCCACCCCTTCAGCCGTCCGTTCCACAAGGGAAAACCCCTCATTTCTTCGGTACCCAATTTTTTCAATTAAAGCATTTCCCTCGCGAATAGCAATTCTGCCGGAACGCTGAGGCTCTGCCAAAACTTCCAGAATCTCTTTGGCCTCATTTCTGATCCCAGACTCGGTAAGCATCCCGGATTCCTTTAAAAAGGCCTCACCCTGAACCGGATCGCCTTTTCCGGCACTTTTCAAGGGGCTCAAACTGTTGTCTGTTCTATAGAGGCCGGCCAAATAGGCCAAAGCGTTAAAATTGATATGCATGATACCCCTCCTATTTTTTAGCAAACTCAGGACGTTCGACCTGAATGAGGTTCTTTGCAGGCTCCAGCGCATTAGGTTTCAAGACGAATTCATCCGTCAATGCCGTTTTCATCTTGTCCTGTCCGCCTTTGCTGGTGAAGATCTTTTTAAGCGTAGAATCCACTCTTATTGGCACATCCGGCAAGTCCACATCCGGTGCACTTCCGAGGGCATAATCCGAAACCGCGCCTACCGTCACTTTGTAGACACCATCCACATAACCGTTCTGAGCTGCCTGGATATAGTCCTCACCTTTAAGATAAGCGCCTGCCGCAGATCCTGCAGACTCACTGGCGGTAGTGACAATAGCCTTCGCGTATGGATTTTTCACAAAGTCGCCGGTCGCGTCGCCAACACCTTTGACAAATCCCTCTGCAGCGCCTGCGCCCCAGCCATCGCCTTTCGCTTGGCTTTCCGCAGCGGACCCAATGGTCCCTTTTGCGACCTTATAGACCCCGCGCACATATTTCCCGCCCGGAACTGTCTCACCCATGATATCAATGGCGGTGTCCGCACCGGCGAGCACGACCTTGGAGCTGACCTCACCAACAGCCGCAATGTCGCCAATGCGCTGCCAGGTTTCAAAGTTTTCCCGCTCCTGCTCTGCGCGCTGGGTGATGGTTGCTTTGATCAGCCCAAGCTTGTCCGTTCCGTATTTTTTCTCCATCTTCTGAAGGAACTGATCCTTCTTGAAATCATCATCAATCTGCTTCATGGCCTTCGCGAATTCCTCATCCGGCTTCTGGTTGTCAGCTGAGTGTTTCTCAATCACAGCCAGCTCCTGAGCGAACTTATCCTCCGCGTTGGCCTTATAGTCCTCATAATCGAGGACGCCGCCGGTTTCTGCATTGATCCACTGGCCAGTTTCAGGATCCTTGACATACAAGCTTTCAGCGCCTCTTGCTGAGGTCTTGAGCACCATAGTCTCCGGCTCTTTGGACTCAGCCGCGGCATTTTCGGCGGTCTTCTGACCATCGGCCTCAGCCTCTTTGTTTGGCTCTGGTTCTGGTTCTGCAGCCTGCTCTGGTTTAGGCTCCGGTTCCGGCTCTGATTCAGGCTCGGTTTCCGGTTCAGGCTCAGGCTCATAATCCGCCTCGGTCTCAGCCTCATCCTCTGACCAATCCTGATTATCACCTGTGCCCCCTGAGCCCTCTGAGTCTCCTGAACCTTCAGACGCTTCATTGTCTCCCATTGACACTGCATCGCCCTCATCAGGCTCATCGGTACTTCCCATGGCATCCGCCAGCATGATCCAGGCGAGCTGCTCATCTGTTTTTCCAGGATATTTTTTGCTATACCAGGCTTTGTCCCGAGCAGGTTTACCCGCCTGTCTGGCCGCTTCCTTCTTCTTCAGCGCCTCTTGCATGACGCTGACCACGAGGCCCACCAGTGGTGGAAACAAAATGCCAACTGCATTCTGTAAGGGCGAATCTGCCCCCGGAATGTTCCCAACACTCGGCGCAGCACCCAGCGCCGCTATGACATAGGCCGGGAGCTCCGTCGTCACCCGGCTGCCGCTGCCGCTGACCACATAAGTGTTGTCGTCCGCGCCGCGAGTTCCGCTGGCCGCGCGGCTGTAATGAGCGTCGCCGTTAAAGGATACCGACACCAGCCCGGTATCGTCCTGAGTGAAGGTCACTTCTACCTTTGTGTCCACTTTGGCTTTATAAGGCAGCCCTGACAAATCCGCGGCGAAATCAAACACCGCCACGAGACCATTCTCAGTCTCATTGATAATCTTGCAGTTCTGGGAGACCGGCATGCCTTCATAAGTGCCAATCAGCTCCACAAAGCCCTCCTTGTGAAGGACGGTCAGTTCAAAGTCTGTCAAAAATGGCGTCGGCGCCCCTGACACCGGCCCCATGATGGTTGAGGTCTTAGCCGTATCCACGTTGATTTTATACGTTCCGGTCACATCCAGCTCTTCCGGGATCGTAGGGTAAGCCGTCAGATAGAACATGGGCTCGCCGGCAGCGTCATACCCTATGACAGAAGGATCGGATGATCCTATGTAATACGTGCCCGCCGGCAGCAGGATCCCCGGCTTGACGATCCAGAGACCGTTGGCCAGCGTTCCGACCTTTCCGCCGTAAGCCTGCTGCGTGTAGATCACCTGATTGGATTCATCCAAAATGGCAATGAGGCCAGGCGCCGCGCCCATGCCGTTGTTGAAGGTGTTGAGCATGATTTCGTCGATCAGATAGGTATCGTCCAGAACGAACATGGCAGGACGCTTGCCAGCAGCACCGGAAGCTGCCGATGGTTCCGCAGCCGCCGCCTCTTCCCCTACAGTCACCGTTTCCGCCGGAACACCCAGGACTTCAGCTGCCTGTTCGACGATCTGTTCGTTGTAACGCGACTGACCATCGGCATTCACGCCTTTGATCACAAAATCTCCTGAAGCACCTTCTGCCGTGTAGCTGCCCGCCGGAAGCCTGACATCACCGGGCGCCTGAAAGACTTGCGTGTCCTCACTGACGCGAACCGCCTCAAATCCCGGATACAGGTTCCCCGCCTCATCCACGAGGGTCAGGCTCTCGCCTGCTGCGGTGCTGACGTAAATCTCGCTGACCAGCGCCTCTTCGCGGGTAGTAAAGCTGATTGGTTCGGATGCTTCACTCACCAGAATCTCACCATTATAATCCACCGTTAAAGAGGAGGTGCTTCCTATGGAAGGACGGCCTGTGAACCAATCACCCTCGCTGGCAAGCACCTTCTCGTAAGGTGCACTGACCCGGACACTTTCCTCTTTGACGCTGACCGCGAAGGACGGTGCGGTTCCGATCCTGGTTAAAGTTACAAAAGGCAGCGCTTGAGCTGCGATCAAAAACGCGATTAAAAGTTTTACCGTAAAACGTCTCAAGACAAGCCACCTCCTCCGAAAATCAACGAACGCACAAAGGTGATCCCGCCTTCGATGAGGCCAGGCGCGCGGAACAGGAACGGCTGTGCGTAGGTCCAAATAAAGCTGAATAAAAAGGAAACGCCCGAAGTCGCGATAGTGTTGCGGATCATGGACTTCCCTCTGAGCCGGCTGACTTCTATAGCGGTTGCTGTTCCCACCGCCATCATCCCCGCGCTGATAAACGAAGCGGCGCTTTGCCACTTGAGTACGAAGGTTGCAAGGCCCAGCATCACTGCAAAGGGAACCAGGAAAAGCATCCCCATCTCAACAGGATAGCGCATAACTTTTTTGCCCCATTCCTTCTTCACCGGTCCGTTCATGGCGGCGAGGAACAGATAGAGGAACCGCTTGAAAAGCCAGCCAAAGAACAGGCCAAAGAGCGCGCCAAAGGCCAGGTTGTAAATTGAGAGCGGCTCCAGCGGGTTGGTGAAAGCGCATATGCCAAAGGTGATGAAGCACAGGCGACGGATCCAGTTTCTTAAAACTCTGCCATCATCGATACTATTCAAACCCTTCACCCCCTAATAGTTGCCGAGCAGCGCCCAGCTCAGCAGAACAAAGCTGCCTACCAGTGTCGCCAGTATGACGCCAAGCACTGTCTTGCCGCCGCTCATTTCGCGAAGGCCGACCATCATTGGCCCTATAGCCCAAAGAACCCCCGTCACCCCAAAGGCCATAGACGTTTTCCAGCCGAGAATCAGGGAGAACGCGACGCCAATCAATCCGTAAATCAGCGCGCCGCTGTAGCTGAGGCAAAATGAGGAGATTGCCCATTTAAGACTTTTGTCCGTTTTGGCCACTTTCAAAACGGACCAGACCAGGACACCGAGAACCGGGATGACCAGCAGACCGTAAGCTGCTCCGGTTGCCGCGCTGAGCGCGACAAAGCTGAAGCCCTTCTGACCGGTCTTATACAGGTCAAGACCCGTTTGCAGGAAAAAAAGCGCAAACGCGAGGGTGGACACAATTAAGCCCAGATACCACTGCCTGCCTGACAAGGCTTTTTTGACTGTAGGCCCCGGGCTGATCATCATGCCGAAAATAGTTGAGATGGGCCTGGTTTTTGCTTGCTCCATAAACTTTAACGCCTCCTTGTAAGTTTGGATTATTATTGTGATTTCTCTTATCATATAAACTCTTTGAATTATAATACCGCTTTTTACGTTAACTTGCTATCAATTTTGTAGATTTTGGTCACGAATTGTGTCACTTTTTTCATCTTGACGAAATGCTTTCATGAGAATCTCAATCAGAGCCTCAAAGGAAGCTGAACCGTCCGAAAACACTGTCTTGGGCTTGTTAGAAAAATATACCGCAGATTCTTTCGAATGATTAAGGGTTTCAATTTCTGAATCAGGAATTGGGTATATTTGAGTTTAATTTTTCTTCAATTACTTTTATGTTTTTATTTTAAGTACGTACAATAATTACTTTGTAATTTCAGTCTTTGTTTTCCTAAAAATGTAATGCCAAATGTACTGCCAATGGTCACCCAACGTCCATCGCCCCGATATTTTCAGGTTAATTTTCATTTGATTTGGGTATAAAATTAGAGCAATTCAAATCTATTTAAAGGAGGTCCAAAAATGAGTGAGAACGGTAAATGTCCGGTAACAGGCATGACGAAGCATTCGACTGCTGGCGGCGGCACAACCAATCGCGACTGGTGGCCAAACCAGTTAAACCTTAAAATCCTCCATCAAAACTGCAAGGCAAGAAACCCTCTCGGAGACGACTTCAACTACGCGGAGGCCTTCAAACAACTCGATCTCGACGCTGTTAAAAAAGATCTGTATGACCTGTTTAGAGATTCCCAGGACTGGTGGCCGGCCGACTACGGGCACTACGGCCCGCTGATGATCCGCATGGCGTGGCACAGCGCCGGTACATACCGCATGGGTGACGGCCGTGGCGGCGGGAGCACGGGCAATCAGCGCTTCGCGCCCCTGAACAGCTGGCCGGACAACGGCAACCTGGACAAGGCACGGCGCCTGCTCTGGCCGGTCAAGCAGAAATATGGAAAGAGCATATCCTGGGCAGATCTGATGATCCTCGCAGGCAACTGCGCCCTTGAATCCATGGGCTTCAAAACCTTTGGCTTCGGAGGCGGCCGTGAAGATATCTGGGAGCCTGAGGAAGACGTCTACTGGGGCACTGAAAGCGAATGGCTCGGCGACAAGCGCTACTCCGACGGCCGCAACCTGGAAAATCCGCTGGCAGCCGTGCAGATGGGCCTGATTTACGTCAATCCGGAGGGCCCTAACGGCCAGCCGAGCGCCCTGGGTTCTGCCAAGGACATCCGGGAAACTTTCGCCCGCATGGCTATGAATGATGAAGAAACCGTCGCGCTGGTCGCCGGCGGCCATACCTTTGGCAAGTGCCACGGCGCCGGCAGTCCTACCCATGTGGGTCCGGAGCCGGAGGCCGCGCCTATTGAAGAGATGGGCCTCGGCTGGAAGAGCACCTTTGGCAGCGGCAAGGGCGGAGACGCCATCACCAGCGGCATAGAAGGCGCCTGGACGCCGACCCCGATCGACTGGGACAACAGTTATCTTGAGACCCTGTTCAAATATGACTGGGATCTCGTCAAGAGCCCGGCCGGCGCATGGCAGTGGATTCCAACAGATCCGGAAGCCAAAACCACGGTGCCGGATGCCCATGATCCGAACAAACGACACGCCCCTATGATGACCACGGCCGACCTCGCCCTTCGCATGGATCCAGTCTACTCCAAAATTGCCCGACACTACATGGAAAATCCTAAGGAATTTGAAGACGCTTTTGCCCGCGCCTGGTTCAAACTGACCCACCGGGATATGGGACCAAAAGCCCGCTATCTTGGCAAGGAAGTGCCTGCTGAAGATCTGATCTGGCAGGATCCTGTCCCACCTGCGGATTTTGAGCTGGTTAATGAAGCGGATATCGCGGTGTTGAAAGCCTTACTCCTCGCTTCTGGTCTTTCTGTTTCCGAGCTCGTTTACACCGCCTGGTCCTCCGCCTCTACCTTCCGCGGCTCAGACAAGCGGGGCGGCGCAAATGGTGCCCGCATCCGCCTGGAGCCTCAGCTTCACTGGGCGGCAAACCAACCGGAGCAGCTGCAGAAGGTCCTTGGCGTTCTCGAAAAGGTCCAAAAAGACTTTAATGGCACCCAAAGCGGCGGCAAGAAAGTGTCACTGGCCGATCTGATTGTCCTGGGCGGATGCGCCGCGATTGAGAAGGCTGCCGCAGATGCCGGCTCTGAAGTTGTGGTACCATTTACCCCTGGCCGCACCGACGCTGCCCTCGAGCAAACCGACGTCCCATCCTTCTCCGTCCTGGAGCCTTTAGCCGATGGTTTCCGCAACTTTACCAAAGCCAAATATGCAGTCTCAGCCGAAGAGCTCCTGGTGGACAAGTCCCAGCTTCTCGGTCTCACCGCGCCAGAAATGACCGTCCTCGTAGGCGGCATGCGGGCGTTGAACGCCAACTACAAGAAAGCCCCTCACGGCATCTTCACCAAACGCCCTGAGCAGCTGACCAATGACTTCTTCGTCAATCTTCTGGATATGGGCACTCAGTGGAAGCCTATGACCGAGGAAGCGGATCTCTTCGTGGGTTCCGACAGAAAAACCGGCGAGACCAAGTGGACCGCTACCCGTGTCGATCTGATCTTTGGCTCGAACTCTGAGCTGAGAGCCATTGCGGAGGTTTATGCCTGTGATGATGGTAAGGAGAAGTTTGTAAAAGACTTCGTCGCTGCTTGGAATAAGGTGATGAATGCGGACCGGTTTGAACTTTTGGGAGAATGACATATATTTAACTTGGTGACGCGGACAACTTTCATTTTGGTGACGCGGACGAAAATCGAGTGAGTGCCTGTCACTAACATTGATTTGGTGCCAGAGCTTGCGAAAATCATTCTCAGTGGGATGACGCTTACAAGGAAAAACACCCCCATAACCAACAGGCCGGCGGCCTGTTGGTTATGGGGGTGT